>NZ_JBIRTJ010000056.1:0-1087 GCF_044334695.1 Streptomyces sp. NPDC020747 | reverse complement strand
GTTGTGATCAGCCAGTTGCCTTCAGTAGGTCGTTGATCCAGATCATTGAGGCACGGAGGTGGAGGCCGGCGAGGTAGCTCTCGGGCGACTTGTCGTATCGGGTGGCGATGCCTCGCCAGGCCTTGAGCTTGTTGATCAGGCGCTCGACGGAGTTCCTCTCCTTGTAAAGATCGCCGTCGTGGCTGATGGGCCGACCGCCGCCGGAGCCCTTCTTCTTCCGGTTGGCGGTCTGGTCCCTCTTCTCCGGGATCACCGCCTTGATGCCGCGTCCGCGCAGGTAAGAACGGTTAGCGCGGGACGAGTAGGCCTTGTCCGCGGCAACAGCGCCGGGCCTGGTCCGAGGGCGGCCGACAGGCAGACGGATCCGTATTTTCTGCAGCACGGGGACGAACTGCGGGCTGTCGGCGGCCTGTCCTGCGGTCAGTACGA
The DNA here is from genome assembly GCF_044334695.1 of Streptomyces sp. NPDC020747. NCBI lineage: Bacteria > Bacillati > Actinomycetota > Actinomycetes > Kitasatosporales > Streptomycetaceae > Streptomyces > Streptomyces sp. NPDC020747. Next base: position 658 of record NZ_JBIRTJ010000056.1, on the reverse strand, counting down.
GTGACAGCGGACGGCACTTGCGGTCAGCGGCGAGATGAATCTTGCTCGTCAGTCCGCCACGGGATCTGCCGAGCAGGGCTTGGTTCAAGCGGAGCTTGCGCCGCCGCCTGATACGCCGTCGCTCTTCCTGCTCGGGGTCGTCCCTACCGTCCTGTCCGTTCTGTTCCGGCGTGCCGCCCCTTTTTGCCGGGCCCGCTCCTGTTCGGCGGCGGCTTCCTCCAGGGCGTCCATGACCTCCTTGCCGATGCGCATCCCGGCTGCGTCGTGGTGGGCGCGGGCAGTGGTGGAGTCCACGCCGACCAGGGACAAGTCCGTCTGTCCACGGCGGGCGGCTTCGGTGATCACGCTTTCCAGAAGAGCTGAGAAGACCCCGGCGTCCCGCCAGACACGAAAGCGTCCGTAGACCGTCGGCCACGGTCCGAACTCGGCAGGCATCTCGCGCCACTGGGCGCTGGACCGGAACCGCCAGATCACCCCCTCGAACTGATCCCGCAGCCGCTCGGGGTACGGACCGTACTCGCCTATCGGCAGGAACGGCACGATGAACTCCCACTGCTCGTCGGTGAGTTGCCTACGTGTCACACCCAGCGTCCTACCAGGTCCCGGCCCCGCACGGGACCAGAACCCGAGATTGATCACGACCTCACACAGGCCCTAG
>NZ_JBIRTJ010000055.1:0-1141 GCF_044334695.1 Streptomyces sp. NPDC020747 | reverse complement strand
CCAAGGACATCGAACTCGCCGCATGACCCCAGCAAGTCAAACCACCCCAAACCAAACCTGGGCGCCTTGACGAAAGACATAGAGGCACCCCCCCCCACGGAAGAAAGAGAGCGATGACTCAGCACGATTCTCCGATCCTGCCCGCGCACCGTCCGGGGGCCTCAAGGCAGGCCCCCGAGGCCCCCGACGACCCCAGCCCGTCGCGTACGGCACGGTCGTGGATGCCGGCTCTGCTATACACGCTGGGTTTCCTGACGGTCTACCTGCTCGCCATCTGCACCCCGTGGGGGCAACGGGCTGAGAACGCCCTGTTTGATCTCGGTACAGATGACAGCGAAGACGCATGGATCTACCCCCTGTCAGGAGCGGCCTACGGCTCGACGCCCCTGCCTCCGATGGAATTGAGCGCCAAGCCCACCCTGATGGTGGGCCTGGCCGTCATCGTGGTCCTCACCCTGGTGCGGCGGTGCTGGCGGCAGGGGTGCGCGGCGCTCGGGGTCGTCATTCTCACGACCGGAGGCAAGGAGGTGCTCAAATCGACCATCCTGCCCCGCCCCGATCTGGTGGGGGTGCGCGAGAATCTCCTTGATCAGGGTTTCCCCAGCGGGCACACGGCCATCCCCGCCGCGCTGACCCTCGCCGCCGTCCTCGTGGTTTCCCCCCGCATCCGCCCCTACGTCGCCACGGCTGGTGTGCTGTGGCTCGCCTGCATCGCCGCCTACAGCGCAACCATGGGCGGCCACCGGCCCAGCGAAGTGCTGGGAGCCACACTGTTGGCCTGTGCCTGTTACGGCCTCGCAACCTGGCTGCTGCCGCCAGCCGCCGCGCCAGCCGCCGCGCCAGCCGCCGCGCCAGGCGCCACGCGGAGCCCCCGTGCGCTGCCCGTCCTCACCCTGACGCTGGCACTGGCCGTCGCCCTCGTTTCCGGCGCACGGAACGACACCCTCACAAGGTCACTGGCCTCCGCGGCGACGGCCTTCATATGTGCGGCCCTGGTCTGGTACGCCGCAGTCGGGCGTCCCGCACACACCGCACACCGCACGCCGGGGTCTGTTCCGTAGTCGGTGGTGACGGAGGGTGTCGTCAGCCCAAGAGGATGCGGTGGCGGAGGAGAGGGAAGCTCGCGCGGCCGTACATCTGG
>NZ_JBIRTJ010000054.1:0-1243 GCF_044334695.1 Streptomyces sp. NPDC020747 | reverse complement strand
CTAGTGCTGTGGCCGCGTTGGTTCGCCGGGTCGGCGGTCGTGGCGGTTGGATGTGCGGTGACGTCCGATCCGATCGCTGGAGGAGCGGTGGCCGATCCTGTCCGCGTGCGCAGACTGACCGACCAGGAGGGGCAGAAGCTGCAGCAGATCGTGCGCCGGGGCAGCACCAGCACGGTGCGTTACCGGCGGGCGATGATGCTGCTGGCCTCGGCCGGCGGGAACCGGGTGCCGGTGATCGCCCAGCTGGTGCAGGCCGACGAGGACACCGTCCGGGACGTGATCCATCGCTTCAACGAGATCGGCCTGGCCTGCCTGGACCCTCAATGGGCGGGAGGCCGTCCCCGCCAACTCAGCGATGACGACGAGGACTTCGTCATCGCGACGGCCACCACCCGCCCGGTCAAGCTCGGCCAGCCTTTCACCCGCTGGTCACTGCGCAAGCTGGTCGCCTACCTGCGGAAAGTGCACGGCCGGGTGATCCGCATCGGCCGCGAGGCGTTACGGTGCCTGCTCGCCCGCCGCGGCATCACCTTCCAGCGCACCAAGACGTGGAAGGAGTCCCCGGATCCCGAGCGCGACGCCAAGCTCGACCGCATCGAGGAAGTCCTGGACCGCTTCCCGGACCGGGTCTTCGCCTTCGACGAGTTCGGCCCGCTCGGGATCCGGCCCACTGCGGGCTCGGGCTGGGCCGGACAAGGACACCCCGACCGGCTGCCGGCGACCTACCACCGCACCCACGGCGTCCGGTACTTCCACGGCTGCTACTCGGTCGGCGACGACCGCCTGTGGGGCGTCAACCACCGCAAGAAGGGCGCCGTGAACACGCTGGCCGCGCTGAAGTCGATCCGCGCCGCCCGCCCGGACGGTGCCCCCATCTACGTGATCCTCGACAACCTGTCCGCCCACAAGGGCACCGACATCCGCCGCTGGGCGCGGAAGAACAAGGTCGAGCTGTGCTTCACCCCGACCTACGCCTCCTGGGCGAACCCGATCGAGGCCCACTTCGGGCCGCTGCGGCAGTTCACCATCGCCAACTCGAACCACCCCAACCACACCGTGCAGACCCGGGCCCTGCACGCTTACCTGCGTTGGCGCAACGCCAACGCCCGCCATCGCGACGTCCTGGCCGCCGAACGCAAGGAACGCGCCCGCATCCGCAGCGAGAAAGGCATCCGCTGGGGCGGACGCCCCCTCACCACCGCAGCCTGACAAACCCGGCGAACCAACACGGTCACAGCACTAG
>NZ_JBIRTJ010000053.1:0-1376 GCF_044334695.1 Streptomyces sp. NPDC020747 | reverse complement strand
GTCCTACTCTCCCACAGGGTCCCCCCTGCAGTACCATCGGCGCTGTAAGGCTTAGCTTCCGGGTTCGGAATGTAACCGGGCGTTTCCCTCACGCTATGACCACCGAAACACTATGAAACTGTGAATACCGCACCACACCGCGTGGCCACACGGGTATGGGGTTGTTCGTGGTTTCAGAACCAACACAGTGGACGCGAGCAACTGAGGACAAGCCCTCGGCCTATTAGTACCAGTCAGCTTCACCCCTTACGAGGCTTCCACATCCGGCCTATCAACCCAGTCGTCTACTGGGAGCCTTAACCAATCAAGTTGGTGGGAATACTCATCTCGAAGCAGGCTTCCCGCTTAGATGCTTTCAGCGGTTATCCCTCCCGAACGTAGCCAACCAGCCATGCCCTTGGCAGGACAACTGGCACACCAGAGGTTCGTCCGTCCCGGTCCTCTCGTACTAGGGACAGCCCTTCTCAATATTCCTACGCGCACAGCGGATAGGGACCGAACTGTCTCACGACGTTCTAAACCCAGCTCGCGTACCGCTTTAATGGGCGAACAGCCCAACCCTTGGGACCGACTCCAGCCCCAGGATGCGACGAGCCGACATCGAGGTGCCAAACCATCCCGTCGATATGGACTCTTGGGGAAGATCAGCCTGTTATCCCCGGGGTACCTTTTATCCGTTGAGCGACGGCGCTTCCACAAGCCACCGCCGGATCACTAGTCCCGACTTTCGTCCCTGCTCGACCCGTCGGTCTCACAGTCAAGCTCCCTTGTGCACTTACACTCAACACCTGATTGCCAACCAGGCTGAGGGAACCTTTGGGCGCCTCCGTTACTCTTTAGGAGGCAACCGCCCCAGTTAAACTACCCATCAGACACTGTCCCTGATCCGGATCACGGACCCAGGTTAGACATCCAGCACGACCAGACTGGTATTTCAACGACGACTCCACACGGGCTGGCGCCCGCACTTCACAGTCTCCCAGCTATCCTACACAAGCCGAACCGAACACCAATATCAAACTGTAGTAAAGGTCCCGGGGTCTTTCCGTCCTGCTGCGCGAAACGAGCATCTTTACTCGTAGTGCAATTTCACCGGGCCTATGGTTGAGACAGTCGAGAAGTCGTTACGCCATTCGTGCAGGTCGGAACTTACCCGACAAGGAATTTCGCTACCTTAGGATGGTTATAGTTACCACCGCCGTTTACTGGCGCTTAAGTTCTCAGCTTCGCCACACCGAAATGTGACTAACCGGTCCCCTTAACGTTCCAGCACCGGGCAGGCGTCAGTCCGTATACATCGCCTTACGGCTTCGCACGGACCTGTGTTTTTAGTAAACAGTCGCTTCTCGCTGGTCTCTGCGGCCACCCCCAGCTCA
>NZ_JBIRTJ010000052.1:0-1396 GCF_044334695.1 Streptomyces sp. NPDC020747 | reverse complement strand
CAGGGTCATTGCATGATCGGGATCTGTCTGGGTTCGTCAGGTGAGGCCGAGGGCTCGTAGGGGCCGGTGGTAGTCGCGGCCGGTGTGGCGGAGGGCGGCTGCGATGTTGGTCTGGCCGTCCTGGCGGAAGAGGCTGATGGCGAGGTTGCGCAGGGAGGCCATGGCGCGGGGCAGGGTGCCGGTGCGGACCTTGGAGTCGTCCTCGCCGAAGGTGCGGTCCCGGACATGGTGCAGGAGGTTCTCGATGCCCCAATGGCCTCTGATCCAGGTGGCGAGTTCGGTGGAGGTGGCGTCGAAGACGCTCAGGCTGGTGATCAGATGGACGCGCTCGATGGTCAGCTTTCCGGTGCTCAAGTCGCGTCGCCACCGTACGACTTGGATCGCCTGGCGGGCGCCGGGGTAGTCGAGGTGGCTGAACGCGGCAGCCTTGAGCCGGCGGATCTCGTCGCGGTGGTGGGCGTGGTCGCGTGTGCGGTGCCCGAGCGGGATGTCCCGCCAGGGCAGCTCCCTGACCTGGGCATACAAGCCCGGATGGTTTTTCTTCACCACAGCCAAGTAGTGAGCGCCGCAGCCGGTCAGATGGGCCCCGTGACCGTGCTGGGTGTGCAGCGCATCGGTGGTCACTACCGTGTTGCGCAGATCCAGGCCGCTCAGAAGGGGCACGAAGGAGGGGATCTCGTTGCTCTTGGAAGCGACCTGCCGCTGGGCCAGGACCACGCCGTGGTGGTCCATCGCCGCCAGCAGCTGGATCGCCGCGGCCGTTGCCGTTCGCGATCCGCGGACCACCTTGCCGTCGACCGCGATCACTCGTCGCACCGGCCCTCTCTCCGCCTCCGGATCGACCGGGTGCGGTGTTCTGGCCTGCAGATACGCGCTGATCGCCGCGTCCAGCGCGTCACCGTCCACACGCTGCAGCAGGCGGCGCACAGTTGCGGCGTGCGGCACCGGCCGCAGACCGGTGAGTGGATCGGCAGCGAAGCCGAGGATGCCCAGCACGTGCTGCGGGGCATCCGTGATCCACTCGCTGATCGCGATGAGCGAGCGAGCCCCGGTCAGCACCGCCGAGACGGCTGCGCACAGCAACGCGAGGGCCGGATATCGCAGCCCTCGTGCATCGCGGGGATCGGCGACCACGGTCAGGAAACGCCGCAGGTCAGCGACATCGCTTGAGGTGAGGGGATCAGTCGGGGAGCCCAGTCGCTCCCGTGCGGAAGGGATGGGCGATGATGTTCGGGCAGGCACGGTCTCGCTCGGTTCTCATGGGTCTCGACAACCACATGATCACCAGCACCGTGCCTGCTCTGCTCTCCCGGTCCCCTTGCTGCACAACGGACATGACGCCACGTCACTCACGAGACCGGCGAACCGGACCAATCCCAATCACGCAATGCCCCTG
>NZ_JBIRTJ010000051.1:0-1554 GCF_044334695.1 Streptomyces sp. NPDC020747 | reverse complement strand
CCCCCCCCGTTATGTTTTTCGCGGTCCTGCAAGAGGGCCGCTGGCCTCCGGGCCCGGCATGACTGTTCCCCCCTGTCGAAGGCATGACCTGGGGGGTGGTGTCACCGGGCCCGGGAGGTGCCGTCGGAGACGCTGATCAGAGGTCCGGCCGCCACCCGGTCCGGCGCAATGCTGGACTGATCGCGGATGGCAGGTCTGCATAACGTGGATGCGCGAGTACGACACCGATGCCGAGGCCGGCACGTTCAACTCCCCTGGAAGGGCGCGATGTTCGACACCGAAGACGTGGGCGTGTTCCTCGGCCTGGACGTCGGCAAGAGTGCTCATCACGGCCACGGGCTGACCCCGGCAGGGAAGAAGGTCTTCGACAAGCAGCTGTCCAACAGTGAGCCGAAGCTGCGGGCCGTGTTCGAGAAGCTGACCGCGAAGTTCGGCACCGTCCTGGTGATCGTGGACCAGCCGGCCTCGATCGGCGCCCTCCCGCTGACCGTCGCCCGCGACGCGGGCTGCAAGGTCGCCTACCTGCCCGGACTCGCCATGCGCCGGATCGCCGACCTCTACCCGGGCGAGGCCAAGACCGACGCGAAGGACGCCGCCGTGATCGCGGACGCCGCCCGGACGATGCCGCACACCCTGCGCTCGCTGGAACTGACCGACGGCATCACCGCCGAGCTGACCGTCCTTGTCGGCTTCGACCAGGACCTCGCGGCCGAGGCCACCCGCACCTCCAACCGCATACGCGGCCTGCTCACCCAGTTCCACCCGTCGCTGGAACGCGTCCTCGGCCCCCGCCTGGACCACCAGGGCGTCACCTGGCTGCTGGAACGCTATGGATCCCCCGCAGCCCTGCGCAAAGCCGGACGCCGCAGACTCGTCGAAGTGATCCGGCCCAAAGCCCCCCGCATGGCCACCCGGCTGATTGACGACGTCTTCGACGCGCTGGACGAACAGACCGTCGTCGTGCCCGGGACCGGCACCCTCGATGTCGTGATCCCGTCCCTGGCCCGCTCCCTTGCGGCCGTCCATGAACAACGCCGGGCCATGGAAGCCCAGCTCAACGCCCTGCTGGAGGCCCACCCTCTTTCCCCGGTCCTGACCTCGATGCCCGGCGTCGGCGTCAGGACCGCCGCCGTCCTGCTGGTCACCGTCGGCGACGGCACCAGCTTCCCCACCGCCGCCCACCTCGCCTCCTACGCCGGCCTCGCCCCCACCACGAAGTCGTCCGGGACCTCGATCCACGGCGAACACGCCCCCAGAGGCGGAAACCGGCAGCTCAAACGCGCCATGTTCCTCTCCGCCTTCGCCTGCATGAACGCCGACCCCGCCTCCCGCGCCTACTACGACAAGCAACGCGCCCGCGGCAAAACCCACACCCAAGCCCTCCTCCGCCTGGCCCGCCAACGCATCAGCGTCCTGTTCGCCATGCTCCGCGACGGCACCTTCTACGAACCCCGCGTCCCCAAGGACATCGAACTCGCCGCATGACCCCAGCAAGTCAAACCACCCCAAACCAAACCTGGGCGCCTTGACGAAAGACATAGAGGCACCCCCCCC
>NZ_JBIRTJ010000050.1:0-1558 GCF_044334695.1 Streptomyces sp. NPDC020747 | reverse complement strand
GACCTGGTACAGGAAGCTCGTGTTCTCGGGTCTGAGTCCGTGGGTGATGTCCTGGTTGAAGCGGATGGGCTTGGCCACGCCGTCGTAGCTGAGTTTGAAGAGCCGTTCGGTGACCTGCCCGGGGGTGATGCCGGCGCCGCCGCCATGGGCGTCCAGGGAAGCGGCGATCAGACCCACCGCGTCGTAGGCTTCGGCGGCCCAGCGGGCGGGAGACGCGCCGTAGCGGTCGCGGTACGCGGAGGTGAAGGCACGGGCGGCCTTGCTGTCCGACGACTGCGGTTCGCTGTAGGGCGCTCCGAACACCCAGCCCTCGGCGGCCTCGCCGGCGGCTTCCAGAAAGGCCGGGCGCATGACGGATTCGAAGGTCACCCGGGGACCGGTGAAACCCGCGGTGGCCAGCGCGCGGGCACAGGCCGCGGCCCGGGTCGGCGAAGTGCCCGCGTAGACGACGGCCTCGGGTCGCGTGGCCAGCGCGGCGGCGACGGCCGGGCCGAAGTCGTCTGTGCCGGACGCCACCGGGTGGACCGTGGCGGTGCCCTCACTGGGCGGTGTCTCTCGCAGGCCGCGCGCGGTCTCGGCCATCTGGGGCGCGGCCTGGTCCTGGACGACGGCGGTGCGCTCGACCTTGCGGACCCAGGTCAGGTAGGCGAGCACCGGCAGGGTCCGGTACCTGCTCGGGGCCGTGGTCACGCAGAGGGTGCGTTCCGTGGCCGAGGACAGCCCCAATGCGTCGTAGTCGGCCGAGACGAGCAGGACCGGCACGAACGCCTCCCCGTACAGGGGGACCGCTGCGCGGGCGGCGGCGACGGTGGTGGGGCCGATCACCGCGCACAGGGACCGCTCGGTGAGCAGCTCGCGGGCCCCTTCCTTCGCCCGCCCGGCCTCGCCCCGGTCATCGTAAGAGGTGAGGGCGAGCCGGAAGCGGGTGTTCTCGCGGGCGTTGTGGGCGGCCACGGCGAGCCGGGCACCGCGCTCCTGCGCCAGTCCGACCACTTTCTGATCACCCGTCAGGGCAGCCTGGAAGCCGATGACATGGGCGGGCAGGTTCTGCGCCGCGCCGCCGGGCGTGGTGTCCTGACGATTCGTCAGCAGGATCGCGGTGCCGGACGCGGCGAGGACCGCGACGGCCGAGCCGCCGATGGCGAGGATCCGACGCCGGGAAGGCGCGCGTCCCTCGCCCACGACGGTGGGTTCCAGTAGGGCCGTGGGGCCGCTCTGCCGGGGCGGCGGGTCCAGGGCTCGGGCGGAGCGGTCGGCGACCAGGCGCAGTACGGCGGAGGGGAGCCAGTCGGCCGAGGTGGCGGAGGCGAACCCCTCGGCGGAGGTGGCCTGTTGATGGGGAGCGGCCTGTTGATCGGGACCGGTCGCCCTCTGATCGACATCCCGTAGGGAGCGGGCGAGTTCGGCCGCCGTGGGTCGTCCGGCGGGGTCCTTGGCCAGGCAGCCGGTGATCGCCGTACGCAGCGGGAGCGGCAGCCGGTCGAGGCCGGGCACGTCGGGTTCCTCGTGCACGGTGCGGTACAGGACGGCGGCCGGGTCGCCGAGGCCGAAGGGCCGC
>NZ_JBIRTJ010000049.1:0-1628 GCF_044334695.1 Streptomyces sp. NPDC020747 | reverse complement strand
GGGTCTGTTCCGTAGTCGGTGGTGACGGAGGGTGTCGTCAGCCCAAGAGGATGCGGTGGCGGAGGAGAGGGAAGCTCGCGCGGCCGTACATCTGGCGCTTGATCAGCTTGGTTTTGTTGTTGACGCCTTCGGTGCCGCCGTTGTGGTGCGGCAGGGTGAGGGCGGCGTCGACTGCGGCGCGGTCCTTCTCGAGGCCACGGGTGAAGGCATGCAGGTGGGGCAGGTCCTCGGCCTGGGCCGAGGTGATCCAGGTGCTCAGCAGGGTGGCATTGCCGTCGGCGGGATCCAGCAGTACGGCGAAGTGGTGGATGAGGTCGGCCAGAGCGGTCATTTCGTGGCAGGCGGTGCGGGCGGCCTCGATGCGTTCCCGCTGGTGGTCCTTGAGGCGGTCGGGGCGGGTGAGCAGGTAGCGGGCGAGGCGCCGGGGCGAGAGTGCGGGCCGGTCGGCCTCGACGCGGCCCTGGTTGATGTAGCGGACGAGCAGGTTCGAGCTGCCGGTGTAGCCCAGTTCCTTGATCTCCTGGAGGAGATGGGTGACGGGGACGGCCGGGTTCTCCAGCCGGCGTCGGCGCAGGTGATCGCGGTAGGGATCGACGAGGGTGGGCCGGTACTTGGGGGTGCGGATGAGGCGCTCGGGCTCGGCGACGCGGTCGTAGCGCTTGACGGTGTTGAGAGCCAGGTTCAGGCGGCGCGCGCACTCCAGAAGTCCGACTCCGCGCTCGCGCAGGGCGTGGACCTGCTGCCAGCGCTCGCGGGTGGTGGCGGCCTGTCTCCCCCTCGGCCGGGGGCGGGCCCGCTTTCGCCCAGCAGGTGCTGTGCGCGGCGACTTCTTTGCGGACGGCCTCGGCGAGGTTGTGCCACAGGTGCCAGCGGTCGCTGATCTGGACCGCGTCGGGCAGGGCTCGGCGGACCGCCTCGGCGTAGGTGGCCGATCCGTCCCGGCACACGGCCTCGATGCCCGGATGTCCGCGCAGCCAGGCTTCCAAAGTGGCGGCTTCGCGGCCGGGCAGCACCTCGATTCGCTCACCGGTCTCGGCGTTGATGATGATTGTGGCGTAGCTGTGTCGGCGCCGCAGGGCGAAGTCGTCGACCCCGATTACCCTCGGGATCCGCACCTCCGGCAAGGGCACCCGCCGTAGCAGCCGCAGGGCCGAGGCGTACGACACGGGTACGGCCAGAGATCGGGTGAGTCGGGCGGACGCCCGGCCGCATAACTCCTTGACCAGCTCGGAGAGCTGGCCGGTCAGACGTGTGGTGCGGCGCTGATGGCGCTCCAGGAGCCCGGGGACCTGCTCTCGGAAGGTCTGCCGTCTGCAGCCCAGGACCGGACAGACCAGCCGTCGTATCCTCACCCGGACCACGACCTGCCGGCCGTCGACCGGCACATCTCGCACCGTCCGGCCGTGATACCCGTGGACCCGCCCCGTCACCACCCCGCACACCGGACAGGGAACGGGAACATCCCGGGTCCGAGCCGAGACCCGGACTATCTCGCCACCGTCCGCCACATCCTCGATGACCAACGCCGACAACCCCGAAAACACCGTTCCCACAAGCGTGTTCGCATCATGCACGCCCAATGATCACAGGCGAGCACTCACCGTCACCACCGACTACGGAACAGACCC
>NZ_JBIRTJ010000048.1:0-2094 GCF_044334695.1 Streptomyces sp. NPDC020747 | reverse complement strand
CTGCTGGCGCTCGGTGTGTCGATTCCGCTCGCGGGCTGGGCCCAGTCCCGCTTCGGCGGCAGACGGGTGTGGATGTTCGCGCTGACCGTGTTCCTGGTCGGCTCGATTCTGTGCAGCCTGGCCTGGAACGCCGAAAGCCTCATCGTCTTCAGGATCGTCGAGGGGTTCGGCGGGGGGCTCATGCTCCCGCTGTTCTCGACGATGATCATGCAAGCGGCGGCAGGCAGAGCACTGGGGCGCACGATGTCGATCGTCACCCTGCCGTTCGTGGTCGGACCGATCGTGGGCCCGGTGATCGGCGGCGCCCTTCTGAACTGGCTCGACTGGCGGTGGCTGTTCTGGGTGAACGTCCCGTTCTGCGTGGTCGGCTTCATACTCGCCTGGCGGATGCTGGACCCGGACGCCACCGACGCGCGTCCGCGCTTCGACACCCTCGGCTGGCTGCTGCTCTCACCCGGCCTGGTCGCGATCCTGCTCGGTCTCACCAACTCCTCGCAGGCAGGCGGCTTCGCCCGCACCGACTCGTTCGCCCCACTCCTGGTCGGCGCACTCCTGCTGCTGATATTCGCCCTGTACTCGGTCCGTCGCGCCGCCAACGCGCTGGTCGACGTCAGGCTGCTCACGCACCGCCCGCTCGCGTCCGCATCCGCGTCGATGTTCCTGTCCGGAGCCGCGCTCTACGGCGGCATGGCACTACTGCCGCTGTACTGGCAGCAGGTGCGCGGAGCCGACGCGCTCCACGCCGGCCTGCTGGTCGCCCCCCTGGGCATCGGCGCGCTCCTGAGCCGCCCGCTGGCCGGCGGACTCAGCGACAGAATCGGGGCCAAGTGGGTCGCCTTCACCGGCTTCGCGATCGTCGGACTCTCCACCGTGCCCTTCGCACTGGCCTCGGCCACGACCAGCAAGTGGTTCCTGATGGCGGTACTCGTGGTCCGTGGCTTCGGACTCGCCGCCGTGTCCATTCCCCTGCAAGCGGCCGCGTTCGTCGGCCTTCGGCGTGACCAGATACCGCACGCCGGCATCATCACCCGCATCACACAGCAGATCGGCGGGTCCTTCGGCGTCGCGGTACTCGCCGTCATCCTCGACATCGCCCTGCGCCACCGTCCGGGGTCGGCGGCCCAGGCCGCGCACGCCTTCGACCAGGCATTCTGGTGGGCAGCCGGCTTCACCGCCCTCTCCCTCGTACTGAGCCTGCTGCTGCCCGGCCGCACCCCGACGGAAGCCGTCAAGCAGCCAGAAGCCATCAAGTCACCTGAGACCGCCTGAGCACCGGAGACCGCCTGAGCACCTGAGCTCCTGGGGGCCGACCACCACCGCGCCACGCAGGCCGGCCTCACCACCACTGACACCGGCACGGACGCCGAGGCACACCGCCACAGCACCGGACGGATCCTCCCGAGCCCGGCGGAACCGCCACCCCCGATGAAACCGATGAAACCCTCGACACGCTGGGAGCAACACGATGGCCATCCTCGGCCGACTGCTGAAGAACCGCAGGTCAGGCGAGACCCACGCCGCGTGGAATCGCCCGAACCTGCACGGCCCCGAACTGCTGGACCTCAGCAGCCGGAACTTCGACCACGGCGGCACGATCCCGCCGGAGCACCACGCCAAGAACGCGGGCGGCCAGAACCTCTCCCCCCACCTGGCCTGGAACCCGCCGCCGGCGGGCACCGCCCAACTACTGCTGGTCGTCGAGGACACCGACGTCCCCACCCCCAAGCCCGCCGTCCACTGCGTCGTCCTCATCGACCCGGCGGTCCGCGACCTCGCCCCCGGCGCCCTCGCCGCACAGCAGCCCGCCCCCGGCGTCACGGTGCTGCGCTCCACCATCGGACGCGGGTACCACGGACCCGCACCCATCAAGGGCCACGGACCGCACCACTACACCTTCCAGCTCTTCGCCCTCGCGACCCCCCTGGCCACCGTCCCCGGCAAAACCGGACCGGACAAAGCAAGGCCCAGCGCCCTCCTGCCCTCCATCGCCGCACCCGTCCTCGCCCGAGGCCGACTCATCGGCACCGTGGAACGCTGACCCGCACCGACAACACCCCGCCTCGATCATTCACGCGCGCGCCGAGGTGAAGGGGT
>NZ_JBIRTJ010000047.1:0-4778 GCF_044334695.1 Streptomyces sp. NPDC020747 | reverse complement strand
CCCGCCCCCCCCCCCGCTCGGCGGGGGGTGCCCGCGGCGCGTTCGGCCCCCCTGGGGGGGGCGCGGGGGGGGGGGGGGCCCCCCGGCCCGGGGGGGGGGGGGGGGCGGCGGCCCCCCCCCCCCCGCCCCCGCGTCCGAGGTCTCAGCCGAGTTCGCCGGCCAGCAACCGGTCGCGCAGCAGCCGGCGTTCCACCTTTCCCGTGGCGGACCGCGGGATCGTGTCCACCAGGACGACCCGCCGCAGTTCCTCGTAGTACGGCACCTTGGGATTGACGTACGCGGCGAAGTCGTCCGGAGCGGCCGCCCCGCGGTCACGGGGGACGACGAGCGCGCAGGCCACGGCTCCCCGCTCCTCGTCGGGGGTGTCGAGGACGACGCAGTCCTCGACCGCCGGATGGCGCAGCAGCACGCGTTCGATCTCCGTCGGGGACACCAGCCAGTTGTCGCACTTGAAGGTGTCCTTGATGCGGTCGGTCCAGAACAGGAAACCCTCTTCGTCGAGGACGCCGACGTCGCCCGTGGAGAACCAGCCGTCCGCGTCGGTGTCCTGGTCCAGGGACCGGCCCAGATAGCCCTGCATGAGCTGGGGTCCGCGGACCTGGATCTCGCCCTTCGCACCGGCCGGCAGCACCTCGCGGGTGTCGACGTCGATGATCCGGGTCTCGCCGCCGGGCACGGCCTGCCCGCACGAACCGGGCTTCGGCCGGTCCGGGGTGCCCAGGTGCATGGACGGCGAGGTCTCGGCCAGCCCGTAGCCCTGGACGACCGGCACGCCGAACTGCTGGGCGAGGGCCAGCGCGGCCTGCTTCGGCAGCGAGGAGCCGCCGGAGAGGATCGCGCGCAGTGCCGGCGCCTCGAGACCGGTGAGGAGCGGGTCGGCGGCCAGCCGGGAGAGCCGCACGGGCAGGCTGTAGTAGTGGGTCGCACGCAGCCGGTCGGCCGCCCGGACCGAGGCGACCGAGTCCGCGCCGGGCCACAGTACGTGTGTCGCCACAGCGGTGACCGCGAGCGTCAGATGCATGAGATGGAACGTGGGCAGGCAGTTGAAGACGACCGACGACTCGTCGACCTGTTGCGCGTACACGGTCTGCGCGGCGTTCACGGTGAGGTTGCGATGGCTCAGCCGGCAGGCTTTCGCCGAGCCGGTGGTCCCGCTGGTGAACTGGAGGCAGGCGAGGGCGTCGGGGTCCTCGGTGACGCCGGCCGGATCCGCGGACCCGGGCGCCGCCGCCAGCAGTTCGTCCAGGGTGGGCAGAGCGTCCAGCCCCTCGGTGCGGCGGGTGAGGACGACGGTCTCCAGCAGGGGCGCCCGCCCTCGTACCTCGGCGATCCGCTCGTACATCTCCGGCGACAGTACGGCGACGCGGGCGCCGGAGGTGGTCAGCACATGGGCGAGGCGTTCCGCCGGCAGGAACGGGTTCAGTACGGCGCTGGCGTTGCCCGCCCGTGAGATGCCGAAGAACAGCGGTGCGAACTCGGGGTCCATCAGCCCCGCGATCGCCACGACCTCGCCGGGACCGTCCACCAGCCCCTGCACCATGGCCGCGCACCGGTCGGTCAGTGCCTCCAGTGCGGCATAGCTGATCTCCTCGGTGGCCGAGCGCAGGGCCACACGGTCGGGGGCACGCCGGGCGGCCGCGGTCAGCAGGTGGTCGACCCGCGGGCCGCCGACGAGGCCGGCGAGCGGCTCCAGGGAACTCCCCGGAGCCGTACCGTCGGCCACGGGCATCATGTTCGTCGTTGTCATTTCTCGATGTCCTTCCTCGTCCCGGGGACCGTGATCCGGCGGGCTCGAATGCGGTGGGAAACGCGACCGGGCCGGAGGCACCGGATCACGTCCCCTGTGGGTCAGGGCACTTGGCCCGTGTGCGTCAGGGGGCCTGGCCCGCCGACCAGGCCCAGTCCAGGGAGTCCGTCAGCGTGTGCCGGGGTGCCCAGTCGAGGGCGTGGGCGGCGGTGGTGAGGTCGAGCCGCTGCCAGTCGCCGTTGTCGCGGGCACGCCGCCCGCCGGTCCGCTCGACGATCTCGGCGGGCGCGCCGCTGATCTCGATGAGCCGCTCCATGACCCGGCGGATCCGCACGGGGGTACCGCCGCCGATGTTGACCGCCCGGCCGGCCGGGCGGGCGGCGGCCGAGGCCACGGCCGAGGCGACGTCCCGGGCGTCCACGAAGTCGCGGTACGCGAGTGGTGCGTCGAGCGGCAGCCGGGCCGTGTCGCCGGTGGCCAGGGCCTCCCGCAGCCGTCGTACGACCGCGCCCAGCAGGCTGCTGCGCGGAGCCGCGGGTCCCAGCACGTTGGAGAGCCGCAGCACCGTACCGGCGAGCAGCCCGCCGTCGAACGCGGCGCAGACCAGGCGCGTGGAGCGGAGCTTGGCGAGGCCGTAGGTCGTGCGCGGGTTCGTCGGTGTGCTCTCGTGGGTGCTCGTGCCGTGCGGTGCGCCGCCGTACTCATGTGCCGAGCCGAGGTGCACCAGGCACGGACGACGGGCCGCCCGCACCAGCGCGGTGAGCAGTCGTTCGACGAGGGCGACGTTCGCGCCCAGCATCTGTGCGTCGCTCACCTCCCACACCCCGCCGGCCGCGTTGACGACGACCCGCGGCCGGACGGCTGTGAGGAGACCTTCCAGCGCGTCCGGCTGGTCGAGGGGGGCGAAGGGCAGGCCCGGTGGGGCCTTCGCCGGGTCGCGGCCGACCGCGAGCACGTCGTGTCCGAGTCCGGAGAGGACGTCGCACACCTGTCGTCCGACGTAGCCGGTACCGCCGATAACCATCGTGTCCACCACGCCCCCGACTGTGGCCACCGCTGCTCCAGGGACGTTCGGCCGATCCTTGAGCCGAGAACGAGATCGTGCGTGAGGAGTCGAGGAGACGAGCGGACGGAGTGCCGATGGAGACCACGAACACGAGCGTCGCCCTGGTCACGGGCGGAACCAGCGGGATAGGCCTGGCAGTCGTGCGCGCCCTGGCGGCCCGCGGTCTGCGGGTCTTCCTGTGCGCACGCTCCGAGGACACCGTGCATGCGACCGTGAAGGAACTGGCCGACGAGGGCCTGGAAGTGGACGGCGCGGCCGCGGACGTACGGTCGCCGGAAGCGGTACGCGCTCTGGTCGCGGCGGCCGTCGCGCGATTCGGGCCGATCGACGTGCTGGTCAACAACGCGGGGCGCAGCGGCGGCGGAGTGACCGCGCGGATTCCCGACGAGCTCTGGTACGACGTGATCGACACCAACCTCAACAGCGTCTTCCTCGTCACGCGCGAGGCGCTGCGGGCGGGTGGTCTCGACGGGTCGGAGCGGGGACGGATCATCAACATCGCGTCCACGGGCGGCAAGCAGGGCGTCCCCCTGGGCGCCCCGTACTCGGCGGCGAAGGCCGGCGTCATCGGCTTCACCAAGGCGCTGGCGAAGGAGCTGGCGAGGACCGGGGTCACCGTCAACGCCGTGTGTCCCGGGTATGTGGAGACGCCGATGGCCGTGCGCGTTCGCAGGGCGTACGCGGACACCCTGGACATCTCGGAGGAGGAGGTGCTCTCCCAGTTCAACGACAAGATCCCGCTGGGTCGTTACTCCACCCCCGAGGAGGTCGCGGGTCTGGTCGACTACCTGGTCACCGACACCGCCGCCTCGATCACCGCGCAGGCCCTGAACGTCTGCGGCGGCCTGGGCATCTACTGACCGGTTCGCCCCGTTCATCCGAGGAGAGGTGGGCACGTGTCCTCCCAGCAGTCCGAGCACACCAGTCACGAGATCGGCATCGACGCACCTGCGGACACCGTCTACCGGGTGATCGCCGAAGCAGCCGCGTGGCCACAGCACTTCGCGCCGACGCTCCGGGTCGAGCAGACGCCGCTGGACGGCCCGACCGAGCGGCTGCGCATCTGGGCGACCGCCAACGACGAGGTGAAGACGTGGACTTCGCTGCGGGTGCGTCGACCCGAGGCGCTCCGCGTCGAGTTCCGGCAGGAGGTGTCCTCCGCCCCGGTGGCCTCCATGTCCGGTACGTGGACCGCCGAAGCCCGGCCCGAGGGCGGCACCCGGCTGGCCCTCACCCATGACTTCACCGCCGTCGACGACGACCCCGGGAGTCTGGAGTGGATCAGGACGGCCACCGACCGCAACAGCGGCACGGAGCTGGCGAACATCAAGGCGGTCGCCGAACGCTGGCACCGGATGGGCGAGTTGGTCTTCTCGTTCGAGGACTCGGTGACCGTCAAGGGCGAGGCGCGGGAGGTGTACGACTTCCTGTACCGGGCGGCGCAGTGGCCCGGGCGGCTGCCGCACGTGGCACGGCTCGACCTGAGGGAAGACGTGCCGGGCGTCCAGGCGATGTCCATGGACACGCTGGCGAAGGACGGATCGGTCCACACCACGGAGTCGATCCGGATCTGTCTGGCGGACGAGCTGAAGATCGCGTACAAGCAGTTGGTGCCGCCGTCCCTGATGGCCGCGCACACCGGCGAGTGGTCCCTCGCTCAGACCGATGGCGGTGTCCTCGCCGTCTCCCGGCACACGGTCACGGTGAACGAGGCCAACATCACGAAGGTCCTGGGGGAGTCCGGCACGGTGGCGTCCGCCCGTGACTTCATCCGGCGCGCGGCGGGCGGCAACAGCCTGGTGACGCTCCAGCACGCGAAGGAGTTCGTCGAGGCGGGCTGAGCACGGGCGAAGAGGCGGGGGGGGGGGGGGGGGCCCCCCCCCCCCCCAAAAAAACCCCCACCCCCCCGGGGACCGGGACTCACCAATATAAGTGGGGGTAAAGCCGGGGGGGCCCGGAGACAGC
>NZ_JBIRTJ010000046.1:0-7628 GCF_044334695.1 Streptomyces sp. NPDC020747 | reverse complement strand
CACCGCTCCTCCAGCGATCGGATCGG
Source organism: Streptomyces sp. NPDC020747 (assembly GCF_044334695.1). NCBI lineage: Bacteria > Bacillati > Actinomycetota > Actinomycetes > Kitasatosporales > Streptomycetaceae > Streptomyces > Streptomyces sp. NPDC020747. The sequence goes on along the minus strand of NZ_JBIRTJ010000046.1, from coordinate 7,602 downwards.
ACGTCACCGCACATCCAACCGCCACGACCGCCGACCCGGCGAACCAACGCGGCCACAGCACTAGAAGCGCGTCGTGGTGTTCCGGAAGGCCGGGCTTCCCCCTGACCCGGCCGCCCGGAACGCCACCCGCCCGGCGCTGTCCCCCGTCCGGCGTCGGCGGGCCGGCATCGTGGAACGCTCCCCCGTGTTCCCCCGTACGCCCACGTACTTCCCCGTACGTCCACGGGGATCGCACCGGCCCGCCATGACCTCACCTTTCCCGGTCGGGGCATTGTCCGGCAGTCCCCTGTCGCCACTTCAGACAATTTCGTGGCGCGAGTGGTGCGTTCTCGCCATGCCTCTTTCCCCAACGCCGCCCGGATTCGTAGCGTGCGGGGGCGACACACGCACACGGCGACGGGGGATGCGATGGGACGTCGTGAGCGGCCACTGGATCCTGCCGACGGGCCTGTCGCGCAATTCGCGTACGAGCTACGGAAGTTGCGTCGGGAGGCAGGTGGGATCACCTACCGCGCGATGGCTCGGCAGGCGCACTACTCCGCGGCCACACTCGCGCAGGCGGCGGCCGGAGACCGGCTGGCCTCGTTGCCGGTGACCCTCGCCTATGTCGAGGTGTGCGGCGGGGACCGCGACGAGTGGGAGCGGCGGTGGCATCAAACCGCCCAGGACGCGGCCGAGGAGAGCCGTGCCGCCGCCGACGACGCGGAGGCTCCCTACCCCGGTCTGGCCCGGTTCGAGGCGAGCGACAGCGATCGCTTCTTCGGCCGGGACCACCTCGTCGGCCAACTCGTGGACCTGGTCGGGGACAAGGACTTCGTCGTCCTGACGGGCCCGTCCGGCAGCGGCAAGTCCTCACTGCTGCGCGCCGGTCTCATCCCCCGCCTCCAGCAGACCGACCCGCCACGCGTCCGGCCCGCGACGATCCGCATCCTCACCCCTGGACCGCACCCGGCGCGCACCCACGCCGACATCCTGGATCCGGGCACCACCCGCTCCGGAACCGTCGTCGTGGTGGACCAGTTCGAGGAACTCTTCACCCTCTGCGCCGATCCCGCCGAACGGAAAGGCTTCCTCGACCTGCTGTTCACCGCCGTCCGCCCCGATCACGGCATTCGCGTCGTCGTCGCGGTCCGCGCCGACTTCTACGGACACTGCGCCCGGTACCGGCGGCTCGCGCAGGCCGCACAGGAGGCGACGCTCCTGGTGGCTCCCATGAGCACGGAAGAGCTGCGTGAGACGATCGTGAGACCGGCCGCACTCGGGGGTCTGATCGTCGAACGGACGCTGACCTCGCGGATCATCGCCGAGATCCAGGACGAGCCCGGTGGCCTGCCCCTCATGTCCCACGCCCTGCTTGAAACCTGGCGCAGGCGCCGGGGCAGAGCGCTGGGCGAGGCCGCGTACGACGCCGCGGGAGGCCTCCACGGGGCGATCGCCCGCACGGCCGAGGAACTCTACGAAAGCCTCAACGGCCCGCAGGCCGACGCCGCCCGTCGCATCCTGCTCCGCCTGGTGAGCCCGGGTCAGGGCACCGGGGACACACGCCGTCCGACCCGGCGCACGGAACTCACCGCGCTGGGCGGCGGTACGGACGCCGACACGGACCCGGACACCGACGCCGACACGGATGTCGTACTCGAACGACTCGCCCGCGCGCGCCTCATCACGCTCGACGAGGACACCGTCGACCTCGCCCACGAGGCCGTCCTCACCGCGTGGCCCCGGCTGCGTACCTGGATCGACGAGGACCGCGAGCGGCTCAGGTCCCAGCACCGGCTCACCGAGGCGGCGGCCACCTGGCAGGACCTCGGACGGGACGCGGGCTCCCTCTACCGGGGTGTGCGACTGTCCACCGCCGAGGAGCAGTTCGGCGCCACGGACGATCTCACCCCGCTGGAACGGGAGTTCCTCGCCGCCGGTCTCGACGCCCGCCGGGGTGAACAGCGAGGCCGCAGGAATCGTACGGTCGTCGTGTCCGTCCTCGTGGTGCTCAGCCTCGTCGCGGCACTCGTCGCCTGGCAGGAGAGCCGGTCCGGCGAGCGGCGGCGGATCGAGGCGGAGGCCCGTCGGCTCGTCGGAGTCGCGGAGAGTCTGCGCCTGTCCGACCCGGTCACGGCGATGCGGCTCAGCCTCGCCGCGTGGCGCGTCGCCGACCTTCCCGAGACGCGCTCCGCGCTGCTCGGAGCCGCGGCGCAGCGGAACGAGGCCGTGTTCACCGATCCCGACGGCACCGACGAGACGATGCGGTATCTCAGCGCCGACGGCCGCACGCTGCTCAGCGTCGGAACCGATCAGGTGACCCGGTGGGACGTGGGGGCGGGACGGCGTACGGCCACCTGGCCAGGGCTCGGCGACGCGGCGAAGGACGTGGGGTTCGTCCGGGCGGACGCGTCGTGGATCCCCGAGTTCGACGGGGAAAGGGTCGCGCTGCGAAACCTCGCCACGGGGCGTCGCGAGGGGAAACCGCTGGGCGTCGCCGACGGCGGCGTCGAGATGGGGACAAGTGGTCGCAGCCTCCTCGTCTACCACGCAGAGGGATCCGAGCGCCGGGTACAACTCTGGGACGCCCGGTCCCGGCAAAAGCTCCTGGAGATCGCACGCGACACGGACACGAAGGCGGACGGGGCGACCGGTTCCGAAGTGGAGTGGGCGAGGCTCACCGCACACAAGAACCGGCAGCAGAAGGACGGCCGGGGTACGGCTCTGACGGACGACCCCGCCTTCACGGATGCCACGGTCAGCGCGGACGACCGTCTGCTGGCCCTGTGCCTCCCGGGCGAACGCTTCGAGTTGTGGGATGTCACCGAGAAGCGCCGCCTGCCCGCGCCCTGGCTGCCCAGGGCGACCGTCGAGCAGTGCGTCAAGGAACGGATCGAGTTCACGCCCGACGGCCGGTATCTGGGGCTGATCGACGCCACCGGATTCCGGGCATGGGAGGTCGCGTCGGGCAAGGAGCTTCCCGCGGTCACGTATCCCGGTCTGAAGGTCGCTCGACTCAGTGCGGACGGCTCGTTCCTGGTGGCGTCGGACGGCGAGGAGATCCTGGTCTGGCGGATGGACTCACCCGACTTCCCGGTCGTACGGCACCAGTTGGCCGGTGAGACCGTCCAGGAGATCAGGGTGGACACCGAGGCCGGCATCGTCCGGTACCTCGGCGGCCCGGAGGGCTCATGGGGACCGGCCGTCCACACGCTGAACGTGGGCAGCGCGGTGAACACCCGCTGGGAGCCCTCCGCCGCCCTGGCCGTCGAGTTCGGCCCGGACGGCAGGACTCTTGCCGTCGCCGCCGTCGACGAGGACGGGAAGCACCTTCGGTTCCGCGTGGTCGACGTTCGTACGGGGCGACTGCTGGCCGAACCTCCGCGTCTGCCGTGCCCAGCCCCGTCGGAAGATGCGGCGTTCGGAGGCTGCGATGCCCTGCTCGCCGTCGATTCCACCGGCAAGGAACTCGCCTACGGCGTGGTGGACTTCGCGTCTGGTCCCCCCACGACCAAGGTGTCCCTCTACGACATTCCGCGGCGACGCGTCACCACCACCCTCGGCGCCGACGAAGTCGGCGCCGAGGCGCTGTCGGACATCTCCTTCGGCGCCGGCGACCGGTCGCTGCTCCTCTCCCCGCTGCCCGGGTCCGTGTCCGAAGCAACCCGCGTCTGGGACCTCCGCCGCCGGACCGTCGTCGGCGCACTCCCGGGCTCCGTCGGTGCGGTGACCCCTCATCCCGACGGCGACCTGCTCGTCACCGAGCGCGGGCAAGCGTACCGCATGCCCGCGGGCACCCGGCTGCCGTCCGTCAGAAGCCCGGGCAAGTCGACCGCTCTGGCGTTCAGCCCCGACGGTGATCATCTGGCCGTCGGTGACGGCTCCGGCCGGGTCGTCCTCTGGGACGGGCGGCTGGCCCGACGGCTCGGTGTCCTCGCCGACCCGGACACGACCACCTACCAGTACGTGTCGGCCCTGGCCTTCTCCCCCGACGGCCGCACGCTCGCCGTCGCGGGTGACGAGGGCACCCTGCAGCTCTGGGACGTCCCCTCCCGCCGACGGGTCGGATCCCCGCTCACCACACCGGGCGACACCGTCCGCGCCCTGGCGTTCGGCCCCGACGGCGGCAGCCTCTACGCCGCAGGGGACCACGCCCCCTTGCAGACGTACGGGATCACCCCGGACCGTGCGGCGCGGACCGTCTGCCGTCGCGTGACCACCGGGCTGTCGCGGGACGACTGGGACCGCTACGTCCAGGACGTCGCCTACAGACGGAGTTGCCCGAGTACCTAGCCGGACCGCCGGGCTCCCCTCTCCTGTCAGGGAAACCTGATGGGCAACGGGCTGTCGGCGGACCCCGGCGAGGAACGCCACCGGTCCCGACCGCCTGAGCGGTGACGGGCCGGTGCGGCGTTCTCCACGGAGATTCGGAGCTGACCGAAGGCCATCGCGGCGGCCTCGTCCGCGAACGAACCCACGGGCGTGGAGATCGCCATCGCCGGTACGGGCAGCTCGCGGGGCGCCCGCCGGGCCTCGCGCAGACTGGGCGCGGGGCCGGCCGGGACCAGCGGGGCACGCTCGATGGCGCGTGCCCGGCGCGAGAACCAGACGATCTTTCCGCCGGTGTCCGTGCCGCAACAGCCCCAGCCGTCGCTCAGCGCGGCGATGCGGGCCAGGCAGCCGGGTGTGGCGGACTCCGGGTGGAACCCGCCGTCGCTGTCGGCGACGGCGGTGATGAGGTGCTGGCCGTTCCACCACATCTCGATGGTGGTGTTCTTGTCGGCCGCGTGCTCCCCGATCGAGCGGAGCAGCACATCGGCGCAGTGGCAGACGGGCTCGACGAGGTTCTCAAGGTTCCAGTGCCGGAGATGGGCGGCCAGAATGCGCCTGACCTGGTCGACCCGCTCCGGACTGACTTCCACGTCGAGGTGGTAGTAGCAGGGCACTACGGTCTTCATCGTCGTTGGCTCCTCACCGGCGAAGCTCTTGCTTCTCCTCGCCCCTGCGGGCCGAGCCCCGAACACGAAGCGTGAGCGGTGATCGCTCCTGAGTAAGTCCCAGAGTGGGAGCGGTACTCCATTCGTGCAACACGAGCGAGCGCCCGATGTAGTTGAAGCGACAACAGGACGTTGAGTGTCGTCGCGTGCACCATGGGTGAGGGCGTCGGCCGCTGTAGTCGGTCGATGCCTCTCCGTGCACGGGCTTCACGCACGATCCGGGCGAACCGTGCGCATTCGAGGGAGCGGAAGGTGACCAGTGAAATGCTGCTGCCTGCCAAAACCGAGGTCGCCAGGCATCTGGAGCTGTACCGAGCCTGGGAACGCATGATGCTCGCGGCCCCCGCCGACCGTGCGGCGCGGGGCAATTTCGAGGACACGGGCTACACGCTGTGCGTGCTGATGGGCAAACGCTGCGCGCGGGAGGCCGTGCACGCCGCCGAGCGTTATCTGGCGGTCGGGCCGGGCGCCCGCCGCCGGAAACGGGCCAACGGCGGCCCGGCCGACGGCAGGCGCTCCGCCAAGTCCGGCCGGTCCGGCCGGTCCGACGGTCTCGCGGCAAGCCCTGTGGCGTAACGGGGTCTCCGACGCTGCTGCCCGGCTCGGACCGGGCGCGAGAACGGCGACAACAGCGAGTGCGGCGAAGAACGCGAGCACAGCGAAGTAGGCGCAGAAGTTCGCAGAAGACGACGGAGGTGAGATCCATGACCGACAACCCGGCCGACGGCCGTGTCCCCCCTGTTGGCCGCGTGCCCATCGCCCCGATCGGACGCGTCCCTGTGGTGGATGTCCGACCGGCCGTCGACCGCGGCACCCGTCCGGCGAAAGCGGTCCCGGGTGAAACCTTCCAGGTCACCGCCACCGTCTTCGGCGAGGGCCACGACGCGGTCGCCGCGAACGTGGTCCTGCGTGATCCACAGGGCCGTACGGGCCCCTGGACCCCGATGCGCGAACTGGCCCCCGGCACCGACCGCTGGGGCGCCGACGTCACCCCCGGAGCGGTGGGCGACTGGGTCTACTGGGTGGAGGCCTGGTCCGACCCCGTGACCACCTGGCGCCGGGCCGCCGGCATCAAGATTCCGGCGGGCATCGATGTCGGGCTGGTCCTGGAGGAGGGCGCCGAACTGTACGAGCGGGCCGCCTCCGGAGTCCCGCAGGAGGCGGGGCGAGCGGCGGTACTGACCGCCGTGGACGCTCTGCGCGACGAGGCCCGGCCACCGATCGCCCGCCTCGCCGCCGCCCTGACCCCGGACGTGGACACGGCGCTGGCCGACCACCCGCTGCGGGAACGGGTCTCCCGATCGGCCCCGCTGCCCTTGCTGGTGGAGCGGGAGCGGGCGCTGTACGGCTCCTGGTACGAGTTCTTCCCGCGCTCGGAGGGCGCGGTGGTCGAGGACGGCAAGCCGCCGGTCACCGGCACCTTCAGGACCGCCGCGCGACGGCTGCCGGCGATCGCGGAGATGGGCTTCGACGTGGTGTACCTGCCACCGGTCCACCCCATCGGCACGACCTTCCGCAAAGGCCCCAACAACAATCTGTCGGCAGGCCGTCAGGATGTCGGGGTCCCCTGGGCGATCGGCTCGCCGGAGGGCGGGCACGACGCCGTCCACCCGGATCTGGGCACGATCGACGACTTCAACGCATTCGTGCGTACCGCGGCGGAGCTGGGTCTCGAAGTCGCCCTGGACTTCGCGCTCCAGTGCTCGCCGGACCATCCGTGGGTGGAGAAGCACCCGGAGTGGTTCCACCACCGCTCGGACGGCACGATCGCGTACGCCGAGAACCCGCCGAAGAAGTACCAGGACATCTATCCGATCGCCTTCGACAAGGACATGCCGGGGCTGGTCGCCGAGACCGGGCGGATTCTGCGGTTCTGGATGAGCCACGGTGTACGGATCTTCCGCGTGGACAATCCGCACACAAAGCCGGTGGTGTTCTGGGAGCAGGTGATCGCGGACATCAACCGCACAGACCCCGATGTCGTCTTCCTGGCCGAGGCGTTCACCCGCCCGGAGATCATGCATGCCCTGGCACGCGTCGGTTTCCAGCAGTCGTACACCTACTTCACGTGGCGCAACACCAAGGCCGAACTGACCGAATACCTCACCGAACTCTCCAGTGCCGATGTCGCCGCGTACATGCGTCCCAACTTCTTCGTGAACACTCCCGACATCCTGCCCGGGTACCTCCAGCACGGCGGCCGGCCGGCTTTCGAAGTACGGGCCGTTCTGGCGGCGACTCTTTCGCCGGCCTGGGGAATGTACGCCGGATACGAGCTGTGCGAGAACACTCCGTTCAGGGCTGGCGGTGAGGACTATCTCGACTCGGAGAAATACCAGCTGCGGCCCCGGGACTGGGAGTCGGCCGAGCGTGACGGACGCTCCATCGCGCCTCTCATCGGTTCCCTGAACCGGATCAGACGGCAGCACAGCGCACTGCGCCGGCTCAGGAATCTCCACTTCCACGACACCGACAACGACGCGGTGATCGCGTACAGCAAGCACGACGAGTCCGACACGGTTCTGGTGGTGGTGAACCTCGACCCTCACCACACCCAGGAGGCCACGGTCTCGTTGGACATGCCACGACTCGGCCTCGACTGGCACGAGTCGTTCCCGGTGCGCGA
>NZ_JBIRTJ010000045.1:0-8274 GCF_044334695.1 Streptomyces sp. NPDC020747 | reverse complement strand
GGCCACCGCTCCTCCAGCGATCGGATCGGACGTCACCGCACATCCAACCGCCACGACCGCCGACCCGGCGAACCAACGCGGCCACAGCACTAGACAGCCCGCGTCATGCAGGATGCGGCCGATCTCGACGAGCTTGGGTGCGCCGGGCTTGAGGCCGCCGCGGTGGCCGTCGCAGTCGATCTCAATCTGAGCGGGGACTGGAAGGCCCGCCTGGCGGGAGGCTTCGACGACGAACTCCGCCTGCTCGGAGCTGTCCAGCAGGACGCGCAGGGTGACGCCGCGGCGCAGCAGCTTGAGGACGCGCGGGAGTTTGTGGGGGTCGATACCGACGGCGTAGGTGATGTCGGTGTAGCCGCCGTCGGCGAACGTCTCGGCCTCGGCGAGGGTAGAGACCGTGACGGGACAGGGGGTGCCATGGTGCAGGAGGGCGGCGACGTCGAGGCTCTTGGCCGTCTTCACGTGAGGGCGCAGGGCGACCCCGAGCCGGTCGGCTCTGGCTGCCAGTCGCTCGATGTTGCGCCGCACCTTGTGGACGTCGACGACGGCGAACGGAGTGTCGGGATCGGCAAGCGTCCGGGCGACGCTGGGGCTGGTCGCGGGTGCGGGGTTGTTCACAGGGAGATGTCCATCTTCTTCAGGAGGGCCAGGCCCAGGTACAAGTCCTGCAGGCCGATTCCGGAGCTGTCGAAGACCGTGATGTCGCTGTCGTCGGTGCGTCCCGTGGCGCGTTGGGTGAGGACCTCGCCGAGTGGGATGAGGACCGTCTGGGCCGAGGCATGCCGACTTTCACCCATGCGGCGGGCCTGCTCGCGAAGGTCACAGAAGACACGGGCGCGGGCGAACAGTTCGGGCGGGAGTTCCCGCCTACCGGGAGCGTCGGCACCCATGCAGGAGACGTGCGTACCGGGGCGGACCCACGCAGCTTCGAACAGCGGCGGAGTGTCGGCCCGGGCGGTCGTGGCGGTGACGATCACATCGGCCCGGGTACAGGCTTCCTCGGCGCCCACGCTCCGGGCGGTATTCCCCTGGGCTGCCAGTGCTGCGGCCATACGCTCGGCATGCTCGGCGGTGCGTCCCACAACCAGGACCTCACCGGGGGGGGGCCGGATGCGGCTGACGGCCGCCACCTCGTAGCCAGCCTGGTGGCCGGTGCCGAAGACGGCCAGCGTGGTGGTGCCGGCGCGGGCCAGCAGGTCGACGGCGAAGGCTGCGCGGGCCGCTGTCAGGGCCAGGTCCTCGTCCACGAGCGCGGCGGTCTGCTCCTCGGTGATGTGCAGCAGAGGGCGCGCGGCCGGTGACGGGCCGGAGCCGGACGAGGGAGCGGGCACGGGGTCGGTGGTCGATCCGGCGCCGGTCACGAAGTGCCCCTTACTTGGTGTAGTTGTAGACGGTCGCCCGGGACACGCCGAGCAGGTTCGCGATGGTCTGCGCGGCATCACGCGAGTCGAAGTAACCGTCCTGGTGCAACTGCCGTACGACTGCCTTCTTGTCCTGTCTGCTCAGCGATCGGGGAGTCGCGGCGCGCTCCGCGGCCAGTTCCTCCACCGCCTGGCGCAGCTCGCGCGCGTTGCGGTCCCGCAGGGTCTCCAGGGCCTGCTCGCGGTGCTCGGTGTCCGTGGCCACGAGGTTCGACAAAGCGAGCGTCACCGGTGACAGCACCGACACGTCGAGGTTCAGGCAGAGGGCGGCGATGTACTCGCCGGCGGAGTTCTTGATCCCAATGGACGTGCTCTTGGCCGGGCGGCCGTCGGGGAACTGGTTGGGGTAATTCTGGATGACGCTGGGGTAGCCGGGGTCCTCGATGCGAGCCAGGCCCAGCTCTGTGACGGAGTCGCCGACCTCGCGGCCGGAGAGGTTGTTCTCGATCGCCCGGATCGCGTGCTGCGGGTCCCGAAGGTCGTGCAGCACCACCTCGCACAGGCCCGGGAACATGCGGCCCAGCGCAACAGCGATCTTCTCGGCCTCACGGATGAGGTGCTCGTCTGCCTCGGCCGAGGCCGTTGTGACGATGCCCTCGCGTTCGGCCCTCTCCACACCATCAACGACGCGTCCCACGAGGCCCCATCTTGAAGATTCCAACTAGACTACTATTCTGCATCTAGATTATTAGTCTAGGAACCCTCTCGGCGATTGTCCAGCGGCCCTTCAGCCGACGGGGCGGTGAGCATCAGGGGGCCGGATTTCCACGGCCCGTCCGTTGCTCCTGATCGCCGCGAACTCGCCACTGTGGCTGGCACCAACCCAAGACCCTCGTGTGGGTTCGCCCGCAGACCGCTCCAAGAATCCGCGAACCCGTGCGCTTCCGTGTTCGACATCCTGGCCCACTCTGCGGGGGGCTTCCCCGACCTGCGCCCGCGCCCGTACACAGAGCGCCGCCAGGTCCTCCTGGACGTGCTCGCCGGACTCGGTCCGACGATCGTTGCCGTCTGGTCGACCACCGACCTGGCCGAGGCCCTGCTCTGGTACGAGTCGCTCGAGGGAACTGGTGTTGAGGGGATCGTGGCGAAGCCGCTCCGATCGGCCTATAGGGCAGGCCGTGTGTGGTGTGTTGACTGCACCATCTCAGCGAAGTGAGAGTGCAGCCTTCGAGCCCGACGACGGCAAGGGGCGGTACTGGTCCATGGATCTACGAGAACTTTTGACGACGAGGCAAGCGCGCCCAGTGCAGGTGGGTGGGGTCGTGGGGACCGGCCGCAAGGACGTTCCGTTCCTCCCGGGCGCTCTGCCTCAAACTCGCCGGCACCCCCACCGCCGACCGCCCGCTGGCCGGGATGTGTGACTCCGCCCGCTGCCGGCAAGCCACCCACCACCCCTGCCACCGGCCCGTCTGGGCCGAGCACGCCGAACGGACGAGAACCTTCCTCGGCGACCTGGGCAAGACGCCCAAGACAGAACACGCCCGTCTGCAGAACGACTATGACCGGGCGCTTCGGGTCATCGCCGAGATCGACGCAGCCGCCCTCGACCAACTCCACGAGGACTCCGCATGAGGATCACCCCAGCACAACGGAACGAGAACGAGAACCGCATCCGGGCCGCCATGGACCGGCTCCTTCGCGGCGAGATCCCGCCCGGCGGAAAGTGCGACATCAATACCCTCGCCGTCGAGGCTGCAGTCGACCGGACCGCGTTCTACGGCACCCGCCCTTACTCCCACCTGCGCGTTGAGTTCGAGCGACGCCTTCAGGCCCTGCAGCAGGCCGAGGAGATCCCCGACCCCCGCGAAGCCCAAATCGTCCGGCTCAAGACGGAGAGCATCAAGCTCAGGGAACGGCTGGCCCAGTCGGAACAGACGATCGACGAACTCACGGACTTCCGCACTCAGGCCCTGGCCCGGCTCGCCGCCCAGCACGAGGAGATCATCCGGCTCCGCGCCGCCGTCGCCGGGGCAAGCAGGGTGAGCCGTCTGCCCGCACCGCGAAGCACCGTCATCGGGACAGGCAGTTGATGCGGCTGGACTCCTGAACGGTTCGTTCTGACACCCGGTTTGCTCAGCGGTGGTTGCCGAGACTCCGGTCGACAGGATGTACTGGAACGAAGAAGGACGTTGAGCAATCTGGCCGTGGTTGCCTTGCTCAGCGCCTGGGGCATCAGGGGCGTCTCCGGCATATCAGCCGTTCGAGGATCCACCTGTGTCCCCCATCCCCATCCCCCACGGCTCCACTGGCTCGTTGCCTCCGCCGGAGACCCAAACGGTGACCAGTGGACCTGTATTGACCTGCAAGAAAGGGTTCTCGGATCATGCGGCGGTACGTTCTCACCGGCACGCCGGGCGCGGGCAAGACATCAATCCTGCGGTGCCTGGACGAGCTTGGCTACGGCGTTGTCGAGGAGGCGGCAACGGCGGTCATCGCACGAGCGCAGGCGCTGGGCGAGGACCAGCCATGGACACGGATGTCCTTCATCGACGACATCGTCGCTCTGCAGCGGCAGCGACAGTCGGAGGCCACCGACTCTGTTCAGGTGTTCGACCGGTCACCGGTCTGCACCCACGCCCTTGCCGCCTACTTGGGGTGGCCGGTGTCCCCGGCACTGGCCACGGAGCTCGAACGGATCACCTCGGAAGGGGTCTACGAGCGGACAGTGCTCTTCGTCCGCAATCTAGGGTTCTGCGAGCCGACCGCGGCCCGCCGGATCAGTTTCCAGGAATCACTGGCTTTCGAAAAGATCCACGAAGAGAGCTACCGCGCGTTCGGCTACGAACTCATCGACATCCCTGCCGGCGACCTGGCTCACCGCGTCGCCACCGTGAGCTCAACGATCGCCCATGCCCTGCCTCAGCCACCCACAGGGTGACCGCATCACAGAGACTCTCGCGGAATGCAACACGACCGGCGATATGCAGCGCGAACGTGTCCCAAGCGACGCACCTGCTCAATCGCACACAGGCTCATCCGCACACGGCCTCTGCGGCCACAAGGCACATCTTTGCGACCGACCTCGTCAACAACGGTGTCCCCATCCACATCGGCGCCGCCCTCCTGGGCCACCTGAGTCTGCAGACCACCCGCGGCTACGTCGCCGTCTTCGACGAAGACGTAACCCGCCACTACCAGCAGTTCCTCGACAACGCCGGCATCTGCGGCCTCAGGCCGAATACCGACCCGCCACGACCGACGAGTGGTCCGCATTCGAGGACCACTTCGACACCCGCAAGGTCGAACTCGACACCTGCGGCCGCCCCTACGCCCTTCTAGGCCAAGGCCCCTATCGGGACACGCTCCGTCGGCCCGGTGCTGGTACACGTCGATCCGGCCGGGCCGACAGATCAAACACAAGGCACAGCAGCCAGCCAGAGTACGAGTCAGGCCACGACCGGAACGACACGGCCATCATCCTCACAGCCCGAGTAGAAGGGACGGTCGGCGGCGATCCGGTCGATCGGCAGAAGCGTCCCGTCCAGGATCAGATACGCCTTCATCGACGCGGCCCGCATGGCTTCGGCGAGCGTGGGGGCGAGGGCGGCCAGGAGCTCGACGGCCTCGTTGACGTACCGGTAGACGGTTGTGGTGCCGACCCGGAAACCGGCTGCGAGCTGGGCATAGGGCTGGCCGTTGCGCAGGTGAGCGAGCGTAAGCAGGGCCTGCCGGCCCGCACTCAGGCACCGCCATCGGGTGCCGAGAGCGTGGCGACGTTCCCTCAGGCGGGCGGCGAGGAAGCGGAGGGCAGAGCTGGACACGTCGACGCCGGACGGGTAAATAGGCATGCGAAGCCTCTGGTGGAGACGGTTCTCTTGGTCGAAAACCCATCTACCAGGGGCTTCACCCGTCTGCCAGGCCAACTGCCCAGCTGACGCGGGAGGTTGGAAGGGGCTCACTGAGCACCGCAGTTGGCCCGTCCGGCCGAGCCTGCGCTCACCGACAATGGGTGCGCCGCGTTGGCCGAGCGAGGCGACGCCGGGTCAGTCTCGGGTGCGGCGGCGCAGCCGGTGGGTGACCGCCCGTTGGGACAGGGGGCCGAGTCCTTCCAGGGCCTGAGCGAGGACGGCGAGCTGTTCGAGCGAGTCCAGGGCGCGGGCGGCACCCTCGGGGTCGACGCCCTCGTACAGTTCGATGCCGACGAAGGAGGCGGCCGCAGCACGGGCCAGGCCAGCGGGGTCGGCGAAGGCTGCCAGGGGGGTCGCGGCGAGTAGCCGGGTCAGGACGGCCTCCAGCTCCTCGATCCACAGCGCGAGCCCAGCGGAGGTCGCGGCCGCAAGGGCGGGAGCGGTCTGGCCGGCGGCCAGCAGCTGACCGAGGACGGCCACCTGGCCGGCGGCCCGTTCCTCGGCGTGCATCGCGCGGGCGAAGGTCAGGAGTTCCGTGAGGGACTCCAGGGCGGCGAGCCGCTCGCGGTAGCGGGAGACGCGCTGCTCGGCGCCGTGCACGCAGGCAGCGGCGAGGAGCTCGTCGACGGAACCGAAGTGGTAGAAGATCAGCGCCTGGTTGACCCCGGCGGTGGTCGCGATCGAGCGGGCCGAGGTCTTGGCGATGCCCTGCTCGACCAGGGTGCGCAGGGCCCCTTCGAGGAGTTTGAGGCGAGTGGCCCCGCCGGACGCGCTCACGCGCGGGCCTCCTCGCGGACGGGCCGCAGGTCGGCGCGGAGTCCGCTCCCGCCCGCGTCGACGTACTCGGCGGTGAAGGAGCCCTCGTAGCCGAAGAGGAGGCCGAAATGCCGGTTGGTCACCCGCACCCGGATCCGGAAGCGGCCGGTGCTCTCGTCGAACGACTCGCGGACCTCGGCTTCGCCTCCGATCAGGAACGGAACGCGAACGTCGACGGGGCCCTCACGGAAGCGGTGCTCACCGGAGCGGATGAGGAGCGAGCCGTCGGGTTCGGCGCTCATGTGGAGGTCGCTGGCGAGGTGCTGGTGGGTACCGAGGTAGTCGAGGACGCAGTCACGCTCGGGGCTGAAGACCATCGTGGCGTCGAAGCGGTGGGGGCCGTCAGGCAGCTGAAAGGTCCGCACGAAGGTGACGGTCTCGCGGCCGAAGGAGTCCACGTAGGGGAAGTTCTCGATGACGAAGGGCACATGGCGTCCCTCGCGCGGGACGAGGATGTTGCGCGTACCGCCGAGCCGGAGGAACGGCTTGACGAAAGGGGCACCGTGGCGGATCCGCTCCATCGTCCCGCGCCCGACGCAGGCTTCGCCGCTGTCGAGCCCGACGGAGAAGCGCCGCCGGATCTCGGGGTGCAGGCGGCCGAAGTCGGCGCCCATGTGGGTGTGAAATATCGAGGTCACGAGGACTCCAGGATGGCGAGCAGCCGGGGTGCGCGGACGCGCCCGGGAGGCGTGCGTCGACAGCGGCGTGCAGCGGGGGTACCGGGCAGCGGGGGCAGCAGGGCGGCGAGGACGGCGGTGCCCGCCGCGAGGGCGAGCGGGGCGACGGAAGAGGCGAGCAGGGCGGCGAGGACCAGGGCCAGGCGCAGGGCGCTCTCCCCGAGGGTGCGGGCGAGGGCGGCGCGCGGGTGGGTCCCACGTTCGCACCACAGCCGCAGCCGGTCAAAGGACCAGGCGGTGGCCCAGCCCATGAGCGGCCGGAAGACCAGCCGGTCGGCGACGGCACCACAGCGGCCCCAGCGCGGGCAGTAGTCATAGCCGGTCAGGAAGCGGATCCCGGTGGGGCCTGGGACGTAGCGCCAGTAGCCGCTGCCCTCGGCGAGCAGCGAGAGCGGGTGACCCGAGGTGAAGCGCAGCACCGAGACGCGCGTGCCGTCGGACCGCTGCCGCTCGCCCGCGCTGACTCCGGTGCCGGCGATCCACAGGAGGGGCAGCAGCCGGGTCGCGTAGCGAAAGCGCTGCGGCTCTCCCTCGACGCGGGGCAGGTAGGAGATCGAGGTGAACCTCAGGTCCCAGGACTGGTGCCGCGCCGGGTCCTGGGTCCGCTCCCAGAGGACCTCCATATCGGCGTCGATCACGGTCTCCACGTACAACCCCATGGCCGCCACCTCACCCTTCTCACGGTTTGAGCGCTCGCTCAAACGGCAAGTTAGCACCAGTTTGAGCGAACGCTCAAGAAGATCGGCGGGCCGGTTGGAGCGTGCCCTCAGGACGCCCCTCCCCCACGACCGCGCACGCACGCGACAGTGCCCCCGGCCGGTCTTGAGTTCTGGTGGTCGTCGCAACACCCCAGCCAGGGGATGCGATGGACTTCGAAGTACGCAAGGAACGCCAGTGGCAGGGGCCGAAGAAGCTGGACCAGGAACGGGCCGCATACTTCCAGCTCATGCAGCAAGGCGTGAGCAGTCAGGAAGCCTGCCGAATCATCGTCATCAACCTGCGGACGGGCAAAAGATGGCGTAACGGTTCACACGCGAACGTCGGCCTGGTCACCGTCGCCGTCCACGCCATCAAGGTCACCGACATTGCTCAACTGCGCATGAACGCTCCCGACCTTGCCCACGCAACCCTCACAGTCGACTTGCGCGGCCAGTTGCACACGGTCTATCCCGACACGCTGACCCACCGCCTCCTGGACGAATGGCTCCAGGAACGGCGTGACCAGTGGCCCGCATCGCCCAACCCTCACCTGCTGGTGACGACGCACTCAGCGCACCACCCCGCCCTCCCGCCCGTCAGCCACTGCGCACTGCGCCGCGCGTTCGACCACACCGGAATCACCCCGCGCCAGATGTGGAGCGACCGCGTACTGGACGAGGCCCGGCAGACCGCCGACCCGGTACATCTGGTGCACCTGTTTGAGATCGCCCGCAAGGGCGTGCCCGCACCGATCCAGGCCGGCAAGAGGTGGGTCGTGGAGCGGAG
Source organism: Streptomyces sp. NPDC020747 (assembly GCF_044334695.1). Taxonomy (NCBI): domain Bacteria; kingdom Bacillati; phylum Actinomycetota; class Actinomycetes; order Kitasatosporales; family Streptomycetaceae; genus Streptomyces; species Streptomyces sp. NPDC020747. Next base: position 30 of record NZ_JBIRTJ010000045.1, on the reverse strand, counting down.
CCACGCATGGATGAACGGCTTCGGCAGGCT
>NZ_JBIRTJ010000044.1:0-8311 GCF_044334695.1 Streptomyces sp. NPDC020747 | reverse complement strand
CCCCGCCCACCGGCCGAGACCGAGGCCACGGCCTTCCAGAAGGAACCCGCCCAGTGACCGCCTCCCCCTCGGAGATCATCGGCATCCTCGGCGGCATGGGCCCGGCCGCCACCGCCGACTTCTACGCCAAACTGGTGTCGATGACGCCGGGCAGCAGCGACCAGGACCACCTCAGGACGGTCATCTGGTCCGACCCCACCATCCCCGACCGCACCGCGGCCCTGATCGGCGACGGCCCCGACCCGACCCCCTGGCTCCTCCACGGCGGGCGCGTCCTGCGCGAGGCGGGCGCCACCGTCATCGCCATCCCCTGCAACACCGCCCACGCGTTCGTCCCCCGCATCGCCGGCCATGTGGGCCTGCCCATCGTCCACATGATCGGCGAGGTCGCACGTCACCTGTCCGCCCTGCGGCCCCATGTGCACACCGCCGGGCTGCTCGCCACGACCGGAACCGTCCGTGCGGGCCTCTATCAGGAGTGGCTGGACCGCTTCGGGATCAGCCTCGTGCTGCCCGGCCCCGACAGCCAGCGGGAGGAGGTCATGGCCGCCATCCACGCGGTGAAGGCCGGCCGGCGGGACGCCACGGCCGGCGAGCCGCTGGCGCGTGCCGCGCGCGGACTCACGGCCCAGGGGGCGCAGGTGATCATCGCGGGCTGCACGGAGATCCCTCTCGGGCTGTCCACCGCGACGGTCGAGGTCCCCCTCATCGATCCGGCCGTCGTCCTGGCTCAGGCCCTGGTCCGCCGGATGCGCGCCGCATGAGGACGAAGGCGGGTGGGCGGGAATACCGAGGGGCGAGCGATGTACTGTACGCAATATGTCACTCGACAGTCCTGTCTCCCGCCGTCTCCTCAGCGACGAGGTCTTCCACCGTCTGCGCGACTCCATCGTGCGCGGAGAACTCGCTCCCGGGGAAAAGGTCAAGGACGGCGAACTCGCCGAGCGTCTCGGTCTCAGCCGCACCCCGGTGCGCGAGGCACTCGCCCGGCTCGCCGACATCGGTCTGGTCGAGGCCAAGCCCGGCGTCTACACCCGGATCACCACCCTCAACCGCCGCGACGTCGAGAAGACCCTCGCCGTCCTGCGCTCCCTCGACCAGCTCGCCGTCGAGACGGCCGTGCCGGTCATGACCGAGCAGGACCGGCAGCGCATGCGCCAGGCCAACCGGGACTTCGAACGGGCCGTCGCCGCCAACGACACCGACGCCGCCCTCGCCGCCGACGACCGCTTCCACGCCGTCCCCATCGCGGCTGCGGACAACCCCGTCCTCAGCCGGATCGTCGAGCAGCTCCACCCGCAGATCCACCGCATCCTCTACCGCAAGTTCTCCACGCTCCTCGGCGGCCGCAACACCATCGAGCACCACGACCAGCTCATCGACGTCTGCGCCGGCGGCGACGCGCGAGCCGCCGCCGAACTCTCCGGACAGCACTGGTCGGAGCTCGGCGGCCACATCAACCAGCTCTTCGACACCAACCAGTTCACGGAAGCCGCACCCGCCTGACAGGGCGGCCGCCGCCTTCAGCTCCGGCCCCGCCAGGCGCAGGCCGCGGTCGCCCTCGCCGCCACGGGGACACTGAGCACCGCACCGGAGGCCGGGGTCGGGCTCGTGACCCCGTACCGGGCCGTGGTGACGAAGAGGCGGTTGCCGCCGGGGTGCAGGCAGACCGAGGTGGGGTGCGGGGCGGGCACCGTCAGGGTCTGGAGCATACGGCCGTCGGGGTGGTACCGGCGGACCGTGCCGGCGCCCCACATCGCGACCCACAGGCAGCCCTCGTCGTCGACGGTCATTCCGTCGGGGCTGCCCTCGGCCTCGCTCAGACGGGCAAAGGTCTCCGGGCCGCCCGAAAGGTCGCCCGAGACCAGGTCGATCCGGCAGCGGAGGATCGTTCCCGCGGCCGTGTCGGCGAGGTACAGGGCCGTGCCGTCGGCGGTGAAGGCCGGACCGTTGGCGATGGTCAGGCCGTCGAGGACGCGTGCCACCGTGCCGTCGGGGTCCGTTCGGTAGAGCGAACCCGCGCCATGGGTGCCGTCGTAGGCCATGCTGCCGGCCCAGAAGCGTCCGGCGGGGTCCGCGACTCCGTCGTTCATCCGGCTGGGGAGCGGAGTGCGGTCCTCGGGGCGGTCCAGCCATTCCAGCGCGCCGTCGGGGGTGAGCAGCGCGATGCCGGTGCCCGCGGCGGCGATCCAGGTGCCCGGCCGGTCGGCCACGGGCGCGACGGCGCCCAACGGCACGTCGAGGCCGGCCAGCTGGCGCACGGCCGGCCCGTCGTCGTCGCGCAACTCGAAGAGCCGGCCGCTGAGGATGTCGACGTACACATACCGGCCGTCGACCCAGCGGCCGCCCTCGGCGAGTTCGTATCCCCCGTCCACCACGACCACCGTGGGCGCTGCTGTGGATGTCATGTCCGGCCTCCTGGGTCAGCGGATGGTCGTGCCGTCGGGCTGGTCGAACAGACCGAGTTCGTCCTGTGTCGGCAGGCCTTCCCAGTCGCCGCGGGTGGCGACGGCGAAGGCCGCGGTGGTGACGGCCCGGTGCAGCCGGGCGGGGATGTCCGCGCCGTCGAGGAGTCCGGACAGATATCCGGCCACGAAGGCGTCGCCCGCGCCGACCAGATCGACGGCGTCGACCCGGCGAGCCGCACGGTCGGTCGCCCCTTCGGCGGTGAAGCTGGTCGCGCCGTGTGCGCCGCGTTTGACGACCACCTCGTCGACACCTGCGGACAGGAGGCTGTGCACGGCCTCCGACTCGCCCGCATCGGGCCGTTCCAGCACCAGCGGCAGCTCGTCCTCGGAGGCTATGAGCAGGTCGGTGTGGGCCAGCAACGGCCTGAGGGCGGTGCGGGCACGGTCGTGGGACCACAGCCGGGAGCGGTAGTTGACGTCGAGGCAGACGGTCGTGCCGGCGTCGTGAGCCGCCTCGGCGGCGGCCTCGACCGCCTCGGCCGCCGACGGGCCGAGGGCGGGGGTGATGCCGGTCAGATGGAGGACGCGGGTTCCGGGGGCCAGTGCGGGCAGGACGTCGGCCGGTGAGACGGCCGAACCCGCCGAACCGGCGCGGTAGTAACTGACCCGTGTGAGTGTGCCCAGGCGGGGTTCGGTCAGCAGCAGTCCCGTGGGCCGGCCGGTGTCGTCGACGGCCGCGTGCTCGGTGTCGACGCCCTCGGCGCGCAGCGTGCGCAGCACCAGTGCGCCGAGTTCGTCCGCGCCGATCCGGCCGGCCCAGCGCACCCGGTGCCCGAGCCGGGCGAGGCCGATGGCGACGTTGGACTCGGCTCCCGCCACGGACAGTCCGAGACTGCCGCCCAGCCGCAGCGCGCCCTGGGCCCGGAGGGCCGCCATCGTCTCGCCGAAGGTCACCACGTCCGGTGCGGCCGATGCCGTCACGGCCTCTCCCCCGCGACCACCTTGCGGAACTCGGCCGCACGGGCACGGAGTTGCCCTGTGTCGCCGCCGTCGGCCGCGTCCCCGACGAGCGGTGAGCCGACGCCGACGGCGATGGCGCCCCGGTCCAGGTACGCACGGGCGGCCGGTGCGTCCACTCCCCCCACAGGGACGAAGGGCACGTCGGGGAACGGGTCGCGCAGGGCCCGCAGATAGTCCGGTCCGCCGAGGGAGCCGGGGAAGAGTTTGATCGCGTCGGCTCCCCGTGCCAGGGCTACTTCGATCTCGCTCGGCGTCAGGGCACCCATCAGCACGGGTACGCCGTACGCCTCCAGCCCGTCGACCAGCGCCGGAGTGACGAGGTAGGACGCACCGGCGTCGACCGCGCGGGCGGCGTCCGCTGCCGAGCGTACGGTGCCGGCGCCCAGCAGGGCGTCGGGGCCCAGGTCGGTGCGCGCCTGCCTGATCACCGTCAGGGCGTCGGCGGTGGTCAGTGAGACCTCGAGGGCGGCGACACCTTCCTCGGCGAGGGTGCGTACGGTGCGCAGGGCCGCATCGGGATCCTTGCCGCGGACGATCGCCAGCAGGCGGTGGGCTCGGAGCGATTCCACCAGGTTCATGGGAGCGGGCTCTCCTTGTGCGTGGGGTGCGGGGGCCTGACGGTGGTCACCACTCGGTGAACGCCCCGTCGGGGCCGCGCCATACGGGGTTGCGCCAGCGGTGTCCGGTCTCGGCGGCGCGGCGTACGGCCTTCTCGTCGATCTCGACGCCGAGGCCGGGACGGGACCCGAGGGCGGCGTAACCGCCCTCGAAACGGAAGGGTTCGGGGTCCATCACGTACTCCAGCAGGTCGCACTGCTGGTTGTAGTGGATGCCCATGCTCTGTTCCTGGATGAGGAAGTTCGGTACGGAGAAGGCGATCTGCAGGCTGGCGGCCAGGGCGATCGGGCCGAGGGGGCAGTGAGGGGCCATGACGACGTCGTGCGTCTCGGCCATGGCCGCGATGCGGCGCACCTCGGAGATGCCGCCGGCGTGCGACAGGTCGGGCTGGGCGACGGCGATGCCGCTGGCCAGTACCTCGCGGAAGTCCCAGCGGGAGTAGAGGCGTTCGCCGGTCGCGAGCGGGATGTTCGTGGACTCGACAAGGCTGCGCAGGTGGCCCGAGTGTTCCGGCAGGACGGGTTCCTCGACGAACAGCGGGTGCAGTGGTTCGAGGAGGGGCAGCAGGCGGCGCGACATGGCGGTGGAGACGCGGCCGTGGAAGTCGACCGCGATGTCCCGCTCGTCGCCGAGCACCTCCCGGACGGCCGCGACGCGTTCGACGACCTCGGCGGTGCGTGCCGGGGTGTCGATCGGGGCGAGTTCGGCCGAGGCGTTCATCTTCACGGCGGTGAAGCCGGCCTTCATCTGTTCCTCGGCGAGCTCCGCCACGTCGCTCGGCCGGTCGCCGCCGATCCAGGCGTACATCCGGACGCGGTCCCGCACCGGGCCGCCGAGGAGACGGTGCACGGGGGCGCCGTAGGTCTTGCCTGCGATGTCCCACAGTGCCTGGTCGATTCCGGCGACGGCGCTGGAGAGGATGGGGCCGCCGCGGTAGAAGCCGCCCTTGGTGAGGACCTGCCAGTGGTCCTCGATGCGCAACGGGTCGCGGCCGACGAGGTAGTCGGCCAGTTCGTGGACGGCGGCGCGCACGGTGTCGGCGCGTCCCTCGACCACGGGCTCGCCCCAGCCGGTGATGCCCTCGTCGGTGGCGATGCGCAGGAACAGCCAGCGCGGTGCCACCAGGAACGTCTCAAGTCCGGTTATCTTCAAGGAGTTTCCTTCGGCAGCGTGTCGGTCGCCGCGTCGTCGTGGTCTTCCCCCGCCCGTACGGCCGCCAGGTCGTCGGAGGCCTGGGCCAGGAGCGACGCGACGGCGGCCACGGCGGCGTCCGGGTCGCCCGCTTCGACCGCGTCCAGCAGTTCCTGGTGCACGGGTATGGAGTCGGAGAAGTGCCGGGCGCCGTGCACGATCCGGTCGCGGACCCGCAGCCCGGCCTCGATGACGACCTCCATGCGGCTCAGCAGTTCGTTGTGGGCGGCGTCCAGCAGGGCGCGGTGGAAGGCCAGGTCCGCCTCGACCATGGCGTCCGCGTCCGTCCCCGCCGCCGCCATCGCCCCGAGCGCCTGCCGCATGGCGTCCAGGTCGGACGGCGTGCGGCGGGCCGCGGCGAGCCGGGCTCCGGCTGGCTCGACTATCGACCGCACCTCGGCGAGGTCCTCCAGGAAGCCGTCGGTCGGAGCGCTGCTGCCCTGCCAGCGCAGCAGGTCGCTGTCGAGCAGGTTCCAGTCGGACCGGGGCCGGATGGTCGTGCCGCGCTTCTGCTTCGACTCGAGCAGGCCCTTGGACGCCAGCACGCGCATCGCCTCGCGGACCACGGTCTTGCTGACCCCGAGCTCCGTCTCGAACCTGACCGGGTCCACGACGGAGCCCGGAGGGTAGTCGCCGCGGATGATGCGCCGGCCCAGCTCCTCCACGGCCTGGCCGTGCAGCCCCTTACCGGGATGGGTCACCACGTTCTCCGTTTCCGCTCCGGTCCTTGTCGCTGATACCGCGCACCGTACGCGCCGCTCACGAGGACTCCTTCATGACGCTCCATCCTCCATCGACCACCAGAGCGGCCCCGGTCACGAAGGAGGCGTCCGCCGACGCCAGGAAGGCGACCGCGGCGGCCACCTCCTCCGGCTGCCCGAACCGCTTGGCCGCCGTGGCCGCCACGCTGCGCGCCCGGTCGGGCTCCGGTATCCCCTCCCAGGCGGCGGTGAGGATGGGTCCGGGCAGCACGGTGTTGACCCGGATGTCCGGCCCGTATTCGACGGCCAGTTGACGCCCCAGCGAGCACAGGGCGCCCTTCGCCGCGGCGTAGGCGGCGTGGCCCGGCAGCCCGATGACCGCGTGCACCGAGGAGGTGAGGACGACCGACCCCGACGACTGCCGCAGCAGCGCCGCGAAGGTCTTCATCGCCCGCCAGGCCGGTTTGAGCAGCACGGCCATCTGGCCGTCCCACTCGGCCTCGCTCAGTTCGTGGGCGGGCTTGTTCAGCTGGGCGAAGGCGTTGCTGTGCAGGACGTCCAGCCGTCCGTGGCGCTCCTCGACATGGCGGCCCAGACGCTCCCAGTCGGCGGCCGAGGTGACGTCGCAGCGCAGGTACTCCGCGCGTCCCCCGCCGGCCTCGATGTCCGCGACGACCGTCTTGCCGGCGGTGTCGTCCACGTCGGTGACCACGACCGTCGCCCCCTCGGCCGCGAGTCTGCGCGCCGTGGCCGCGCCGATCCCGTGCGCCGCGCCGGTGATCACCGCCACGTGCCCCGCCATCCTGTGGCATTCCGCCATCGTGCGCCTCTCCCCTTGCTCGCCTGCAACCGTCTGCTGACTGCACCTGTCCCGGCGCTCACACCATCATAGCTGTTTTAATTAATAATGGATATATCTTGACGGGGCGGCGATGACGCTCCGAGACTGACCGCCATGCGACAGACAGACTCAGTGGCGATCGACGCCCGACGGCGCCTGCGCCCGTCCGGCATCGCCTTCGGCGGCGACTACAACCCCGAGCAGTGGCCCGAGGAGGTGTGGGCGGAGGACGTCGCGCTGATGAAGGAGGCGGGCGTCTCCCTGGTGACGGCCGGGATCTTCTCCTGGGCCAGGGTGGAACCGAGGCCCGGTGCATACGACTTCGACTGGTTCGACCGGGTGTTGGTGCAGGTCGTGGTCCTGCCGCTGGTCTTCCCGCTCATCGTGCTGGGCATCGCCCGCATGGAGTCGGTCAAGAAGGTCGGCCGGATCGCCGGCAAGGCCATCCTCTACTTCGAGATCGTCACCACGGTCATCCTGCTGATCGCGGTGGGCCTGGCCAAGTTCACGGGCATCGGCAAGGGCGCCCCGGTCCAGGGGGCCGACGCCAAGGACCTGGACGGCATGAGCCAGGGCATCGACTTCCACGAACTGGTCCTGCACGCCGTCCCGAAGAACATCTTCGCCGCGTTCGGCGAGGGCAATCTGCTCGGCGCCATCACCTTCGCCCTGCTCGTGGGCGTCGCCATGGCCGCGATCGGGGAGAAGTCCGAGCCCTTCGCCGCCGTCCTGGAGTCCGTCGCCTCGGTGATGTTCAAGGTCGTCGGCTACGTCATCCGCATCGCGCCCCTGGGCGTCCTCGGCTTCATCTCCTACGACGTCGCCCACTACGGCTTCGGCAACCTGCGCAGCCTGCTGGGCTTCATCGCCGTGGTCTACGCGGGCCTGGCCATCGTCGTCGGCGTGCTCTTCCCTCTCATCGCCGCGGTCTACCGCATCCGCTACGTCGAGTTGATGAAGTCGATCGCCGGGCTGGCCGGGATCGCCTTCGTCACCCGCAGCTCCGAATCGGTGCTGGCCCCGCTGATGGGCAGGCTCGAGGCGTTCGGTCTCAGCCGGTCGACGACCTCGTTCGTCGTCCCGCTCGGGTACTCCTTCAACACCGACGGTTCGGTCCTCTACCAGGCCGCCGCCCTGGTCTTCCTCGCCAACGCCTACGGCGCCGACACCTCGCTGCCCGCCCTGCTCCTCATGGTCGGCGTGCTGGTGATCCTCTCCAAGGGCATGGCCGGTGTCGCTTCCGCCTCCATCGTCGTGCTCATCGCCGCCGGCAACTCCATCGGCCTGCCCGCCGAAGGCATCGCCCTGCTCCTCGGCGTCGACTTCATCGTCGACATGGCCCGCACCGGCGTGAACGTCATCGGCAACTCGCTCGCCGCCGCCGTCGTCGACAGCTCCGAGAAACGGCGCGAGGCCAAGCGCGGCGCCGACGACCTCCCCCGCCCACCGGCCGAGACCGAGGCCACGGCCTTCCAGAAGGAACCCGCCCAGTGACCGCCTCCCCCTCGGAGATCATCGGCATCCTCGGCGGC
>NZ_JBIRTJ010000043.1:0-9390 GCF_044334695.1 Streptomyces sp. NPDC020747 | reverse complement strand
ACCATGGAACTCTCCGCCGCCCGCAGCGAGGTCACCCTCGAAGAACTCACCAACCACATGGCCGGCGGCGCCGAACTCGCCGCACTCAAACACGAACTCGCCCAGGTCCGCGGCGTCGACGTCGAAGAACTCCCCGAAGCCGACGACCTCAAAACACCCACCACCACCGCCGCCACTTCCTCCGATGGAAACAGCTGACAGCGGCGAACACATCGGTCGCGGCCCTCAGCGCGAGGACCACTGCACCGAGGACCCGCGCGCCCAGGGCGCGTCGATCCAATGCTCCACCGTCCCCTACCGACCCGAAGGCATTCCCTCATGAAGATCGCCCTCGATCCGTACATGATCCGCGACACCCCGCTGCTCGAACTGCCCGCCGTGGTGGCCGAGTTGGGCTATGAGTGGATCGAGCTCTCCCCCCGCGAGGACTTCATCCCGTTCTTCCGGCATCCCCGTGTCGACGACGCCACCGTACGGAAGTTCCGTAAGGCCCTGGACGCGGCGGGCGTCGGCATCTCCTCGATGCTGCCCCTGTTCCGCTGGTCCGGGCCGGACGAGGACGACCGACAGGCCGCCGTACGGTACTGGAAGCGGTCCATCCAGATCGCCTCCGACCTCGGCGTGGACAGCATGATCTCCGAGTTCAACGGCCGCCCGGAGCAGGCCGACCGCAGCGAGGCGCAGTTCTGGAAGACCCTCGACGAGCTCCTTCCGGTCTTCGAGCGCGAGGGCATCCACCTGGCCCTGGAACCGCACCCGGACGACTTCATCGAGAACGGCTACGACGCGGTCAACCTGATCCGGGGCATCAACCACCCCAACGTCACGTTCCTGTACTGCGCCCCGCACACCTTCCACATCGGCAACGACGCGCCCGGCATCATCCAGTACGCCGGCGACCTGCTGACCCACGTGCACCTCGCCGACGCCCTCGACCACACGGCGTCGTCCGGCAACCGGTACATCCTCAATCCGCCCGGCACGACGGCGCGGATCCACCAGCACCTGGACATGGGGCAGGGCGAGGTCGACTTCGACGAGCTCTTCCGGGAGCTGAAGGCGAACAACTTCGACGGCACGCTGACCGCCTGCGTGTTCGCGTGGGAGGAACGAGCCCACGAGTCCTCGCGGTTCATGCGCGAGAAGATCGACGGGTACCTGGCCGCCGGGTCCTGACGAGCGCCGACGGGCCCTGACAGGCCCAGCCACCCGGGCACCCACGCCCTTCGGGCGTCCCGCGGTGCCCGGGAGTACCGAATGCCGTACGCCGTACGCGTGGCATCTTCCCCACTCGGGCCCGACCTGCGGTTCGGGCCCGAGTCGCCAGGCGTGCACACCGCCGATGAACCGGCGCGCGGCGCCGGTTCATCGGCCGTCGCGGCCGTTGTTCCCCATCGGCCTCGCGGCCCGACCACCGGCCTGACCACCGGCCCGCGAAATCTCGTAGTAACAACCTATTGACAGGACATTTAAGCGAAGGCATCGTTCTCCGCTGTAGGCGTTTTTAAAGCGCTTTAAGTCCACCGTCCCCGGGATCTCCGGAGCGAAGGGAAACCGCGTTATGCCGTTGGAAGTGCTGACCATGGGCCGCGTCGGAGTGGATGTATATCCGCTCCAGACGGGCGTGGGACTGGCCGAGGTCACCACGTTCGGCAAGTACCTGGGCGGCAGCCCGACCAACGTCGCCGTCGCCGCCGCCCGCTACGGCCACTCCGCGGCCGTGATCACCAAGACCGGCCGCGACCCGTTCGGGGACTTCGTCCGCACGGCCCTGGACGGCTACGGCGTCGACACCCGCTTCGTCGGTACGTCGGACATCGCACCGACCCCGGTGACCTTCTGCGAGATCTTCCCGCCGGACGACTTCCCGCTCTACTTCTACCGCCTCCCCAAGGCCCCCGACCTGGACATCCGCTCCGACGAGCTCGACCTCGCGGCGGTGCGCGACGCCCGCGTCTTCTGGATCACCGGAACCGGGCTCAGCGAGAACCCGAGCCGCTCGGCCACCCTCGCCGCCCTGGCACACCGGGCGAAGGCGGGGACGACGGTCTTCGACCTCGACTGGCGGCCGATGTTCTGGAAGGACCCTGCGGCGGCCCGTACGTACTACGCCGAGGCCCTGCGCCACACCACCGTCGCCGTCGGCAACCTCGACGAGTGCGAGGTCGCCACCGGTGAGCGCGAGCCGTACGCGGCCGCCAAGGCGCTGCTCGCCGCCGGGGTCGAGCTGGCCGTGGTGAAGCAGGGCCCCAAGGGCGTGCTCGCCATGAACCGGGACGGCTCGACCGCCGAGATCCCGCCGGTCCCGGTGGACGTCGTCAACGGCCTCGGCGCCGGTGACGCCTTCGGCGGCGCGCTCTGCCACGGACTGCTGTCCGGCTGGGACACCCGCCGCACCGTCTCCTTCGCCAACGCCGCCGGCGCCATCGTCGCGGGCAGGCTGTCCTGCTCCGACGCCATGCCGACCGAGGCCGAGGTCGAGGCGAAGCTCCGCCCGGCGACCCCCGCTCCTTCCGGTTCCCCTGCCCCCTCCGGCTCCCCCGACGACTCTCAGCGAGAGGTGTGACGACGTGCTGTCTGACAACGTGAGCCGGATCGTGGAGGCCCGGGTCAGTGATCCCGGTGCCGTCGCGGCGGCCGCCGCGCGTCGTGTGCGGGCCGGTTCGCTGCTCGGCGAGCACGGCAAGGCGATGATCATCGCGGCGGACCACCCCGCGCGCGGCGCCAACGGCGTCGGCGGCGACCCCACCGCGATGGCCGACCGCTTCAAGCTGCTGGACCGTCTGTGCGTCGCCCTGGAGCGGCCCGGTGTGACCGGTGTGCTGGCCACCGCGGACATCCTGGACGACCTGCTGCTGCTCGGCGTGCTCGACGGCAAGAGCGTCTTCGGCTCGATGAACCGGGCCGGGCTCGCGGGGTCGGTCTTCGAGATCGACGACCGCTTCACCGGCTACGACGCCGAGACGATCGCCGCGATGCGTTTCGACGGCGGCAAGATGCTCACCCGCATCGCCCTCCAGGACCCGGCGACGCCGTCCGTCCTGGAGAACACCGCCCGCGCGGTCGACGAGCTGAACGACCGTCAACTCATCGCGCTGGTCGAGCCGTTCCTCTCCACCTGGCAGGACGGCAGGGTCCGCAACGACCTCTCCACCGACGCCGTCGTCAAGTCGATCACCATCGCCTCGGGGCTCGGCCGCCGCACCGCCTACACCTGGCTGAAGCTGCCGGTCGTGGACGACATGGAGCGGGTTCTCGCCGCCTCCACCCTCCCGGCGCTCCTGCTGGGCGGCGAGGTCACCGACCCGGACGCGGCCTTCGCCTCCTGGGGCAAGGCCCTCAAGCAGCCCACCGCACAGGGCCTGGTCGTCGGCCGTTCCCTGCTCTACCCCTCGGACGGCGACGTCGCCGGCGCGGTGGACCGGGCGGTGAGCCTGCTGTGAGCGACACGAGCAAGTACCACCTCCCCCACGGGACTTCGGCCGACGGCCCGTACGACCTCGTGGTCACGCCCGAGTCGGCGGGCTGGGGATACTCCGGGCTCAGGATCCTGACCCTGGGCCCGGGCGAGGCGCACGCCCTGTCCACCGGGGATTCCGAGTTCCTGGTCCTGCCGCTGACGGGCTCCTGCACCGTCACCACGGACGGCAAGGTCTTCGAACTCGCCGGTCGGACAGGCGTGTTCGCCTCCGCCACCGACTTCGCGTATCTCCCCCGCGAGTCGGAAGCCCTGATCAGCAGCGCGCAGGGAGGTCTCTTCGCGCTGCCCTCCGCCCGTACCGAGCAGGGAGGTCACTCGGCTCGGTACGGGCCCAAGGAGGACGTGCCCGTCGAGCTGCGCGGCGCCGGGAACTGCTCCCGCCAGGTCAACAACTACTGCCTGCCGGGCACGTTCGACGCCGAGCAGCTGCTGGTGTGCGAGGTCCTCACGCCCGGCGGCAACTGGTCCTCGTACCCGCCGCACAAGCACGACGAGGTCCGCACGGACGACAGCGGCAACCCGGTCGAGTCCGAGCTGGAGGAGATCTACTACTTCCAGGTCGCGGGCGAGGGCGGCTTCGCCTACCAGCGGGTCTACGGCACCGAGGACAGGCCGATCGACGTGCTCGCCGAGGTCCGTACCGGCGACACCGTCCTGATCCCGCACGGCTGGCACGGCCCCTCGATCGCCGCGCCCGGCTACGACCTCTACTACCTCAACGTCATGGCGGGCCCCGGACAGGACCGCGCCTGGCTGATCTGCGACGACCCCGCCCACGGGTGGGTCCGCGGCACCTGGGACTCCCAGGCGACCGACCCCCGGCTGCCGTTCGGGGCCAAGGAGACCGAGTGATGGAAACGATCAGGCTCACCACCGCACAGGCCCTCGTACGCTTCCTGGCGAACCAGTACAGCGAGCGGGACGGCCAGGAGCAGCGGCTGATCCCCGGGGTCTGGGGCATCTTCGGGCACGGCAACGTGGCCGGTCTGGGTCAGGCACTCTTGCAGGCCGCCGTCACCAAAGAGGCCGACCTGCCCTACTACCTGGCCCGCAACGAGCAGGGCATGGTGCACGCGTCGGTGGCGTACGCGAAGATGCGCGACCGGCTGGCGACCTTCGCCTGCTCGGCGTCGACCGGCCCCGGCTCCACGAACATGATCACCGGTGCGGCGCTGGCCACGACCAACCGGATCCCGGTCCTGCTGCTGCCCAGCGACATGTTCGCGACCCGCGCCGCCGACCCGGTCCTCCAGCAGCTGGAGGACACCCGCGGCGGGGACGTCACGGTCAACGACACGTTCCGGGCCGTGTCCAAGTACTTCGACCGGATCTCCCGGCCCGAGCAGCTGATCCCGGCCGCGCTGGCCGCGATGCGGGTGCTCACCGACCCGGTCGAGACGGGCGCCGTGACGCTCTCGCTGCCCCAGGACGTCCAGGCCGAGGCGTACGACTGGCCCGTCTCCTTCTTCCGGCGCCGGGTCTGGCATGTGGGCCGCCCGGTGCCGGAGGCTGCCGCCGTCGAGCGGGCCGCGCGTCTGCTGCGCGGTGCCCGCAGGCCGCTGATCGTGGCCGGCGGCGGTGCTGTCTACTCCGGCGCCGAGACCCAGCTGCGCGCCTTCGCCGAGGCCACCGGCATCCCGGTGGCGGACACGCACGCCGGCAAGGGTGCGGTGCCCTGGGACCACCCGTACGCGGTCGGCGGCATCGGCTCGACCGGCTCGTTCGCGGCGAACGAACTCGCGCGCGAGGCGGACGTCGTCCTCGGTATCGGCACCCGGTACAGCGACTTCACGACCGCCAGCCACACCGTCTTCGGCAACCCGGACGTCACCTTCGTCAACCTCAACGTGGCACGCCTGGACGCGGTCAAGCACTCGGCCGAGCCGCTGGTGGCCGACGCCCGGCTCGGCGTCCAGGCCCTCGCGGGCGCGCTGACGGACTGGGAGGTCGCTCCGGAGTACCGCGACCACACCCGCCAACTCATCGCCCGGACACGGGAGATCGAGGAGGAGTGCTTCGCGACCGACCGCAACACCGGTGAACTGCCCGCCCAGACCCAGATCCTGGGCGCGCTCAACGACGTCCTGGGCGACCGTGACGTCGTCATCAACGCGGCCGGCTCCATGCCCGGAGACCTGCAACAGCTGTGGCGGGCGCGGGATCCGAAGGCCTACCACGTGGAGTACGCGTACTCCTGCATGGGCTACGAGGTCGCCGCCGGTGTCGGCACGAGGATGGCCGATCCGTCGCGCGAGGTCGTCGTACTCGTCGGCGACGGCTCGTATCTGATGATGGCTCAGGAGATCGTGACCATGGTCTCCGAGGGCCTGAAGGTCATCATCGTCCTCGTCCAGAACCACGGCTTCGCCTCCATCGGCGCCCTGTCCGAGTCGCTCGGCTCGCAGCGGTTCGGCACCAAGTACCGCTTCCGCGACGGCGATTCGGGTCAGCTCGACGGTGACGTACTCCCCGTCGACCTCGCCGCCAACGCCTCCTCGCTCGGCGCGGACGTCCTGCACGCCACCTCCGTCGACGAGTTCCGGGTGGCGATGGAGAAGGCGAAGGCGGCCACCCGCACCACGGTCGTGCATGTCGAGACCGACCTGTACGGGCCGAACCCGCCCGGCCACGGCTGGTGGGACGTGCCGGTGAGCCAGACCTCCGCCCTGGACTCCACCCGTGACGCGTACGAGACGTACGCCGCCCGCAAGCAGGACCAGCGCCACTACCTGTAAGTCCCGTCCCCGCAAAGGAAACCCGTACCGTGAAGACCATCCAGCACTGGATCAACGGCTCCCTCGCCGCCGGGACCAGCCCGGAGACGGCCCCCGTGTTCAACCCGGCCACCGGCCAGGAGCAGGCCCGGGTCGCCCTGGCCTCGGCCGCCGACGTGGACACGGCCGTCACGGCCGCCACCGCCGCCTTCGAGACCTGGGCCGAGTCGTCGCTCACCCAGCGCACCCAGGTGATGTTCGCCTTCCGGCAGCTCCTCGTGGAGCACGAGGAGGAGCTGGGCCGGATCATCTCCGCCGAGCACGGCAAGACGGTCGACGACGCGCGCGGCGAGATCACGCGCGGCCGGGAGGTCGTGGAGTTCGCGTGCGGACTCGGCGACGTCCTGAAGGGGTCCTTCTCCGACCAGGTCTCGCGCGGCGTGGACGTGCACAACTTCCGCCAGCCGCTGGGTGTCGTCGCGGGTATCACGCCCTTCAACTTCCCCGCCATGGTGCCTCTTTGGATGCACCCGATCGCCATCGCGACCGGCAACACCTTCATCCTCAAGCCCAGCGAGCGCGACCCCTCCGCCGCGGTCTTCGTGGCAGAGCTCTACAAGCGGGCGGGGCTGCCCGACGGCGTCTTCAACGTCGTGCACGGCGGCAAGCCCGCGGTCGACGCGATCCTCACCCACTCCGGCATCGAGGCCGTCTCCTTCGTCGGTTCGACGCCGATCGCCAGGTACGTCCACGAGACGGCCACCGCGCACGGCAAGCGCGTCCAGGCGCTCGGCGGTGCCAAGAACCACGCCGTCGTCCTGCCCGACGCCGACCTGGAGTTCGCCGCGAACCACATCACGGCGGGCGCGTACGGCTCGGCCGGCGAGCGCTGCATGGCCGTCTCCGTGGCCGTCGCGGTCGGTGACGCCGCCGACGCCCTGGTCGAGGTGCTGGAGCGCAAGGCCCGCGAGATCAAGGTCGGCCCCGGTGACGTCGCCGGCACCGACATGGGCCCGCTGGTCACCAAGGTCGCGCAGGAGCGTGTCGAGAACGCGGTCGGCGCCGCCGCCACCCAGGGTGCCACCGTCGTCGTCGACGGCCGTGGCCTCAAGGTCGACGGCCACGAGGAAGGCTTCTTCACCGGCCCGTCCCTCCTCGACCACGTCACCACCGAGATGGACGCCTACAAGGAGGAGCTGTTCGGGCCGGTCCTCGCCGTCATCCGCGCCGAGTCGCTGGACCAGGCGATCGACCTGATCAACGCCAACCCCTACGGCAACGGCACCGCCCTCTTCACCGCTTCCGGTGAGGCCGCGCGCCGCTTCCAGCGCAACATCAAGGTCGGCATGATCGGCATCAACGTGCCGGTGCCCGTGCCGATGTCGTACTACTCCTTCGGTGGCTGGAAGGACTCCCTCATCGGCGACTCCCCCATCCACGGCCCCGAGGGCATCCGCTTCTACACCCGCCCCAAGGTCGTCACCACGCGCTGGCCGCAGCCCGCGCAGCAGGTGACCGCCGGCTTCAACTTCCCCACTTCGAGCTGACGGTCCGCCCTTCCCGCAGGAGCACGACTCCCCCACGACAACTGCCAGGAGGTGGCCATGGACGTCAGGGACGACGCGACTGAGGCCCCCACACCAAGCACCACCAATGAAGACAACTCCTCCCGCCGGGTCTATCGGCGGCTACGGACCATCACCGTCATCGCCACCTTCGGTGGACTTCTCTTCGGCTACGACACCGGCGTCATCTCCGGGGCGCTTCCCTTCATGGCCCGTTCTCCCGAGGACGGCGGACTGGGGCTCAGCCCGTTCACCGAAGGGGTCGTCGCGTCGTCGCTCGTGCTCGGCGCCGCGTTCGGGGCCCTGTTCGGTGGCCGTCTCTGCGACCGCTACGGGCGCAAGCGGACGATCCTCGGGCTCGCCGTGCTGTTCTTCATCGGCGCGCTGGGCACCGCGCTCGCACCCGACGTCACGGTGATGGTGCTGTTCCGGGTGCTGCTCGGACTCGCGGTGGGCGGCGCGTCCGCCACGGTGCCGGTGTTCATCGCCGAGTTGGCCCCGGCCGAGCACCGCGGCCGCCTCGTCACCCAGAACGAACTGATGATCGTGACCGGCCAGTTGCTGGCCTACACGTCGAACGCGATCATGGCCAACACCGTGGGCGAGGGCGGCGTGTGGCGCTGGATGCTCGCGATCGCCACGATCCCGGCCGTGCTGCTGTGGTTCGGAATGCTCTTCGTGCCCGAGTCGCCGCGCTGGCTGGCCTCCCGCGGCCGGTTCGAGGAAGCCGCCCGCACCCTGAACCGGATCCGCGACGAGCGGGACGTCGACGCGGAGTTCGCCGAGATCAAGCGCCGGGTGACCGCCGACGCCCATGAACCGCAGGCCGGCTGGCGGGACCTCAGCACACCGTGGGTGCGGCGCCTCGTGACGTTCGGGTTCGGGCTGGCCGCCCTGACCCAGCTCACCGGGGTCAACTCGATCATGTACTTCGCACCGACGATCCTGCTGGACACCGGCCTCGGCACACAGGCCGCCCTCACGGCCACCATCGCCAACGGTGTCGTGGCGGTGCTCGCGGTCTCGACCGGCATGTGGCTGCTCGGCCGGTACGGCCGACGTCCCCTGCTGCTGACCGGGCAGGTCGGCGTCACCGCCTCGCTCCTGCTGATCGCCTTCTGCTTCCTGGCCCTGCCCGAGTCGACCGTCCGCAGCTACCTCGTGCTGGCGTCCATGCTGACCTTCCTGCTGTTCATGCAGGGCTGCATAGCCACCGTGTTCTGGCTGATGCTCTCGGAGATCTTCCCGCTCCGGCTGCGCGGCTTCGCGATGGGCACGGCCGTCTTCGGCACCTGGATGGCCAACTTCGTGGTCACGCTGGTGTTCCCGCCGCTGATCGACGCGATAGGCGGGGCCACGTTCCTGATCTTCGCCGCGATCAACGCCGCGACGATCGCGTACTACGTGCGCACCGTTCCCGAGACCCGGGGCCGCTCGATGGAAGCCATCGAGAGCCACTTCCGCCGGCAGTACGCCAACTGACCACGCTCTTCTTCCGACACGTCCCTTCTTTTCGAAAGGCCTCGCCATGAGCCCGTCCGCCAAACCCATCTCCGTCGCGGTGATCGGAGCCGGCATGGCCGGCCGCAGCCATGCCGCCGGCTACCGCAACGTCAACACGGTCTTCGGC
>NZ_JBIRTJ010000042.1:0-9636 GCF_044334695.1 Streptomyces sp. NPDC020747 | reverse complement strand
CCCGAAAACACCGTTCCCACAAGCGTGTTCGCATCATGCACGCCCAATGATCACAGGCGAGCACTCACCGTCACCACCGACTACGGAACAGACCCGAACGTCTTACAGTCCCTCTTGTCGAGGTGGTGACGGCGGTCGCTGGTGGTGGTTGGCTGGTCTGTGGCGGGGCGGCCTCGGTTTTGAGGCGGTGGACGGTGTCGATGCGTCCGGCAAGTTTCCAGCGGATTCCCCCGGTGACAGTCCGGACGGCGCGGGCGGCGTGTCCGAGGGGGACGCCGGTGATGCTGATGCGGGACCGGCTGGATGTGGTGTTCGCCGACGAGGACTTCACTCATCTGTATCCCGTCGATGGCCGGTCGAGTTTCTCGCCGGGGCAGTTGGCGCTGGTGTCGGTGCTGCAGTTCGCCGAGAACCTCTCGGACCGTGCGGCGGCGGATGCGGTGCGCACGAGGATCGACTGGAAGTACGGACTGGGTCTGGAGCTGGACGATCCCGGGTTCGACTATTCGCTGCTCAGCGAGTTCCGGGCCCGGCTGGCCGAGGGCAACCGGGCGGATCAGTTGCTGCAGGTGATGCTGGACCGCCTGGTGGCGGCCGGGCTGCTCAAGGGGCGGGGCCGACAGCGTACTGATGCCACTCATGTCCTGGCGGCGGTTGAGCCGGTTGGAGCTGGTGGGCGAGAGTGTGCGGGCTGCGCTGGAGGAGATCGCCGAGGCCGATCCCAGCTGGTTGCTGCCGCTGATCGAGCCCGCGTGGGCCAAGCGGTACGGCCGGAAGGTCGAGATCGGGAAAGTTGCGGGCGGCAAGGCGGCGGTGCGCGAACGTGCCGAAGAGTTCGGCCGGGACGGGCAGAAACTTCTCACCGCCGCCTGGGCGGCTGACGCCCCAACTCGTCTGCGGATGTTGCGGCAGGTGGAGATCCTGCGACAGGTCTGGCTCCACCAGTACCACTGGGATCGCGAGGGGCAACTGAGCTGGCGGGAGGGCACTGCTCTGCCGCCGGCCTCGCTGCGGTTCGATTCTCCCTATGACACGGACGCGCACTACTGCGTCAAACGCGATGTCGAGTGGAGCTGATACCGGGTTCATGTCACCGAGTCATGTGATCAGGACCTGCCGCACCTGGTGACCCATGTGGCCACGACTATTGCTCCCGTCCAGGACGGGCAGCTGACCGCGAAGATCCACGACGACCTCGCCACCTGTCGCCTCGCTCCGGCCGAGCACGTGGTGGACACCGCCTACCTCACTCCCGCCCACATTGAACGGGCCCAGCGCGTCCACGGCATCACCCTGCTCGGCCCGATCCTCGCCGACAACAGCCGCCAGGCCAAAACAGCCTCGGGCTTCGACAAGGCCGCCTTCACCATCGACTGGAACAACGAGCAGGCCATCTGCCCGCGCGGCGCGACGAGTGTGTCCTGGACCAAGCTGAATATCTCCGGCCATACATACCTGCAGGCCCGCTTCGCCGAGAGTGACTGCCAGCCCTGCCCAGACCGCACCCGGTGCACTTCATCCGCCACTCGTCCCCGCTCCGTCGCAGTCCTGCCGCGGACACTGCACGAGATCCAGACGCGCAACCGGCTCGACCAGCAGACCGAACAGTGGCAGCGTCGATACGCGATCCGCGCCGGCATCAAGGCCACCCTCTCGCAGAACGTACGAGCTCACGGCCTGCGCAGAAGCCGCTATCGAAGTCTGCCCCGCACTCACGTGCAGCACGTCCTGACCGCCATGGCCTGCAACCTCAGCCGTCTCGCCGACTGGCACGACACGACCCCATCGGGCCGCCGGGCATCACACTTCCGAACTCTGTGCAACGCAGCCGGATTCGCCAGCACCTGACCGCCCAAGATCACCAACAGAGTCACAGCATTGGTCTTAGGCGGCCGGCTTGCGGATGCTCAGCGATGGCTGGGCCCGCCGGTCAGTCGATGCCTTCGATGATGCGGAAGTCGCGCTCGACGCCGTCGGGGAGGGCCACCAGCGCCTTCTGGTATGCCTCGCTCTCGTATGCCGCGACGGCCTGTTCAAAGCTGTCGAACTCGATCAGAACGACGCGTTGCGTGATTCCGGCCTCGTGGGCGATGACTCGACCGCCAAGGAGGGACAGGACGCGCCCGCCCCCGGCTTGGACAGCCGGACCGGCCAGCTCGTTGTAGGCAGTCAGCCTCTCAGGGTCGGAAATGGCGGGGTAGACACTGACCCAGTAGCCCTTAGCCATGGAAACCTCCTGTGTTCGGCCGGACACGTCCGACTTCGAATTGACACTCAGATCGATCGATCCCGGCAGGGTGCAGTTCCTCTCGGGGACGCCTGAGCTGGGGTGACGCGGGTTGGTATCTCCGAAGTTCCGAAGTCCTCCGGCTCTAGGCTGCCGCCCTGAACGCGTCGACGCCCGTGAGCTCGGCCGACAGTGCCCACAGGCGCGCAGCCTGCTCGGGGTCGGTCGCATGTGCGTGCACGCCGCCTTCTGTTCCTTCGGCTGCCGGCTCGGCGATGTCGCAGTCCTCGCAGTACACGCCGCCCATGCCCGCCAGTTGAGGTGAGGTGGCAGCCCACAGCTGGGTGGCCGCGCCCTGGCCGGGCGTCTTGAAGGTGGGATCGGCCGGGTTGCCCTGCTCGTCGATCCAGCCCGCGTCGACCATCTCCGCCTTCGCGAGATGGCGCTGCAACGGGGTGAGGATGCTGCCCGGATGCACCGCGAACGCCCTGACCCCGGCGTCGCGGCCCAGCGCGTCGAGCTCGACGGCGAACAGTACGTTGGCCGCCTTTGCTTGCCCGTACGCCTCCCATCGGTCGTAGCCGCGCTCGAAGTGCAGGTCGTCCCAGTGCATGCCCATGCCGTGGGCGCCGGAGGACACGGCGACCACGCGCGCGCCACCGCGGGCGATCGCCGGCCAGAGACGGTTGATCAGCGCGTAGTGACCGAGGTGGTTGGTGGCGAACTGCGCCTCCCAGCCCGGACCGACCCGCGTCTCGGGGCAGGCCATGACCCCAGCGTTGTTGATCACTATGTCGATCGTGCGGCCTGTGGCCAGGAAACGGTCGGCGAAGCCGTGGACGCTTTCGAGGTCGGACAGGTCGAGGTCGTCGGTCTCCACGCCGTCGATGCCCTTGACCGCCTTCTGCGCGGCCGCCCGTCGCCGCGCGGGGACGATGACGCGGGCTCCGGCATCGGCCAGTGCGCGGGTCGTCTCCAGACCGAGTCCCGAGTAGCCACCGGTGACGATCGCGGTGCTGCCGGACAGGTCGATCCCGCTCAGAACGTCGTCAGCGGTGCTGCGGGCGCCGAAGCCCAATCCGATCTTGTGCTGGAGTGGCGTCATGACGGAGACGCTAGGTGCTGAACTGCGCTCTAAGGCAAGGCAATTGGGCGGAGATCCTTCGGGTGCGAATTCTCTCGGGGGATAGCTGAGCCGGGAAGACGTCGATTGGCGTGTGGTCGGTGCCGGTGTGCTTCTACCGTGGCGTGGTGGAGGTGGGGCGCCATGGTGTCGTTGCCGGAGGAGCTTCAGGCGCGGGAGGCCGCGGCTCGACAGCGGGTGGAAGAACTCCAGGCCGAGGCTGCGGAGTTGACCGTTCGGCTGGAGAAGGCCCCGGCGGATCTGTCGCGGTTGGAGATCACGCGGGAGACCGTCGCGCAGGTGCTGGCGGAGTTGTCGGCCGCGGAGGCAGCACCAGAAGTAGGGGCGCGCGATGGGCTGGAACCCAAGGAAACGCCGGCGCCGCACGGCATTGGGGTGATGGCGGTGCCGCCGTGGCGGGAGGGCCTGGTTGCGACGCCTGCGGTGGCGAGGCCGAAGACCCTGCGCCCGGCGGACTTCGCGGTGATGACGACGACGGTCTTGCTGAATGTCCGACACGACCTCGCTACGCCGGCGGATCAGCATCCGATGATGGCCCCGGGGCCGGTCCGAGTCGTACACCGCGGCGACGTCCTCGCCCACCCCGAGATCTCGGCGGATACCGCGCCTTCGCCGACGCCGAACCGGACAAGCACGGGTAACCGGCGGGAACGCCCGCCGTCAACGGCGTCCAGGACGTCGGTCAATGCTTAACGCCAACCACTGTTCCATTGCTCCCCGAGGCCGTGTTCGAGACGGGCGATCCGCGTGCTGAGTTCCGCGACATCGGCGGGTGCCGGTTCAAAGATGGTTTCTCAGAGGGCGTTTGATCTAGGTGAATTGCCCTTTATCTCCTAGTAAGTTCCTCGCCAGGTGGGTGGTGGGGCCTTGACCCGGAATCTTGGACACGGGCTATGCGGCTGGGGACAGGGTAGTTGATGTTGTGTCGAGTGCGGTCTCGTAGGCGATGGGACTGCGTTGTCCGAGGCTGGAGTGGCGGCGTCGGGTGTTGTAGCGGTGTAGCCAATGGAACAGGTCGAGGCGGGCTTCGCGGTCGTCGGCCCAGGCATTGCGGCCCTGGAGCGTCTCCCGCTTGCAGGTTGCGTTGAAGGACTCGGCGAGTGCGTTGTCCGCCGAGCTGCCGACGGCGCTCATGCTCTGGATCACGCTGGCCCGGTGGCAGGCGTTGGCGAACGCCCGGCTCGTGTACTGGGCTCCGTGGTCGGTGTGTATGACGGCGCCGGTGAGGCTGCCGCGGCACCGCTCGGCGGCGGCCAGGGCGTCGGTGACCAGTTCGGCGCGCATGTGGCCGGCGATCGCCCAGCCGGCCAGGCGCCGGGAGGCGAGGTCGATGACCGTGGCCAGATACAGGAACTTCCCGCTGGTCAGCGGGAGATAGGTGATGTCGCCGACGTACTTCGTGTTCACCGCCGTGGCGGTGAAGTCGCGGCCGATGAGGTCGGATGCCTTCGCGGCGGCCGGGTCCGCGATGGTGGTGTGATGCTTCCTGCGCAGCCGCAGTCCGGCGATTCCGATGGCCTGCATGACGCGGGCGACACGCTTGTGATTGATCCGCTCGCCGTCCTCGCGGAGCTCGGCGGTGATCCTCGGAACGCCGTAGGTGCCGTCCGAGCTGTGGTGGACCGTGCGTATTCGCGCGGCGAGTTGGGCGTCGGCTGCCTGGCGGGCCGCCCTCGAGGCCGCGGTGTTGCGCCAGTAGTAGAAGCTCGAGCGGGCGATGCCGAGGATGGTGCACAGCCGCTTCACGCCGAAGCGGCGCTGATGGTCGGCGACGAACTGGAAGCGGTTCACCAGCGCGTCTCCCCGGCGAAATACTTCGCCGCCTTCCGCAGGATCTCGCGTTCCTCCTCCAGCTCGCGGACCTTCTTGCGCAGGGCCGCGTTCTCCGCCTCCAGCGGCGTGGGCGGCTCCGCGGGTATCTCCGCCCGGCGCCCCCTCGGCCGGTTCGCCCCGGCCGCCCGAACCCAGTTGCGCAGCGTCTCCGGGTTGACCCCCAGATCAGCGGCGACCTGCCTGATCGTCGCTCCGGGCCGGGACCGGTACAGCGCGACTGCGTCCGCCTTGAACTCTGGCGGGTAGTGCTTCATGACCACGAGATGTCCGTTCTCAGATCCTCAGGATCCAGTGTCTCGTGTGTCCAAGATCAAGGGTCAAGGCCCATCTGGCCTGCGTTGATCAGTTTGCGGTGCGTCCGCGGTCGGGTGATCGCGGGGCGTCATTAGCTGCGGTGCTTGTGGGTGCTGGGCTGGGGCGGGGATCTGATCTGCGGCTTTGTCAGTTAGCTGGGTGGGTGATCAGGTCGTGTCAGCTGCGCTGCGCAAGGTTCAGGTTCAGTGATTGTTGGTATAGGGCGGCGCTTTGGACGAGCCGCCTGCTCGGCACAGGGTATGGCCGTGGGCGGCTGGGGCACGCCTGTGGGCGGTCAGTCGCCGTACGAGCCGGGTGTCCAGCACCGATCGCCACCGTCAGGTAGCTGGGCTCCCAACCCGGAGACTCCGCGCGAGCAGCTGCATGAGTAGGTTCTCGGAGAGCTGGCGCCCGGCGAGGCGCGTGGGACGCGGGTGCGGTGTCCGAGGCCTCCCCGTGGTGGAGGGTTGAACCGGGGTATGGAGAGGTGACGTTGCCGTTATTCTGACGGCCCACGGGGGCGGTGTGACGGAGAATGGCCGGAATCATACGACGGTATCGGCGTGCCGCCGGTGCCGTGTTGCTCTGCGTCGGCGTGCTGGCGGTGGTGGTGGCGGCCCACGTGGTGTGGGTGCGGGCGGCCGAGGGTGCGTACGAGACCCGGGTTGCCGGACAGAAGACCGACGATGACGGCACTGACGACAAGGCCAAGGCCGAGGCCACGAAGCGGTACGAGAAGGGCAATGAGCACGGTCGGAGCGGGAGCACGACCGTGCGGATCCTGCGGACCTCCGGGGCGGGCGGCATCGTGTGGCGGGCCACGGCTCGGCACAGGGTGAAGATGAGAGCCGGTGATCCACTGGCCGAGGATCTGCGCAGCGAGCGTGTGAGCCTGGACGATTGGATTCCTTTCTTCTTCGACTTCATGTCGACCGGACGCCACGCCCCCTGTGCGGGCTCGGCCTTCGAGCCCGATGCCGACGGTGATGGTGTCGAGCAGGACGGGCCGAATACGAGCGTGTACGTCGTCGGCGAGTCCGCCGCCTCATGGCGGGGAGCCGGAACAGGCTGTACCACTTCCCTCCAAGTCGCCGTTAAAGACGGTGAGTTGGTAAATGAAGCAATGTACGACCAGTGGACCCTCACGATCGACGCTCCCCGTTACATGGCTGTCGGCATCGATGGCGGCACGGTACTGCGGCAGACCGCTCACCGCGCCGAGCTGCTGCTCCCGGCCAGGAACGGGGTCACCATTAATTTGCGGATAGCCGGGAGTACGGGGACCCCCGAGCGTACCAATGGTGTAGCTCTTGCCTCCGTCCTGCAGAACGACAAGTCGACCTGGCGTGAGGCAACCGCTCTCCTCGTGGCCGTGCTGGCCGTGCTGGCCGTGATGCGGTTCTGGGTGCTGCCTTCGCTGCGTTCCTGGGCGCCGCCGGTGACCCAAGTGCGGTGGAGCGCGGCGGTGGCCGTGGCCGGGGTGCTGACGGCTGCGACGCTCGCATACGCGCTCGAGACATCAAGCACCGCTTTGGGGCTGTGGTGGGTGTATGGCGGGAACGGCATGCCCTTGGTGGCGTGGTGGTGGGTGCTTCTTCCGTTCCTGGTGGGGGTGTTCCTGATCCGGGCGACCACGGGCCGGCCGCCCGGCACCAAGGACCTGCTGATTCTGGCGCTGGTGCCTGGCATCGGCCCGCTTGTGGCAGTGATCGTCATGATGGCGGCGGGGTCGATGGTGATGCCCCTGATGCTGGTCATCGCCTCGGGCGCCGCAGCCGCGCTGCTGGCCTGGGCGCTGCTGGGCGGGGCACTGGGAAGGGCGGGGAAGCGCTGGGCAGCCACGGCCGTGACCGGATTCTGGCTGCTGACCGTGACTCTCGGGCCGGGGACGGGGTTGGTCGATGACTCGCGCACGCTCGCCGACTGGACCACGGTGAACGGGATCGTCGGAGCATGCCTTGGCTGGGGTTGGCCCGCGGTGCTGTGGCCGGTGCTGATCGCGTTGGGCTGGGGGCGCCGTGCCTACGCGCATGTGCTGATGGCGTGGGTCGTGTTGGCTGCCGTTCCACAGCTCAGCGATCCGCCGTACTACTGGTATCAGCAGACGCAGACATCGTGGGCCATTGGGATCTACTCCACGGTCGCCGCCAACCGTCCCCTCGTGGCCCTGCAAACCGTCGTCATCGTCAGCGCCCTGCTGTTTTTGTCACACCACGGCCGCACCCGGGGAGAGTGGCCACCGCACTTCCGCGCGGTCGTCGTCGGCCTGGGTATCGCGGCGGTGGCCACGGCGGTGACGCAGGTCGGCTTCTCCCTGTTCGACGACAACCTGGAGCGGCGCGGCCGCTATTTCGCGGTGGCCGTTGCCGCCGTAGGGTTCGCTGCTTTGCTGCCCCCGGCGGCCAGCCAACGCGCCACCTGCCTGCACGCCGTCACCCCACGCGCCCACACCCGCCGCATGCACGCCCTGCTCAAGGACCAGACTCTCGCAGCGAGCCGGCGCGAGTTCCTCAGCGCCTCGCAGACGGCTCTCGCCAACGGCGACCTCACCGCCCGCCAGTGGAGCGCGCGTTGGCGGGCGCTCGGGGCCCAAGACAGAACACCTCGGCACTCTGCGGAACTGCGGCTGGCCGCTCTGGGCAGCTCCGGCGGGCGGGACGCCTGGCGCAACGGCAGGGCGGCCGGCATTCTCCTCACCGCGGTCAGCCTGCCCTGGCTCCTCTACACGTTGCCGCCCCTCCTCAGCGACTCGTACTCCAACGGCGACCTCATCCGTGTGTGGACATACGCCCTGCGCTGGCTGCTGTACGGCTTCATCTACGGCTACGCCTATTCCTGGCTGCGCGGCGGCTCCCCGCTCGGCAAGGCCATGTGCCTGCTAGGCGTCGTCCTCCCAGTCGAGCTCTTCCAGCTGTTTTACCGGGACCTGGCACCCGGTGACTTCGGCATCTCGACGCTGCTGACGACCGGCGACTGCCTCGCCGCGTTCCTGGTCCTGGGTCTCTACTGGGAGGCCCGCCTGGTCCGCGCCGCCGGCCTGCGCTGGGGGCAGATCCGCAACTTCCGTTCCCTGGCCGCAGTGGCCGTCCCCGCGACCACCGTCCTGGTGGCGGTGGCCACCGCCCTGGCGACAGCGATGGTCGGCATCTGGGTCTCACCAGACACCGGACCGGTCTCGGAGGTACCGAACGGGCAACCGTCGGCGACGGCACCCCAGGCCCCGGGGCCTTGAGCCTGTCCTACCTATCGGTAGTTCGTTAAATCCGGTGAAGTGTCCAAGGACGCGGGCGGCGTCCGTGGCGGCCTGATGGAAGGAGCCAGAGTCGGTTCGCGCCCGTCTCGTGCGGGCCCTCTACGAACGGCCGGACCGCCTCGTAGAACCCCTCCGGCCGCCACATAGGCCGCTGAGGGAGCGGCCCCGGATCCCAGTGCCTACACGCACGCCAGTGCGATGCCGCACCCCGTGATAGCGAAGGACCCCGGGCCGTACGCAGCGCCCGGGGTCTGCCCGGCAGCGTCAGGGCGCCGCCCACTCGACTCCCAGCTCCGCGAGGGCAGCGCGCTGCTCCTGTGCGAGCTTGTCGCGGCGGGTCCTGGTGTTGGAGATCCATACGCCCAGCTTGATGACCACGGGTTCCGTCTCGCCGTCGACTGTGATCTCTTCGCTGTGGCCGCGGGGCACAGGCCGGTGGGCGCCTTCCCGTTCCACCCATTGCGCGAGGGCCGCGAGGCCGCGCTGGAACGCTTGCTGTGCCTTGCTAGGGCCCTTCGTCGCGCGCGTGGCCGCAGGGGCTGGAGCGGGCCGCTTAGTGGGCTTGACGCCCAGTCGGGACAGCCGGTCCTGCTGCTCAGTGGATAGCTGCGCCCAGGTGCTTGCTTCTCGTTGCCGTGCGAGCCATTTACCGATGTCATCGCCGTCCATCAGTACGCCGGGCTGGATCTCGGGCAGGCTGCCGTCGGCGTCGACCAGGTCCGCGAGGACGCGGTGGTGCCGCTGC
Source organism: Streptomyces sp. NPDC020747 (assembly GCF_044334695.1). Taxonomy (NCBI): domain Bacteria; kingdom Bacillati; phylum Actinomycetota; class Actinomycetes; order Kitasatosporales; family Streptomycetaceae; genus Streptomyces; species Streptomyces sp. NPDC020747. The sequence goes on along the minus strand of NZ_JBIRTJ010000042.1, from coordinate 140 downwards.
CAGTCCAGCGGCCATGGGCAGTTCCAGTCCGGGTCGATCGCCGCCTGCTGACTCTCACGGTCCTGTCTCGTGAAGTTCTCACCCAGGTGTCATTCTCGATGAGTACCAGGAGCGTCTGTATGCAGGGGAAGTGGGGGAGT
>NZ_JBIRTJ010000041.1:0-10504 GCF_044334695.1 Streptomyces sp. NPDC020747 | reverse complement strand
TGAGTTGCCTACGTGTCACACCCAGCGTCCTACCAGGTCCCGGCCCCGCACGGGACCAGAACCCGAGATTGATCACGACCTCACACAGGCCCTAGTGCGGGATGGGGGTTTGTCCTTGGTCGGTACGAATCGAATTGCATCGTGGGCATCCCGGCGGCGTCGAAGTCGGCAGTGTCCGCGCCGATCAGGGTCATGTAGTCGGCGAGTCTCTGGCTGTTCTGCGAGGGCGGCCCCCCCTGACCTGCTCGGCACCGGGGAGCCGCCTGCGAGCGCGGCTCCTGAGCTGCCCACGGCGAAGGCTCCCCGGGAGATCGGGGTCATGGCCTCGGCCTCCCGAGGGCTCTCAGCGCCATCGATGGCTGTCTCAGCGTCAGAGATCCGATGAATATGCGTCTGGCTGAGGATGATCCGGGCATGCGTCGTCTTCTCGCGCCGATACGTTGGACGACTCGCGGAATCTGTGACATGGGCGTCGTCGTCAAGTCTTCAGACGTAATCGATCGGGCGAATGAGTCGTAGAAGCGGGCCGCTGGGAGCTGTGGCGGCTGGTGGTGTGGCAACGCGACCCCGAACAGGCAGGCCTTGTGCGGAGGTACCGCAATGGGGATCATGAGGCCGCCGCCCGCGAAGGCAGCGCCTGAGTACTGCTCAACTCATATGGCTACAAAGGGGTTTGCATGAGGTCATGGATGCGCTCGGGGGCCGTGGCGGTTGCCGCCGCGCTGGCCCTGGGCATGGCGCCCGGGATCAGACCCGGCCTGTCGGCCGCGGCGGAGACCGCACCGGCGGGAGGTACGGCGCACAGTGGCGGCCGCACCGTCACCCTGATCACCGGGGACACGGTGACGACCGACGGTGCGGGGCGGGTCATCGGGGTCCGGGCGGGTGAGGGACGCGAGGACATCGCGATCTCGGTCCACCGCTACCAGGACCGCAGCTACGTGATCCCCGGGGACGCGGTGCGGCCGCTGGCCGAGGGCACCGTGGACCGGCGGCTGTTCGATGTGACGGAGCTGCTCGCCTCGGACAACGGCGACACACGGCGGAACTCGACGCCGCTGATCGTGACCTACCGTACGGCCGGTGAGGCAGCGGCGAAACGGGAACTCGCCGCCGCCGACGCGGACGTCGAGCGGAACCTGCCGGTGATCAACGGCCAGGCGGTCGAGGTGTCCGGGTCCGACGCCTCGCAGGTGTGGAACGCGCTCACGGACGCCGGTACGGGCGCCAGGGCGGGTGCCACCCGGATCGCCTCCGGCATCGAGAAGGTGTGGCTGGACGCAGCCCGGACGGCGAGCCTGGACCAGAGCGTGCCGCAGATCGGCGTGCCCACGGCATGGGCCTCCGGCTACGACGGCAAGGGCGTCACCATCGCCGTACTGGACACGGGCGTGGACCAGACCCACCCGGATCTGGCTGAGCAGGAGATCGCCGAGAAGAACTTCGGCTCCTCGCCGGACAACGTGGACCGGGTCGGCCACGGCACCCATGTCGCCTCCACCGCGGCCGGTTCCGGCGCCAGGTCCGGCGGCCGCTACAAGGGTGTCGCCCCCGGCGCGAAGATCCTCGACGCCAAGGTCCTGGGCGACAGCGGATCGGGCTCCGAGTCGGACATCATCGCCGGTATGCAGTGGGCCGTCGACCGGAATGCCAACGTTGTCAACCTCTCCCTGGGCGGCACCGACACCGCGGGCACCGACCCGCTGGAAGAGGCCGTCAACACCCTGTCCGCCACGACCGGAACACTGTTCGTGGTAGCCGCCGGCAACGCGGGGCCCCTCGCCGGCACCGTCGGCTCTCCCGGCAGCGCGGCCGCCGCGCTCACCGTCGGCGCGGTGGACAAGCAGGACCGGATCGCCACCTTCTCCAGCGTGGGCCCCACCCAGGACGGCTCCCTGAAGCCCGACCTCACCGCGCCGGGCCGGTTCATCGTCGCGGCCAAGGCGGCCGAGGGCACGATAGGCACCCCCGCCGGCGACGGGTACGTCTCCCTCAACGGCACCTCGATGGCCACCCCGCATGTCGCGGGCGCCGCGGCCATCCTCGCCCAGCGGCACCCCGACTGGACCGGGCAGCAGCTCAAGCAGGCCCTCGTCTCCTCCACGAAGCCCACGGCCGGCCTGACCGCGCAGCAGCAGGGCACCGGGCGGGTGGACGTCGCGAAAGCCGTCGGACAGACGGTGAGCAGTGAGGCGTCCTCCGTCGGCTTCGGCGCACAGCAGTGGCCGCACACCGACGACACCCCGCTGACCAAGAAGATCACGTACCGCAACACCGGCACCTCGGCGGTCACCCTCCGCCTGGCCGTCCAGGCGACCGACGCCGACGGAAAGCCCGCTCCCCGGGGGCTGTTCACCGTTTCGCCGAAGCGCGTCACCGTGCCCGCGGGCGGCACCGCCTCCGTGGACGTGACCGCCGACACCCGCACCGTACCGGCGGGAGGCGACTACTCGGGCGCTCTGGTCGCCACCGGCGGCGGCCAGAGCGTACGCACCGCCCTGGCGGCCGATGCCGAGGTGGAGTCGTACGACCTGACGTTGAACGTCCTCGACGGCAACGGCGACCCGGCGTTCTTCCCGTTCATCATCCTCTACGGCCTGGACAGCCCGGCCCTGCTGTGGAACCAGCCGGGCACCGACGGCATCGCGCGGTTCCGCGCGCCGAAGGGGGCGTACAACGTCTTCGCCCTTGTCACCACCTGGAGCGGTGCGGGCGCGGGGACGGCGGAACTGGTGCAGCCTCGGCTGTCGTTGAGCGCGGACACCCGCACGGTCCTGGACGCCCGTGCGGCCAAGCCGGTCTCGCTCACCCCACCGGACCCTGACGCCACGTCCAACGGCGCCTACGCCTCGTACGTGATGCGCGCGGCCGGGTCGGGTCTCGCCGTGGGCATTCTGACGGGCAGTGACTTCTCGCGGCTCAGGATCGCCCGGTCCGGTGCCTCGGCATCACCCGCCGACGGTTTCGAGGCCCAGGTCGGCGCCACCTTCAGCAAGGGCACCGACACCGCGTACGACCTGCTGTACACCAGATCCGGCTCGTTCTTCGACGGCTTCTCGCACACGACAAGAACGAGCGAACTCGCGCGCGCGGACATCAGCGCGGGCGCTCCCGCGGCGGGCAAGACGGGCAGTGTCGGGGCCGCCTGGTACTCGCCGTTCGACGAGGGCTACAGCGTCGCCGCCCCTGACTTCGCCCTCCCGGGGCGTCAGCGGCACTACGTCACCGTGCCCAAGAACTACACCTGGGGCTTCGACTTCCTGCAGAAGGGCGCGGACGGCGGCCACGAGACGTACCAGAGCAGCGCGGGCCGGACGTACCGGGCCGGACGGAGCTACTCGGAGACCTTCAACACCGGAGTGTTCGGGCCCAGCCTGGCCGAAGGACCGGGTGGCGGAGGGGTGTCGCGTACCGGTGACGACCTGAAGATATGTGTGCCGCAGTTCACCGACGGCTCCGGCCATGTCGGCGACTCCGTGACCGGGACGGCCAAGGTCACCCTCACCTCGGGCGGCGTCCCCTACCTGTACCGCACGTCGAGCGCGCTGGAGAGGAAGTACCTGCGCTGCCTGCCCGTCAGCACGCTCCCTCCGGCACGGCAGTCCTACCGCCTCACCTCGGAGTTCTCCCGGCCTGCCGAGGTCTCCGGGGTCAGCACCCGGGTCAGTGCCTCCTGGACGTTCGGCTCCGGCCGGGTGTCCGGCACGCGTGCAGCCGAACTGCCGCTGTCCTCGGTCCGCTTCGCCCCCGAACTGACGTCGGCCAGCACGGCGAAGGCGGGCGCCCGTCTGACGGTGCCGCTCGTCGTCGAGGGCGCGGCGGCCACGCGGGGAGTGAAGGCGCTCACGGTCGAGGTCTCGTACGACGCGGGGGCCACCTGGCGGAAGACGGACGTCCGTTCCTCCGGGAGCACGCGCCAGGTGACGCTGACCCACCCCGCGGACGCCGGGTCGGTCTCCTTCCGAGCCCGTCTGACGGACACGGGCGGGAACACACACACGGTGACGATCACCGACGCGTACCGCCTGACACGCTAGGTCCTCCTGTCTGGAGTTCGGATCACGACTGCGGTGCGATGCTGCGGGCCAGGGCATCGCACCGCACCGCCCGGATTCCGTGACGCCGCAGGTGGCGGCGGTTGCGGCGGCAGGGGTGCGCGTTGTCGGCGGCCACTGTGTCCGGTGTCGTCGGCGGAACCGCCATATCACCGTGTTGAAGTGTTTCCGCAGGTCGGGGATGGGTTCGACTGTGGCGATCGGAAGGTGGGGCTCGATCAGGGCCTACTGCTCGTCGGTGAGATCGCCTCGCGCCATGACTGACGGGCTGTCAAGAAAGGCCCCATGACGCAGGCGATCTACCGAACTCGTGATCCGGACTCCAGACAGGACCTAGCTCAGGAGCGCCTCGAAGTCGTCCTCGCGGGCGTGGAGTTCGAGTTCGTCCAGGGCGGACCGGGCGGCGGCCGCGGCCCGCGGATCCGTGGTCTCCAGACCGCTCTCCGCGAACTCGTCCTCGTCCAGACGCAGTACGGCCCTGCCGTCGGCGGAGCGCCACAGGTCGAGGTCGAGGTCCTCGACGACCAGCTCGCCCTCCGACACGGAGGCCGGGCGGGTGATGTCGCAGTACCAGCCCTTCAGTACTCCCTCGGGACCACGGACCTCCTTCACCGCGTACCAGCGGTCGCGCCAGTAGTGCTCGGTGAAGACGTCGCCCGGTTCGAAGCGGACGAAGCCGAAGTCGCGTACTCCGTCACCGGCCCAGGGCGCTCGGACGGTGACGTGGGTGCCGTCGTCGTGCAGCAGCTCGGCCGGGTAACGGATCTTCGTGCGGCCCGCTTTGACCAGGACGATGTCCAACTGGAGGGCGGACTCAGGCGAGTTCGCGGACATGTTGCACCTCCGTGGCGCAGATCTCGTAGCCGAACCACTTGTTGACCGCGAGCATCGGTTCGTTGCCCGCGTCGTTGGCCGTGAACGCCTCCGTGTAGCCGGCCGCGCGGGCGCGGTGCAGGGAGTCGTTCTTGGCGAGCTTGGCGAGGCCTCGGCCGCGGTGGGCCCGGGCCGTTCCGGTCATCACCGTGCCGTAGCGGGTGCCGCCGTCGGTACGGGCGGCGCTGAACGCCGCCGGGCGGCCGTCGACGACCGCGACCGAGGTCAGTTCATGGTTGAGGAGGGGGTGGTGCCAGGTCTCCTTCAGCCAGGCCTCGTAGTCCGTGAACTCATGGGCGATGTCGCTCGGTTCGTCCAGCAGCGTCTCCGCGTCCAGGTCGAACAGCGGGCGGGGATCGTCCGCGAAGTCCGCGGCCGTGCGCAGTTCGACGTCCGCGGGCGGCTCCTGGCGCGGCGGCAGCGTGCAGGTCGACAGGTCCAGGCGGAGGAAGTGCGCGGAGCGACGGGGGAGGTAGCCGCGCTTCTCGGCGAACGCGCGGTTGGCCGGTTCGTCCACGACCCGAACGAAGAGCTTGGTCGCGTCCAGGGCGGCGAGGCGCTCCTCGGCGGTCCTCACGAGCAGCGAGCCCGCGCCCCGGCCCTGGCGGTCCGGGTGCACGTACACGTTCAGATAGCCCTGGCCGGGCTGCGGGCTATCGTACACGACGCCGACCTGGGCCGTGCCGACGAGTTCGCCGTCCTCCTCCGCGACCAGCGGCTGGAAGTGGGCGTCGGGGTGGGCGTTCGCGGCGTCGTAGGTGATGGCCTCGGGGGTGGAGAGCATGAAGGGGAGAGCCAGGTGCCGGACACGGGCGAAGCCCTCGGCGTCTCCCGCGCGGAAGTCGCGGACGATCACAGTCATGACGTCGCACGCTACGTGGGCGGTGAGGCCGGGTGCCTCTCATTTTCCCGCCGGTGCGGGACAATCACTGCGTGACGCTGAAGATCGACATCGAGGACGACGCGGGGATCGCGCCCTACGAGCAGGTGCGCGCCCAGATTTCCGAACAGGCGCGGGCCGGGGCGCTGCCGGTGGGCTACCGGCTGCCGACCGTGCGGGGGCTGGCCGAGGAGCTCGGCCTCGCCGCCAACACGGTCGCCAAGGCGTACCGGGCTCTTGAGTCGGACGGGGTCATCGAGACGCGGGGGCGCAACGGAACGTTCGTCGCTGCCGCGGGCTCGGCGGCGGAGCGGGAAGCCGCGTCCGCCGCGCAGGCCTACGCCGATCGCGTGCGGCGGCTCGGGCTGTCCGAGGCCGCCGCCCTCGCCGCGGCCCGGGACGCGCTGCGCGCGGCGTACGGGGCGTCCGGCTGACGGCTGGCGGTCGACGGACCGCGGCTGACGGTTGGCGCTGGCTTGGCGTTGGCGGCTGCGGCTGACGATTGGCGTTGGTGTTGGAGCCGCCCTGGAATGCTGCCGGTCGTTTGCTGTCTGCGGGAACGCCTGGCTGGTCGCGCCCACGTGGCGGAGCCGCACATCGACACGGCCCCGCGCCCCTGAAGGGGCGCCCTAGTGTGCGGAGTTGGCGTGGCGTGGTGTTGGCTTGACGGCTGCGGCTGCGGCTGCGGCTGCGGTCAGCGGGTCAGCCGGTCGGAGGGGTGGGGCGCCGGGCAACGGGCCAGGCGGCCCCGTCGTGTGCCGAGTTCGGTGACGCCCGGGTCCGCCGCGCCGGTTGTGCACCGGCGCGGCGGAGGGACCGGTCGCGCGTCCTACAGATACAAACCCGCGTCCGCGCCCTCTCGTTGGTCCGGGACCGAGGTCGGGGTGGTGCCCCGGCGCAGGGCGTACAGCTCGGCGAGGGTTGCGCCGTCCCGGGGGAGGCCATCCTCCGTGCCCAGCCAGGTCGCGGACTCGCGGCGGGTGAGCGGGCCGACCTCGATACGGGCGAGGCAGCGGCCGGGTCGTACGACGGCGGGGTGCAGGCGCTCCAGGTCCTCGTTGGTGGTGACACCCACCAGGACGTTGCGGCCCTGGCCCAGCAGACCGTCCGTGAGGTTCAGCAGGCGGGAGAGCGCCTGGCCCGCCGTGTGCTTGGCCTCGCCGCGGATCAGTTCGTCGCAGTCCTCCAGCAACAGCAGCCGCCAGCGGCCCTTGCCCGTGCCGTCCTCCTCGCCGATCGCGATGTCCATCAGATAGCCGACGTCGGAGAAGAGCCGCTCAGGGTCCAGCACACAGTCCACCTGGCACCAGTCCCGCCACGAGCGCGCCAGCGTCCGCAGCGCCGACGTCTTGCCCGTACCCGGCGGACCGTGCAGCAACAGCAGACGGCCCGCGATGTCCTCGGGCGTCGTCTTCATCAGGCCGTCCATCGCGTCCGCCACGGGCGCGGTGTAGTTGGCGCGCACCTCTTCCCACGTACCCGCCGAGATCTGGCGCGTCGTGCGGTGCGGTCCGCGCCGGGGCGACACGTACCAGAACCCCATCGTCACGTTCTCCGGCTGGGGTTCGGGCTCGTCGGCCGCGCCGTCCGTGGCCTGGCCCAGCACCTTCTCGGCGAGCTCCGCGCTGGTCGCGGTGACGGTGATGTCGGCGCCCCGGTTCCAGCGCGACACCAGCACCGTCCAGCCCTCTCCCTCGGCGAGGGTCGCGCTGCGGTCGTCGTCGCGGGCGGACCGCAGCACCTGTGCGTCAGGGGGGAGCAGCGTGGCCCCGGAGCGTACGCGGTCGATGTTCGCCGAGTGCGAGTGCGGCTGCTCGCCCGTCGCGAAGCGGCCGAGGAACAGCGCGTCGACGACGTCCGACGGTGAGTCGCTGTCGTCGACGTTGAGCCGGATCGGCAGAGCGTCGTGTGGGTTCGCAGACATGCCGCCATGATCCGTCACGTGGGCGACCCGTGCATCCGGTTTCCGCGTTGCGCACCGAAGGGGGCACGGCGGAGGGGCGCGCAGGAGGGGGCGCACCAGAGGGAAACGTGTCAGCGCGTGTCGGCCGGTTCCCCCGAGGTCCCGTGTATCCCCTCCGTCCTGTTACAGGGCTGTGGTCGACGGAACCTGTTCTACCGCTGACCCCCGCCGTTACTGTTGCCCTTGATGGGACGTCATGGGTGGAATTCGGGGACTCGGCGGTGGCGGTTCACCGCTCTGCTCGGTGTGGGCGTGGCGGCTCTGGCCCTGGTGCTGACCCTGATCAACACGCTTCCCGGCGACACGGGCAGCGAGGCCGGCACGACCCGTGACGGCGACAAGGTGCACGGCACGCCGGCCGTTCCCCAGTCGGAGCCGAGGCCCGAGGTGGGCTGGGGTTTCACCCACACCCAGTTCAGCGCCGACGAGGGCAGCGGCGCCGCCACGAAGCGGGTGGAGAAGCGTCTCGGCGAGCAGCCCCTGCCGCAGATCCAGCACATCATGGGCTGGGGCGCGGACAACCCCGAGCCGGTCAAGGGGCGGTACGACTTCGAGGACATGGACCGCCGGATCGACTTCGTCCGGGAGACGGGCGGCACGCCGGTGGTCACGCTGTGCTGTGCCCCGGACTGGATGAAGGGCGGCAAGCCCGGCTCCGACAAGACCGACTGGAGCCAGGCGGCACTGGAGACGGCGCCGGACCGCGCCCACTACAAGGACTACGCCGCCCTCGCCGCGACCGTCGCCAAGCGTTACCCGGACGTACGCCACTTCATCGTCTGGAACGAGTTCAAGGGTTTCTGGAACGACGCCGAGGCCCGCTGGGACTACGAGGGCTACACCGAGCTGTACAACCTCGTCTACAAGGCGCTCAAGAAGGTCGACAAGGACATCGAGGTCGGCGGGCCCTATCTGGTGATGGACAGCCTCGACCCGCGCCAGAAGGAGAACGCGTCGAAGACGCTGAAGGGCAGCTGGGGCGCCATGGACCAGCGGATCCTCGACGCCTTCGACTACTGGAACAAGCACAAGGCGGGCGCGGACTTCGTCGTCGTCGACGGGTCCAGCTACACCAAGGACGACGATCTGCTGCCGGACGAGTTCGGGGCCACCGACAAGTTCACGGCCGTCAGCCGGTGGGTCCGGAAGCAGACCGGTGACCTGCCGCTCTGGTGGGCCGAGTACTACGTGGAGCCCGCCGACGGCGAGGACGTCCGCGACGGCTGGACCGAGCCGCACCGCGTCGCCGTCCAGGCCTCCGGTCTGATCGCGATGGCCCGCGGCGGCACGACCTCCGCCTTCTACTGGAACCCGGAGACCGAGAAGGGTGCCACCTGCCCCGGCTGCCTGTGGACCCCGACCGACCGCGCGGGCGGCGGCAAGGCGTTGCCGATGCTCGACCTCATCTCCCGCTTCGACAAGGAGTTCCCGCCGGGCACCAAGTACGAGCAGGTCTCCGTCGCCGCGGACGACAAGCCCAACGTACGGGTGCTCGCCGACGACAAGGCGCTTCTCGTGGTGAACACCCTCGACCGGAAGATCAGCGCGAAGGTCGACGGGAAGCGGTTCGAGATGGGGGCGTACGAAGTGAAGTGGCTTGGGCGTTGATGACGATGACCTTGTCGGTGTGATGTCGCGGCCTGGACGCCGGCACGGATCAAGACCGTGGTCGGACGCCGGTGCCACAGGAGTCTGACGCTCTCAGCCATCGCGCGGATGCCGCACCGGAACGGCTTCAGCCACCAGGTCCCGGCCCGCCGTCCGGTGGAGCGCGACGGTGATTCCTTCCCCGGCCGCGTGAAGGAGACCCGGCCGCTCTGCTGCTTGTCACTTGCTCTTGCACGCAGGGTCTCGTCCGGCTTGCCCCAGGGGACGACCAGCCGGGGCCGGCGGTTCCTCCCCGTAGTAGTACGTTTTCACGTCGCGTCCCACCAGTACGGCCGGCCTGATGGAGTGCGGCCAGAGGCGAGGAGACCGCCGTGCGGCAGGATGTCCACCCGGTCCGGGTCCGGGTCCGGGGCGGGGTCCGAGTCCGGGGTTGGGCCGGTGGCTGTGGCGGTGTCTCTGGGCCATGGTCCATCCGCCCGCAGCCCTCGTCCTTTCGGCCGAGGCCGGGGCTCGTAACCGGCCGTTGTACCGAGGCGGCGAGGGCGGGCTCAGGAGGAGGCTCTGAACACGGAGCAGCCGGTAGGGGCCGGCCGCCACGCGAACCGAGGAGCACCCCATGAAGCGCATCGTCATCGCCCTGTCCGTGGCCGCCGTACTGGCGGGAGGTGTCGTGGTGGGATGGAACGTGTTCGACAACTCGTCGGTCGCCACCGCGAGCGGATCCGATCACATTGTGCCGCGCAGTGAGGTCGAGAAGCAGGCCAAGGAGAACTACGCCATCCCCTTCGTCCAGGACGGACCGCAGTCCGTGAACTGCCCGCGGGGGCTGCGCCCGAAGAAGTACGACAACGTGGAGTGCACCGCGGTCTTCAAGGGCGAGCGCAAGACGATGCTGATCTCCGTGACCGGAGTGAAGGGCGACCGGGTGAGCTTCGACTACGGTCTGACGAACTAGTGCCGCAGGCGGCCAGGGCGATCAGGGCACGGGTGAGCAGCAGCCGACCATCCCCCGAGCGGTGGGGGGGGGGGGCCCCGCCCCGGGGGGCCCCCCCCCCCCCCCCCCCCCCCCCCCCCCCCCCCCCCCCCCCCCCGACCCCCCCACAACAAGCGGGGGGAGACACCCCA
>NZ_JBIRTJ010000040.1:0-12302 GCF_044334695.1 Streptomyces sp. NPDC020747 | reverse complement strand
GGGACCGTGGGGTGGTCGACCGGCGGGTGGTGGAAGGCGTGCAAGGCGCCGCCGTAGACCGAGAGGCGCCAGTCGACGCCCGCGGCCTGCATCTCAGCGGTGAACGCGTTCCGTTGCGCGGGCGGCATGATCGGGTCTTCCGACCCGACCCCGGCCCACACCGGGCAGCGAATGCGCGCCGCCTCGCCCGGTCGGCCCGTGGTCAGTGCGTTGACCGTCCCGATCGCGCGCAGGTTGACGCCTTCACGCCCGAGTTCCAGCCCGACGGCGCCCCCGGTGCCGTAGCCGACGGCGGCGATCCGGTCGGGGTCGGTCCGCGGCTCGGTGCGCAACACATCGAGCGCCGCATGGCCGATCCCCCGCATCCGGTCGGGATCAGCGAGCAGCGGCAGGCAACGGGCCAGCATCTCCTCGGGGTCACCCAAATAGCGCCCGCCGTGAAGGTCGAAGGCCAGCGCTACATATCCCAGCTCGGCGAGAGCATCGGCCCGCCGGCGCTCGACGTCGCTGAGCCCCATGCCCTCTGGTCCGAGCAGCGCCGCGGGCCGGCGGTCGACACCGGCCGGGAGCGCGAGGTGCCCGATCATCGTCAAACCGTCGGCCGGGTACTCGACCGTACGCGTCGTAATCGTCGTCATGAGACCGGACTGTAGTGATCGTCGAGCCCGGTCCGGCCGGTGTTCTGCCGCTGGCAGAACAGCGCGGGTGTCCCTCTGAAATACGGGACGGGCCCGGCTCTCAGGGCTTCAAGATGTCTACTTCCTTCTCGCGATGTGCCTGTTCCCGGAGGTCGGCTACCGGCTGGTCTGGCACAAGCTGACCGCAGCCCTTGCGGGCGTCGGGATCGAGGTCGCGGAGCCAACTGCGAAAGCCTTACGTGACCTGCGCAGACGGCTCGGTGCAGAACCGATGAAGCGCGTGTTCGAGACCCTGGCCGGCCCGCTCGCCCAGCCGGTGACTCCCGGAGTGCGGTTCGGGCCGTTCCGGATGGTCTCCTTCGACGGCTGCACCTCGATCAAGCTCCCTGATACCGAGCGCAACGTGGAGTGGTTCGGACCCGGCAGCCGTGGCGGGTATCCGATGTTGGAACTGATGACCCTGGTGGAGACCGGTACCCGTGCTCTGATCGGCGCCGTGTTCGGCACTCCCAGCGACGGGGAGACCTCCTACGCTCGCAGGCTCCTGCACCACCTGGGCCCCGGCATGCTGGTCCTGTGGGACAAGGGTTTCGATGCCAACGCCTTCCTCGCCGCCGTGCACGACACCGGAGCCAGTTTCCTGGGCCGGCTGCGTGCCAACCGACGCACCCCGGTCCTGAGTTGACTCACCGATGGCTCCTACCTCTCGGTCATCGGCACCGTCCCGGTACGCGTCGTGGAAGCGCAGATCACCGCGGCCTATGACGACTGCTCGTTCACCAACTCCTACCGGCTGGTCACGACGCTGACCGATGCTCGTCGGTACCCCGCCCCGGCCCTCGTTGCCCTTTACCACCAGCGCTGGGAGCACGAGTCGGCGTATTTTGCCCTGCGTCACACCATTACAGACGGCCGGGTCCTGCGTTCAGGCGACCCGGTCGGGGTCGAGCCGGAGATGTGGGCCCTACTCGCCCTCTACCAGGCACTTCGGACGGTGATGGTGGAGGCCGCCGAGTCCCGGCCGGGCACCGTACCCGGACCGCTGCGGCTTCACCATAGCCGTCCAGACCGCCCGCGACCTCGTGGTCCAGGCCACCGACGTCATCAAGCCCGGCACCCTGGGCAACCGCACCACGGGCGTCATCGGCAACCGGGTCCTGGCCGGGCTCCTCCCGCACCGGCACCCCCGCATCAGCACCCGAAAAGTCAGGTCACCGGTCTCCCGGTACGCCGAACGCCAAGACGACGGTCGCCCCGACGCAAGCCGCCTGGTCACCGACCTCGACGTCACCATCCTCGAACCCGATCCCGACCTGCCCACCGTCTCGCACGACGATCGGCACACACCGGCCGCCGACCGGCGCAGACAGCGCGTCCTGGACCTCCTTCACGCAGAACCCGACCGCCAGTGGCACACCCGCGACCTCGCCCGCCACCTCGGCGACGTCACCCTCGGCACGATGTACCGACAGCTCGATAGATGGTCCGTAAACGGACTCATCGCCAAGACCGGCCCCGCCACCTGCAGCAGCCCGAGAACTCGCTCAACCCCCTTGCCACCAGCGGAAATACGCTAAGCATGACGTTTATGCAGCATTGCTGTGCGTGACGGCTGCCGCGAGGCTCGGTTTGCTCTGTTTTCCGACGGGGTGCTCACGTGCACGGTGCTTGTTCCTCATGCCGGTTGGCCGGACAGGGCCTGCGATGCTCGTTTTCGGTGCGCTGGCCGGTTGAGGGGTTTTCCCGTGGAGGAGGCGAAATCCTCGACGGACGCGTGCCGGTGTGAGGCGCCCTTGGCGTGCGGGCCGTTCCCAGGGTCTGCGGAGGTCTTCGGCGAGGGGCCGGGCGAGGCGGAGTTGGGTGTGGGCGCAAATGACCAGCCAGGTCCAACGGTCGGCGGCGGCTGGCTCGCGGAGTTTGGGAACGGTCCAGCCCAACGTCTGCTTCATCATTCTGAAGGTGTGTTCCAGATCGAATCGGCGCAGGAATGCCTGCCAGAGCAGGTCCACATCCCCGGCAGTAGCGGCGGTGGCCGACCACCACAGCCAGACCGGTCTGGGGTTGCGGTCTCCGCGGAGGTGGTCGACCTGAAGACGGATGACGGTGCCTTCGATGACGGGCAGCGGTCCTTCGGGGTAGTCGGCCCAGGCCGAGCGCCGGACCGACAGCGGGTGCAGACGGTCCCAGGCGGTGGCGACGGCCTTCCCGTAGTGGGTGGTGTCGGTCACCGTGGTGATGGCCGGGACAGGCTGGGTGCCGTGATCCTCGAACTTGAACTCTGCCCCGCGCTTGGGCTGGCGCCCGCGCTTTCCCGCGGTCTGCGGCGGGGGCGGGAGTACAGGACGCGGTCCGAACGCATGCGGCCCAGCAGTTCCATCGGCAGGTCCGCGAGTAGGAAAGCCAGGCGGGTCACGTCATAGCCGGCATCGACGACGACCAAGACGGGCGGGTCGCCGACCTGCCACTGACCTGCCGCCGCTGGAACACTTCCCGGACCTGGACAGCTGTGACTGCCCCGACCGTACGTATGGCAGAACAGCTGGTCTCGAGCCAGAGGGCAAACGCGTCGCGAAGGTTCGCTTCGGTGCACGCGGTCCGGAGATGTACCTCGCCGACGGCCCGCATCCCAATTCATGGAGGCCGACCGACGATGGGCCGACGATCCCAGTGCCCACGCGACTGGGGTCTCTCCAATCCCGCGGTGGCTGCTTTCTGAGACGATGACGAAGGGCTGGTGATGCTGCCCATACTCCGGCGCCGATCGCTATTGATGTTGTAGGCGCTGGCCTCCGAAGCGGCTCGGCGAGGGTACGAAGTGAGGGCGAGCCGGTCGTCCTACTCGCGGGGTGAGGGCGGAGTGGACGTCGTCGTGGACGGCTTCGCACACGCCATCACCATCCGACAGGAGTTCCCGCAATCCATGAATCCGGAGCGTCTTGTGGTCGAACTGGACCACGACCGGCCCAGTCGGCCGGGTCGTTGGCGGGACCGTCAGTGTCGGGTGCTGGAGGAAGCCTTGGGCGTTATTCTCGGGGAGATCGAAACAAGCGCGCCGGAGGATGCCCGGCAGGGCGAACGAGGAGCAGGCCCGGGCCGAGCGCGAGGTCCGTAGGCGGGCGGCCGCGGAGGAGGCCAAGGAGCGAGCTGTTCAAGACCAACTCGCCGAGGCTCTCCGTGACGAGGCCAGGCGCTGGCGAGAGGCAGCCGCGCTGGGCGAGTACTGCGATGCTCTGGAAGGCTGTCTCACAGTTCCGCGCGGTATTCCGGAGGAACCGTTTGGCCGCAGCTCGGCGCTGGCTGGCGTGGCTACGTGCGGGCAATCGACCCCTTGAGTCGGCTTCCGCAGATGCCGACTCCGCACGATCCGACGCCGGAGGAACTCAAGCCCCATCTCAAGGGATGGAGCCCCTGCGGGCCAGACGTCTGAGTGCCACAACTCACCCTCAGCGCCGACCCGGTCAGGCACGCTGCGCGGCCCGCACCAAGGGCAAGGCCCGCATGGAGGGCAAGGACTATGTGATGCAGGAGGGGTCTGACTCTTCGGGGTCGGGCTCCTGGTGTTTTCCCGTGCTGGGATCGTGCTGGGATGGGATGAGGACGCCTGTGCTGGGTCGTGCAGTGCCAGGCCGGCTGTCCCACCGGACTGCCCGGAACGGTTCAGATCGGCATCACGGGCAGAATGGACTCGTGCCGCCTCTCACCCGGACTCGCTTCCAGCTGCCTCGTGGCGCCCGTGCTGACGCCGCACTGGCTTTCGGGACGTTCGTGTTGGTGGCGATCGCCGAGGGGCAGCGGCTGCGCAGCGGCGAGGGCTCGATGTTCTCGGTGATCGTGTCCTGGCTGCTGATCGTCGCGGTGTGCGGCGCGCTGTTGTTCCGGCGCCGTGCTCCGGTGGCGGTGGGCTGGTTCACGGTGCTGGCCACCGGGCTCTACTACGTGCTGAGTGCCGTCGACGGGCCGTTGGTCCTGGTTCCGATCGTGGTGTTGTACGTCATCGCGTCCCAGGGACGAATGCAGGCGGCCATCGCCATGGCGGCGGCGATGGTGATCGGCGTCGGCGTGGGCGCCCTCATGTCCGAGAGCGATGTCACGGGTACGGCGGTATTCATGCTCACCGGATGGCTGGTCGCTGTCGTGGCGCTCGGCAGTGTGCGTCACGGCCGGGTGGCGTACGCCGAGGAGGAGGCGCGGCTGAGGGCCACCGAGGAACGGCTGCGCATCGCCCGCGAGTTGCACGATGTGATCGGGCACAACATTTCGATGATCAACGTGCAGTCGGGCGCGGCGCTGCACCGGCTGAAGAAGGACCCTGCGCAGGCTGAGGCGGCCCTGAGCGCCATCAAGGTGGGTAGCCGGGAGACCTTGCAGGAGCTGCGGGCCACCCTCGACGTGCTTCGCCGGGTCGACGAGGATGCGCCCAGGGCACCCGTGCCGGGTCTGGCCCGGGCGGATGCGCTGGTGGCCTCGGCAAAGCTCGCGGGGCTCGCGGTGCGGATCGAACGGACCGGGGGTGAGCGCGCATTGCCCGCCCCGGTTGACCTGGCCGCGTACCGGATCGTGCAGGAGTCGCTCACCAACGCCGCCCGGCACAGTGGTGCCGGACGCGTCACGATCCGGATTGCCTACGGGGACCGGGATCTGACGGTGACCGTCGAGGATGACGGCCGGGGCGCGGCAGCCCGCCCGGCCAGGTCGGGCGGCAGCGGCATTGTCGGCATGACGGAGCGGGCGCGGGCATTGGGGGGCGAACTGGTCGCGGGCCCACGGCCGGAAGGCGGATTCGCGGTGCGGGCCCGGCTACCGTACGGGACCACAGGACAGCCGACGGAGTGGAGCAGCCGATGATCAGGGTCTTGCTGGTGGATGACCACTGGCTGGTCCGGGCAGGGTTCCGGTCGGTCCTGGAGGACGAGGACGACATCGAGGTGGTGGGCGAGGCTTCCGACGGGCAAGCCGCGGTCTCGGCCTGCCGCGAGCTGAAGCCGGACGTGGTGTTGATGGACATCCGGATGCCGGGGACGGATGGTCTGGACGCCACCCTGGCCATCACGGAGGACGAGCAGCTGGCGGCGGTGAAGGTGGTCATCCTGACGACCTTCGATCTCGACGACTACGTGTACGGGGCGCTGCGCGCCGGGGCGACCGGCTTCCTGGTGAAGGACACCGAGCCGGAGCAACTGCTGCACGCGGTGCGGGTCGCCGCACGGGGCGATGCCCTGATCAGCCCGTCGGTGACCCGGCGGCTCATCGCCGAATTCGCGAGCCGGGTCAAGAGTCCTCAGCCGGACCATCGGCTCAATGTGCTCACCGACCGGGAGCGCGAGGTCATGCAGCTGGTGGCTGCGGGGCTTACGAACGACGAGATCGCCGAGCGGCTGGTGCTGCAAATGTCGACGGCGAAGACGCACGTCAGCCGGGTTCTGACGAAGTTGGGTGCACGGGACAGGTCGCAGCTCGTGGTGCTGGCGTACGAGTCCGGCCTCGTCAGCCCCGGCTGGCTGGAGGACTAGGCAGGCCCGGCCCTCACCTGTCCGACCGTGGGCCTGGAGGGTGCCGTACTACCCCGGGGCGCAGCTCTACGTACATCCACTGAGGTGTGCCCCATGTCGTCCCGGGACTGACGATTTCGACCTCGCCCCGCGTGCACCATCAAGGGCCTGGTCCGACCCGGTCGACCAGCTGCCCGTGGACGCCGCCGTACCTCCGGGGTACCGCGTCGCATACATCTCCCGAGGTACGCCCAGTGTCGTCCCGGGACTGACGATTTCGACCCGGTCGGGCGCGCACGATCAGGGCATGAACGCACCTCCCTCTCCCGGACGGGTCACGACCGCGCTTGTCGGCGCGCTCGTCGGAGCTGCCGCCGGAATTCTGCTGGTGTCGGCTGCCGGGGCCCTGGCCTTGGAGATCGACGGCGTGTTCGCCATCCCGGCGATCGGCGTACCCGCCCTGTGCGGCGCTGTGGTGGGCGCGTTCGTCATGCCTGGCAACTCACGCTGGAATCAGAGGTAGTCACCATGTCTCCCACCCGCGGCGCACACGTGCCCCCTGCCCCGCCCGCACCGCCAGGCCGACGGGTCGAAGCACGCGTCGGCCGGTTCGGCGCCCTGGCCGACTGGGCCCAGCGTCACCGTTGGGCCGCCGTGCTGATCTGGGTGGCCGTCCTGGTGGTGGTCACTTTGGGCTCGACGGCCGCCGGCTCCGCGTACAAGAACAACTTCGCGCTGCCGGGCACCGACTCGCAGACGGCCACCGACCTGTTCACGAAGCACGGTTCCGACCAGGCCGGGGACAGCGTCGACATCGTCCTCAAGGACTCCCGCGGCATCGACCGGCCCAAGGCCGCTGTGGAGAAGATGCTCGCCCAGGTCGAGCAGCTGCCGGGCGTCGCAGAGGTGCGCAGCCCGTACACCGATGCCTCGGCCGTGTCCAAGGACGGCACGATCGGCTACGCCACGGTGACGCTCGACGGCAAGGCCGAGGAGGTGCCCAAGGAGAAGGTCGCCAAGATCATTGAGACCGCCCAGGACGTCGAGTCGGGCGATCTCCAGGTCGAGCTCGGCGGCGAGGCCGTGCGCGGCGCCGAGGACAAGGGAAGCCCGACCGCGGAACTCGCCGGCATCGTCGCCGCCCTGGTCATCCTCGGACTGCTCTTCGGCTCGCTGGTGGCCGCCGCCGTGCCGCTGATCACCGCTCTCTTCGCGGTCGGCTCCGCCCTCGGCCTCATCGTCCTCGCCTCGCACGTCTTCACCGTCGCCGACTTCACCCCGCCCATCACGATGCTCGTCGGGCTCGGCGTCGGCATCGACTACGCGCTGCTGATCTTCTACCGCTACCGGCAGGAACTCACCGACGGCGCCGACCCGGCCACCGCCGGCCGCAAGGCCCTGGACGCCGCAGGACGTACGGTCTTCTTCGCCGGCTGTACGGTCATCATCGCGCTGCTCGGCCTGGTCGCCCTCGGTCTCGGCTCGCTGCAGGGAGTGGCCCTCGCCCTGGCGCTGACCGTGCTGACCACCATGGCCGCCTCGCTGATCCTGCTGCCCGCACTCCTTGCGATCTTCGGCAAGCGCATCCAGCGCCATGTGCTCAAGCACGCGGGCAAGTCGGCTGCCAAGGGCAAGTCCGAAGGACGCCGCTGGCGGGCGCTCGCCTCGGCGGTCCAGCGCCGTCCGCTGCCGTCCCTCATGGTCGCCACCATCGCCCTCCTCGTGCTGTCCGCGCCGGCGCTCGGCATGCGGCTCGGCTTCGCCGACGCGGGCAACGACCCGGCGCCGACGACCTCCAGGAAGGCGTACGACCTGCTCGCCGAAGGCTTCGGCCCGGGCTTCAACGGACCGCTGATCGTCCTGGCCCAAGGAGACGAGGCAGCCGGCAAGGCTGTGTCGTCCGCGCTGGCCAAGACCGAGGGCGTCGAGGCGGCAAGTCCCGCGATGCCTTCCGAGGACGGCGCCCTGTCCACCGTGATCGTCTATCCCGAGACGTCACCGCAGTCCGAGGGCACCGCCGACCTCGTACACCATCTGCGCGAGGACGTGGCCCCGGAACTGGAGCGGGACACCGGCGCCACGGTCCTGGTCGGCGGCGCCGTCGCGGCCTCCCAGGACTTCTCGGAGACCGTCTCCGAGCGGATGCCGCTCTTCATAGCGGTGGTGGTCGGACTGTCGTCCCTGCTGCTCATGCTGGTCTTCCGGTCCATCCTGATCCCGCTCAAGGCGGCCCTGCTGAACCTGATCTCGATCGCCGCCGCGCTCGGCGCGATGACGCTGGTGTTCCAGAACGGCCTGTTCGGAGTGCAGCCGGGTCCGATCGAGGCGTTCCTGCCCGTGCTGATCTTCGCAATCGTGTTCGGGCTCTCCATGGACTACGAGGTGTTCCTCGTCTCGCGGATGCACGAGGAGTGGGAACGTACGAAGGACCACTCGCTCGCGGTACGGGAGGGGCTTGCCTCCACCGGCAAGGTGATCACGGCGGCCGGAGCCATCATGATCTTTGTGTTCGGCGCCTTCATGCTGAGCGCCGACCGGATGCTCCAGGAGTTCGGCCTGGGTCTCGCCGTGGCGATCCTCCTTGACGCGCTGGTCATCCGGTGCCTGATGGTCCCGGCCATCATGCAGCTGTTCGGCAAGTGGGCCTGGTGGTTGCCCGCCTGGCTCGACCGCCTGCTGCCCAAGGTGACGCTCGAAGCGCCGGAGGACGGGGCGCCTGCGGGCGGGGGGCGGACCGCGTCCTGACCGGTGGATCCCACTGATCGGCGCCGTACGTCGATCAGGCGCTGCCGACTCCACGCGCCGCGCCCGGGCGAACCTCCCTCCGGGGCGGCGTGTGGACCCGGGCGTACGCCCTCGGCGTCCCGGTCGTCCGGCGGGTGTCCCGTACATCGCGCCCGTACGCGACCCCTTGCCCTACGGGGCCACGTCCCGCACCAGGCGTCCCACACAGGAGGGCGGTCGCACATGACCTGGCTCGCGATCATGCTGGCGGTGCTGAACTCCTGGCTCTTCGCCGAAGGGGCGCGGCTGCAGCACAGCACATGCGTGGGGCGGCTGTCGCTCGCCGCCGCGTGCCGGGAGCCCCGCTGGCTGGCCGGCCTCGGGCTGATCGCCGCAGGGGCGGGGCTGCAGGTCACCGCGTTGCAGCTGGCGCCGGTGACGGTGGTGCAGCCGGCCGGGGTGCTGGGGATCGCGGCGAGCGTGCTCTGGAGGCTCAGGCTGCGGGGCGGACGGCCGGGCCTGCGCACGGTCGGCGCCCTGGCGGCGATCGTGGTCGGGGTCGGCGCATTCGCTGTGACTGCCGCCGCGCACACCGTGCTCACCCCGATCACCACCGCCGCGCAGATCCAGGCCGGGGTGGCGGTCGGGGCCGTAGCGCTCACCTGCCGGACGGCAGGAAAGGCGCTCGGCGGTCGGGGCCGCTGCCTGGTGCTGAGTGTGGGCGCGGGCGCCGCCTACGGCTACGCGTCGGTTCTCGGCCGGGCCGCGATCGAGCACTACAGCGAGTCCGGCCTGACCCCCGGCCTGCTCGGCACGCTCGCCGGTCTCGTCGCGGCAGTCCTCACCGGGGTCGGGCTGCTGCAGCGCGCCTACGCCGACGGCCCGCCGGAAACCACCACGGCGACCGTCACCATCACCGATCCGATGGTCGCCGTCTTGATCGGTGTCGCACTCCTGGGGGAGGCCCCCGCGCTGACGGCGCAGGCCGCCGGGGCGGCACTGGTCTGCGCCGCCCTGGCGGTGACCGGCATGATCACACTCGCCCGCGACCTGCACGCCGCCGGGTTCGCCCCGCGCGCCGCTCCCGCGCCCGTCGCGGTCTCGCGGCCCGGCAGTCCCGCATGCCCCTCTCCCTCCGGCTTCCCAGCCGACGACGCACCGCCGTCGCCGCGGACACCCCCGTCGGACGTGACTGCGCGGCCCACTGGTACCGCAGTACCACCGGGCCCCCGAAGAGTCGCCCGGGGTCCCAGTGATTCCGTCCTGCCCGCCCGTAGCTTCGAAAACAGAGGCCACGACCCATCCGTGGCCGGTATCGAAGAGAAGGAAGGGTGACCTCGATGATCGAAGCGCGGGAGCTGACCAAGCGGTACGGTGACAAGACGGCCGTGGACCGTCTGAGCTTCACCGCCAAAGCCGGTGAGGTGACCGGATTCCTGGGGCCCAACGGTGCGGGCAAGTCGACGACCATGCGCATGATCGTCGGTCTCGACACCCCGACCGCGGGCTCCGTCACTGTCAACGGGCGCGCCTACGCCCAGCACCCGGCGCCGCTGCACGAGATCGGCACTCTGCTGGACGCCAAGTCCGTCCACCCGGGACGCAGTGCGCGCGGCCGTCTGATGGCGCTGGCACACACGCACGGAATTTCGCGCCGCCGGGTGGACGAGGTGGTCGAGCTGGCCGGGCTGACCAGCGTGGCCGGCAAGCGGGTGGGTGCCTTCTCGCTCGGCATGGGGCAGCGGCTCGGCATCGCCGCGGCGCTCCTGGGCGATCCGGGGATCGTCATGCTGGACGAACCGGTCAACGGCCTGGATCCGGAGGGCGTGCTGTGGGTGCGCAACCTCCTTCGCGGGCTCGCCGACGAGGGCCGGGCGGTCATGCTCTCCTCGCATCTGATGACCGAGATGGCGCTGATCGCCGACCACTTGATCGTCGTCGGCCGCGGACGGCTGCTCGCGGACACCACGCTGGCCGACTTCACACAGACGGCCGGCGGGGGTGGCGTGAAGGTCGTCACCGACCAGGCGGAGCGGCTGCGCCCGCTGCTGGCGGGCCCGGACGTGGCGATTACCTCCGACTCCGCCACGGAGTTGGTGGTCGCCGGGCGCACCGCCCGGGAGATCGGAACGATCGCCCTCTCGCACGGTGTGCCGCTGTACGAGCTGACCCCGCAGGCCGCCTCCCTGGAGACGGCCTTCATGGACCTCACCCGCGACGCCGTGGAGTACCACAGCGGACCCGCCGACAACGCCGGTACCGACCGAAAGGCGGCATGATGACCACCACTTCTCTCTCCGTGGCACCCGCCCCCGCGACGTCGGTGCGCAAGGTGACGACCCGTGGGGTACTGCGCTCGGAGTGGCTCAAGTTCTGGTCGTTGCGCTCCAGTTGGATCGCCCTGGCCGCCTCCCTGGTCGTGCTGCTTCTCTTCGGGGTGATCGCGGCCTCCACCTACAGTCCCCCCACGGGATCGGACTCCGGTCCGTCCATGTCCGACGGCTCCACCGACGCGGTCAGTCTGGCCCTGATGGGCTCGCCGTTGGTGTCGCTGGTCGTGGGCTCGCTGGGAGTGCTGCTGTTCGCGGGCGAGTACAGCACGGGCATGATCCGCTCCACGCTCACCGCGGTCCCCAGGCGGCTGCCGGTGCTGTTCTCCAAGAGTGCCGTGGTGGCGCTGCTGGTGCTGGTCCTCACCGCGATCGGCGCGCTGGTGGCGTTCGCGCTGGGCACGATCGGCCTGGACGGCGAGCGGATCTCCCTGTCGCTGGGGGACGAGGGTGTGCTGCGCAGCCTGCTCGGTTTCGGGGTATACATGGCTCTCGTGGCGGTGTTCGGTGTGGCTCTGGGGGCGTTACTGCGCTCTCCTGCCGGGGGTATCTCCTCCCTGCTCGGCATCCTGATGATCTTGCCCAATCTGACCTCGCTGCTGCCCGACTCGATGGCCGACGCGCTCCAGCCGTACTTCCCCAGCACGGCGGGAGAGGCCATGTTCTCCCTGCACCGGTCGGCCGATTCCCTCTCGCCCGGTGGCGGGTTCGTGGTCTTCGCGGGCTGGGTGGCCCTCGCACTCGCCGCTGCGGCCTTCCGGCTGAAGCGGACCGACGCCTGAGCAGGAAGTGGAGACGATCGGACCCATGAGTCCGTACCGCGAGGCCCCGGCCGCGGACCGGGTCCAGGGAACGGCCCCCTCGCCGTCCCCTGGACCCGAGGGCGGCTGGGGACATCCCCTGCTGGACTGGCTGCTGGGCCGGCGCCGCCTCAAGCAGCTGGACCAGCGGCATCCCTGGCTGCTCGACACCGTGGTGGTGCTGATCGTCGCGGTGATCGGCCTGACCGACCTGCTCTCCGGCGGCGCTAGTGCTGTGGCCGCGTTGGTTCGCCGGGTCGGCGGTCGTGGCGGTTGGATGTGCGGTGACGTCCGATCCGATCGCTGGAGGAGCGGTGGCCG
>NZ_JBIRTJ010000039.1:0-17056 GCF_044334695.1 Streptomyces sp. NPDC020747 | reverse complement strand
CCCGAAAACACCGTTCCCACAAGCGTGTTCGCATCATGCACGCCCAATGATCACAGGCGAGCACTCACCGTCACCACCGACTACGGAACAGACCCAAACGTCTTACAGTCCCGACAATGGCGTCGGGGGCGTAGGTGGACAAGGCGGAGGCCAGACAGGGCCGAGCCGACGCCCGGGACAGTGGCTCCGGTGCCTGGCGTGCGGACATCCGCCGGACGACCCGCATCAGCTCCCGGCCGGAGTCATCGAGGCGCGGCCCGGTGCTCGCGGCGTTGGCGCTGCTGCTCGGCGCGCTCATGTTGCTGCACGCGAAGACCCCGAACCAAACCGTTCTGCGCGCCAACAGAGACATACTCGGAATCGGTCTCCTGGGTCCGGCAGTGGCCTCCGTGCCGGGGGAGTACGGGTCGGGCTTCGCCGTATGCCCGGAGAGGGTGTGGACAGGAGCGCTCCGGGAAATCGGCCCAGAGACTGCGCCGACAATCGCAGGTTCTCGCCCGGACACGCTGGTACCGTCGCTCATATGGACGAGAATGGTGCCCCGGTGTCCGGGTTCGACCCGGATCAGTACGCGCGTGTTGAACGGGCCGCTCAGCTCGTGGGCAAGACCCCGCAGGTCTTCGTCCGTGACGCCGCGCTCGCGGCTGCCGACGACCCGTTCATCAAGGCCCTCGGTGACGCAGGCGACCGTGTTGGGAGCCTTGCGGAGGTCTTCGGCACGCAGGACACGCGAGCCGCCGGTGACGACAGCGCGGCCTGGCCCGACCCGGCGCCGATGAGCAGCCGCGATCTGCACGAGATCGAGCAGCACGGCCACGCCGCGTGACGCGCTACCTCACCCCACAAGAACTTCTGCAGATCGCCCAGACGCTCCCCGGAGATCCCGCCTGTCTCGACCTCGGCGTCCTTGATGGCGTCTGCGCCCGCGTTCAGGCCCACTACATGGGCCGCGACGTCTATTCCAGCGACTGGCTCAAGGCCGCAGCGATGCTCGAGTCCGTCGCCCTTCATGAGCCGCTGGACGACAAGAATCCGTTCTTCGCGTGGATGGTCGCCGAGGTCTTTCTGAACACCAACGGGCACTACATGCGCTACGAGCCTGAAGAGGCGCTCGCACTCGTGATGCGTGCCCGGCACAAGGGTGCGCGTGTGCAGGAGCTCGCCGCCCAACTCCGCGCCTGGACCAGGGACTGACGGCGCTTCCAGGCGAACCGGTCCGATTCCGGGACACCGTATAGACATGTCTATGTGGGCTGTTGGCGCGCCCGTGTGCTCTTGACCTTGCACCGCCTGGTGCTGATCACCTTGATACGGGATATCCCCACGCCCGAGACGGTGTTGAGGGGCGTCAAATTTCTCGCTACTTGCGGCAATCGCTCCGCCCGAGGCATCACCCGAGAACCTGACACTCGAGAGATCGAGCTCGACACGCCTTGGAAGTCACCGCCGGGTCGTAGAACGGTCTATGGCCTACCGGCTATCAGGCTGGCGGCGCGCGAGAACGATTCCCCCGAGTGTGCTCTCGGCTGAGGTGAGAGTTTTGTGGGCCTCGACGGTGAAGCCGGCATTGTTGAGCCAAGCGGCCATGTGGCTGTGCTGTCGACGATGGACGTAGATCTTCATCGGGTGGTCGCCGTAGCCCCGCGTCTTGAGCTGTGATTCATCACCGACGTGGAAGCCGATCAACAGCGGGCCACCAGGCCGGACCACTCGCTTGAAGTGGGCGAAAACCGAGCTGATCTCGTCGTCGGGGACGTGGATCAGCGAGTACCAGGCGACCAGGCCGGTCATCGAGCCATCGGCAAGGTCGAGGTCGGTCATCGAGCCGAGCTCGAACCGTAGGCCGGGGTGATCGCGCCGAGCAACCTCGATCATCCGGGGCGAAAGGTCGATCCCGAACGCGTCCACGCCCAAGTCGCTCAGGTGGGCCGTGATCCTCCCCGGCCCGCATCCCACGTCCGCGACCGGCCCCGCGCCACTGATGCGCACCCGGTCGGCGAACAGCGCCAGGAACTCGCGTTCATCGGGCGTTTCATCCAGCAGGTTGCGCATCTGGTCCGCATAGCTGGCGGCGACGGTGTCATAGGACGCCCGAGTTTCTTCCAGCCAGCCGTCAGTGTTCAGTTCGATTCCCACGACGGCAGGCTACCCAACTGTCAACACGAGATGACTTCAACGATGGCCAGAACCCGTCGTTTGGATCACGCCGGACATCGGAGCCCAGCACGCATTTCTGCGGCGTTGCTGCCAGTCGGCAACACTCCGCGCTGACTGCCTCCTCCGCCTTGCGGGGACACGCCCCAGACCCCGCTCCCTGATCCGGCCCGATCCGAACGGCAGGCCCTAGCCGTCAACCTCGTACTGGCCGACCTCGAGGAAGTAGCGCAGCGCTTCCGGGGTGTTGTCGTCCAGGGCCGTGTTCGCCGCCGCACGCAGGGCGTCGCTGATGTCGGGATCGGCCAGTATTCGCGCGATGGCGACGCGGTCGTCCTCGGCCTGAGCGAGACGGAGACCGGTCTCGAGGAACTCGCGTACGACTTCGGGGCTGCCGTCGTCGAGGGCCTCGTTGGCTTCACGGACGACGGCCTTGCCGCTGTCGGGGTCGGCGAGGATCCTGGCGATGGCGACGCGGTCGTCCTCGGCCTGAGCGAGGCGGTAACCGGTCTCGAGCCAGGCGCGCATCTCCTCCACGGTGCCGTCGTCGAGGAGCTCGTTGGCCTCTCGGGTCACGCGCTTGCCGCTGTCCGGGTCGGCCAGGACACGGAGGATCGCGATGCGCAGGTCGTCCGCGTCCATCTCGTCGTAGGGGGAGCCCGCGTCTGCTCCAGCCACGGCGGCCGGCGACGGTGTCGTGGCGCCGGCCAAGGACGGAGTGGACAGCAGCAGGGCCGGAGCGAGGGCGCCGGCGGCCACGGCGAGGGTCGCGCGGGTCAGTCTCACGGAATGAACCACCTTGTGTCGTAGTCGTGGAGTACAGCGGGTCATCGTCCCAAGGGGAGTCGGGCCATGTCTCTGCCCGGATCATGCAGTCTTCACAGGTTCGTCATTGCCGACGGCCTGCCACCAGGCAGTCTCGATTCGGTCAGTCGAACGTTGGTCCAGGTGTGCCCGTTGGCTGACGCTCCGTGGGCGCGGATCGAGCTGCTGCCTCCGGGCCGGACGCCGAAACGGGGCAGCCGCCAGCGATCGCTGTGAAGTGACCGATGCGATCAGTTACAAGTTTCGGGCCGGTTCCAGCGGGCGCACCTGCCGGAGAAGTACGGCAACTGGCGAGGTGTCTCCAACCGGCTGCGGATCAGGTGCCGTTGACGGTACCTGGGAGCGAGTGTTCACCGCCTTGATGACCCAGGCCGACGCCGACGAGAACCCCAAGCCGGGCGGTCCCGGTGGCCGCCACGATCGTGCGCTCTCACCAGCACGCGACCGGGGCCCGCGACAAGAGGCCTGAGCGGCGAGCCGGACGACCACGCCATCGGCCGGTCCCGCATCGGACCGACCACGAGATCCTTCTTGCGGCTGATGGCTGTTGCCGGCCCTGGCGGGCCTTCTTCCTGACCGCCGGACGAGCGGGCGACGCACCAGTTGTCGACAGTGTCATGGCCCAGCTGCGAGTGCCCTGACCGGGCGGTCGGCCTGGCACGCGGCCCGACGTGGTCATGGCCGACAAGGTGTATTTCCCCGTGCCATCCGCGAGTATCTGCGCAGGCGGAGCATCCGCATGGCCATCACGATTCCCGCCGACCAGCAGACCTACGGTCGGCGACGCGGCAGCAGGGGCGACCCGCCACATTCGAGCGCGGCGTCAACTCCTCCCACGTCAGGGTGCTGGGGCACTTGCTTGGCGAGTCGGCGGTAGCGGATGAGGGCCGAGGCGTCAGCGACGAAGGATGTGAAGTCGTTGGCCCGGCGTTCGTAGAGCCGCTGCAAGCGTCGCTAGTCGGTCAGTCACCCGGTGGGCTCCACCATCCAGCGGTTGCGTCCAGGGGTGTTCACGAGTACGCCTGATCAGGGGCCGAGGACATCGGTTGGAGATCGTTCCCCATCCTGTCGTAGATCGTTTCCCAGTACCGGTGAACCCGCCAGCCCGTATGTGGAGCCCCTGGCCATGCTCTTACGATGATCGGGTGCGCCAGGCCGACCCGGAGCCGTACTGGAACACCCAGTCGCCCTGCACCCGGACATCCTCCGTGCTGTGCACGAGGGTTGCGGCGAAGCGTTGGACGTCGGCGGCGGGGACGAGCTGTCGGCGCGCAAGCTCCCCGTGCGGGCGAAACATGTCACGGAGATCGACAAGTCGCTGAAGCAGACGGCCATCCCAAGCCCGCCGCCACCGATCCGTCATACGGCTGATTGGCGCTCCGTGGCGAGTCCGGTGATCTCGTCGCGCATGGCTTGGAGCATGGCTCGCGCGCCGGCCGACGCGTCGAGCGCCGTGACCATCGCGGTCTGTCTTCTGGGTACGAACGCGGGATCCTCGACACGCAGCCATTTCACACCCTGCGGGATGGTGTCCGCGGCCAAACCGGGCAGCACCGAGATGCCCAATCCTGCGGCAACGAGCCCCAGGCGTGTCTGCCAGCCGCGCGCCTCGTAGGCCACCCGCGGAGCTTCAAGGGTGGGCCACGCGCCGAACTGGGGTGCGCCCTCCTTGCCGACTCCCACGATCCAGGCCTCCTGCGCCAGCTCGTCGACGTGCACCTCGTCCCGGGAAGCCAGCGGATGGGCCGCGTGGACGGCCACGCCAATGCCGGGGCCGGCGCCGATGGCCTCGATGCGCAGCCCGGTGAAGTCGTAGTCGGGAAGTCCTTCCCCGATTGCCACTACAGCCATCTCGATGCGGCCCGCACGCAGGCGGCGCAGCTGGGCGGGGCTGCCCGTCTCCCATAGGCTCACGGTGAGGGCCGGGTGTGCCTTTCGCAAGCGTGCGATAGCCCGGGGCACGAGCGCAGCCGCTGCGGTGGGGTACGCGCCGACGGCCAGGCGGCCGGCGAGGCGGTCGCGGAGCCCGGCGATCTCCAGCTCGGCCGCTTGCGCATGCGCCAGCATGCGGCGCGCGTGCCGCAGCAGCGTCTCCCCGGACAGTGTCGGCCGAACCCCGCGGGCATGCCGCTCGAACAGCGGGGCTCCCACCGCGGCCTCCGTGGCGATGACCTGGCGAGACACTGCGGACTGTGTGTAGCCGAGCGCTTCTGCCGCCGCTGTGAAAGATCCGCACTGAGCTACTTCGAGCGTGACCCGCAGGCCCGTCAACGTCAGTTCTGGCATGACCCGACGGTATGCGTGAACCGAGAGACGGGCAAAGAACGATCTCCAGGCCCGGCATGGCGCGGTGACGTGACAGCGGGCTGTGTGCGGAGACGCGAGAGAGAGGGAGCGTGCGAGGACGGCGGGCCCCTGCGCGCACGTCAAGGCGAGAAGAGGTGGGCCTCGCTCGGGTGATCGGGCCGGGGGCGGCGCCCAGCCATGCTGTTTTCGCATGGGAGCGATGAAAAGCCGTCGCTGGTCGAATAGCTTCAGCAATGCAATGCTGTCTATATGGACGAAACAGTGCAGAAGCTCGCCGCCTTCGACCTCGCCCGCCCGGCATAAAATCAGTTGGCGCAGAGATTCGTTTAGTGATGCATTGCCGCGCCGAATCTGGAGTCGAAGCGTGTCGAACTGAAGCGGGTTTCCCTACACCGAGTTCCCGAAGAGCAGCTGGAACTGGCCTTTACCATCCAGAATTCCAGTTACGTGAGTTCGACGCGACGGCCGCCGCAACTTGACTGCCAAATTTGGTCCCGCCGCGCAAGCCGGAACCTTCTCCAACTGCACGGAATCCGTCCCTGCGCATTTTGACCCGGAATCTGAGTCCAGGTTCCACAATTGGTGTCCAGCTCGGGCAGATGCATGACTCGACGCGACATGGCACCTTCAGCCCGATCCAGAGGAAACAACATGTCTAATTTCATCTCTCCCGATGACACCCGCTACGACGAGCGCTCCCGCGCGCTCATCCGAATCGGACGAGACGCCATCTCCAAGGAGAATCCGAGCGCACTGCGTGCCTATTTCAGTGAAGACTTCAAGTTCCACAGCCCCGACGGTGACCTCGGGTTCGAGGGGCTTGAAATCTTCTTCGGTCAGATGCGCGACGCATTCACAAACTACTACTGCGAGCGATACGAGATCGTCTCTGCTGGGAATGCGATCGGTTGCCGGACGGAGATGGGCGGCGTCTTCGACAAGCCTTTTGATCCGACGCCGGTCGGAACTGTACAGCCGCACGGCAAGCAGGTGACGCTGACGCTGATCAATGTCTTCCGCTACGACGAGGACGGTAGGTTGGCGGAAGAATGGGTGCAGTACGACAACCTGGAGTGGCTGCGCCAGCTTGGCGTCGAACTCGCCCCCGCCTCTCGCTAACACCCGGTGGCGTTCGCGGTGCACCAAGTTCCACAAGCGACTTGCCGAATCGATTGCCCGCCCCCGTCGAACGGGGGCGGGCGGCCCGCGTTCCTCGCTATCTTTGAATGAGCGCAAGGCCCATCAACGCCAGCCCTATTCGGACACCGCCTCGAACAGACCCCGGAAACGCCAAGATCCCGACCGATCAATCAGATCGGACGGGATCTCGCCAACCATTCCCGAGCTAACTCAAGAACAGTCGTGCGTCGGGTGTTCACGAGTGGGGCTGACATGCAGTGGTGAAGGGTCTTGGAGATCGTTTCCCGTTCGGTTGTTGATCGTTTCCCACGGCGTGTGCAGGACGCCCGCCGACTTGCGGATCTCGCACTGGTCGGGTGGCGCCTTTTCGTCTTTCGTCAGCCCTTGGTGTGCACCTGTTCCGGCTCGTGGGTCTGCGGAAGGTCGCGTTCGCGGCGCATCGGGCTCATGGCAAGGATGAGCCAGCTGGGCGCGACGATACCCGTCATGATCCACATGGCCGGCCGGTACCCGACGGCATCGCCGAGCACACCGCCGAGGAGGGACCCGAGCGGGATGGTGCTGTGGTTGATCATCATGGCTGTCGCCACGACCCGGCCGAGCATGTGCGGCGGGCAGTAGGTCTGCCGGAAGCTGCCCACCACGATGTTGGCCACGGAGATACCGATCCCGACGAGGAAGGCTCCCATCGCGAACAGCAGCAGCCCCGGCCCCGCCGTGGTCATCGGCAGGAGCAATACGAACGGCGCGGTGGCGACCTGCAGGATAAGCAGCCCGCGAGCCGTGCCGAACCGCTGGCTGACCCTGGTGGCCACCAGCGCGCCCACGATGCCGCCGGTGCTACCGCTGGTCAGCAGCAGCCCGACCATGGCCGGGTTCAGCCCGACCGTGCGGACCAGGAACACGACTTGGATGGCCTGGTAGCCCATCAGCGCCATGTTGATCACAGCGCCCCACGCGACCATCGGTCGCAGGTACCGGTCCCGGCCCACGAAGCGGAGCCCTTCAGTGATCTGCCGTCGGAGGGAGGCTCACCGCACCACGTCCCAGGCTTCGGCCTGCCCGGCGACGGCCTCGCCCCGTTTCCCGCACCGAATCACCACCGATCCCGCGGCGAAATCCCCACCAGCAGCCACCCGTGACGTCCCGCGCATTCGGACACCGCATCGAACACCACCCGGAAACGACGAAGATCCCGCCCGATCTTCCGATCGGACGGGATCTCGTCAACTACTCCCGAGCTAATACTCCAGCCGTAGATCGTGATCTTGTGAGTGGGGGCGCCGCTGATACGGCGCGGCCACCATTGACCATCTCGACGAGACCGGCCGCGCCATCGGCGGCGTCCATCCCTCTCTGCCTACTTGAGTCCACCGAGACGAAGGGCATCCTCGATCTCGCTGAGCTTCGCGGACGGCAGGACGCCCGCCTGCCCGGTCAGGTCTTCCCTGCCCAGGGTGACCAGCCAAGTGCAAGGGATGAGGTCGGGACGTGGAAGTGCGACTCTCAGGACGCCTTCGAGAGGCAGTCCTTCGGGGGCACCTACTGCCACTTCAACGGCCACGCCGCTGAGATCGGTGCCCGCAGGAGCGACGACCTGCATCGCCAAGAAACCGGACGCCTCTTCTCCCGACAGCAGTACGACTGCCCGCTGCTCGTTGAAATCTGCCCACCAGACTTCGCCACGTCGCATATGTCCTCCTGATACGGGACGGTGCGCCTGCGTCGCCCCTTCGACCGCCGCCTACTCCAGGCACAGATCGTAATGTTGGCTGGTCAGGGCCGACGATAAGACGGCTGCGGCCACCGTTGATCATCGTGAGTTGTGTGGACTGACGAAGAGACGGTGGCCGCAGGTCACAGCATAGAACCCGCCCGTTGGCGGGACGCGTTCGAGGGTCTGATGGGCCGGATCGCGGGGCGCTTCGCGCGGGTCGAACCCCGGCGCAGGGCGGCGCGGTTGGTGCTCGGTCTATTGGCCGACCTGCCACGCAAGAACTGCTGGACAATCGCGGAGTGGGCCGGCGAGACCACTCCGGACGGAATGCAGCACCTGTTGGGCCGGGCCAAGTGGGATGCCGATGCGGTACGCGATGACGTACGGGAGTACGTGGTGGAGCATCTGCACGACGACCGGGCGGTACTGGTGGTCGACGAGACCGGCGATGTGAAGAAGGGCACCAGCACGGTCGGCGTCCAGCGCCAATACACCGGTACAGCCGGCCGGATCGAGAACTCCCAAGTCGCCGTCTACCTGGTTTACGCAGGCAAGCGCGGCCACACCGCCGTGGACCGGGAACTCTACGTTCCGCGCTCCTGGACCTCCGACCCCGACCGCTGCCGCGCCGCGGGCCTTGCCGAGGAAACCACCTTCGCCACCAAGCCGGAGCTGGCCACTCGTATGGTCGCCCGGTTCCTGGACGCCGGCCACCAGGCCGCCTGGGTTGTCGGCGACGAGGTCTACGGCGGCAACGCGAAGCTGCGAACCGCACTGGAGGAACGCGGCACCGGCTACGTCCTCGCGGTGGCCTGCTCGCACGAAGTCACCACCGGTGCGGGGAAGTTCCGTGCGGACATCTTGTCCAAGAAGGTACCCAAGCGGGCCTGGCAGAAGCTCTCCGCAGGGGCCGGGGCCAAGGGCCACCGCGTCTACAACTGGGCAGTCATCGACCTCGCCGACCCCCGCCCCGGGAGTCGTCAGCTGCTGATCCGCCGTAACCGCAGCACCCGTGAACTCGCCTACTACCGCAGCTACTCGCCCGCGTCCGTGCCGTTGGCCGTGCTGGTCAGAGTCGCTGGATCAAGATGGCGGGTGGAGGAGTTCTTCCAATCCGGAAAGGGCCTGGCCGCACTCGACGAGCACCAGGTTCGCCGCCATACCTCCTGGTCCCGCTGGGTCATCCTCGCCATGCTCGCTCACGCCTTCCTCGCCGTCGTCCGCGCCGACGAACACGCCCGCCATCCCGCCCCGGACGAGCTGATCCCGCTCACCTGCAACGAGATCCAGCGACTG
Organism: Streptomyces sp. NPDC020747; assembly: GCF_044334695.1. Classification (NCBI taxonomy): domain Bacteria; kingdom Bacillati; phylum Actinomycetota; class Actinomycetes; order Kitasatosporales; family Streptomycetaceae; genus Streptomyces; species Streptomyces sp. NPDC020747. The sequence goes on along the minus strand of NZ_JBIRTJ010000039.1, from coordinate 7,617 downwards.
TTCACGACGCTGATCGTCCGGCCCGTGCACGATGCAGCCCACCGGCTCCGCTGGTCCGCCTGGCGCCGCCGCCACCAGGCCCGAGCCCAGGCCAGCCATTACCGCCGACAAGCCGCGAATCGGACATGAAGATCACGATCTACGGCTGGAGTACTAACTCAAGAACAGTCGCGTCCAGGCGGGTGGCGGATTCAATCCCTCGGCAGGGAACGCACTGGAGGGTGCCCCGGCTGGGCAGGAAGGTCCGTGGACACGTACGGATTCACCGGCTCGACGGTTGCTCACAGGTCTGCCTCGCGGCGAACGGCCAGGTCGCGTCAATCGACGGGAACAGGCCCCGCTTGCTCTCCAGCCGTAGACGACGTGCAGCCTCTTACGGCCGGTTGGCAGCGGGTGCCGCGTTCTGCGGAGGCACGAGCGTGAGCGCGAACTTTCCTACTTGTCGTGCTGTCTGCGCACCATCTCGGTGATCCAGATTGGGGCGAACGGAGACGTGCAGCCTGGGGAAGTCGGGTAGTCCTTGAGTACTTCCAGGCGCTCGCCGATGTCGATCGCACGAGTGCGGTGCTCGGGGTGCTCGATCCCGATCTGAGCCAGGCAGTGGTTCATCGCCCACTGCAGGCGATCCGGGGCGTCTTTCATCTCCGCCTCGATGACATCGAGCAGTTCTACGAGGTCGAGGCCCTCGGGCTTCTTCGCCACGCGTTCGGTGGTGAGCGCCCAGCCCGCACTCGCGACCACTGGATCCGTATCCGCGAACCAGGCCAGTCGCAGCTCCTCGCAGTGAGGGCTTTTCTTGACCACGTAGTTCACGAGCCAGTCATGCACCTTGGGTGGGCGCGCCTCACGCAGCATGGCATCCAACTCGTCATGCTCGAACGCCTTCGGGCGGCAGATCAGGAGGGCCAGCAGTCTCGCCGCGGTATCACCCGTCTCCCAGAGCCGGCACGAGAGTTCCTGCTGCGTCTTCAGCTGCTTCGCGAGCGCGCGCAGCTTGCTGAGGTTCACACCGTGATCGTCACCGTGCTTCTCGTTCACCGCGCGGGCTTTCGGGTCCTCGAGCCCGGCCAGCTCGGCCATCACCTCAGCCGTCATCGTCTCGGTCAGCGCCGTCTCGGCCACCTCGGCCTCCTGTCCATCATGCGCGAGATTCAGCCTACGACGGAAGCCGTCCTCCTGTCGTACACGTCGGTTCTGCACCCTTGTCCCCGCGCCCTACGGCCGTGGTGCGCCGGCGGCCCGGGCGACCTGACTGCTCGATCCCGCGACGGGCGAAATCGGCAGCCCGTCGCGATCGCGGATTCAGCCCCCGCTATGAGCGCCGTCCCGCAGCTACCTGGCCTCTATCGGTCTCAGCCGCCACTCTCTGCTGTGACGAACGGCTCGTCCTCCTACCCGCGTGTCCGCATCGAGGGCGGGAGTCAGGGCGTGGTGCCGCAGGCTCGGCTCTGGATGGCGACAAGCCTGGTGGCTCAAGAAGAACAGCCTCTCCGGCAGTCGATACTTCGTGAATGCAGACTGCTGGTGGTCCGCCTCAGTTCCCCAGGGCCAACTTCACGTCAGTCCCCAGGTGTCTCTTCGCCCTCGCAACGGGCTCGGTGCTCAGAGGGCAGTGTTGCGCTTCGGGAACCAGCGAAAGCAGCTGATCGTTCTCCGGGACATGCCCTCCGTTCTCATTCTTGGAGTCGATCCGAACACAGTGCCTGGTATGGACGGGGACGTGATCCGCGCGGCCCTCGACCAGGAACTGGCACGTTTCGGTGACCATGCCATCGATGCATCCATGACGCTGATTGTGCTGGACGAGTCAGCAGTGCCCGCGATGATCGCGGCACTGCCCGAGCGTGATTGGGACGTCGTCGTCATCGGTGGCGGGATCCGCAAGCCGGAACCTCTTCTGCCGCTTTTCGAGCAGGTCGTGAACCTGGTCCGACGGCATGCGCGAAAGGCTGCGATCGCGTTCAACACCAGCGGTGGCGACAGTGTCGAAGCAGCCAAGCGGTGGCTGTGAACCCGGGCTGGCCTTGCCTGCCGTGCCCACCCAGAAGGTAGCTCTCGGCCGCCGCCCCTCCCGCTAGATGATCGATTCCAAGGGGTTTAGTGGTCGTAGGCGGTCAAGGCGCGCAGGACTGGCTGGTCGGTGTGGTCGTTGTGCCAGATTGCGGCGGTGAGGGCGAGGATGCGTTGCAGGACGCGGACGGCCACTCCGCCGGGAGTGCGGCCGCGGTGCCGTTCGAGGTCGAGTTGACCCTTGAAGGTTTCGTTGATCGACTCGATGACCTGTCGCAGCGGCTTGAACAGATGCGATCCGGGCCGCTCGGTCTCGCCTTTGTGAGCCGGCCGCAGCAGCCGGACACCCAGCTCGGCCAGCCGTTGTTCGAACTCGTGGCCGAAGTAGTTCTTATCGCCGATCAGCATCTGGCCAGGGCGCTCTGTGGTGAGCTGGGACTCGCGGTCGAGCAGGTCCAGCATGGTCTCGCGTTCGTCGGCCTTGGCTCCGGTCAGCGCGAAGGCGACGGGCAGGCCGTGCAGTGTGCAGACCAGGTGCAGCCGCAGTCCCCAGAAGTAACGCGTGTGACTGGCGCAGTACCCGTACTGGGCCCATCCGGCCAGGTCGGAGCGCTTGACGGTCTCACGGGAACGGCCGCACTGAACCGGCGTGGAGTCCACGACCCATACGTCGTCGCTCCACAACGTGGTGTCCCGGGCCAGCGTGCGGGTCACGTGGCGGACGAGGTCTGCGGACTTGCGCAGGCGCTTGTTGTAGCCGGGCTGCTTGGGCAGGTAGGGGAAGAGGTGCCGCAGGTGGGCATGAGCGTGCCGCAGCCACCGCGCCTCGGAGGTGAAGCCGAGCATGGCCTGCATCATCGCCAGGGTCACCAGCTCGAGGTCGCTGAGCTGCGGCGCAATACCCACGGCCGGCCGCCATGGCCCGAACTGCGGCGAACCCTTCAGCAGATCATCGGTCTTCACGTAGAGCGCGGTCGCGAGGGAGCCCAACTCTGTCTTCACGCATCGACATTGGACTCCCTCGCCGCGACTGCGCAGGGGATCGTGGCAAGCCCGGCGTGGAGACCTTCGACTACGGTGTCAGCACGATCCTGCCGAAGACCTCGCCCGCGTACATCTTCTGGTGCGCCAGCACGGCTGCGTCCAGTGGCAGCACCTCGTGCACCACTGTTTCGATCTCGCCGCGGCTCGCTGCGGCGAACTGCTCGCTCCGCACGGTACGCAGGTCGGCTCCGGTGACGGTGTCTGCGCTGAAAGTGGCGAAGGACATCGACTTCTGGAACGCCGCCATGATCTTCGTGCCGAAGTCCGCCGGTGGCTGGCCTGCGACAGCGCCCACGGCCACCATGCGGCCGTTCGGGTTGAGCCGGTCGAGGAACGACGGCATGTCCTTGCCGGCCACCACGTCGATGATGACGTCATAGCCTGCGGGAGCTTGTTCCCCTCCTACGCCGGAGCGGTCCAGCACGTGGGTTGCGCCGAGACGTTGCAGCCGCTCACCGCGCTCGGCCGAGGAGGTGGTAACCGCCACCGCGGCGGCGCCTCCGCGAGCGGCGAGTTGCACTGCCATGATCCCGATGCTGCCGGCCGCGCCACGGACCAGGACCGTCTCCCCGGGAGCGAAGTGGGCGTGGCGGAGCCCGAAGTGGGCCACCACGCCGGAACTGCCGAGTGTCACCGCATCGACCGCGGACAGGTTCACGGGTAGGGGAACGATCTCCTCGACCGGCACGAGGGCCTGTTCGACGTATCCTCCGCCGGTTCCGGTGAAGCCCCACACCCGCCCGCCGATCCACGAGGCGTCGACGCCGTCACCGACCGCGGTCACGGTGCCCGCCACCTCGCTGCCCGGGATGTGGCCCTCCTTGAAGCCGTAAGCGGCCAGGGCCCCGCTACGGATCACGGCGTCGACTCCACCGACCCCCACGGCCTCGGTGGCGATCACCACCTGTCCGGCAGCAGGTGCGGGAGCCGGCAGGTCGACAACAGCCAGACCTTCAGGACCTCCGTACGTCTGGATCGCGATTGCCTTCAATGTCGTCTCCCATGTTCTCGGACCGATCAAATGCCGTCGTGCTCAGTACCCGCCGCCGATCGCCGCCGACGGCGGGAAAGGGTTCACGGCGCGGCAGGGGTTCGGTCCCGGTGCTGTGCGCCCCGATGATCTCGGTGGGCTGCTACGTCTTGAACGCTAACGGACGCCCCCGTCCGTTTAGGTAAAGTGAGAGCATGATCGACCGTTTGCCTCACACCCTGCGTTCCGACGCGCTGGACAACCGCGAGCGCATCCTCGACGCGGCCCGAGCACTGTTTTCCGCCGACGGCCTGGACGTGCCGATGCGGGAGATCGCGCGGCGCGCGGAGGTCGGACCTGCCACCTTGTACCGTCACTTCCCGACCAAGCAGGTGCTGGCCACCGAAGCCTTCGCGGACCAGTTGCGCGCATGTCGCACCATCGTCGACGACGGGTGCGCCGATCCCGATCCGTGGCGTGGCCTCTGCCTGGTGATCGAGAAGATCTTTGAGCTACATGCGCGGGATCGGGGTTTCAGCGAAGCCTTCATGTCGGCCTTCCCGGGGGCGCCGGATGTCGCGGGCCGTGAGTACACGTTGAGAACGGTCGCCGGACTGGCCCAGCGGGCCAAGGACGCAGGCCGCCTGCGGTCCGACTTCGTCGTGGACGACCTCATCCTCGTCCTCATGGCGAACAAGGGGATCCACACCAGATCGACCGACACTCAGGTCATGGCCTCCCGACGCTTTGCAGGGTTGGCGATCCAGGCGTTCGAAGCCTGCCCTCAGCACGCACCACTACCACCAGCGGCACGACTGGTATCTGCAGCACCGGACAGCGCCTGACCGTGGGCGAGCGGTATCCACGCTCGACGCACGAACCACTGAACCCCTTGGAATAGATCATCTAGGCGTGTTTTAGAGAAGGCTTCGACCGGCCGGACCTCGTGAATCGGTCGGGACCTCCAGAACATGGCCTAGGTCCTGCGCCCGATGCGCGTCGCGTACGTGCTGACTAGGGTCGGCGTCCATGCAAGCTACAGAGATCACGCGTCGCAATGCGACGGAGCGCAGGCGCGACACATTGGATCGGCTCGACGCGGAGCGCGACTTGTGGTTGTCGACAGCCCACCCCGACCACGGTCCGCACCAGGTGCCTCTCTGGTTCCTGTGGGACGGGCGGGCGATATGGATGAGCACCGGTGAGGCCTCCGCGATCGCGCGCAACGTACGCGAGGAACCGCGGGTACGCTTGTCGCTGCCGGACACGTTCGACGTGGTGTTGCTGCAAGGCCAGGCGGAATCCTATTCCGCAAGCGAGGCACCCAAGGACGCTGCCGATGCGTTCGCGGGCAAGTTCGGCTGGGATCCGCGGACGGAGGAAGCCCCATTCCTCTACTTGCGTGTCGAGCCGATGACGGTGCGCGCTTGGCGCGGAGAGCCCGAGCTTCGAGGCTGGGTCATCATGCGTGACGGAGTGTGGCTGGGAACTGCGTGAACATCCCCACCGGCCCGCAGCAGACGAACCAGCCGATGAACTCAGTTCGAACCTGGGGTCACCAACCCCCGTCTCGTACGCCCGGATGACGGCTTGTGCCCGGCCCCGTAGGCCTAAGGGCTCGCAGAGAATCTACATGCGGGTTTGATCTTCTTCGGGCGGTGTGTTCCGTACCGGTCGAGGTGACGGCCACATCAATCGTGGTGCGGAATCTGGCAGTTGAGGGGTGGATCGCGTGATCGTGCTCGGCAAGTAGCGAGCGAGCTTCCTGGACGGCCGGTGTGAGAGTGTTTCCGGTGACGCCAAAGAGCTGGGCGAGCAGGTCGTGGGTGCCGATCTTGCGGAGGCAGAGCACGTGGCGAGGATCCGGTCTGCGTCGGAGAGCTCGTCCTTGGCACCCGCACCTCGCCGCCGTCGGCGCTCGGCGCCCCGGCGCTCGTGGCGGATTTGCTCGCGTTGTTCCGCGAGCGCCGGGATCAACACACACCAGCGCGTCGAGTTCGGCAGTGGTCATGCCGGTCAGCTCCGGGTCGCGGAGAGCTTGGGTGTCAACGCCGTCCGGGGGCGCGGCCGGGTGGGCGGTTGTGGCGGTGGTTGCTGCGGATTCCGTCTCATGGTGTGGGGCCGGGCGAGGACCAGCAGGACGGAGCGTGTAGTTCCAGTCGCCTTGGAAGCGGTGCCGGCTCATTGCCAGTGCATCGATCTCGGCGTCGGTGACCTTCACACCGGTGTCGTAGGTACCGGTGTCGAGTTCAGCTTCGACTTTCAGACCGGTGCGGGTCGTGGTCGCCGCGATGCTGTCCATGATGACTTCATGGCTGGTCAGCGGTCTGCCGCGCCAGTTCATGGAGATGTGGGAGAACAGTCGGTGCTCGATCTTGTTCCAATTCGAGGTCCCGGGCGGTAGGTGACAGACAGTGATCTCCAGACCAGTTCCGGAGGCGAGAGCGGCCAGTTCACTCTTCCAGGCCCGGGTGCGGTAGCCATTGGAGCCGCCCGCGTCCGCGGTGATCAGGAGACGGGTGGCGTGCGGGTAGTCGTAACGGCCGCGGGCCTGCCACCAGCGGCGGATCGAAGCGACAGGGAATTCGGCGGTGTCGTGGTCGGTGCCGACACTGACCCAGCCGGTGTTCGCCGCAAGGTCGTAGATGCCGTATGGGATCGCCTTTGCCCGGTCCCTGTCGATCCAGGAAGTCATGCGTTTTGACCAGCACTGGTTCGCCCGTCGGCCGCCACTCACGCCCGGCGTTCTTGTAGTCGCCGACCAACTCCTTCTTCTTGGTGTCCACGCTGATCACCGGGTCCCCGGCACCGATATGTTCCTTGGCCCGGTCGTTGATATAGCGGAACTGGGCATCACGGTCAGGGTGCTGTGCGCCCTCGATGGTCTTCGCGTTGGCTTGCAGGCTGAAGCCCTCCTCCCGGAGCAAGTCCCCGACCGTGTCCGCGCTCACCTTGTGCCCCTGGCGGGTGAGTTCGGCGGCGAGCTTCCTCGTCGACCTGGTTGTCCAGCGCAGCGGCGATATCGGATCCCCGCGTATGTCCGGCTCGACCAGTGCGAGCAGAGCCGGCCGCAGCCCCGGGTCTACCTCGGCGGCCTTCTTGCGCCCGCCGCCAGGACGGCGAACCCGCCCCAGCGGTCCCTCGCCCGCCTCCAACTCGTCCACGCCCTTGCGAACAGTGGTCTCGCTGACCTGAGCCGCCTGCGCGACCAACCGGATACCGCCGTGTCCCAGGGCCCGGGCCTCGGCTCCCATCAGCAGCCGACGCTACCGCTCGTCCAGATGCGGGAACAACACCCCAAACTTGACGGCCAGTTGGTCACGAGTCGCGTCAGGGATGCCCATACCAGGTGAACGAGCCCGGATTCGGGAAGCAACAGCTTGATTCTCTGCGAGCCCCAATTGTGGTGTCCAGGGAGATTGGTTACAGCTCAGCGTCGGGCAGTGGCGCGGCGGCGGACGGTCTAGGGGAGGGTCTGGCTGCGCCATGCGGCGAGGCCGGAAGCCTCCGGCGCGACCCTTGGCCGTCCGGCCTCGCTCACCGGGACCGGGCGACCGAGGCCATCGGTGCCTACCGCGCGGGTGTCGCCGTGC
>NZ_JBIRTJ010000038.1:0-19476 GCF_044334695.1 Streptomyces sp. NPDC020747 | reverse complement strand
CTCGCCCGAGGCCGACTCATCGGCACCGTGGAACGCTGACCCGCACCGACAACACCCCGCCTCGATCATTCACGCGCGCGCCGAGGTGAAGGGGTTCGATGGGCTCGATGGAATCTCCGCTTAGATCCCTTTCGTCCTGGAGGTGTTCGAGGTGTGGACAGGGCGATTGATCCCGGTATCACCTGGATGGGCGTCGGCTTCCACAGGCCGGGGATGCTGAGGTGGCTCCTTCCTGGCGAGTGCGCCATTCCCGACGCCCGACGCCGTCACCCCGCCGGGGCCTGAGCGGCGGTCGGCTCCTCCTGCGGCTGCAGACGCCGAGTCGGGGCCGATACGGCGGGCGCTGTCAGTGGGCGCGTGCCCGCTGAAACTGACGGGCACTCAAACCGAGGACCGCGACGGGTCGATATGGCGGGGCACCCCAACGCCCCGCTGACGCCGGAAGGGCGTCGCCGATCGTGCGAGCGCGTGGACGCCGGACGTCCGATCGCGCACGTCGCGGCGGAAGCCCGGATCTCCCGCCGCTGTCTGGCCAAGTGGTATGCCCGCCGGCAGGCGCACGGCGAGAACGGGCTACTGGATCACTCCTCGCGCCCTGCCACGAGTCCGGCCCGCACAGCTGAGGACATCTCGGACCTGGTAGAGGCGCTGCGGCGGCAGACCAAGCACGGGCCCGCCCGGCTCGCTGCCGACCTCAAGCACCTGCACGGCGTCATCATGCTCGCGCCGGCCACCGTGCACCGCATCTTCGTCCGGCGAGGACTCAACCGGCTCCGGGACCTCGACCCGCCCACCGGCGAGCAGCTGCGCGAGGTCATCCACTACGAGCACGAATACCCCGGCGACCTGGTCCACGTCGACATCAAGAAGCTCGGGCGCATCCTGGACGGCGGCGGCCGGCGGATGCACGGGGTCGGCACCGATGCCGCTCGCGCCTCCAAACGCATTGGTCCCGGCACCGGCAAGGTCGGCTACACCTACCTCCGCACGGCGATCGACGACCACTCCCGGCTCGCCTACACCGAGGCACTGGAGGACGAACGCGGGGTCACCGCGGCGGCGTTCTGGCGCCGTTGCATCGAGTTCTTCGCCGCTCACGGCATCACCCCGATTCAGCGTATCCTCACCGACAACGGTGCCTGCTATCGGTCCCAGACCTGGGCCGACGCTCTCGCCGCGACCGCCGCGAAGCACAAGCGCACGCGCCCCTACACCCCCAGAACCAACGGGAAGGTCGAGCGCTTCAACGGCACCCTGTCCCGCGAGTGGGCGTACGTCCGCGACTATGCCTCCGAGCACGAACGCGGCGTCGCCCTCGCCGACTTCCTGAACTACTACAACCACGAGCGCCCGCACGCCGCGCTCGGCGGCCAACCGCCAATCAGCCGGACCCCGGGCAGCGACCACCGCGTCACCTTCGACCAGCCGCCGGAACCGATCAACACCTTCCCGGAGCAGCCGACGTTCGAGGACCTCGTGCAACCAAGGTCCTGCGACACCACACCTAGCTTGCCGAGGACGTTGCTGATGTGGCGAGCAAGGAGTCGCCGACGGCGACCACCTGTACCGCGTGTACGAGGTCGTCGCGGCGTACGTCCTTGAGCAGGAAGCCGCTGGCGTCTGCGTACGGCGCTTCGTAGATGTACTCGTCGAGGTCGAACGTCGAATGTTGTCAGCATGACCACCCGGCAGGCGGACTGTGCGCAGACCAGCGGGGCCGCTTCCAGGCAGTCCATGCGGGGCATGCGGATGTCCAGGAGCAGCACGTCCGGCGTGTGGCGCTGGACCGCAGCCACCGGCTCGACGCCGTCTCCGGCCTCCGCGACGACCTCGATGTCGGGCTGTGCCTCGAGGATCATGGTGAACCCGCTGCGGACCAGTTCCTGGTCGTCGGCGACCACCACGCGGATGCTCACCCCAGGGCCGCCTGCCGGCCGACGGCCACCGGAAGGCGTACGACGATCCGGAAACCGCCGGTCGGGGTCGGGGCCCGCGACGGCCGTGCCCCCGCAGGCGACGGCCCGCTCACGCTCCAGCCGACGGGCCCGGTCCTCCAGCGCCGCGGTGTACGCCCGCTGGAGACGGGACAGCATCCCGAACCCGTACGGCCGTCTCAGTATCGGGTGTCCGGGTGAGGAAGACGAACGCCGCAGAGTCTCCGCTGCGGCGGCGTCAGTTGCCGGTGGCTGCGCCATTTCGAAGCCACCGGCCAGGCGAGGCGCTCGGAGGTTTAGTGGAGCAACCTGCCCGAGCCGACCAGCCAGGAGGCCTGGTCGGAGCTTTGTCGGCTGCGTCCAGCAGTCCTGGACCTCGCGGGGGGTGACGCCGAGGCGCTACTTTTCCAGGACGCCGGACGAAGCGATCTCGATCTTCGCGCGGGTGGCACCGGAACGCGAGCCCAGGGACTCGATCTTCGTCACCAGGTCCTGGCCCTCGACGACTTCGCCGAAGACCACGTGCTTGCCGTCCAGCCACGGCGTGAGCACCGTGGTGATGAAGAACTGCGAGCCGTTGCTGTCGGGGCCGGAGTTCGCCATGGACAGCAGGAACGGCTTGTCGTGCCTGAGCTTGAAGTTCTCGTCGGCGAACTTCTGACCGTAGATGCTCTTGCCGCCGGTGCCGTCGCCGCGGGTGAAGTCGCCGCCCTGGAGCATGAAGTCCGGGATGACACGGTGGAAGCCCGAGCCCTCGTACCCGAAGCCGTGCTGGCCGGTGGTGAGCTCACGGAAGTTCTGCGCCGTCTTGGGGACGACGTCGTCGTACAGCTTGAAGACGATCCGGCCCGCGGCGCTGCCGTCAATGTTGATGTCGAAGAAGACGTTGGTAGACATAAGAGGATCCTGTCACGGCGCCGCGCACTGCCCTGACGCCGCCCCTGGTTCGCCCCCATGAAGACCAACCTCTGAGGCTCCCCATCTCACGCTGGTCCAGGCCGTCCACATGTCACCGTGGCAGGCAACGCTCGAGGGACCGGCTGTTCAAATTCCTTATTGAGGGTTGTCCAGCAACTGCCGGTGGTGTGTGACAGCCGGGCTCAGACTGCGTCGTGATCCGCTGCGGCGGCCCAGCGACGGATGCGCTGGTCGGGATGGGCCTGGGCGGATGCGAGTGTGCTTTCAGGTAGTTCGTGCAGACGTGGCGGGTATGCCGCACGGGAGGTAGGCAGGCCAGCAGGACACGGTGGCGCATCCGTAGATCTGTGGCCTCGGAGAACACCCGCATGGAGGCCTCCAGCCAGGAGTCCTTGATGTCTTGCGACTCGTCCAGGGCGGGATCACGTTGTCGTGCGGGCGGCGCACGGCCGGGGGGCGTCGTAGACGGCGGCCAGAGTCGCCATACGTTTCCGGTTGCCCTTCTCGCCGATGGCCAGGCGGGTGCGGAAGGTCCGCTGCGCGCGCTCGGCCGCCTTGCGGGTGGCTTCGCGCAGATGGCCCGGGCGCATGATGATGCCCTTGCCGTCCACGGAAAGCACTAGCAGCGTCGCCGCGCTCGCCGGGGTCGGGGTGCCGGCAGCATAGAACGCGACCACGTCCACCGCCGCTGCCAGCACGAGGTGTTCGACCTGGCGTTTGCCCACGACCTTCCCGCACGCTCGGGTGATCGCCTCCATCGCGGTGTCGTATGAGCCGCGCACCGCCTCGAGCACGGCCAGCCTGCGCACCTCCCAGGCGGTGCCGTTCGTGCGGCAAGCTGAGCACCTTGTCGGCCGGGCAGTTGGTGCGGTCCGGTGACCTGAGCGCGCACCGGGTGATCCTCACGGCCCCGATGATGGCGGCCAGTTCGCGGTGATGCCCGCTCTCCAGGCGGGTGTGTCCGCCGGCGAGGGCCGCACGGCAGCGCGTATCCAGCGCGGTCAACTCTGTCTCCTCGTGGCGGGCGCGCAGATCAAGGTGGGCCTGCAGCAGCAGTCGGGTCAGCTCCCCGCCCCGCGCAGCGGCCATCTCCTCCACGTCCTGATGGGGCAGGGCGAGCACGGCGGGGCCGGAGAGGTCGGAGGTCAGCTGAGTGAAGAAGGAAACCGCGCGGGCAAACGGGTCAACCATCGCGGCGTGCTCGTAGCCTTCCATCGGGCTCTCGTTCCGGGGCATCGAATGGTTTCGTCACCCTCGACGCTAGAGGTGAGAGCCCTCCTGCTCACCGGCGCGAGGCGAGGCCACGGAGTCGTTGCCCCGCCCCGGCGCACGCCCTTGCGGCGCCGTGTCCCGCGAAGCGAACAGGCTCGGGGACACCTCGGCGATCCAGCCTCGCCCGCTGAGCCGCTTCAGCTTCGACCGAAAGCCCTCCACCTTCTTGTCCGTCGACAGCCTCAGCATGGAACACAGCTGACGCGCCCGCATCGGATGCACCGCATCGGCGAGCACCTCCACGATGTCCGCGTACGCGTCCGGCAGAGCCTTCACTCCCAACTGGTCCGTTCACGGCGGCACCAGCCGCACCCCGACCGGTGAGCCGACCTCGAAATGGTCCGCCTCCAACCATCGGCTCCTCAGGCGCCCCGGTCTCACCCTCCGGCTCCATCGCCTCATCCGGTCCGGTGACCGGCCCGTCCCCGGACAGGATCTCGGTCATCGTTTCCCGGGTGATCTCCAACCGGGACACCACGTCTTTCTGCTCGGTCAGCTGCCCGGCCAACTCCTCGATCTGACCGCGCAGTTCCGAGATCCACTCGCGCGTGCGAGTCTCCCGCCGCTCCAACTCCTCCAGCCACGACACCATCGACGCCCCAAGTATCCGAGCCCTGGACACGGCGACCCGGCAAACCACCGCGTTCAGCAACGACCGGGCTCAAAAGGGCTCAGCGGGCACGAGCTATCGAAGAGAATAGTGCCCAGACCGGATTGAAAGGGATGTTCGGGTGCGGTGCGGCGTTCAGACCTGGGTGTAGTCCGGCCAGGTGAGACGCCGTGCGAAGTGAACCCATACGGCCGCGACCATGAGGGCGGCGATGATGCCTCCGAGTGTCATGACGGTGGAGGGGGAGGTGCGGTCCACGGTGAGCCCTCCGACCAGTGCACCGAGTGCGAACGTGGCCTGGAAGGAGGCGGTGAACAGCACCGAGGCGGCCTCGGGCGCGTGCGGGGTGGCTTTGGCGAACCAGGTCTGGGACATGACGGGTACGGCCCCGTAGGCAACGCCCCAGATGGTCAGCAGAGCCACTGCGCCGATCTCCCAGCGACCCAGGACCGGCATCAGCAGCGCGGCTGCCGCGATCATGCTGGCGGCAAGGCCGAAGGCGGCTCGGGGGTATCGGGCGACCGCGGTGCCGCCCAGGAAATTGCCGACGATTCCTGCCGCTCCGTAGATCAGCAGGGCGATAGTGACCAACCCGGAACTCATGCCGGTCACTTGCTCCAGGAACGGCGTCACGTAGGTGTAGGTCCCGAAGTGGGCGAGGACGATGAGGAAGGTCAGCAGCAATGCGAAGCGGGTGTTCGTACTGCCGAACATACCGCGCAGCACACTCAGGCGTGTTGCTTGAACCGGACGGAGCGAGGGCACGAACACCAGCAGCATGATGATCACCCCTACGGTCAGAACTCCCATGACGACAAACGCCATGCGCCAACCGGCCAGATCTCCGATGAAGGTGCCGGCAGGCACTCCGAGTACGGAGCCCAGAGGCACCGCGGAGAAGATCACTGCCGTAGCGCGGCCGACCGATTCTGCGGGCACCAGGCGTTCGGCCAGTCCGGCGCCGATCGACCAGAAACCGCCGATGACGATGCCGACCACGATGCGGGACACCAGCACGAGCCAGTAGTCCGGTGCCACGGCGGCGAGGAAATTCGCCAGGGCCAGCAGGAGCGTGAACACACACAGCATCAGTCTGCGATCGATACGCGCGGTGGCAACAGTGACCACCGGCGCGGAGACAGCCGCGAGGAGTCCGGGCATGGTCATCATCAGCCCCGCCAACCCGTCGGAGATGGCGAAACTGGACCCGATCGACGTGAGCAGACCGATCGGCAGGATCTCCGTCGTGACAATCGCGAAGAGTCCCAGCATTACCGAGACCACGGCCAGCCATCCGATCAGCGGTGATCGGGTTGGGAGGCCGCCTCCGCTGAGGTGCGTGGTGTCGGTGGTTGTCGAGGCCATGGATTCCGTCCTGTGAAGGGACCGTCGTTGCCCGGTCAGTTCAACAGGATTCGGAGAGCTGAGGCTGGCAGATATGCGGCATCACCCGTGGGATGACAGGGAGGTGTCGCAGATCTGCCAAGTGTGTGGCTCGGTATCGCCGCTGGGTAGCGCCTTCGAAGCACACCCCGAACAGCGTCGGCCCATCTCGCACTCCCTCCAGAAGAGCTGCACCCATACTCAAAGGGCTTCCGCATGCCGATCAACGGTGCGGGTGCGGTTGGCGACCAGGCCCATGCGACGGCCGGTGAGAATCCTGAGGTCGGTAACGGTCTCGTCGCCGGGGCGTAAGGGTTTCAGGTCGCGGCGGATGCGGGCTTGGTCGGCGATGACGCCGCGGACACGATGATGCTCCCAATCGGTCTTGCCCTCGCCGCGGTAGCTCTCGGAGGCGCGGTGGGATGGCCCGGCCGGAGATGTGGTGCACCGGCTGCTCGTGGTTGAACAGGATCGTGCTGGCCAGGGTGGCTCCGCCGTCGGCCAGGTCGATGCCCCAGGTCACCTCGTCGCTCAGGGCCATGGCGTCGGTGAGCAGTTCGAGGATCGTTGGCGACGCGTCGGGACAGCAGCTGGCGGCCGCTCTCATCGATCGCGACGCAGTGGTGGTGGGTCTTGCCTGCGTCGATGCCGGCCCAGATCATGGCCATGTGGTGCCTCCGTGCGGTGTGGTGCTGGTGCCTCCCGACGGACGACCTCGCTGTCGATTCTCTACTCAGCGATCATTCGCAATTCCTCATCGGCAGCCGAGTCGTCGTGGGGCACCGGGCGGCCAATCACTGAAAGCCACAAGCGGCAGAGCCTTTTGAACCACACCCGGCACCCCTGGGTGGGTGAACCATACGAGGGGCTCACCGCATCCCGCAGAACAACGTAGGGAGCCTTTTCCAACCTCAGTCTGAGCTGGCCAGATGGAGGGTGAGGGCGGCCTGGACGAGGCTCGTGATCCGGGTCGTCGTGCAGCGGAGCCTGCGGAGGAGCCGTCAGGACTTGAGGGTGGCGATGGCTTGCTCGACCAGTGCCCGGACCTTCGCATGGGACCGATGACGGCCTGCTGACCAGCGGCAGGGCTGTCCCATCGGCCGCGGTAAGGGAGACGGACCGTGCCGCCTGCGCCCTGGTAGCCCTTGTCATCCCAGCAGTTGATGCCGGCTTCGGCGAGGGCGTCGATGATGCCGTGCTCGCGTGCGGCCCGGACGTCATGGGCTTCACCGGCCAGGGCCGGTGAAGCCCACAAGAGACGACCCTTCGGGTCCGCTATGACCTGCACATTCATGCCGTGCTTCAAAGAGACGGTCATCGCGATCACCCGTACCCCTGCGACAGCGATCAGGTGATTGGGTCAATACGAGGCAGGCTCATGACGATTCGCGCACCACGAGTTCGGTGGGAAGAACGACGTGCTGACGCGGTACCTCGGGATCGGCGATCTCCTCCAGGAGGATACGGGCGATCGTGGTGCCGATCTCCTCGACGGGCTGACGCACGCTGGTCAGCGACGGGTTGGTGTGCCGGGCGATGATGGAGTCGTCGAATCCGACCACCGCCACGTCGTCGGGGACGCTGCGCCCCTGTCGGCGCAACTCCGCCAGCGCCCCGGCCGCCATGACGTCCGAGGCGACGAACACGGCGTCGAGCGCGGGGACTTGTTCAAGGAGTGAACGCATCGCGGCCTCGCCGCCCTCCTCGGTGAAGTCGCCCGAGGCCACGAGGTGCTCGGGGGTTTCGTGGCCCGACGTCTGGTGGGCCGTGCGCCACCCCTGCAGCCGGCTGCGTGACACGTCCATGTCGAGGGGTCCGCTGATGGTGGCGATGGTCCGCCGTCCTCGTGCGAGCAGGTGGTTCACGGCCGTTGCGGCGCCACCCGCGTTGTCGGAGTGCACGTGGCTGAGCGACTCGGCGGGGGAGCGGCGTCCGGCGAGCACCGTGGGCAGCCCCATGTCCTCCAACAGGCCGGGCAGCGGGTCGTGTTCGTGCACCGAGACCAGGAGTACTCCGTCGACACGCCGCTCCGCCACCGACTCGGTGAGCTGGTCGCGCTCGGCCTGGTCGCGTACGAGGACAAGTTGGAGCTGTGTCCGGGTCTTTGCGAGGGCGGTGCTGACCCCGCGGATGACCGCCGAGAAGTAGGGCTCGGAGCCGAGTCTGCTCTCGGATTCGGGAATCACCAGGGCCACGGAGTTCGTCCGGTTCGTCACGAGTCCCCGGGCAACCGAGTTCGGGACGTAGTTCAGCTCGTCGATGGCGGCGAGCACGGCGGCTTTGGCCTTGTCGCTGACGAGTTCCGAGCCGTTGATGACTCGTGAAACCGTGGTGCGTCCGACACCGGCGCGCGCGGCCACGGTCTTGATGGTCGGGCGTTGCCTGCCCCCCATGTCGTCTCCTTGCTTGCGCGGTGCCCGAACGGCTTCCACCAGCGCATTGTGCCAGACCGGCCAGGAGCGTCCGAAGGGTCCGGGTGCGGGGGTGCGACATCTTCTGGCAACGAAGTTGCTTCTACTTCTTGACAGGAGCCTTTTGCGGCGGCCACGCTTCGGGCCTCTGAGTGGGTACGTTCCCATCATTATTTGGGAACGTACCCACTAGGACAAATCGGGGCCTACGAAGCGGACCGTGGGGCTCGAACTCCGGTGCGTCAGCGCCGCCGCTAGGAGGACTGAATGGGCAAGGCCCGAAGGAAGTTGCGTACACGAGTCGTGGCCGCCGTATCGGCTGTGTCGGCTCTCGGTCTGGTCGTGGGCTGTGGAGGCAGTGACAGTGGGGGGACCGGTGGTGGGAAGAAGGACGGCAAGGTCACCATCACCATGGGTCTGTTCGGCGTCATGGGCTTCAAGGAGACCGGTCTGCTCGACAAGTACATGAAGGAGCACCCGAACGTCGTCATCAAGGCCGACGTCGCGGGTGACGAGCAGACCTACTACACCGCCCTGCAGACGCACTTGGCCGCCGGCAGCGGACTGAAGGACATCCAGGGCATAGAAATTGGTCGGGCCAAGGAACTGTCCGACACGCAGAAGGACAAGTTCGTCGATCTTGCCGGTGAGACGGACCACTTCCTGCCGTGGAAGCAGAACCAGGTCACCACCGAGGACAAGAAGGTCATCGGCCTGGGTACCGACATCGGCCCGATGGCGGTCTGTTACCGCAAGGACCTGTTCGAGCAGGCCGGGCTGCCCACCGACCGCGACGAGGTCGCCAAACTGTGGGAGGGCGACTGGTCGAAGTACGTCGACGCGGGCAAGCGATTCAAGCAGAACTCGAAGGCGGAGAAGGTCGCCTTCATGGACAGTTCCAGCGGGCTGTTCAACGCCATGATCTACGGAAACTCCCAGCAGTTCTACGACAAGGAGGGCGAGCTGATCTATGCCACCAACCCTGTTGTGAAGGACGCCTGGAAGCTGGCCTCCGAGGCGGCCACGTCCGATCTGACCGCCAAGCTCCGCCAGTTCCAGCCCGGCTGGGACCCCGGTCTGGCCAACAGCACCTTCGCCAGCACCGTCTGCCCGGCGTGGATGCTCGCGCACATCAGCGAGAAGGCGGGTCCCAAGAACAAGGGCAAGTGGGACGTCGCCAAGGCGCCGAAGGGCGCCAACTGGGGCGGCGCGTTCCTCGGCGTGATGGAGAAGAGCCCCGTCAAGAAGGAGGCGCAGGAGCTGGTCGCCTGGCTCACCGCCCCTGAGCAGCAGGCCTACCTCTTCAAGGAGATCGGCAACTTCCCCTCGTCGCAGACCGCGTTGGGGATGCCCGAAGTGGTCGATGCCAAGTCGGAGTACTTCAGTGGCGCGCCCATCGGGAAGATCTTCAGCGCTGCGGCCCAGGAGATCCCCGACGAGCAGGTGCTCGGCCGCAAGGACGGCACCATCAAGGACATCTTCTCGCAGGGCCTGACCTTGATCGAGGCGCAGAACAAGAGCCCGAACACGGCATGGAAGACCACGGAGAAGCGCATCGAGAAGGCCGCCGGCTGACCTCGGGCTCCTTCGCCCACCTCCGCAGCCGCCCGGCGTCCCACGCACGGCCCCGAGTGGGCCGCCGGGCCCCTGCCCACCCCGTCACCCTCCAGGAAGGACGCCTTCCGGTGGCCATCTCCACCTCGACACCCCCAGACGGTGCGCCCGGCTCCGCTCCACCGGCCGGGTCCGGCAGCGGCGCGGAGCGTCAGCGTCGCAGTACGCTGCTGCACCGTCTCGACGTGCGCGGCGCGCCGTACGCGTTCATCGCCCCGTTCTTCGTCGTCTTCGCCGCCTTCAGTTTCTACCCGCTCGTCTACACCTCGTGGATCTCCCTGCACCGCGTCGAACTGTCGACCCTGAACCTCATGGAGTGGGTGGGCTTCGACAACTACACGGCCCTTTGGGACGACGACCGTTTCTGGAACGCGCTGCTCAACACGTTCACCATCGGCGTCCTGTCGACTGTGCCGCAGCTGTTGATGGCGCTCGGTCTCGCGCACCTGCTCAACTACCAACTGCGCGGCTCGACGTTCTTCCGTGTCGCCGCCCTGACGCCCTACGCCACGTCGGTGGGCGCCGCGGCCCTCGTCTTCACGATGCTCTTCGAACGCGACTTCGGCATGATCAACTGGATGCTGAGCCTGGTCGGCGTCGACAACATCGACTTCGAGAACAACAAGTGGGCCGCGCAGACGGCCATTTCCACGATCGTCATCTGGCGCTGGACCGGCTACAACGCCCTGCTTTACCTGGCGGCGATGCAGGCGATCCCACGCGACCGCTACGAAGCCGCGGCCATCGACGGCGCTTCGCGGTGGCAGCAGTTCCTGACGGTCACAATCCCCGGCATCCGCTCCACCATCGTGTTCACCATCGTCCTGTCCACGATCGGCGCCACGCAGCTCTTCGGCGAGCCCTTGATCTTCGGCCAGGGCCCGAACGGCATCACCGGAGGAGCGGACAACCAGTACCAGACGCTGGGCCTGCTGCTGTACGAGGAGGGCTGGAAGAACTACCAGATGGGCCGGGCCGCCACGGTCGCCTGGGCGATGTTCCTGCTGCTCATCGTCATGTTCGTCGTCCAACGAGTCGTCAAGCGCGTCCTGGCGCGCAGGGCCTGACCGGGAGATCCCCATGACCACAGACAGCATCCCGGTCCAGACGACGGACGCACGCCCCGGGACCGTACAGAAGAAGGCAAGGAAGAGCACCGCACCCGGCGGCCGCAGCCGTCGGCTGTTCCGGCACCCGGGTGCCGGACGCCAGCACCACGCGGGTCCCGTCGCCTACATCCTGCTGGGGATCGCGGCGTTGTTCTCGCTCTTCCCGCTCTACTGGACGATGGTGGCGGCGTCGACCGACAACACGCGCGTCACCCAGACGCCTCCGCCGTTCCTGCCGGGACCTCATCTTCTGGAGAACCTCGGCAAGGCCTGGCAGGACGCCGCACTGGGCAAGGCCATGCTCAACAGCCTGATCGTGGCCGGCGCGATCGCCCTGTCCACGGTGCTGTTCGCCACCCTCGCGGGCTTCGCCTTCGCGAAACTCCGCTTCAAGGGCCGCAACATCCTGCTCATGCTCGTGATCGGCACGATGCTGGTGCCGCCTCAACTCGGCGTCGTACCGCTGTTCATGATGATGACGGAACTGGGCTGGGGACAGCAGCTGCCTGCCGTCATCTTCCCCACGCTCGTCAGTGCCGTCGGGGTGTTCTTCATGCGGCAGTACCTGAGCGAGGCGCTGCCCGACGAACTCGTCGAGGCCGGTCGGGTGGACGGTGCGCACTCCCTGCGCATCTTCTGGAGCATCGTGCTGCCGATCGCCCGGCCGCCCATGGCAGTCCTGTTCATGATCACGTTCGTGCACGCCTGGAACGACTTCTTCTGGCCGTTCATCGTCCTCGACATGTCCAACCCGACGGTGCCCGTCGCACTCACCCAGCTGAGCGCGGGATACATACGCGACCAGTCACTGATCATGGCGGGCGCCCTGCTCGGCACGCTCCCTCTGCTCGCCATGTTCATCGTCTTCGGCCGTCAGATCGTCGGCGGAATCATGCAGGGAGCGGTCAAGGGGTGAGTCCCCCACCGCCCGCTCGTTGCCGCGCCCCGCCGGCGCCCGCCACCCGCTCCACCCCTCCCACCCCGAAGTGCATCTGGAAGGACTCACGTGACCACCGTTACCCGACGTGTCGCGCCCGCCCCGGTAACCACCAACACTCTCCGATTCCCTCAGGGATTCACCTGGGGCACGGCGACCGCCGCGTACCAGATCGAAGGTGCCGCCTCCATCGACGGACGCACCCCTTCCATCTGGGACACCTACTCGCACACGCCCGGCAGGGTGCGCAACGGCGACACCGGTGACGTGGCCACCGACCACTACCACCGCTGGCGCGAGGACGTCGCGATCATGGCCGACCTCGGCGTGAGCGCCTACCGGTTCTCCCTGTCGTGGCCGCGGGTGCAGCCGACCGGCCGCGGCCCGGCCGTACAGAAGGGGCTCGACTTCTACCGGGCACTGACCGACGCACTGCTGGAAAAGGGCATCGAGCCGGTCGTCACGCTCTACCACTGGGACCTGCCGCAGGAGCTGGAGGACGCCGGCGGCTGGCCGGAGCGCGTCACCACCGACCGGTTCGCCGACTACGCGACTCTCGCGGCCCGTGCGCTGGGGGACCGGGTGAAGACCTGGACCACCCTCAACGAGCCCTGGTGCAGCGCCTTCCTCGGATACGGATCGGGTGTCCATGCTCCCGGGCGCACCGACCCGGTCGCGGCCCTGCGCGCGGCGCACCACCTCAACCTCGCCCACGGCAAGGCCGTTCTGGCGCTGCGCGCCGAACTGCCTTCCCACGCACGGACGTCCATCACGCTCAACATCCACCACGTCCGAGCACTGACCGAGAACCCCGAGGACCTGGACGCGGCCCGCCGGATCGACGCCCTGGCCAACCGCGTCTTCACCGGCCCCGTGCTGGAGGGCGAGTACCCGCAGGATCTCCTCCAGGACACGGCCGGCCTGACCGACTGGTCCTTCGTGCGGAACGGTGACACCACAACGATCCGCCAGCCGTTGGACTTCCTGGGCGTCAACTACTACACACCCACACTCGTCTCCGCCGCCACCGGCGAGGGCAGTCACGGTTCCGACGGCCACGGGGTGAGCGATCACAGCCCCTGGCCGGCGGCCGACCAGGTCGCCTTCCACCGTCCTGAGGGCAGCACCACTGCGATGGGCTGGGCGGTGGACCCCAGCGGTCTGTACGACCTGCTGATGCGGCTCAAGGCGGACTTCCCCGCGATGCCCTTGATGATCACCGAGAACGGGGCCGCCTTCGACGACTACGTCAACCCGGATGGCGAGGTGACCGACCCTGAACGCATCGCCTACCTCCACGGCCACCTGTCGGCCGTACAGCGGGCGATCGTGGCCGGCGCCGACGTACGGGGCTACTTCCTGTGGTCCCTGCTGGACAACTTCGAATGGGGATACGGCTACAGCAAGCGCTTCGGCGCCGTCTACGTCGACTACTCGACCGGCAAGCGCATCCCCAAGTCCAGCGCACGGTGGTACGCCGACCTGGCCCGCACCGGCACGTTGCCGGACCGGGGCGGCGAGAATCGGTGAGCTCGCGTGTGACGCCAGAGCACACCTGGGGCTCGGCGGGTCACGGTAAGCGGTGTTGCAGAGCGGTTCCTCCTTCCTGTTCTTTGTGAGGTCCTTCGCGTGACGTGGCCTGCGCCTGACGCCTGCCAGAGATGTCCGGTAACAGGGTGTCCAAGGTCTGGCCACTGTCTGCTCAAGGGCTACCAGGACGGCACGCGAACGGCGCTGTCTGGGGACGCGGATGCTGTCTTGACCGAAGAGTTGAGCCGGCGTTGTCGGAGGGTTGAAGCGGGCGTTGCGTCGGCCTGAAGCACAGCACAGATGGGGAGTAAGGGTCAGTGCATGTTGCTGGGGAGGGAAATGGAGCGCGGCGCGGTCGACCGGCTGGTTGCCGATGTGGCGCGCGGCCGGGGCCGGGGCGTTGGGATGTGCGGAGAGGCGGGGAGAGGCGGGGATCGGGAAGCCGCGCTGCTCGACTACGCGGTGTCGGCTGCCGCAAGGCTGCGGGTGCTGCACGCAGTGGGTGTCGAATCCGAGGCCGAGCTCGCCTTCGGCGCGCTGCACCAGCTGCTGTTCCCTCACCTGGACCGGCTGGACATGCCCCCTGGGCCCCAGGCAGCGGCGCCGCGAGCGCCTTTCGGCCTGGTCGACGGGCGTGAGGCAAATTGATTCTTGATCGGAGCCGGCACCCTCTCACTGCTTGCCGAGCTGGCCGACGAGGTGCCGGTGCTGTGTGTGGTCGACGATGTGCACTGGCTGGATCAGGGGTCCGCGGACGCGTTGTTCTTCGCCGCGCGGCGCCTTGTGGCTGACCCTGTGGGGATGCTCTTCCCGGTGCGGGAGACGGCTGGGGCGTTTCCCGCACCGGGAATCGAGTCGTGGCCGGTGAGTCGACTGGCGCCGACGGCATTGAGGGCTACTGGACCAGCGGGTGCCGAAGCCGGCTGATCCGGTGCGTGAGCGGGTGCTGGAAGAGTCACATGGCAACCCGCTCGCCCTCATCGAGTCGGGCGCCGCGCAGGAGGCGGGCCACCACGACCTGGCTGAGCAGGTGGGGCCGCTGCTGGTCACCGGCCGAGTGCAGGAGGCCTTCCGAGCTCAGCTGGCCGGCCTGCCCGACGCCACACGCGCGGCTCTGCTCGCGGCGGCCGCGGACGGCGCCGCCTCCCTGGACGTGGTGCTGCGGGTCGCGGCCCGCCTCGGTGTCGGGCCGGCCGATCTCGCGCCGGCAGAGCAGGCCCATCTGATCACGGTTGCCGACCGTGCACTGACGTTCCGTCATCCGCTGATCCGGGCCGCCGCCTACCAACTGCCGCCGCATCACCAACGGGCCGTCGTGCACGAGCAGTTCGCCCGGGAGTGGGCGGACAACGGGCACCTCGACCGCAGGGCCTGGCATCTGGCGGCTGCGGCCACAGGACCCGACGAGGAGGTCGCGGACGAACTGGAGCGGACCGCCCTGCGCGCGCAGTATCGCGGGGGAGCGATGGCGGTGTCGGCGGCCTACGACCGCGCGGCCCGACTCAGCATCGACGGCGGCCGCAAGGCCACACGCCTCTCCTTGGCCGCGCAGGCCGAGCAGGCCGCGTTCGACGCGGGCAGAGCCGATCGGGCAGCACGGCCGGCGGCCGAAGCCGAGTCCTACGCCGACGACCCGAGGATCAAAGCCGAGGCAATGTTCGTACGGGCTCAGGTGGAATACGACCGTACTTCGCCCGCGGCCGACGCCGAACTGGCCATGCCGCGGCCGGACTCGTACCGGCCTCGGACGTGGAGACAGCGCCGCTGGTGCATGCACTCTCTCTACGGGACGTTGGAGTCGAGGTAGTCGTGGGCTTCGGGACTTCCTCGCCTCGGTGTTGCGCATGCTGCGCCCGACTTGCTGTCGGCCGAGCTCCTGCAGGTCCTCGGCGAGGCACCGGTTGCCGACGATTCATGAGGCATACCCCGTACATCATGTGCACGCTGAACTACCTTGAGGAAAGAGGGTGTTGGGGGAACCGTCCGGTTCCGGCGGGGCATCGGTACAGGCATGGATAGCGGCCGTTGACACGGCGTGCGCCGCGGCCGGCATGTGGAGCGTTGGAACCGGAGGGTGAGCATGCGACGAGGGGGGGAGATCGTGACGTATGCGAGGGGGCGGTTGGTCTGCGGGGTCGTGATGACGTGCGCGACGCTGCTGGCCGGCTGCACAGGCGGTGCCAGCGGTCCGGGCGGGGAGACGACGCGGGGATCGAGCTCGGATGCCGCCCGAGGTGCTGGTGACGCGAAGACCGGGTCGTCCACAGAATCGGACGCGGGCGTCGGCGCCGGTGCCTTACCCGCGGCCTCGCCGACCGAACAGGCGGACCCGGCGAAGCAGCCGCGCACCGCGGCCGAGGCGCGGGCGTTCGTCCGGAAGGTGATCGCCGATCCGGAGCTGGCCGGGTCGGGGGCGGCGCCGGGGACTCCGTACGAGAGCGACCCGAACACCTGGGCCGTGCTGGGCGAGGACTGCGCCTGGCAGCGGCAGGGGCTGCCGAAGGACGTACTGGCCACGCTCACCCGCCACTTCGAGGTGCCCGGGAGCGGTGCCGGGGGATCAGTGCGGCTGTCGGTCACGGTCACGGTGCACCGGACGGCGCTGGACGCCGCCTGGGAGCAGGCCGGGATGCTGGAGGAGGGCATCGGCTGCCCGGAGCAGACGCTGCGGGCGGGTGAGCGGCTGACCGGTCTCTCCTCCTTGGCCGTCGCGTGGGGCGAGAGCGGCAACACCTCCAGCGACGACACGTTGTCGGAGTACGGCACATGCGTCAGCGACACCCGGGGCGGGTCGTACCCCTACTCGTGGACGCAGTCCGTGTTCGGCCCGGTCGTGATCTCCGCGTCCTCGTGCGGAGGGAAGGAGGGCACGACGAGCGAGTTGGATGTGGCCGTCAGGATGCTGTTGCGGGTGCAGGACGCGATCGGAAGCCCCACCGAGGCTGGTTCGTCCTCACCCGAACCGGACCCGACTTCCACGCCCGGAAGCTCAGCAAGTCCCACGAGTTCCACAAGCCCCACGAGTACCACGAGCCCCGGCATCGAGGACAAGAAGGGCGGCGAGTGATGGAGCGCCTGCTTCCCACCGACCCCTCCCGCCTCGGCGGCAACCGCCTGCTGGGCCGCCTGGGCGCCGGCGGCATGGGCGTGGTCTACCTGGCCCGCACCGGGACCGGCGACCTGGCCGCGGTGAAGGTTATCCAGCCCGAGTACGCGGATCAGGCCGAGTTCCGGGCCCGTTTCCGCCGCGAGGCATCCTCCGCCGGGCAGGTCGACAGCCCCTGGGTGGTACGGGTGCTGGGCGCCGACACGGAGGCGGCGGCGCCCTGGCTGGCCACCGCGTTCGTGCCAGGCCCCTCCCTGGAGGAGGCGGTCGTGGCCTGCGGACCGCTGCCGGACCGCGCGGTACGGGTACTGGGCAAGGTGCTGGCGCGCGCCCTGACCGCCGTGCACGAGGCGCGCCTGGTGCACCGGGACGTCAAGCCGGGCAACGTCCTGCTCGCCCTCGACGGCCCTCGGCTGATCGACTTCGGCATCGCGCGCCCGCAAGCCGCCGACGAGACCGAGTTGACCTCGGACAACATGGTGATCGGTACCCCCGGCTTCCTCTCGCCCGAGCAGGCGCGGGCGCGGCAGGTGGGGGCGGCGAGCGACGTCTTCTCGCTGGGGTGCGTGCTGGCGTACGCGGCCACCGGCCGCCCGCCGTTCGGCACCGGCGCGGTGGACGCGCTGCTGTACCGCACCGTCCACGACACGCCCGAGCTGGACGGTCTGGCGGACACCGAGCTGCGGGCGCTGCTCGGCCGTTGTCTGGCGAAGGAGCCGGAACAGCGGCCCACGGCCGCCGAGGTGGACGCGGAACTGGTGGAGGACGCCCCGGCCGGCACTGTCGACTGGCTGCCCGACCCGGTGGTACGGATGATCGCCGAACGGTCGGCGGAGATGCTCGCCCTTCCGGGCATCGAGCCCACCGAGGTGTCACAGGAGTCGCGGAGCCACAGCCGCCGCAGGGTCCTCGCCCTGGGCGGCGGTGCGACGCTGCTCCTGGCGGGCGGAGGGGCCGCGCTGTGGGCGGCACTGCGCGACGACGAGGACACCCCGGAGGCGCAGACCGCGAACAGCCCCTGGGCCATCGGCCTCCACGCGGATCTGACGGGCCCGCTGCGGGAGAGCGGGCGGGCGCAGGAGCGGGGGGCGCGGCTGGCGGTGGAGCGGTTCAACGCAGGCAAGGGCAGACCATTCACCCTTGCTCTGCGGACAGAGGACGACCGGGGAGAGCCGGCCCGAGCGGTACAGGCGGCGCGGCGGCTGACCGGTGCCGCCGATGTCCTTGCCGTGCTCGGCCCCACCGGCTACGTCTCGACGCAGGCCGCGCTGGAGGTCTACGACGGCGCCGGCATGCCGCTGCTGACGGTGTCGGAGCTGTCGACCAGCGCCGGGTCCGTCCCCGGCACCGCCCCGCGCGCGTACTTCCGTGCCGCGGCGTTGTCCGCGTCCAGCGCCATCACCACCATCACCGCACTCGGCGCGGCGGGTGTCGGCAAGCTGGGCCTGCTGGGCGACCGAGCGGGCAGGGTGGCCGGCATGGAGTCGGTGATCGTGGCCGGCTTCGCCGCGACCGGTCAGCCGGCACTGTATCTGCGCGTGGTGCCCGCCCTCGCGAGCACGAGTGCTCTGGGACCCGTCACCGACGACATGCTCGGCCGCGGTATCGACGGTTTCTACTACATCGGCACACCCGAACGTGCCGCCGTCGTCGCCCGCGCCCTCGCGGAGCGGAACTTCACCGGGCCCCGCTACCTCGACGCCGCCTCGGCCACCGAAGCCTTCGTCTCCTTGGCCGGCCCGGCGGCCGAGGGCTGGCAGGTGCATACGTCGTACATCGGGCCCGACGCCCCACCCGTGCGCGACTTCGCCACCGCCTACCGCAAGCGGTACGGCAGCGCGCCGGGCCCCTGGGCGGCCGAGGCGTACGACGTGACGCGCCTGCTCGCCGACCGGCTCACCGCCCTCGCCCCGAAGGGCGGCAGGCGTCCCACCCACGACCGGCTCACCCAAGATCTTGCCGCAGCCCGGTTCACCGGGGTGGCCGCGACCTATGCCTTCGACGAAGAGAAGCGGATGAAGCAGCCGCAGCTCCACCAGCTCCGCGTCCAGAACGGCCGGTTCGCCTACGTGGGCGTCCAGGACATGACCGGATGACCGGATCCTGACGCGGTAGGGGGCGGAGAGGCCAGAGGGGCCGTGGGGCCGGAGGAGCTGGACTGATGCGGGCGCTGTACGCGCAGGATCCCGGTGAGCTGGGCGGGCACCGGCTGCTCGCCCGGCTCGGCGCGGGCGGCATGGGCGTGGTCTACCTGGCCCGCACCGCCGACGGGACCCTCGTCGCCCTGAAGGTCATCCGTGCCGAGTACGCCGCCGACCGGGCCTTCCGGGAACGGTTCCGGCGCGAGGCACGGCTGGCGAGGGGGTTCGCCTGCCGCTGGCTGGTGCCGGTCACCGACGCCGACGCCGAGGCCCGCGAGCCGTGGCTGGCCACCGCGTTCGTGCCAGGCCCCTCCCTCGCCGAGGCGGTGGACGGCCACGGACCGCTGCCGCCGGCCGTCGTCACCGCGCTCGGCGCCCGGCTGGCGGAGGCACTGACCGAGGTGCACGATGCCGGTCTGGTGCACCGGGACGTCAAGCCGGGCAACGTCCTGCTCGCCCTCGACGGCCCCCGCCTGATCGACTTCGGCATCGCCCAGTCGCCGGGTGTCAC
>NZ_JBIRTJ010000037.1:0-20893 GCF_044334695.1 Streptomyces sp. NPDC020747 | reverse complement strand
CCGGGGTGGGCGCTGGACCGCCGCCTCGTCGGCAGCATCCGCGCCGCCGGCCGTTCGAGCGCCGCTGATGTCGGCGGTGATCCGGTGATCCGGTGATCCGGTGGCACGGCGGCGCGCGGAGTCGTGCCACTCACCTTGGCCGAACCCCCAAAACGCCCGTCAGGATGTCCGCATCACCCCGGCGATCCGGTCGGCGTAGGCGCGGTACGCCTCGCACCAGACCGGGCCGGAGCCCTCCCCGGCAAAGGCAGCACACGCTGCTGAAGAGTGGCCTGCAGAACGCGAGCGGGGCAGTGACGCGTACCGAGTACGCCCAGTCGGCGGCGAACGGTCCGGCCACCGCGCCGACGGTGCCGGGGAGGAGCGGGGCGTCGGGGAGGGCGCGGGCACCGGCGGCGTCGAGTGCCCGCCGGATCGTCTTGGGTGAGACGCCGCACTGCCGGGTGAGGCCCTGCACGGCGACACCCGCGCGGTAGGCACCGATGGCCTCGGTCGCCCGGTCCCGGTGAGCGAGGCCGGACGGCCAAGGGTCGCGCCGGAGGCTTCCGCCCTCGCCGCATGGCGCAGCCAGACCCTCCCCTAGACCGTCCGCCGCCGCGCCACTGCCCGACGCTGAGCTGTACCAATCTCCCTGGACACCACAGCTAGGGCCGCGGAGGACTGGGGCCGCGCGCGACGAGTGACGGTCGGCCCGCAGCGGTGAGTACCGCGTTCCAGCGGAGCGCTCAGCGTCGCGCCCGGTCCCGTTCGCCTGCCGACTGCACGAACTGCAGCTCAAGGGTGGCCGGGGGAGGGGCGACACCGGGGCCGCCGGCCTGCGCCCAGCGGAGTATCTCGTCGGTGCAGTCGTCGCCCATCGACCAGCCGATCCAGACGGGCCTGCCGCCTCGCCTGCGGCCCTCGCCCGACGGCTGTACGACGATGATGTTGGCCTGATCGCACGGGCCGAGGCAGTCCGTCGTGCGGACCGCGAGGCGGCCGCCGGAGGACTCGGCCGCGGCGCGCAGCCGGTCCAGCTGCCAATCGTGGTCGTAGTCCGGGTACTTGCGCGCGTCTCCGCAGCAGCAGCCGCGGCAGACGACGAGCGTGCAGGGACGGGTCCTCGCGGCACCGATGGCCGTA
Source organism: Streptomyces sp. NPDC020747 (assembly GCF_044334695.1). Lineage (NCBI taxonomy): Bacteria > Bacillati > Actinomycetota > Actinomycetes > Kitasatosporales > Streptomycetaceae > Streptomyces > Streptomyces sp. NPDC020747. The sequence continues at coordinate 19,771 of NZ_JBIRTJ010000037.1, read as the reverse complement.
CGGACGGTCACGCTTCCCCCTCGGAGCCGGAGCCGGAGCCGGAGCCGGAGTTGGCATTGGCATTGGCATGGGAGGCGGGGCCGAGGTCAGCGTCGCTGTCGCTGTCGCCGAAGAGGTGGCGCACCGTCGAGCGGTAGTTGGCCTGTACGTGGGCCAGCGCGTGGTCGCGGGCCCGTTCAGGGTCGCCGGAGGCGATGGCTTCGTACAACTCGCGGTGTTCGGCGAGGAGTTGGGGCCACTCCTCGTTCTGGCGGGTGAGCCAGCGCAGTCGGCCGTCGACCGGCTCCATCACGGAGGTCAGCAGGCCGTTCCCGGCCATCGCCAGGATCCTGTTGTGGAAACGGGTGTTGATGTCGGTGATCGCCTCCGCGTCGTCCGCGCGGGTCGCGGTCGCCGCGCGGTCGAGGAGCTCCTCCAGCTCGGCGAGATCGGCCCGGGTGGCGCGCTGCGCGGCCAGCCCGGTGGCGTACACCTCCAGGGCCTCGCGCAGTTCGAAGAGTTCCGCGACGTCCGTCGGGGTCAGGCGGCGTACGACCGTGCGGCGCGGGGTCTCGAAGAGGACGAAGCCCTCGGCGACCAGGGCCCGGATCGCCTCGCGGACCGGTACGCGGGAGACCCCGAACCGCTCGGCCAGCTCGCGCTCGACCAGCCGGTCGCCGGGCAGCAGCCGCCCGGCGATGATCTCCTGTCGCAGCGAGCCGAGGACCCGCTCGCGCACCGCCCCCAGCGGTTCCACCGTTGTCATGGGTCCATCCTCGCCGAACCAGTGACGGTTTTACCGAGCTGTAACCGTACGGACATGGCCAGATGTCGGCGACGGCGAGACTATGACTTCAGTTTGGTATACCAAAACTGCAAGCGGCTGCTCCCCGGCCTCAGGCCTCAGCCTCCCCATGCCCCCCCCACGCCCCACCTCGCACGCACCCCCGTCCCCTCACTCACTCTCCTTGCACCCCGTAACACGCACCCCGTAACACGCACCCCGTAATACGCACCCGCATCCCGCACTCACCGCAGTCCTCCCGCCGTCCCCTCGCTCATGGAGGCCTTGTGTCCCTCGCCGATCCAGCGACAGCCACCGGCACGCCTGCGTTCGTCCCCGACCCCCGGCTCACCAACGAAGACCTCGCGCCCGCGGGCAAGCGCAACTGGAAGGTCTTCGACCTCTTCGCCATGTGGATGTCCGACGTCCACAACCTCGGCAACTACACGTTCGCGGCGGGCCTGCTGGTCCTCGGCATGAACGTCTGGCAGATCTTCACGTCCCTGCTCGTCGGCTTCGTGCTCATCTACGTCGGCATGAACTGGATGGGGAAGATCGGGCAGAGCCACGGCGTGCCCTTCCCCGTGATCAGCCGCATCAGTTTCGGCGTCTGGGGCGCCAACATCCCAGCCCTGATCAGGGCCGTCATCGCCATCATGTGGTACGGAATCCAGACCTACCTGGCCTCCGTCGCCGTCAACATCATGCTGCTCGCGGCCTGGCCGGGCCTGGAGTCCTGGACCCACAGCTCGTTCCTCGGCCTCGACGCGCTCGGCTGGGTGTCCTTCCTCTCGCTGTGGCTGCTCCAGGCGCTCATCATCAGCCAGGGCATGGAATCCGTACGGAAGTTCCAGGACTTCTGCGGTCCGGCCATCTGGCTCGTCATGATCGCCCTCGCGATCTGGATCCTCGCCAAGGCCGGCTGGACCATCTCGCTCACGACGACTCCGAACCCCGTCTCCGTGGGTGAGCAGTGGCGGCAGTGGTTCGGTGCGATCGGGCTGATCCTCGCCACGTACGGCACGCTGATGCTCAACTTCTGCGACTTCTCGCGCTTCGCACCCTCCTACCGGACGGTCAAGCGCGGCAACTTCTGGGGCCTGCCCATCAACTCGACCGCCTTCGTGATCGTGTCGGTCATCGTGACGGCCGGTTCGCTGGAGGTGTTCGGCAAGGCGATCACCGACCCGGCCCACCTCGTCGCCGAGATCGGCAACACCTGGGTCCTGGTGCTGGGCGCGCTGACCTTCGCCATCGCCACCATGGGCGTCAACATCGTCGCCAACTTCGTCTCGCCCGCGTACGACCTGGCCAACGTCTGGCCGCAGAAGATCACCTTCAAGGTCGGCGGCATGATCAGCACGGTGGCCGCGCTGGTGGTGACCCCCTGGAACCTCTTCTCCAACCCCACCGTCGTCCAGTACTTCCTCGGCGGTCTCGGCGCTTTCCTCGGCCCGCTGTTCGGTGTGATCATGCTCGACTACTTCTGGGTCAAGCACGGCCGCATCGACGTGAACGAGCTCTTCAACGCCGAGCCCGGATCGCGTTACTACTACCGCAAGGGCGTCAACCCCAAGGCCCTGTGGGCGTTCCTGCCCGCGGCGGCGGTCTCGGCGGTGCTCGCCCTCGTGACGACCTTCAACGAGGTCGCCCCGTACTCGTGGTTCATCGGGACGGCGCTGGCCGCTGGACTGTACGCGCTCCTGTGCCGCTCCGAGCGCGCCGCGGCCCCTGTCACCGAGCCGGCGTCGGCTTCGACTTCGGCTCCTGCGGAGGGCTGAGCGTGCGGATCGTCGTCACCAACTGCAACACGACGCAGGGGATGACCGAGGAGATCGTGCGAGGTGCCCGGGCCGCAGCAGGCCCGGGCACCACCGTGCTCGGACTCACCCCCGCCTGGGGACCCGAGTCCGCCGAGGGCTGGCTCGACAGCTATCTCTCCGCGGCCGCCGTCATCGACACCCTGCGGACGTACGAGGGTCCGTACGACGCCGTCGTCATGGCCGGCTTCGGGGAACACGGGCGGGAGGGCGTACGGGAGCTCGTGGACGTACCCGTCGTCGACATCACCGAGGCGGCCGCCCATCTCGCGTGCCTGCTCGGACGGCGGTACGGCGTCGTCACCACGCTGGAACGGTCGGCCGGGCAGATCGAGGACAGCCTGCACACGGCCGGCGTGGGCCAGAACTGTGCCGTCGTCGTGGGCACCGGGCTCGGTGTCCTCGACCTCGGTGACTCGGAGCGCACCGAAGCGGCCTTCGTGGCCGCCGCCGAGCGGGCCCGGGACGCGGGCGCCGAGGTCCTGGTGCTCGGGTGCGCCGGGATGACCGGGCTGCAGCGGGCGGTGGGGGACAAGCTCGGGCTGCCGGTCGTGGACGGGGTGGGCGCGGCGGTGAAACTCGCCGAGTCGCTCGTGTCACTGGGGCTCACGACGAGCCGGGCGGGGAGCTATGCCAAGCCCCTGCCGAAGCGGCGTACTTGGGGGCCGCCGTCGGAGTGATTCTCTCCGCCCCCGAGGCGGCGAACGGGGTGGCCGGGCACGGCTGACCGCAGACTCCACGGGAGCGGCGCAGGTACGTGGGCGGTGCCGCTCCCGTGGAGGAGTCGCCACCGTTGCCTCCGGCGGCGGGAACGGAGTCGGTCGTGGTCGCTGGTGTGGGTGCCTGTGTTCGGTTCTTTGCCCGTGTCACCCGCGTCTGTGTCACCCGCGTCTGTGCCACCTGTGCCTGTGCCATCCGCGCCCGTGTCCGGGTGGTTGCTGTTGCGCTGGCCGCTCTGGTGGTCGCAGGCTCGGCGGGTGTGTGCGGTGCCGGGACCTCGGGTGCACGTGAGGTGTCGGGTGCGCGCGGAGCGGTGGGTGCCGGTCCGGCCGGGTGGGGTGAGCCGCAGGTGAGGGGGCCCGTGCCGGTGGAGTCCTTCTGGGTCGATCCCCGGTCCCGCGCCGCCCTTCAGGCCGCCGAATGGCGCCTTGCGGGACGGACCGCGGACGCCCTGCTCATGGACCGGATCGCCACCCGTCCCCAGGCCGAGTGGCTCAACGGCCCCGCGTCCCGGGCGGTGGTACGGGCCCGCACCACCGCAGCCGCACGACAGGGCCGTACGGCCGTGCTCGTCGCGTACTACATCCCGCACCGCGACTGCGGGTCGTACTCGGGAGGCGGGGCCCGGAACGCCGTGGCCTACCGGAAGTGGGTCGACGAGTTCGCGGCCGGGCTGGGCGACCGGGACTCGTATGTGATCGTCGAACCGGACGCCGTGGCGCAGACGGTGGCGGGCTGCGTCTCGGTCGTGGCCGAGGAGCGGTACGCGCTGCTGGCGTACGCCGTGGACCGCCTCAAGCGGCAGCCCGGTACCCATGTCTATCTCGACGCGGGCAACTCCGCCTGGCTGCCGGACACTTCGCGACTGATTGCACCGCTGACGAAGTCGGGCATCGCCCGCGCCGACGGCTTCGCGCTGAACGTCTCCAACTTCCAGACGGACGCGGCCGGTTCGGCGTACGGGACTCAGCTGTCGGCGGCTCTCGGCGGCAAGCACTTCGTGATCGACACCAGCCGCAACGGCAACGGCCCCTACACCGGCACCGATTCCTGGTGCAATCCGCCGGGCAGGGCCCTGGGAACACCGCCGACCACCGCGACGGGCGCCCCGCTGATCGACGCCTACCTGTGGATCAAGCGGCCCGGTGAGTCCGACGGCACCTGCCGGGGCGGACCGACCGCCGGGCAGTGGTGGCCGTCGTACGCGCTGGAGCTGGCCCGGAACGCCCGCGGCTGAACGGGCCCGGCCGGGGTGGGGGTGCCGGTCCGGTCCGGTCCGGTCCGGTCCGGGCCGGGACGTCAGTCGGTCGAGGGGTCGTCATCGAGGACGCGGTCGTCGAGGTGCGCGGCGAAGTGCTCCGCCTGCCCGGCCATGATGTCCCGCATGGAGGTGCCGCGCGGGACGCCGTACACCGTGCCCGGGAAGTCCAACTCCCTTTGTACCTCCCACAGTTCGTCATGCCGGCCAGGTGCGAAGAGCCTGGCCTCCGGGGCGCCGGCGGCGATCCAGCCGATGGGTACGACCGAGCCGGGTGGCAGGACCGAGTTGGCGTGCAGCACGCTGTTGATCCGCAGCTCCGAACCGGCGCCCACGACGGCGCCGGGGAAGGCGGAGGCTCCGGTGGCCACGAAGACCTCGTCCTCGATCCGGGCGCCGTTGACGTGGGCGTGCGGTCCGATGAGTACCGCGTTTCCGATGAGTACGGGGTGGCGTCGCCGTCCCCGTACGAGGGCGTTCTCCATGACGACGACGTTGTCGCCGGTCCTCACCTCCCCGTCCTCCGCGGTGAGCACGGCGCCGTGCAGTACACGGGCCCGTTCGCCGAGGACGACCGCGCCGCAGAGGACGGCGGTCGGTGCGACGTACGCGGAGGCCGGGACGACGGGGCGCTGCCCCCGGTGTTCGATCAGCATGGAGGGACTCTAGGCCCGGTCCTCTAGGCCTGGTCGGAAGCGGCGTCCGGGACCACGGCCGTGGCCGTGATCTCCACGAGCTGGCCGGCGTATCCCAGGCACGCGACGCCGAGGAGGGTGGAGGAGTGCGGGCCGACGCTGAGACGGGAGGCTTCCACGACGGCCCACACCTCGGAGAGCACCGCGGGATCACTGCTCACGACGTACACATCGGTGTACGCCACATGCTCGAAGTCGCTGCCGACCGACCGGAGTTGCTCGCCCAGGTTCGCGATCACCCGCTCGGCCTGCCGTACGGGATCGCCCGGGCCGACGAGTTCGCCGTCGGCGTTGAGAGGCACGGACCCGGCGAGGAAGGCGAGGTGTGTGCCCGCCTCGACGACGGAGGCGTGGGAGTAGGTGGGCGGTGTGAAGAGGGTGGGGACGGTGACGCGCTTCAGCATGGGTGGCCTCCCGCGGACGGATCGGTCGATGTCGAGGGAATCGGTGGCTGTTGAGGGACAACCCGCCGATCATGCGGCCCCGGCTTGCGGGGCCGCATCCGAATATCCTCCGCCGATCCTCCGCGAGGTGTTGTCGGCCGCCGACGGCTGTCACCTGGAGGCGAACCGGGCCGTCACCTGGTGGTGAACTGGGCCGTCCCCAGCGTCGCGAACCACTCCCGTATCAGCTTCTCGTCGTTCGTCGCCGCGAGCGACAGGAGCAGCAACAGCCGGGCCTTCTGCGGACTCAGGTCCTCGGCACCGATGACGCCGGTGGTCCCGGTGGAGTCGTACACCGCGCCCGATCCGGTACGCGTGGTCGACGCGAACGTCACCCCCCTCTTCACCGCGTCCGTCCGCGCGGTCGACATCGCGGGCGATATGCCCCCGGCGCCCGTGCCCGCCGTCACGACTCCCTTGGCGCCGCCGTCCGCGAACGCCTTGATGGCCTCGCCGCCGGCGTCCTGGTACGAGTACGCGATCTCCACCTTCGGCAGCGGCTTCCTCTCCTCCTTTGTCTTCTCTTTCGCGCTCACCCTGCCGACGATCCGGTCCAGGTCGAAGGGCGTACGCCAGCCGGCCTTGCCGCACTTCTGGACGCGGGCCGGTGCCCGGTTGAGCCGGATGTTGTCCTGGTCGACGGCGCCGAGCACTCCGGAACGTCCGCTCTCGAAGGTGTCCATGCGCAGTGCGTTGGTCTTGCGGACCTCCCGGGCCGCCTGGATCTCGTCGTTGAGCATGACGACGGTTCCGTAGCACCTGGTCTTGCGGCTCGCGGCGAGCTTGATGGCGTTGTAGAGGTTGGCCGGCGCGTCCGTGCCGATGACGGTCCACGGCCGCATCGACCCCGTGAGGACGACCGGCTTGTCGCTGCGCACGGTCAGGTCGAGCCAGTACGCGAACTCCTCCATCGTGTCCGTACCGGTGGTGACCACGACGGCGTCGTTCTTCTTGAGCGCGGCGTCCACGGACGCGGTGAGCTTGCGGTAGTCCGCGATGGAGTACCCGCTCGACCCCTTGTTCCCGAACTGCTCGGTCGTCACGTCGGCCAGGCCGTTCACCTCCGGCCGCAGTTCGTCCACCATCTTGGAGATCGCGAGCTGCCCCGACCGGTAGTCCTGGAACGAGACGCGGTTCGTACTGACCCCGGAGATGGTCCCGCCCGTGCCGATCACCGCCACTTCGGGCAGGCCCTTCCTCTCCTCGGCATGGGCGCTCGCGCCGGCCAGCGAGACTCCCGCGGCTACGGCGAACGAACAGAGCACAGCGGCTGTACGGTGGGCGATTTTCACGGGTGGCACGGCTCCTCGCGGGTCGGTGATCGGCGCTCGCCCGCCGACCGTAGGAAGCGGTGTTTTCCCTGGCGTTGCGTGTAGGTGTCAATCACTGTGCGCGGCGCCTCGGACCCAACTGCCGTGGGTGGATGGCCACTTCGCCGGTGGGCGTTCATGGGCGCGGAGTTTCGCCGGGCGGGCTGCCGAGTTGCTGGGCGCGCGCCTGCCGCTCGCACTCCTCCGCCAGCTCCGGGTACGCCTCGGCGATGGCGGCGTGGATCCGCCGCCGCAGCAGCGCCGCGGCCCTGCCTCGCTCTTCCCGGCGGGAGAGGCCTTCGAGGAGTTCGTCGTAAGGGCTGAGCCGGTGCCGCAGATAGTCGATCTTCCACCGGTCGAGCGATGCGCGATCGGTGCTCGGGGTGCCGAGAGCGCCTGTGGCTTCTGTGGTTCCCGTGATGCCTTCGATTCCCGCGGTGCCTTCGGTTCCTGTGATGCTTTCGGTTACCTGGGTCTCCCGGCGAGCGCGGTGCTCGACGGCTCGGCGTGCCAACTCCCCGGCGTCCAACCGCGGTACGTCGATGGGCTCGGCAAGAATCCGGGCCAGCACCTTCCGCCGCCGACGAGCCACGGCCTCCTGCCCCCCGCGGCCCACCGCCTTGCGCACCGCACCCGACCGCCGCGCCGCGAACGCCGCTCCCGACCGGAACTCCGCGCTCCGCTCGGCGGCTTCGACCCGCTCGACGCGGTACATCCGGATCCACGGCGCCGAACGGAACCGCGGATGCGCACTCAACCGGTCGGGCTCCCCCAACAGCCGACGCACTGTCCCGTCGGTCCACCCCCGGGCCCGCAGCCCTTCGGCCGAGACATACGTACGAGCCGGTTCCCTCTGAGGTTCGCCCGGATCGGGCGCACCCTGCATCGCCATCACTACCTCCCCCGTCGTGACGCTGCGTGACACATCAATTCGTAACGCACGCCACTGACAATCAGGAGAAAGTGCAGGTCAGAGCAGCTCAGAGCAGCTCAGACGGTGGACTGCGGCTCCCAGCCCTGGTCCCGCAGCACGTCCGACACGTCCGGAGCCCGGTAGTGGTCCCCTTTGAGGACCTTGCCGTCGGCACGGCGGCTGACCCGCCCGTCGGGCCCCAGCTTCGTCATATTGGCGCGATGGATCTCGGCGATGACCGCGTCCAGGTCGATGCCGTGCACGAGCGCGGTGCCGTACGCGACGTACACGACGTCCGCGAGCTCGTGCGCCAGCGCGTCGAGCGGCCCGGCGACGGCGACCTCCGCCACCTCGGCGGCCTCCTCAGCCAGCAACTCACCGCGATGGGCCGCGAGTTCCGGGGAGACCTCGGTCGGTGTCGTACGGGTGTCGAGTCCGAAGGCCAGATGAAATTCACGGACGAGACGTGCGGGGGAGGAGGGGGAGGAGTGCATTCTGGGATTTTATCGAGGGGTGTGGACGGTGCCGGTAACCGGAACCCCTATGCTCCGTTGAGTCTTCAAGCATGGCTGGAGTGTGGGCCCCACGGGCCCCGCCGCCGTCAGGAATGACCAGGAACACCGAAGGAAGCCCCATGACTGTTCCCACCACCACCCCCACCCCTCCCTCCTCTCCCGCGTCCCACCGTGCCCCGTCCCGCGTCACGCGGCGCGGGCTGATCGGTGCGGCGGGCGCGGTCGCGGCGGGCGCCGCGCTCACCCCCGTCGTGATGGCCAACACGACTTCGGGCGCGGCCGGTTCGGACACCACCGACGCCGAGCCCGGTACGACCTCCGAGACCTTCCCGAAGACCCGCGCCAAGGAGGCCACGGGTGAGGCGCCGGTCGAGGCCGCCTTCCCCATCGGCTACGTGGGCGTGCGCTGGGCCGGCACCCGTGAGGCCACCGGCGGCGGCATCCGGCTGACCGACGCCGACGGCGGCAAGGGAGCCTGGAAGTCCCTGAGCGGCAACGGCTGTTCGGACAGCAACGGCGGTGCGCTGCTCATCCCCGTCGACCGGGCCGCGGGCTACGAGCTGAAGGCACCGGACGGATCCACCGGGCTGCGTTCGCTGGCCATCGACACGACACGGGGCCCGAGCCGCAAGGTGGCGGTCCCGGCGGACACGACCCGGGTGCGCGGTGTCGCCTACCTCTCGCGGGCGGCCTGGGGCGCGGACGAGAAGCTCCGCTTCAAGCCGGACGGCACGGAGAACACACCGACGGCGTACTACCCGTTCCAGACGCTCACGGTCCACCACACCGCGACCGCCAACGACGACCCGGACCCGGCCGCCACGGTGCGCGCGATCTACCAGCTCCACGCGATCACGAACGACTGGGGCGACATCGGCTACCACTTCCTCATCGACGACAAGGGCAAGGTCTACGAGGGCCGTTACTCCGGTGACGACGGCGTCGCGGCCCACGACGCCGACGGCAAGCTCGTGACCGCCTTCCACGTGGGCGGCTTCAACTCGGGCAACCTCGGCATCGCCCTCCTCGGCAACCTGATGGAACAGGGCCCGACCGCCGCCGCCCGCGCGTCCCTCACCAGCCTGGTCCGCGCCCTGACCCGCTTCCACGGGGTCGACCCCGAGGGCCGGGTCACGTACACCAACCCGGTCAACGGCACCACGAAGGACGTCCACGAGATCAGCGGCCACCGCGACTGGCTGTCGACGGAGTGCCCGGGTGACGTGATGTACGGGGAGCTCGCGAAGCTGCGGAAGGCCGCGGCGGGGGCCGGCTGAACACCGACGCCGAGTGCCGCGGGGGTACCTTCGGGTGCGCTCGCGGCGCTGCCTCCCGTGCCGCCCTCCCCGTACGCAACACGTGCGCCGGGCGCGGGCGTTCGGGATCACCGACACCGGAGCGTCCGGCCGACCTCGCCTTGGGGGAGGCCGCGGCGGACGTCCAGGCGCACACGGTCGGCGGCGGCGTAACGTTCGGAGTGCCCCCGCGGCGACCGTGACGTGCCCTTCAGGAGCGCGGCCCGGGAGCGACGCCTGTGATGAGTGACCGGGCCTGGAGTGACCGCCTGTGAACGACCGTGCTTTCCTCGACGCCGTCACCGATCGTCTGGCCGAAGCTCCGCCACACCGCCCACACCCGCTGGCACGACACCGCCCGCATGACCCTCACCTACGCCAGGGCCGACCACGCCCCGCACGGCCGCCGCACGGAGGTCGCGGGCGCCATCGCCACGGCCGCGATGCAGGCGGGGCACGCGGTACCGGCGACTCCGAGGAGTTCCTCGGAGTCGCAGCGGATCACTCCTCTTTGAGGGACATCAATTCGTGAGCAGGGGCTTGAGGAACCGGCTGGGGGTTCCATGCCAGAAGATCGCAAGCGAATCGCGTGAACGAGTGGCGGCGACGAAGAGCAGGGATCGCGCCCGCTGGAGTTCACGCCGGTAGCGCAATGCGTCGGTGCGCTGCATGTGGATCACTGCATTGCGAGGTACAAGGCCTTCGTTCACGCCTGCGATGATCATGCGTTGGTATTCGAGCCCCTTGAACCGGAACATCGTGCCGATGTGTACGCCTTCATCGCCGCGCGGCCCGTCAGGACCGATCTCTATGGCCCTGATTCCCGAGTGTGCCAGTGACACGGCGACTTCCTGTGCCATCGCATTGGTGGGCACACAGATGGCGATCTGCTCCAAAGGGATGTCGTCCCACTCGGCGACCAACTCCGTGATGGCCTCGCGTTCGGCCTCCCAGTCGGCGTTCGGATGGAGTTCGGGGCGGGCACCGCTCAAGACCGACCGATAGCCGGCCAGAGTCTCCTGGTTTCCGTCGAGATCGTCGAACGACTCACCGCTCAGGACCCCGAGTGCAGAGCCGAGGATCTGTCGTGTGGTCCGGTAACTGAGGGTGAGCTTGGCGGATCGGCCACGGATGTTGATGCCGAGGCTGCCGAGGGTCACCTGGTTGTTGTAGATGCGCTGGTGGGTGTCACCGACCAGGAAGAGGTCGTTGCGGTCCCGCGCGACCATGGCGCGCAGCATCTTCCAGTGACCCGGACGGAGATCCTGGGCCTCGTCCACGACGATGTGCCGGTAGCGGTACCGCAGCCATCCGGCGGAACCGTCCTGAAGATGGATGTTGTCCAGGCCGCCGTGCTCCGCACGCTGCTGCTCGACAGCCTGGATCCGCCGCTCACGCTCCATCTCCAGGCGCGCGGCCCGTTCGGCGACCTGCGCCCATGTCTGGCGCCCGAGACGGTCCAGGCGCTGGGTGAACTTCTCGGCCAGCTGCCAGATCTCGGCACGCTCCGACCGCGTGATGCTCCGACCCCTGCCGGCACGGCGTGCGCGGAAGTAGTCGGTGCGGGACACGACCGCCTGGCCGAGGATCACCTGCGTCCACTCGTCGTGCAGGAACTCCGCGTCCCAGGTCGCGTCGCCGAGCTCGTCGAGCATCGAGCGCCATTCGCGGAGTACCTGGTTGTCGTCGATCGTCTGCTTCGCGCTGCCCGGCTCGGCCTCGCGGACCACGCGCAGTGCCAGCTGGTCGACATGGCTGATGTCCACACGGGAGAGCAGTTGCTCCCCGCCGAGTTCGAGGAGCCGTGCCCGGAGGTCGGCCGCGAGGTTCTTGTTGTACGTGGTGAGCAACACCTGTTTGTTGCGGCCCTGGGGGAGTTGCTCGACCAGATGCTTCACGCGGTGCAGGGCAACAATGGTCTTCCCCGTGCCCGGGCCGCCACCCACGCGGGCCGGACCGGAACAGTCCCGCTTCACCAGCCTGGACTGCGTGGGGTGCAGGAAGACCTTCCAACGCCCGAAGTCCTCGCCTTCCAGCGCCTCGCGCAGCGCCTCGTCCGTGGTCGTGACCATCGTCGCCGGGCGCCGGCCGGCGGTCTGGAAGTCCTCGGTGTCGACCGGCTCGGCGGCGGCGACCGGGGCCGTCACCTGCTCCAGTACGTCCTCGTACGACTTGCCGTCGAAGAGCGAGAGCAGGATCTCGCCGGTCAGCTGAGGCGCGTACTCGATGAGTCCGAGCAGCTGCTCCTCCGTGGTGAGCGTGCGAATCACCGGTACCAGCGGCTCGGCAGCACCGAGATCGGTGAGTTGCTGCTCCGAGAATCGGGCGAACAGCGGTTCCGGACGCGGGAGTTCAGGTTGCGGCGGAGCAGCCGGGGCGGGCGCGGACGGTCGAGGCGCCGTTCGCTTGAGGACGCTCTCCTCGACCACCTGAAGATCGACGTACTCGATGCCACCGGTGATCTGGTTGACGCCGTAGGCGAGGCGATCGAGGTTCTCGTAGACCTCTTTGCGGTGCTTGACCGAGACGATCAGCCAGTCGTTGTCGGCGAGGCGCAGCAGCAGGGCGCGGTACTCGTCGTTGACGCGTGCGGACCACAGTCTGCTGTCGCCCTTCAGCTGCTTCAGCTGGAGGCCGGTGGCCTGCGGATTGGCCTTGAACTTGTGCTGGAAGTCGTAGAGGGCGCCCTTGACGGTACGGGGGAGCTTGAGGATCTCCTTGTCCGCCTTGTCGAGCAGACGCAGGGTCACACTCGCGGTGTTCATCGGTGGGGCTCCCCCTGGATCGTTCCGTCGTCCTGCTGATCACGATGCCTGCTGGGCCGGGACGGTTGCACGACCAGCCGTTCCGCCAGTTCCCTGGCGGTCCATTCACTCGCGGGGCGTACGTCCCACCCCGCGGCGGCGAAGGCCGCGTCGCGGTCCTGCGCCTCGTAGTCGGGCTCGGAGCCGACCGGGCGCGGCGCGAGCACGACACCGACCTTGCGGGCGGGCCAGGCGAGTTCGGCCATCCAACCGCGATCGTCCAGCTCGAAGCCGTCGACGGGTGCCGGCGTCGCCATGGAGGCCAGTGCCACTGCCAGCAACTGCAGTCCGGGCTCTTCCGGATCCAGGTACTCCAGCACTGTGTCCCAGGCGGTGCCGCCTGGCACGGGGCCGCTCGGCTCCGTGGCGTTCGGTTCGGCTTGGGCAGTCGACAGGCCCGTTTCCCTTTCATCCCGCTGTACTGCGGTCTCTTCGGCACCGAGCCCGAGCTCGATCCGAGTGGAGGCCAGCCATCCGGAGCCGCCGGTGACCGCGAGTGTGTCGGCCGAGAACGCGTCCAGCATGCCCGTGGTCAGCTGGACGCTGTCGCCTCCTCCGTGCTCCAGGAACTGCGCCAGATTGCTCCAGTACAACCAGGCTCGCCAGCGCTTCTTGTGGGCTTCTGTGTCCGCGACGGCCGACGGGCTGTCGTCGAGCACGGTGGCCGCCGTCCACGCGGGCGGCTTGTGCCTGCCGTCCGCCACAGCTGTGACGGAGCAGCCGGACCGGTCGACCGCGGCGAGCATGCGCAGCGGCCCGCCCCGGCCCTGCGGAGGCGTGCCGCGCAGCGCCGCCGCGAGCTGGGATCCAACGGCTTCCTCGGACACGGCCGCCGCCTGCGGCCGGGTCCCCGTGAGCCCGGCCACGACAGCCTCCGCACGTGTCAGCCACAGCTCGGGGTCCGGAGAGCGAAGGTACGTGAGCAGCAGATCCGCCGGATTGATCCAGACGGTCTGCGCGAGTTCGCCCGGCAGACCGCCCCGCACCTTGGCGTAGTAGTCCCGGGCCTGCCTCTGGCCGTGTTCTCCGTAGGGCTGCCACACCGGATCCGCGGGCCCGGCGGCGGCATAGCCGGTGTCGCGCACCCGGGTACGCCACTCCTTCACGTCGTAGTACGTGAGTTGGAAGACACGCAGCCCCTCGGCACGCAACCGGGTGCGCTTGGTGGCGTCGTCGGCGAGCCGGTTGTGCTTGGGCGTGGCATGGAACTCGTAGCCGTCGAGATAGAGAGCAAGACGTGGTCCGGGGGCGTCGAGGCGTTCGAAGAGCACGTCCGGCCGCGTTCCGTCCAGCACGCGCTGCTGAGAGACCCGCCAGCTGAGCGTGGTGCCGCCGGAGCCGGTCATCCTCAGGTCCAGCGAGTACGTACCGGCCGTGGTCGTGTACGCGTCCGCGCTGGCCTGTGCGTCGGGCTGCCCGGCCCACTCCTTGAGTGTGTCGATGAACATCACCTCAAGGTCGCTCTCGGCCTGGCGCTCCAGCGGGATGTGGTGCGTCGCGGCGATGGGCGAGGTCTGCCAGCTCTCACCGGCCTTGCCGAGCAACTCGTCGAGCATCTGCCGTACTTCGCTTCTGCTCACACGGTCGTAGTCGCTCGCGGGAACGCGACGCAGCAGACATCGGTGGCAGCCGTCGAGGCCCTTCTCGATGCACGGGCAGCTCTCGATGACCTCGCGTGCCTTGAGCAGCACTTCGCGAAAGCCGTCCGCGGACGCCAGCCGGTGCAGGTACCCGGTGCCGCCCGGCAGCCGGTCGTAGACGACGAGGAAACGGCGGGGCCAGTCGGTGTCGCCGCCGTCGGGCATGGAGGCGGAGGCGATGTCGATGTGGTCGGGATCGCCTCCGTACCGTGCCGCGATGCCCACGAACAGGGCGGCGGTGAACGACGCGAGCCGCTCCTTGGCGCGAGCGACGGACGCCGGGAGCAGAATCCGTACGGCCTCGGTGACGAGCTCGTGAACCAGCAGCAGCGGGACGTCCTGGCCCTTGCCCTGCTCGTCGCCCGTGGCCCGCGTTTTGCGACGCGGGCACCACAGCAGGTGGTGGGCACTGGCTCTGCTGCTCGTGGCCAGGGACTCCGTCAGCGCGTTGTGCGGCTGGTCGACGACCGGGCGTCCGTCGGCTGTGGCACCGCCGCAACTGGTGCACACGTAGAAGGGGTTGAGCCGGACTTCATCCCCCGCGATCGGTACGGTGCTGCTGCCGTCCTGGCGGTCGAGCCCGAGGTTGAGCGTCCTGACGACGGCACGCCGGGTGAAGTCGACGCCGAAGATGGCGGTGTCGTGCCGCCAGGAGCCGGCTCCCAGGTGCACGGGGTCGATGTCGACGGTCGTCAGCATCGAGTAGCGCCGGCGGTCCCGCTCGTCCTTGTCGTCCCGGACCCTGGCGTCGTCGCGCTTGTCGCGGGCGATGACCCGCCTGGGCTCCATGACGTACTGGACGCACCCCGCGTCGGCGATCTCCCGCCCGCCACAGCGAGGGCAGGGCGAGGTGTCCGTCTTCGCGTTCTCGGTACGGGCGTAGCCGCATGCCGGGCAGAGTCGCCACACCGACCAGGCACGCCGGTCCGGACTGCCGATGTCCAGGGCGCGTACGACGTGCTTGTAGCCGTTGACGTAGAAGCTGTTGCCCGGCGCGAGCTCCGTGAGGGACAGCTTGCGGGAGCGCTCGTAGTCCCGTACCTCGCTGCGGTACGTCTTCTTCGATGCGGCCGCGTCGCCGTCGCCGGTGCCGTCACCCTCGTCGGCCTGCTGCTCGGTCCAGTAGAGGGTGGCCTCCAGCTGGGTCGTCGTGTCGGCGAGGCTGTAGTTCGGCAGGAGGCCCAGATCGACGAGTGCGCCGTGGGCGCTGGTCTGGCTCAGCTCACGCAACAGGTCGCCGGTGGAGCGTCGCTCTGCCAGCAACTCCCGCCGTTCGCGGTCCTGTTCGGGGTCGGAGCGGACGAGGCCGTCCATCGCTGTGTCGATCGCCGCGATGCGCCGCCGCAGTTCCTCACGCCGCGCTGTCCAGTCCTCCTCGGCTTCTTGCAGGGCCCGGACGATGCCCCCCGTGGCGTAGGCGCGCAGCTGCTCGGCCGCGTGCTCGGAGACTCCCGTGCCGTCCGTCGACCCGACGGGGAACAGCGCCAGGAAGTCCTCGACCAGACGTGCGCCATGGGTGAGTGCGGCGTCCGCGAGGTCCTGGCACCAGCCGGTGGTGCCGAAGAGCGCCGACACGAGTCGTGGCGCGGGCTGAAGTCGCTCCCCGTCCGCCGTGGTGAGGGAGCCACGGGCCGCGAGGTCCAGCAGATGTGCCGTGTACTGACGGCGCAGGATCTCCACCGCGGACAGGTAGCAGCCGGGCGGCACGATGTCGCCCGCGATCATCTCCCGTGGCTCGTCGAGGTAGTAGAGGTCACGGGCGCGTCGGCCGCCGAAGGCGACAACCAGCGCGTTACCGGTCTTGCGGCCGGCACGCCCTGCCCGCTGTACGTAGTTCGCCGGGCCCTTCGGCAGCGACCCCAGGAGTACGGCTGACAAGTCGCCGATGTCGATGCCGAGTTCCAGCGTCGGTGTGCACGAGAGCACGTTGGGGTCCGTGTAGTGCGTGCCCTCCCGGAAGGTCCGCTCGACGCGTTCGCGCTGCGGGCGGGTGAGCATGCCCGTGTGCTCGGCGGTGACCACACGGAACGTACCGCCGGTCAGATACAGACGCCGGTAGTAGTCGTTCTGATAGTCGCGCTCGCGTGAGCCGCCGAAGCTGCCGGACGTGCTGGTGACACTGACGGAGACATCGGACCGGGGCGGCCGGAGCATCCCCTTGCATCGGTAGCGCGGGCACGGATGTCCGTACCAACGGGTCCTTCGCTCGGGCAGCACGACCTGCTCCCAGCCGCAGTCCGCGCAGCTGACGAAGGACTTGTTGACCACGGCGTCGTCGAGCAGGCGCACTTCGACGTGGCCCGGCTGGAGCCCGTACACCTTGGTGGTCCGGTCCTGTGCCGTGCGCACCGCGAGGACGTGTTCCTCCGCCAGCACGGGCAGCAGTCGGCGCAGGTACTCGCTCGCGCCTGCCGCGTCCAGGCCGAGGCACCGCCGGGTCCAGTCCTGGTACCAGCCGAGCCTGCCGGTGGCCGCGTCGAACGTGGACTTCTCCTTCGGCCCGTCCAGCAGGAACCGGGGCGCCGCCACCCCGTCGGGGAACGCCGGCATGCCGTCGGGCCGCCCGCCCCACACCTTGAAGCGGGTGACCCCCGCATTCCGCATCCACGGCTCCAGCCACCGGTGCCGCACGCCGCCGCGCTGCCTCACCCGCTCCAACAGCCCGCGCACGAAGGCCAGATAGCGGTCGGGCGTCGGCAGGGCGCCGACCGCGACCAGTTGACCGGGCAGCGTCAGGTGCACATCACGTGCGAGCGCGATGACGCGCTCCGGGTCCTGGAGGACGACCTCGGCCGCGGCGGTGCGGGTGAGCTCCAGGGTGCGTCCCTGGCGGGAACGCAGACCGAACTCCATGACGGTGGCGAAGGCCAGCCGCTCACCGATGAGCTTCCAGGTGCGGGCATCACCCGTACCCCGCCCCGACAGCAGCCGGTCCACACCCGGTTCGTCGTGCAGGTCGGGCGGCACCACGGCGGCCAGCGCCTGCGGGTCGTCGACCGAGTCGAGCACGTTGCCGATCAGGTCGTTGAGGGCAAGTGGTTCCGGGGAGTCGTTGAGGGTGTGCGCGAGCAGCGACCGCAGCGAGAACTTGTACGAGGCGTTGGCGACGTAGCCCGCCCGGTGCGCGGCGTCCTGCGTCGAGTCGTTGAAGAGCAGCGTCTTGCGCTCTTCCGGGACGAGCGCGATGTCCCCACCGGTGAACAGCTGTGTGACCGTGGCGGACGCCAGGGCGGCAAGTGACGTGCCCAGGAAGCGGATTCCGTTGTCCACGTTGCAGGCCGGGCAGCGGTCGTCGGTGGCCGCCTTGTCCGCGGACTTCTTGTCGGTGATCGCCAGGGCGAACCATCCGTCCTGCAACTCGTCGCGGTCCGCGGCCGTCGGCAGGCGGTACGTCCCCTGCGCGCCGTCGAGCACGACGACGGAGAGCGGATCGACTCCGCTTCCGGATGAGGGCTTGGCGCCGGTCAGTGCGTTCAGTGCCTCGTCCCGTTCGGCGCCGGTCGCGGCGATGAAGTACCGGATACGCCGCTTGTCGCGCCCGATCCCCGCCCGCCACACCTTGTCCTGCGCCATGACGAGCTGCTGCGGGTCGGCCTCCGGAGACAGCGCGGCCCATCCGGACCGCCCGCAGTTACGGCAGTAGACGGCGGGCAGATGCACGGCCGCCGGCCGCGCCGCCGTGTCCGACCCCGGTTGCGCCCGCGCGCGCCGAGCGTCACCGGACGGCCAGCTGCCGGACGACCGCTCGTCCTCGTCACCGCCGGTGGGAGGTGCGGCCAGGGCCGCTCTGCGCGCGGCGGTGCGGTCGTCCTCGTACCACCGGAAGTCCGGAGTGGGCCCGACACCGCGCAGCACACGCGTGACGGGCCGCACCCACAGGTGCGCCTCGACGTGCAGCAGCGGCCGGGGCCGTTTCGCGTCCGACTCGGGATCCCGAGCGGCGGACAGGAGGGCCACGAAACGCGACAGAGCCTGCAGCACCAGCCGAGGGTTCTCCCGCGCCGCCCGTCCCCACGCGTAGCCGAACCGGCTCATCCGGTCCCGTAGCTCCCATTCGCTGAGCGGTTCCCCGTCGAGGAGCGACAACACGCCGTGGGTGAAGTCGTGTCGCTTGAGGAGTCTGCCGAGCTGGAACGGGTCGAGTCCGCCGCGACCCAGGATTCTCGCCGCGAGCCCGTCGAGATCCAGCTGATCGGGCCGTGCCTCGACCCCCGGCCCACCGGAGCAGTCGATGACCTCTTTCGGTGACGGTGGCTCGGGCAGCTCGTAGTCCACTTCGCCGGTGAACTGCCCGGCGGACATGCGCTCTTCACCGATCACCGCGTCGGCGGAGAACGGCATTCCGAAGACCTGCGCCGCCACTTCGAGGATGCCACCGGCCTGGCTGCCGGGACTGCCCTCGCCCAGGGTGGCGGACGTCGCCACGGGACAGATCGTCCCGAGCGGCCGTCCAGGCCTGCTCCGCCCCGTAGCCGATGCCAGCCGGCGCAGCAGCATCGCGACGTCGGTGCCCTGTGCGCCGTCGTACGTGTGGAACTCGTCGAGCACCACGTGCGCGATGTCGGCGCCCTCCCACAGGGGTTGGTCCTCGCCGCGCTGGAGCAGCAGATCGAGCATCTTGTAGTTGGTGACCAGCACATCGGGAGGCGCCTGCCGCATCTCCTCGCGCCGGGTCATCACCCGCCGGAAGTCGGTGTCCGGCCGGTCACCGATGTAGAGCCCCGCGGTGACCTGGGCGAGCTCGGGCTGTGCGAGATACTCCCCGATGCGGCCCGCCTGATCGGTGGCGAGCGCGTTCATCGGGTACAGCAGCACGGCCTTGATTCCCCTCCGGCCGAGCGCCTTCTCCCGTCGGCAGTGGTCGAGGACGGGCACGAGGAAGGACTCCGTCTTGCCGGACCCGGTCCCTGTGGTGATCAACGTCGGTAGTGCTGGGCTGTGCCGGGTGCTCAGCCGCTCCCACGCCTTGGCCTGATGCCGGTACGGCGGGAAGCCCGGGGCCCATTCGAGATGTCCCTGCCATCCGTCGTCGGCCTTGTGGAACGGCGTCCTGATGCGCAGGTAGGGGCCCCGGAAGATCCCGGTCTCGGGGTGTCCGAGGAAGCGCTCCAGAGCGAGACGGGTGTCTCCGTCGGTGAGGGCGTAGGTCGTCGTGAGGTACTGCGTCAGACTGCCGCGGACCTGCGCGGCGGCCAGGGTGGGCCTCACGACGTGCTCCTTCGTCCCGGGTTGTTGTCCTGGTCAACCGTATAGCGGGTGTCTGACAGCGTCTCCTGAATCACAGCTCACATGAGCAGCCCATGGCTGGAATCGCACTCTTTCGTCACGCAGAGTCCCCATTCACCCTTCGAGCAGGGGCGATACGGCGATCTCGGGCGGGCGCCCACCAGAGGCGGCGACCGCGTCGACCGGGGCGGCGAGGGCGTGCGGTTCGCCTGCGGAACGGCGCCGGTCAGGTCACCTGGTCGTACCGGCCCAGGAAGCGGAACTTCCCGTCCTCGACCTGGTACAGGAAGCTCGTGTTCTCGGGTCTGAGTCCGTGGGTGATGTCCTGGTTGAAGCGGATGGGCTTGGCCACGCCGTCGTAGCTGAGTT
>NZ_JBIRTJ010000036.1:0-22415 GCF_044334695.1 Streptomyces sp. NPDC020747 | reverse complement strand
CCAAGGACATCGAACTCGCCGCATGACCCCAGCAAGTCAAACCACCCCAAACCAAACCTGGGCGCCTTGACGAAAGACATAGAGGCACCCCCCCCGAGGGCGACGGCGAGCGACATAGGCCCGCACCATCTGGTACCAGATCGAGGAAGATCGGACTTAACGTCCGCTCAGGCCGTACGGTCCTGCAACTGCGCTACACCGGCGACGTCGGCGGGGTGTCCCAGTCGGGGCCCGGGTCGTCCGTAACCAAGGCCTGCGCGGACCTGCGACGGGACACAGCGGCGTGCTGAGATGCCGAACCCCTCGTCTGCATGGCGGTGCTCAACGGGAAACTGCCAGCAGACGCGACGCGCACACTGTCACAAGCCGGAGTGGCGGTGAAGTACTTCGCCTCCGACACGAGCACGATCGACCAGCTACCCAAAGGCACGCTCACCGCGGCCACCAAGGCGACCTGTGCCCGCGAGGCCGAGCGCGACTCCCTGAGCACACAGCGTCCCAAGGGGGACGGAAGCGGCGACGGCGACGTCTCCACCCTGTCCAAGGTTCACCCCTGGTCGCCGTGGCCAGCCGGGCGACGATGGTGACGGGCTGATCGCAGTGCGGGCAGTTCCGGACGGCTCCGCGCCCGCCGGCGCTGGCCTGGCGGCCGTCCAGACCGGCGGACGGGGCGACGTCACGCAGGGACGCCGAGCGGCGGGTGCTCGAGCACGCGGGGCTTGTACTCGACCAGCTGGATGCGGCCGTCGAAGGTGCGGTGCTCGATCATCTCGAGGGCAACGTCCGGATAGCCGTCGTAGATGCGTTCTTCGCCCGTGGCCCCGGTGATCACCGGGAACATCACGACCCGGAAGCGGTCGACGAGTCCGGCTCGTAGCAGGGACCGGCACAGGCTGAGGCTGCCGATCGTGCTGAGGAGCCCCGAGCCACTCGACTTCATGACGCGGACCGCCTCGACTGCGTCGTCACGGACGAGCGTGGAGTTGGCCCACGTCAGCGGCTCCTCGAGTGAGGAGGAGAACACCACCTTGGACGCTTGCGTGAGCTCGTCGACGGACGCCTCTTCTTCGGGCCTGAACTCGTCTTGGCCATGGGGGACCTCTCCTGCGGCGAAGCCCGACATCAGGCGGTAGGTGTTCGCTCCCATCAGGTAGGTGACCTCGGGCTGCTCGCCGAGCCATGCGAGGTACTCCGGACCCTCGAGACCCCAGAACCCGGGCCATCCCTCTCCCGACGCGTAGCCGTCGAGGGACGTGATGAAGTCGACGAGAAGCTCCGACATGGCGGTGTCCTTTCCTGGGGTGTCACGAGCTTGGACCGGCCATGAGCCACAAACTCATCGGCCGCGCTGTGAAGTAACGAGAAAACCCATGACGCTGCAGCCGATCAGGTCGGCGGAGCGGCACTGCTTCGGAGCGCCGAAGGCCCACATGATTGCACCATGCACGCAGTCCGGTAATGATCTCCACGCGATTGAGAACGGCGGTTTGCGTTCTGCCAAAGCCCCAGCTCAGCCCCACCCGCGAACGGCCCACCACGCTCTACTGGGCGATCAGTGAGGCTTTGCTGCCCAACGTCGACAGCGGGCAACTTCCTCCTCTGCCAGCGCCTCCTGCAGACGCAACGATCCGTACAACGTACGGAGGGGCCACAGCGGCCGGGCGAAGCGGTACGGCTACTTCTACAAGAACGGCAAATGGTCCAAGACGAAGCGGTGGGGTGCCACCGAGCAGACGCTGAACCTCAACGACCGGGCCGGCTGCATCGCCGTCGGATCCTTCACGAACACGGGCGACCTGCGCCCCGCCGCCGACGGTGACATTTAACCGGCTCGGCAGACCGAACCGAGGGGAGGGAACCGTGCGCCCGGGCCTCACCTCAATCCCATCGGGACGATCGTTCGACTGAACCCTCATGGAAGCCCTCCGCCGAGAAGCGACCGCCCTCCGCACGCCACCCAGTCACCGCCCCGGCTGGCCTCCCCCGTCCAGCCAGGGCTTTCGCGATCGGCATAACCCCGGGAACGTTGCTACAGGGCCAGGGTGACGGTGATCGGCTCGTTGGGACAGCGGCTCAGCGTCTCCGAGAGCGCTGCTTCCTCACTCACGTCGACGGACAGCCCGTAACGGGCCTTGTCCGCGACCCAGTCGGTGACGTACCGACACCGATAGCCCTCGAACGTCGGCAACCAGGTGCTGGGGTCCTGGTCCGACTTGGACCGGTTGCTGGACGCGGACACCGCGATCAAGGCCCGCGGGTCGTCCTGATCGTTGGCGTAGGCCTCGCGTTCCTTCGCACTCCAGCCGGAAGCTCCGCTGTCCCACGCTTCAGCGAGCGGGACGAGGTGGTCGACGTCGAGCTTGCGGGCGCTGTCGAGGTACTGGTCGTCGTACGCGCTGTACCAGAGGCCGCCAGTGAGCACGCAGTTCGCTTCCTGCCCGGGAGCGGTGACCGCCTCGGACTTGAGGACCTCCGCCCTCGTATTGCAGCCGTCGGCGAGCCGTCCGGCGTTCCAGTGCTTGAACTTGTCACGGGTGTAGCCAGCCCGGCTCTCCTCCTGAACCTCGAGTGCTTGCAGGGCTTCACGGACCGGCAGAGTGATCGTGTCACCGGGCGCGGCCGGGGCGGCATGGGCGGTGGTGGGGGCAAGCAGCGCGGCCACGACGGAGAACGCGACCATGACCGGGCGGAGGGTACGGGTGAAACGCACAGTGGGCCCCTTCGAAGATCATCGACAGTTCGTGATCTTCGTAGCGGGTTCCGGCCACGACCCGCCCGGCACACGGCCCCGATTCACCCGCCAAGACGGTAAGTCACACCGCGCCACCACAGCCACGACGCCAGCCGCACGCCGAGGGCACGGCACGGCTGCCGGCCACGGTGGGCGCATTGTCGGCCAGCGGGCCCAGCCCCCTGCCCTGGGAGTCGGGCCCGCCTCGCTCCCGAATGTCAGCCGGAGTGCGGCACGGCGATCTTGGCTGCGAGAGTGAATCCCGAGCCGGCAATCGTCATGGCGGTCCCGAGTGCTTCAAGCTCTCCGGGCATGACCAGGAGCACGGCGATGGCTCCCAGCAGTGCGGCAATGGCGATGACCACTGCGGCCACAGCGTTGGACAGGGGCAACTGCGGCACAGCAACGGGGTGTTGTTCCGGTCCCGGTGGAGTTCCGGGACCGTGCACTTCGGGTGGGCGGGTCCTCCTCGGCGTGTCCTCTCGTGTCAGCCCAGGTGAGACAGGTGGAGCGGTGAGCTATGCGGTAGCAGCCGCATATGCGTGTTCGGGAAATGCCCTGTCGCATATGCGCCGAAACACGACTCTGGAGCAACGACGCCGCCCTGCTCCCGCACCACCCGTAACAAGCCCTTGAACTGCCGCATCCGCAGACCCGTAGACGTCTCCACCCACACACGGATCAGCCCTTCAACACCCCGCACACACAAGCAAAAAGCCCAGATCACAGGCTTCCACAAACGCCCTTCAGCGAAGCTGACATCGCCACGGGATACGCTAACTGCCAATGATGTCAAGCCTAATTTTCAGCAACTTGGTCAAATCTCGTTCAAGAGTAGGTATTTAGCGAACGTGCAACATGCACTAATGTGCCGATGACACCGTCCGGTCGAAGACCCGGGAGCGGCATCCAGTGCTGTACCAGTTGCTTCGGACATGCATGGGAGTCCGGTGTAGGAGCATGACCTGCCTGACTCGGGAGGCGTTCGTTCCCCGCGTCTACGCAAGGGCCGGTCACTCCTTGATTGCATAGTTTTGGCGGGCAAGGCCGACGGGCAGCCCCTGTTGGACCAACTTTCGGGCGGAGATCTCTGTGCCTTACGGAAGAGGAGCCTTCTGCGTCACCGGGGGAGCCGGATTCATTGGAAGCCACCTCGTGGACCGGTTGCTGCAGCTCGGAATGACTGTCACCGTCCTTGACGACATGTCCAACCCCAATCGTGCCTGGTTGAACGCGCAACGCCGTCGGCCCCGGCTGGACGTTGTCGAGGGCAGCTGCGCCGACCCTTCTGCCGTCGACGCCGCATTGGCCGGCCTGGCAGACGGTCAAGGCGCTGTCTACCATCTCGCAGCCAACGCAGACATCCGCGGGGGTGCGGACGAGCGCGACAAGGACCTACGGGACACCGCTGTCGGGACCTTTCAGGTACTCGAAGGCATGAAGCGTCACGGCATCCACGACATCGTGATGACGTCGACTGGTGCCGTTTACGGTGAGCGACTCCAGCCGCCGTTCTCCGTACTTGCGGGCCCTCTGCAGCCGGTCTCTCTCTACGGCGCGGGCAAGATCGCCGCAGAGGCGTTCACCCACGCATACTGTGCGATGTTCGGTCTGCGCGCATGGATCTTCCGACTGGGAAACGTTGTCGGTGCACGAATGTCGCGCGGCGCCATCCGCGACTTCATCACGAAGCTCACTGCCGACCCGACACGCTTGGAGATTCTCGGGGATGGCACGCAGCGCAAGAACTACTTTCTCGTCGAGGACTGCGTCGAGGCGTTGACCACCTTGCCTGACCGGATTGAGTTGACGGTCGAGAGGCCAAGCGTCGTAATGAACCTCGGATCGGAAAGCTGCACCACAATAACAACCATCACCCGCTGCGTGATCGATGAACTCGGCCTTTCTGACGTCAGCCTGCATCCTCTGGGAGGAAAGAGGGGCTGGGTCGGCGACCAGCCATTCGTAGAGCTGGATGTCTCCGAGGCATTTGCGCTCGGCTGGAAGCCGAGCAGATCCTCCGACGAAGCCGTACGTGAAGCTACACGGCGCATGGTGGCTGAGATGGGGGCAAGCGTGTGACGGCGGATCAGGTTGCGATCGTAGGGCTTTGGCATCTTGGCAGCGTCGTTGCGAGTGGACTGGCCGCGTACGGCATTGACACAGTTGGACTCGACCGTGACAAAACGATCGTCGAGGGCCTGAATCGCGCCGAGCCACCGCTATTCGAGCCGGGCCTGGCTGATGCTGTGCGAAACGGCATGGACAGCGGCTCGCTACGATTCGACGCCGACCCCCACTCCCTCGCGGATGCCCGGTTCGTCTGGCTCACTGCCGATTCAGAACTCGACGACAGCCACGTCGTCGACATCCAATCACTCCTGTCGCTCGTGTGCTGGTTTGCCCCTCATGTGCGAATGGATGCGATTCTGCTGATCAGCAGTCAAGTCCCGACGGGTACGACCGAGATACTTCGGGACGAGATGTCCCGAGCGCGCCCCGACTGGCGGCCCAGGGTTGCCTACATCCCAGAGAATCTGCGTCTCGGCTCGGCCATCGAACGCTTCCACCATCCGGACTGGCTCGTCGTCGGCGCAGACGACGCGACAGCCGGTGAGGTGACCAGGTTCCTCGCCCCCGTCCAGTGCAAGGTGACGATCACTACGCCGCGCACCGCCGAACTCGCGAAGCATGCCATCAACGGCTACTTGGCGACCTGCATCAGCCTCGCCAACGAACTTGGTGACCTGGCCGAAGCACTCGGCGCAGACGGTCTCATGGTCGCGCAGATCATGCACAGCGACCGCAGGGTCGCCGAACAGGCACCGCTTCGTCCCGGTGCCGGTTTCTCCGGCGGAACCCTGAGCCGCGAAATTCAGACGTTGCGTGACCTCGGGAAGAGGAACGACATCGCCACCCCCTTGGCCGACGCTGTCGCGTCGGCAAACCAGAACCGGACAGCGAAGATCCTCACTGAACTGTCCGCGCGGCTCGACCTGTCCGGAGCCGTCGTCGCAATTCTGGGCGTCGCCTATAAACCAAACAGCAGTTCGATGCGTGACTCCGACAGCCTCCGCATGATCTCTAGACTGGCCAAGGCCGGCGCCAGCGTCCGCGTGCACGATCCCTTCGCAGACGTAGCAGATATCAGGCTTCCCCACGGCGCGCGGTTGGTGGCAGCTGTGGGTGACGCGGTGTCCGGAGCAAGCGCACTGGTCCTGATGTCCGAACACGACGACTATCGGAACTTGGACTTGCCCAGACTGGTCGCCAGCATGGCCGGCCGTGTCGTAGTAGATCCGCACCACCTGCTGACTTCGGCGGTCGACGGCTTGGGCGCAGACTATGTCGCGTTTGGCCGAGCAAGCACGCGAGGGCGGCAATGAGTATCGGAGTGGGGATCATCGGAGCCGGCCTGCAAGGGCGCCGCAGGGCGCATGCACTCAGCCTGACCCACACGGGACATCTGGTCGGTGTGGCATCGGCCGAGGCACATGACGCGAAGCGTCTCGCAGCCGAACACAAGGCGATTCCTTTCACTGATACGGAGGAGCTGATCGCTGACCCTCGCATCGATGCCGTCCTAGTGTGCACTCCGCCGGACTCGCACAAGCGACTTTCCATAGCCGCACTCGACGCAGGCAAGCACGTGTTGTGTGAGAAGCCACTGGCAAGGACGGTGTTAGAGGCCGAAGAGATGGTCAGGGCGGCCCGTCGCACCGGCAGGATCCTGTGGTGTGGGTGGAACCATCGTTTCCACCCAGCGATCCAGGAGGCCAAACGCCGCTTCGACGCGGGTGACATAGGTAGACCATTGTTCGGCCGCGGTATATATGGAATCGGTGCTCGACCTGGGACCGAGGACGAGTGGCGCGCGGATCCCGCGGTCGCCGCCGGCGGCCACTTGACGGAGCAAGGCATCCATCTTGTGGATCTCTACAACTGGATACTCGGTGACTTCCACGAGGTCACCGCGATGACGCAGCAGTCGTTGGTTCCCATGGGAGGCATGGAAGACAGCGGATTCGTTCTTCTGCGGCGGCGAGACGGTGTCGTCGTGAGTGTGCACAGTGCGCTGACCCAGTGGGTGAACCGCTTCGACTTCGAACTGTTCGGCGAACTCGGTTACGTACGCGTCCAGGGACTTGGCGGATCGTACGGCGTCGAGGAGCTCACCGTCGGGTTCCGCGACGACACTGGTCCCTTCTCCGCTCAGGTCATCCAATTCAGAGGGGCAGATGCCTCCTGGGGCAGTGAGTGGTCGGAGCTCGCGCGCCGGATCACAGAACTGGCAGGGGCACCGTGCCTTCCCACCGATCCCGCTCTGGACGGCAGCGCGGGGCTCACCGCCCTGAGAAATTCGCACACCGCGTATGAATCGAACTCAACGGGCAGAACACTTCCGCTCGACAGCCTGGGGGTGTTGCGCGGCGATCACAACAGTGAAGAGAAGACACGACCGGCTAAGGAGTACTCTGATGCGCCTTTTTCTGGACAGTGCCAACCTTGACGAAATCCGAACTTGGCTCGCTCGCCGAGCCATCCGCGGCGTGACAACCAATCCGATCCTTGCCAAGCAGGCCCATACCGACAGGTCGACCATTCAGGAGATCGTCCGCTTCAGTGCCCCGTACCCGGTCAGTGTCCAGGTACACAGCCGAGTCGCGAACGAAATGACGAACGAGGCCAAGAGCTTGTTCGACCTCGGCAGTAACACCGTGGTGAAAATCCCGGTGGTCGGGCCTGATGGCAGCCCTAACTTGGAGCCCATCCACGCGGTGTCAGTGCTCGGCATCCCGGTCAATGCCACGGCCTGCATGACCGTTGGACAGGCTTTGCTCGCCGCGTATGCCGGGGCCCGCTACGTGTCCCTCCTGGCTGGTCGGATCGAGGAGGAGGGAGGGTCATCCGTCAACGTCGCACACCTGACCAGGACCGCGCTGACCCAGGCTGGCCTGGAAGCTGAGATCATCGTAGGCAGTGTCCGGGAGCCCGGCCTAGTCGCAAGACTTATCCCGACCGGGGCCGATATCTGCACGCTCTCCGCTGACATCCTGGGCAAGCTCGCCGACCACCGGTACTCCCGGGCGACCGCCGAACAGTTCTACCGTGCGGCCGAGACCCATTCGCAGTCGGCATGAAGGTCTTGATCCTTTCCCCGGGATACGAACCGGTGATCGGGGGTGCCGAAACGTACGCCCTGAGCCTGGCGCAAGGGCTGGTTCGAGCTGGGCATGAGGTCACTGTTGCAACTGACGGTCTGCCAGGTCAGACCGGCGAGCGACGCGATCAGGTCGGCGTGCTGGTTGTCCGGGTGCCGCGTCCGGACGGCTGGGCCGACCGCGGCGACACCCTGCTCTGGGAACAGATGATGTTCGGCCTGTTGGCCCGACTCGAGCCGCTCGCGCGGGCAGCAGACGTGATCCATGCCAACAGCCATGACACTGCGCTGACGGCGTCGATGCTCGCGGTGGGCACCGGTCGCCCTGCTGTCGCCACATTCCATGAGGGGGACCCAGAGTCTGAGCCGAGTGGTACGGGCCGATGCCGACTCGTCTACGGAATGCTCCCTCTCGCCAACATCATCTGTGGCAGCAGGCACTACCTGGACATGGCTGTGCGCAACGGGTCCGCTGGCCGGGAGACACTGGTGCCGCATGGCATCGACTGCCATCGGTTCAGCCGAGGCGATCGCAGGGCGGCTCGCCGGGAACTTGACCTTCCTGAACACGGCCCGATCCTGGTGTGCGGAGCCCGTTTCAAACGGAAGAAGGGCTTGTTGGAGTTGGTCGATGCGCTTACCGAGCTCGTGGCCGGCCGCACCGGCCCGGTACACGCCGTACTCGCGGGAACGGCGAATTCGGGTTCTTTGCACTACGAAC
Organism: Streptomyces sp. NPDC020747; assembly: GCF_044334695.1. NCBI lineage: Bacteria > Bacillati > Actinomycetota > Actinomycetes > Kitasatosporales > Streptomycetaceae > Streptomyces > Streptomyces sp. NPDC020747. The sequence goes on along the minus strand of NZ_JBIRTJ010000036.1, from coordinate 13,802 downwards.
AGACCCTGCGCAACCGCATCAGCGAACTCGAGCTGGACAAAATCGTCTCGGTGCGCACGGACCTGGGCTGGCAACAGATGCCAACCCTGTGGCGAGCGGCGGACGTCGCAGTGCAGCCAAGCTATTCCGAGGGCCTTGGGCTGAGTGTGCTCGAAGCGATGGCCTCGGAACTACCAGTCATCGGCACGGACGTGTCCGGGCTGCGCGAGATCATCACACACGGGGTTACCGGTCTCCTGGTACCGGCGCGGGACACGCGCGCGCTTGCGGCAGCGCTGGCGCGTGTTCTCGACGACGTAGCCCTCGCCACCCACCTGGCTGAAGGTGGACTGCAGTTCGTGAGGGACAACCACAACCTGGCGCACACCCTGGCGGCGACAGTGGCCGTCTATCAATCCGCATGCGAGCGGCTCTCCATCACCTCGGCGAGTACGGGCGGCGGTGACAGCCGATGAGTCCGACGCAACCACCGGTGCTGTGGTTCAACGGCGCCCTCGTGCCGTGGGAAACGGCCACAATCCATGTGTGGTCGGAGTATGGCCAGCGCGGCGCGAGCGTCTTCGAGGGCATCCGCGCGTACTACAACGGCGAGGACGGCCGACACTACGCGGTCGCTCTTCACGAGCACATGGCCCGGTTGCAGAAATCCGCCCGAGGAATGCGGCTACCACCGACCGCTACCTCGAAGGAGCTCGTGACGGGGATGCATGATCTTGTAGCGGCTCTGGGCATACAGGAGGATCTGTATCTGCGTCCCACTCTCTATATCGCGAAGGGACGCTACGCTTACCGCGCCGATCAGGCGGAGATGGGCGCCTTCATCGTTGGGTTCCCCTCCCCGTCATCCAGCGTGCCCGAACCGATCACATGCGGTATCAGCTCGTGGCGGCGTCCCGCTGAACAGATGGTGTCGCCGCTCGTGAAGGCTGGCGGGAACTACCTCGGGAACAGACTCTCGATAATTGAGGCGCAGGAGCACGGCTTTTCAGACGCTATTCTCCTCAATGACAGGGGAAATGTTGCCGAGGCGACCGGTGCCGTGGTTTTCATGGTGCGCGACGGGGTGGTCAGCACTCCGCCTCTCAGTGCTGGCATCCTGGACAGCATCACACGCAGGATTGTGCTAGAGCTATGTGAAAGCCACGCGCTTTCCTGCGAGATACGTGATATTAGCAGAGCCGAGCTGGATTTTGCTGATGAGCTGTTTCTTGCAGGAACTCTCGCCGAGGTGCAACCGATCAGCAGCTTGGAGGGAAGTGCCGTGGGCGCGGCTACCCCCGGGCCCGTCACCTACATGATCTCGGAGCGGTACCGCGAGATCTATCGAGGTGGCAGCAGGGAACCAAGGTGGTTGACCAGGCTCGGCGGGAGCGGCTCATGAAGCCTGCGTCCGTATCTGTGTCGGCTCCGCTTCGATTATCCCTTGGTGGTGGCGGCTGTGACCTGCCCGAGTTCTACCGCACCCATGGTGCCGACGTCCTTTCCGTTGCCATTAACCGGCGGATCACTGTCGCGGTCCACCCGTGCAACGCAGTCGCGTCCGGCACAAACGCACGTATTGACCTGCTTGCCGAGCGATTGCCGTGGCCAACACGGACCAAGGTGGCCTCCCCTGTTCCACCGGGCTCCGGGCTCGGCGGGAGCGGCGCGCTGACTGTCGCGCTCGTCGCGGCGGAGCGGGTACTTGGCGGGGCAAGTACGGCCGACCTGGCCCCACTCAGCATCGGGCGCGAAGCCTACAGATGGGAGCGCGAGATACTTGGTCAGCCGGTCGGGTTTCAGGACCACATGGCGTCCGCTTTTGGCTCTCTGACACGGATGTCAGCGAATATGAACGCCCGCATGGGCACAGAGATAGGCGATGACATCGCGGTCGAACGCCAGGAGGGTCTCGCTGAAGCGTTTGCGGACATGCTTGGCCACTCCGTTCGGCTGTTCCCGACACGACAGGTCCGCAACGCGGCAGGCCAGCTTGCCACCTTTGCACGGAATCTGGTTGCGGACGGCGGACAGACCTCGCTCGCCGATACACCTGAGTTCGTCGCCGCAATCACCAGCCGTGACGGCGCCGAGTTCGGACGCCTGATGCGGCGCAGGTGGGAGCGCAAAGTCAACCTCAACCCAGCGGCGCAATGGCCCGGGATCACCACCATGGTGGCAGACGCGCTCGCTCTGGGCGCGACCGGGGCGAAAGTAGTCGGAGCCGGCGGTGGCGGCTGGCTGATGGTCGCGGGCCCGGGTGAAGCGATGCCCGCCGTCACCAGCGTACTGACGCGGAGGCACGCACTGACTGAGGACAGGTTCCATATCGACTCCGCCGGAATCAAGGTCGAAAGAGCACACATCCATGACTGACTTGTTGAATGACACCATCGCCGAATACCTCGACGCAAGCGCCCGCTCGCTCACGAGCGTCGACCGGTGTGCGTTGCGGCGAGCTGTGGACCTACTGCTGGATGCCTACCTACGCAAGTCGACGATTTACACTATCGGCAATGGTGGCTCGGCCTCCACGTCCATGCACTTCGCCGCTGACCTCGGTAAGTTCGCCACAGGTGACAAACCAGGCTTCGCAGCGTTCGACCTGACAGCGAACACCTCATCGCTGACGGCGTGGACGAACGACGAGGGCTGGAACGGCGTCTACTCGCACATGCTTGCGCCGCTGGTCAGAGAGGGCGACATCGTCATAGCCTTCTCCGTCCACGGAGGGACAGAGGGATGGTCCGGTAACCTCGTCAAAGGCCTGAAACTGGCGAGGGAGCGCGGCGCTCAGACGATCGGCTTCGCCGGGGACGGCGGTGGCCAGTTCAAGGAAGTCTGCGACGTCAGCATTATTGTCCCTCAGGTCCCGGATGTTTTATTGACTCCAGTCACCGAGAGCCTGCACGTGTCACTCTTCCACCTGTTGTGCACATGCACGCGTCGCGCGCTGTCATCGGCTGGCGGCCACAGCGATGCCTGAGCTGGTCGCGGTCATCCCGGCCGGTGGTAAGGGAACCCGGCTGGCCGCCGTTACTGGTGCACGACCCAAGAGCCTTGCTCCTGTGCTCGAGGAACCATTTGTGCACCTGCAGTTGCGGCACCTGTGCAGCCTTGGCTTCGACCGAGTGCACCTGTGCCTTGGCTACGGCGCGGAACAAATCCTGGCAACAGTGACCGAAGGCACCCCGGAGGGGCTGACCGTGACGCATACCATCGAACCCGAGCCGTTGGGGGTGATCGGCGCAGTGCGTTTGGCATTACCTGAGCTTCCGCCGCGGTTCCTGATGACCTACGGCGACGTTCTGATACCACCAGCCGTCGACGCACTGTTGGAGCGGCACGCGACCAACCCGTGCGAGGCGACAGTGCTGGTCACGACCGCGAGCGACGAGAGCAATATCGAGCTCGGCGACGGCGAGATGGTGACGTTCTATGGAAAGGGCAACACTCACAACTCGTTCGTGGACATCGGATTGTGCGCGCTCAACTCATCCTGCATCGCGGCCCTGCCATCGGACAGGCCGATCACTGAGTTGACCTTGTTCACCACGCTGATCTCCAGACGAGGGCTGGCCGCACTGCCATGGCCGCAAAAGTCGCTCCACATCGGCGATCCGGAGCACTTGCGCGAGGTGGAGTCTTGGGCAGCCGCGATGGAGGTGTCCGGACGCGCCAACTGGCCAGTTCAGTCCCGTCGGAGCGGTATCGCCGAGTCGACCACACGCTCCCACGCGGCGAGGACGTGGCGCGAATGAGCTGGAAACGCCAGGGCCTCCGGCAACGCTCCGGCCTCAAACCAGGCCGTTTCGACGGTCTCATCGGGCTCAGGAGCCTGAGCCTGTTCCGTCGGGCGCGCTCGGTAGTAGATGACCAGAGAGTGACTTTCACCCTCGGAGTCCATCCAGATTCCGAACAACTCTGTGACAGCAATCGCCCACCCTGTCTCCTCAAGGGCTTCCCTGACAGCAGCGTCTGCCGGATGCTCACCAGCGTTGCAGTGCCCACCGGGGATATCCCAGTAGCCGCGGTATGGGGCAATGGCGCGACGCATCAACAGAAGGCTTCGGTTGTCCTCGATCAGGGCTCCCGCACACGGCTTGGAGTTCTTGTAATGCTTCACACCACAGCGCGGGCACGTGGCCGGCGGAAGCTTGTCCAGTTCGGATCCACACTCACTACAGAAACGCATACAGCGATCATAAGCCAGCCAGATATCCACCAGGACCTGCTTGAATGAGCCTCCCAGAGATACTCATCCTCGATCGTGACGGCGTGCTGTTCCGGCATGTCGAGCCGTACATTCTGTTTGCCCACGACGTCACTGTCTCTCCCGGCGCAGAACAGACGGTGCGCACGGCGCTGGAGCTTGGTGTCGCGGTGGCTGTGGTCACAAACCAGTCACCCATCGGACGGGGTCTGACCTCATGGGAGTTCGTCCACGAAGTCAACGCACGGATCCACGCATGGGCACCAGAAGGCATCGAGCACCGGCTGCGTTGCTACGTGTGCCCGCACCTGCCGGACGATAAATGCGACTGCCGCAAACCGCTTCCCGGGCTCCTTCTGCAGGGCGCCCACGATGCCGGCGTTGACATCGGCAGCGCGTGGATGGTTGGAGATCACGACACCGATATGACCGCGGCGAGAGCGGCTGGCTGCGGCCTGGCAATGCATATGACGACCGGTCGGCAAGCGGAACCAAGCAAGATCGCGGACATCTGCATCGACGACCTGCATACCTTGATTCGACTGCTCCGCGATGAGGGTGGAATCCAATCCACCAAGTCAGCAAACGAACTTAGGAGAAGGCTATGACTCATGGCCCCGAGATCGGTCGACAGGTACCCTTCGTTACCACGAAGTACCTCCACCGGGAGGCTGACCCGAACGGCATGTCCACGCTCGCCGCCCTGCGTCGCGAGGTCGGCGAACTCGCAACAGACATCCACAGGGCGAGGTCCAAATATGGCACCGAGGACGCGTTGCGCCTCGCGGGCTGGAGCCTTGCGTATCACGTCGGAATGTCCGTACACCCCCTTGTCTCGCGGAAATTAAAAACTGTACCGATAACGAGCAACAACACGTCGATGCAAGTGGCATTCCGTCGCAACCAGAGCGACATCTACATTCTCCGCGAGGTGTTCCTCGAAGGCATCTATGACTTCCCATACAGCGAGCACGTACCCAAGGTTCGTACGATAGTCGACCTGGGTGCGAACATCGGTCTCGCGGCACTGAGCCTTGCGGCGCAGCACCCGAACGCCCGTGTTCTGTGTGTGGAACCGGTCGATGAGAACGTCAGGATGCTGGAAATCAACCGGGCGCTCAACGGTTTCGATATCGAAGTAACCAAGGCGGCAGTCGACGCCGTATCCGGCGAGGTCACGTTGTTCCCCAACGAGTGGTGGAGCTCCAGCACAATCACCCCCAACGTAGCTAGTGCCAGGGAAGGCAACCCGGGGCGTATGGAGCAACCGCTGGCGCTGAAGCCTCAACCCGTCAAAGCCATCACCATCGATGAACTCTCCATGGCATACGGGGTTGACCAGATCGATGTGCTGAAGATGGACATCGAAGGCGCTGAAGCAAACATCATGGCAGGCAGCCTGGACTGGTTGGACCGCGTCGGCGTGCTGATCATGGAAATTCACCGAAGGTACGTCGAGGCTGATCCGATTATCGCGGCGATGGAATCCAAAGGGTTCACCCGTGCTCGCCATCATGGCCCTTGCGACGTCTTCGTCCGCACTTGAGTCGGAGCAGAAACCCAATAGGGGTGCAGAAAAGCATGTCGACGACCGAACACCACAGGCAGACAGGAACTTTACTCCTTGTCGTCTTCGGTGCCATGGGCTTCCAGGTTGGAGCCTGGGCCCTCTCTTTGCCCGCAGTCGTAGAGGAACTCGACCTCAATGTCAGCCAGCTCGGCATCACCCTGGCCAGCATGGCTCTCGCGGGTTGCGCCGCGACGACTGTCTCGGGGCGGATCGCCGAGCGCATCACCGTCCGGCTAACTCTCATCCTCTCCGCCGCCGCGAGCGGAGTCGGCTACCTCATCATGCCGATGCTGCACTCGTTCACCGCTTTCACGATCGGAGCCGTAGGGACTGGTGTGTGGCTGGGGATGTTCGACGTGGCAGCCAACGCCGCAGGCAGCCTTGAAGAGCTCAGGAGGGGGAAAATGCTGCTTTCTACACTGCACGCCACGTTCAGCACCGCAGCCGCGAGCGCCGCTGTTCTGTCGTACCTGCTCAACGGGGAAGCCGGCTATGCGCCGGCGTTTTGGACGGCGGGCCTTGTTTGCATCGCAGGCGCAGGTGCGGCGCTGCTGCTACCCGTTGCGATCCCCCCCCCTCTCGACAAGGCCACGCAGGTGGACACCTCCGAGGGCCACGACCTGGCAAAAGTTGCGACTGCGGCGTCGATTCTCTCGTTTGTCATCATTTGTGGGGCGTTCACGATCGATACGACCATGGAGGGTTTCTCGGCTTTGTTCATCGATCAGTTACCCGGGCAGGGAACCGCACAGAGCGCTTTTGGCCTTGCATCGCTGTACCTTGCGGCGGCAATAAGCCGCGCGGCGTCCACAACGGTCATCAAGCGGCTCGGCGATTGGAGGACTCTACTCATTGGGCTCGGGATCGTGGTGGCGGGCGCAGTCGTGCTGGTCTGGGTCGCGACGTCGTGGGCCAGCGTGGTGGGCATGCTTCTCATCGGAATCGGTCTGGCTCCGGCCGCCCCCATCGGCTACTCAATCATGGGCCGTAGCCGTGCGAACGACGTTGAGCGAGCTACGGCGCGACTCACGACTGCCGGTTACGGCACTTTCGTCCTGACACCGCTGGTAGTCAGTGCGGTCGGTAGTGAATCGCTGTCCGATGCGTTCCGTCTACTACCGGTCATGCTCGCCATCATGGTGTTGGCGACCGCCTGGTTCGGTTATAGGACCCATACCCTCGGCCGCAGCGAGGCGCAGGAGGTGACCTCGTGATCGAGGCGGTCCTGTTCGACGTCGGGGGAGTCCTCATCGGGCCCAAGGCCACTGCGGTGACCGGTCTGTTCCTGGAACTGGCGGCGACACGGGTTCCGCCGGAGGTCGCTGCCCGCTCCTTTGCGGTTGCCGACCGCGCCGCACATGACGACGGTGTCGCTCTGTCGGATGAGCATGGCTGGGTCCAGCGTTGGGCCCAAGCACTGCATGTCGACGACGCGGTGGCCGAAAGCGTGCACCAACGGATCGCCAACAGCCCTGAGTTGACCAGCCAGGTGTGGTCCGAGGTCAACCCTGAAGCGTTCCCCGCAATGGACCGCATACGGCGCTCGGGCTTCCGGATCGGCATGGTCAGTCAGTCCGACGGCCACTTGCAGGCTCGGTTGCAGACCGCCGGACTTGCCCATTCCGATGATGTCGTGGTCGACTCAGGCCTAGTTTGCTGGGATAAGCCCGACCCGGAAATCTACCGGTTTGCCGCTGCCTGTGTCGGCAGCCCACTGGCCCGGTGTGCATTTCTCAGCGATGTGATGATGGACGTCCTCGGTGCCGAGCGGGCCGGATGCACCAACGTGTCGATCTACGATCCGCACGGTGTCTGGAACGATGCGGCGACCCCACGCATGGCCTCGTTAGGCCAGTTCGTGTCCCGCTGTCTGAGACCCCTATGAGCGGTGTGCATCGTGAAGTCGGGAAGCCGCAGCGTCAGGTCAGGATCCGCAGCGAGGTGTTGGTTTCAGTGGCATCGCCGCACACTCGGCGCACCTATACGCTACTTCTCGCATTCATGGCTTGATCGCCAGGGCCCTTGGAGACCGCCGTTCTGGCGTATAGCCAGGCAAGGTCGTGTAGTCGATAACGCCCAGGTGCCAGCGGGGTGAGCAGTCCGGCGTCCACCAGATCTTCAAGGAGGTATTCGGCTCTATCAGTACCGCAATCGAGCATGCGGCGTGCGGAGTTCAGCGAGATGAACGGGCTGGCGTGCGCTCCAAGCACGCGGAAGGTGCAGGCTTGTTCCGTCTTGAGTTGGCGATAACTCAGGTCAAGTGTCGCCCGCACTGCCAGGTCTCCGGCCCGGAGCTCATCCAGCCGGTTTCGTTCGTCGGCGAGTTTTGCGGCCAGGACCGCCACGGTCCAGGTACGCCGGGCGGCAAGGCGGGAAGCTGCGATGCGAATCGCCAGGGGCAGGTAGCCGCATGCTTCGACGACATCGAGGGCCGCCTCCCGCTCCGCCACTACCCGCTGTTCTCCCACGATCTTCGCGAAGAGCTGGAGGGCCTCCCCCGGCGACATCACGTCGAGGTCGACCAGGTGCGCGCCGGCCAGGTCGACCATCCGTACCCGGGAGGTCACCAGCGCGGCGCACCCCTCGGTGCCGGGCAGCAGGGGCCGGACCTGGGCCGCATCCCGGGCGTTGTCGAGGAGCACCAGGACCCGGCGGCCGTCCAGCACCGAGCGGTACAGCGCCGCCCGCTCCTCCAGGGAGTCCGGAATGGCCGAGTCCGCCATGCCAAGGGCACGCAGGAAGGAGCCGAGTATCGCCTCCGGTGCTGCCGCCTGGTCGCCTGCCCCCTGGAGGTCAGCGTAGAGCTGGCCGTCGGGAAAGTGGGCACGGGCCACGTGTGCCACGTGCACCGCGAGCGTTGTCTTGCCCACGCCGCCGATGCCAGCAAGTAGGGAGACCGCCATCACTCGGCCGTCAGCCGAGGCGAGGGCGTCTCCGAGCTCCGTCGCGAAGGACGTGCGTCCGGTGAAGTCTGGCACTGTTGCCGGGAGTTGAGCTGGTCGTACCGGTTGCGTCTGGCGTGCTGGTTCCGGGGTTGGTTCTGCTAGGCCGGGGTCGGCCTGCAGAATGCGTTGCTGGAGTTCCTGGAGGTTTGGGCTCGGGTCCACGCCCAGCTCGTCCGCCAGCAGCCGCCGAGTGTCCGCGTACACGGCCAGGGCCTCCGCCTGCCGGCCCGAGCGGTACAGCGCCAGCATCAGCAGCTCACGCAGCCGCTCCCGCAGGGGGTGCGCCGCGGTGAGCGCGGTGAGTTCCGAGACCGCCTCGGCATGGCAGCCCTGTTCGAGGTCCATGTCCAGGCGCGTCTCGGTGAGCTGGAGCTGCCACTCCTCAAGACGGGTGCGCTGCGTCTCCGCGTACGGGCCCGGAACGCTCGCCAGGACCTCCCCGTCCCACAGGTTCAGCGCCTTGTTCAGCAGGGCCCGCGCATGAAGCAGGTCGCCGCCGTTCTTCGCCTTCTCCGCGTCGGCCGCCAGCCCCTGCGCCAGGGCCAGGTCCAGGGTGCCGCCGCCTGATGCGCCGGAGAGCCGGATCGCGTAGCCGCCCGACTCGCTGACCAGCACACCGGGAGAGAGGATCTTGCGCAGCCGCGAGGCGTACGTGCGCACGGCCGCCAGCGCCTGGGACGGCGGATCGTCGCCCCACAGGGCGTCGATCAGCTCACCGGCCGTGGCCGTCCGGCCCTCCCTGAGCAACAAGACGGTCAGCAGGGCGCGTTGCTGAGGGGATCCCGTGGGCAGCGCCTGTGCCCCGCGCCAGGCGCGCACCGGGCCGAGCACGCTGAAGCGCAGGGCCACCGATTCCTCGGGATGCCGCCGCTCCGGCACCCGCGGCACACCGTCCATCGCTGTCCGCCGGGTTGGCGAGATCGCGCGGTGGGCCGCCGATTGCTCGGGATGCCGCCGCTCCGGCACCCGCGGTACACCGTCCGTCGTTGTCCGCCCCGTTGGCGGGAGCGACTTACTCGGAGCATGCCCAAGAATGCGTCTCCACGTATCGACCCACAGGCGATGCTCGGTTTCGGTGACCCCGCAAGCGACCAGGAACCCGATCAGTTGATGCTCGTCCCGTGGCACCGTCTGACCCCGCACTATGCGGTGAGCGGTGCTGTGCGGCAGCCTTCCCCAATCACCCGCACGTTGCTCCATGTCGCGCACTGCAGGACGACCAGCCCACGCGTAGAGCTCCTGCAAGCCGGCCTTGAACTTGCCGATTCCGTCGACGTACATCGGACTCGGCGCCAAGCGAACGGCACCAGCCCTGTAATGCTCGCCTCTGCGAGCCTGCCTCCACAGGTCCATCGCCACATCGACCGAGGCACCGCAGGCGCGTGCGTACGCCTGGACAGCACGCGCGCTGGGCACTCCGTGTCCTGACGCCGCACGCTGAAGCGTCGTGGCGTGGCATCCGGCCCGGTCCGCCAGTTGCGCGTAGGAGCATCCGTTGGCTGCACGCTGAGCGCGCAGCCAACGGGCCAATTTCTCCAGTGCCCCATTGGGTGTGGCTATCGGTTTTTCCCTGCGCCCCACGGCCAGCGCACCTACGACGCCGGAATCGCGTGCGCTACACGCACGATCAGGTTCCCCAGCCGCTGTCCTGCGCCTCGCAGGGCCAGCAGTGTGGCCGCCGAGACCAGGCCGGCGCCGCCCAGTACCGCCAGGGTCGACAACAGGTCCAGGCCGCTGCCTGACATCACGCAGGCCAGTACCGTGATGACGACGATGACCACAGCATCGGGTGTCGCGAGCCTGGTGTGGGGTGCGTCATTCACGACGCACCCGGAAGATTTCAAGTCCAGTGAGACGTTTGTACTGCTATGGGATCTGTGGTGTCGGTTCCCTGCGCTTGGCGGGGTCGTTGATCCACGCCTTCTGGGGTATCTCGGGTGGTGCGGGGCGGCGGCCGAACCGTTCGGGGTGCCGGTTGTATGCCGTGGCGAGTGTGACGGCCCTTTGGTCGCGGACCTCGTCGGCGGTGCCGAAGTGGACGCTGGCCGGCGTGTGCCATCCGATGCCCGAGTGTCGGTGTTCGTGGTTGTAGTACGAGGTGAAGGCGTCGAACCATTCGCGGGCGTGCGCCAGGGAGTCGAACCGTTCGGGGTAGTCGGCCATGTACTTGGTGGTCTTGAACTGGGCCTCGCTGTAGGGGTTGTCGTTGGAGACTTTCGGCCGTGAGTGGCTTCGGGTGACGCCGAGGTCGATCAGGAGCTGGGAGACCTTCTTCGACGTCATGGACGTGCCGCGGTCGGCGTGGACGGTCCCGGGCACGATGCCGTTGCGTTCGATGGTGTCCCGGATCAGCTCCTCGGCCCGTTCGGCTGATTCGGTGCGTTCGACGGTGTGGCCGACGATGTAGCGGCTGAAGATGTCGATGATGACGTAGGCGTGGTACCAGTTGCCTTTGGCCGGTCCGGCCAGCTTGGTGATGTCCCAGGTGAAGACCTGCGAGGGGGCGGTGGCGACCAGTTCCGGCACGGTCTTGGCCGGGTGAGTGGCCTGGCGGCGCCGCTCACCGGACTGGCCCCTTTCGCGCAGGATCCGGTACATCGTGGAAACCGAGCAGTGATAGCGGCCTGCGTCCAGCTCGCGGGCCCAGATCTGGGCGGGTGGCAGCTCCGCGTACTCGGCGCTGTTCATCAACTCCAGTACCGCTGCACGCTCTTCATCGGTCAGAGCCGACGGTTGCGCCTGGGCGTGGGAGCGGGGTGTGCGGGCCGCCAGGGGCTTCAGCCTGCGGTAGTGGGTGGCCCTGGACCGGCCGGTCAGCCGGCACGCGGCCGTGATGCCCAGCTGATCCTCGACGCCGGTGAACGCGGTGTCCACCACCGGATCGACGGCGTGCTTCAGTCCGTGCTCTCGGAGATCATTTCCAAGAGCGCGGACGCTTTTCCCATCACCTCGAGTGCGGCCTTGTTCCGCGCCAGGTCCTTCTGCAGCCGCTCCACCTGCTGGCGCAGCTTCTCGTTCTCCACCTCCGCGGCGGACTTCTTCGCACGGGCCGGGCTGGTCCGGCGGTCGACCAGGTTCTCCATGGCGCCGGCATCCCGGGCGGCCCTCCACTCCTTGACATGCGAGTGGTAGAGCCGTTCCCGACGCAGGACCGCCCCCTTCTCGTTCCTGGGCGCGGCGTCGTACTCGGCGACGATCCGCAGTTTGTACTCCGAGGTGAAGGTGCGGCGCTTCGGCCTCGGTGCCGGGTCGGACCCGACGGGCTCAGTGCTTGGCATACGGGGCGATTCTCCTGTCGGGCCCTCTCAGGCTAACCCCGCAGAACGGGACGTCTCACCCAAGGCTGACAGAGAGGGACCCCACCGCGCGAGACGTGTGGGGCATGTTCTACCTCCTGAGTTCGACGCCCGCGCTCAGGGCGCGCTGGCGTGTTGCGGGCTCCAGGTCTGTCGCCCAACTGGTGTTTGCCGACACCGAGATGGGGATCTGCATCGTGGCACCGCTCCCTCGCACCAGGCGAGCCCTCCACAACTATTGATGCGCTGGTGTCCACAGATCAGAGCTTCAGCATCAATCGCCTTGGAGGGTGGCCGTGACCGTGATCTGGAGATAGGCATTGCGGATTTCTCGTAGGATCAGACCTATCAGAAGATAGATGCGGTGCTATCCCAGTCGGACTGTGGTGCCGATGGTCGCCGCTGTGTTGGTGCCAGAGCGTTGTAGCACCAATTGTGGCTCTGACCTGTCGTTACGTGCTCCGCAGATGTGTCTGTCAGCAGTGAGACGGCGCTAGCCCGAGGGTTCAGCAGACGTTTGTGGCTCCGCGAGAAGCTCTCTGCATCGGATTCGTCCGACTGCTCCTGAGAGTTGCGGGCTCCACCCATGCGATCAGGAACCCAGCGGGTATACGTTGCCGCGTAGACCGCACAAGATCGGCGCTCTGACAACAGGGCGCCGATCTTGCATGCTTCCACAGCCACATGCACGCCGTGGGCCAGACCGGCGAGCTGCGCCAACGCGAAATCCTGCGGCCTATCCCCCAGCACCACCACCGGCTCCGTTTGAAAGCGGTCGCGGTCCAGTCGTGTGCATCTGACCGCTGCCGGATAAAGCACGGCGAGCGTGTGGGGCTTGTAGAAAACAGTGGAGAAAATCCAGGGCGTGAGATCTGAAGCAGGGATGCGTCAGCGTAGGGCAACTGGCCTGAACGACCATGGAGTTGAGAGGCCTCCGGGGCAGGCCGTGATCTTATGATCTAGGCTGACAAGCGATACGCGGGCCCCGAACTTGTGTATCAGCAGCCCCGACCGGAGAACGGCCAGAACCTCGTCGGTGTGCTGCACCGGCGCCGCTGGTGGGACGGCCAAACGCACGCTGGCGGCGCCGCATCACTGCTGATCGAAAGCCTCGGCTCCCCTCCAACATATGCTTCGGCAGGGAGAGCTGGCACTGAGATGCAGGGTGGCAGCTCTGCCAGTTCGCGCCCCCTATCCTTCCTTGTGACCGCCCGAAAACTCCGTTCCGTGATGATTGGGTGGAGATTCCTCTTCCTGCGGTCAAGGTGCATTTTGCCTGCCGGCCGGAGGCGCCCGGCTGGAGGGTCCGGGCGTGCGCGGTGGCCGAGAATGCCCCCCGGGCTCCGCTTGACGTTCCAATTGTTCTCCCAGTCCGTTTCGGTGGGCTCAGGTGTCGCCCTCTTGACCTGGCACTTCGAGGTTTTCATCAAGCCCCGAGCGTGTCCTCACCAACGAGGGCTACAGCCGGTCCAGCAGGACGGTTTCGGCCTCCACACGTACAAACGCTTCGGCTTGGCGTCTAACTCGAGGGAGAATTTCTAGTGGCCTGGCTGGCGGAGCACGGGCATATTGGCAGCTGAAGCCGTGGGCATCTTGAGGGCACCATCGTGTGGGAGGGCATGTATCCACTGGCACGGATCGATCCGTTGCTGCCGGGCGGGACGTCAAGCGGAGCGTGGGGGGGGGGGGGGCCCCCCCCCCCCCCCCCGGGCCCCCCCCCCCCCCCAAAAACCCCCCCCCCGGGGGGGGGGGGCGGCCCCCGCCCCCCCCCCCCCGGGCGGGGGCCCCCCCCCCCGGGT
>NZ_JBIRTJ010000035.1:0-33170 GCF_044334695.1 Streptomyces sp. NPDC020747 | reverse complement strand
CCCCCAGGTCATGCCTTCGACAGGGGGGAACAGTCATGCCGGGCCCGGAGGCCAGCGGCCCTCTTGCAGGACCGCGAAAAACATAACGGGGGGGGGGAGTTCGGTCACGCACGTCTTGTGGCACGACGTGGGCCGCCGAGCTCGGCCGGCCCACCGGGGGTCCGCTCCTATTCGGCGAGTGCCCGCCCCTGTCGGCGCTGGGCGGTGAACGCCAGGGCGGGGAGGGGTGCGATCAGCAGGAGGAAGACGACCAGGTCCGGAAAGGACTGCATGAACACGTCCGGCCGGACGACGATCGCCTGCGTGCGGACGATCGCGACCGCCGCGACGGGGATCAGCCACCGGTGGTCGCCAGTGGCTGCCGTCGCAACCCACGCGCCGAGCAGCGCGATGGCTTCGAGGACGAACAAGCCGCGCTGGAAAGCCGGACTGACGGAGATGATGTGCAGGCTCCCGGCAATGAACATGGCGAGTACGACGGGGGCCAGCCAGCGGTAGGAGCGACGTCGCAGGCGGCTGGGACGGCAGAGCGCCAGCACGGCGCACGCGGCGCAAAGTGTCCCCGAGAGCACCAGGTCACGAGCGGTTATCGGGGCGCCGAGACCGTAGTAGCTCAGGCCCGACTTGCCCTCGTCGCCGAAGAACGCATTGCTGTTGAACGTGGCACCGGCGTAGATCATCACCGCTGCGGCCGGCAGTGCGATCCAGGCCCTGCCGCGCAGCAGGGCGATCAGGCAGACCAGCGGAAGCAGCCCGTAGGGCAGCAGCCGTGTCCGGCCGCCGGGACCTTGCGCCCACGGGTACCAGCCGGAGAAGGGAAAGGCGATGGCATTCCGGCCGGGATCGATGTGCAGTGCCCAATGCCACACATCCTGCAAGTACGGAACCAGCGCCAGCGCGGCGAGGACGAGAGCGGTCAGATGGATGCCGTCCAGCCACCACGGCCGGGCCGTGTCGTCGACGACGGCACGGGCGCGGGCCTGCACCCCGGCACGCGCCAAGGCGACAACTTCCCGCGGCGGGGGCCAGGAACGGCCGGGATACGCCTCGGCCAGGCAGGCCAGCACCTCCTCTCCCTGCCGGGAACGGTAGGGCTCGGGATAGGCCGCAAGCAGCAGACGATTCATGCCGGGGCCACCCCGGCATCCCGCGAGCGCCCCATGACGACAGCCGCCGCCTGCTGCATCCGCAGCGCCTCCCGGGCGAGCGCCTCGGTGCCGTCCTCCGTGAGCCGGTAGTAGCGCCGGGCCCGCCCGTCCACGATCTCCTCGTCGCCGGCGGCCACCAGCCCGGCCCGCTCCATCCGCTCCAGCGCGCCGTAGAGAGTGCCGACAGCGATCCGGAGCCGCCCGTCGGTGGTCCGCTCGGCAGCCTTGATGATGCCGTAGCCGTGCAACGGACCATCCATGAGTGCGGCGAGGATGAAGTACTGCGGTTCCGTCAAGGGCGGATTCTGTCTGGCCATACATCGAGCATATATCGAGCTACGAAATATATCTGCCAGCCTCAGGTGGTCACCGGCAGCTCCTCCACGCCCGCGGCGAGCGTCACCCTCTCCCGGCCGGCGAGCGCGACGGCGGTCTCCTCGGCGCACCCGCGCGGCATTGGCGGATACTCACCGCGACCTGGTCCGGGCCGAGCGGAATGTCATTCCCACCGTGTCCGCCGGACCCGTCTCGCCTCCGTTGAATCTTCCATGGACCAGACTCTGTTCGCCCGGACCGGCCGGGAGATCAAGAAGATCGCCAACTCCGAGCCAGCCGAGCACGGCTTGCCGTTCTCGACCTGGAGCCTGGCCAAGCTGGCCGACTTCCTGGCAGCCGAGGGGGCGTTCGACGACATCAGCCACGAGGGCCTTCGGGCCCTGCTCCGCGAGGAAGGCGTCTGATTTCAATGCATAAAGACCTGGAAGACCTCACACGACTATGCGGCCAAGAAGGCCCAGGTCGAACACCTCTACGCGATCGCCGACGGTGAGGTCATACCCGAGGAAGGCGAGCCTGAAGTCGTCTTCTGTATGGACGAGTTCGGGCCGCTCAACCTCCAGCCCCACCCCGGGCGGCAGTGGACCGAACGCGGCGGCCGTCACAAAGACCCCGCCCGGGAACCGATGCCCCGTCGGCGGGCGACCTACACCCGCCCGCACGGGGTCCGGCACCTGTTCGCCGCCTACGACCTGGCCAAGGGCAAGCTCTACGGGGCCACATCAAGCCGACGAAGAAGACGGACCAGGTTCCTGGAGTTCTGCCGTTACCTGCGCAGCCTCTACCCGCCCGAGATCCGCATCGCGATCGTGCTCGACAACTTGAGCAGGGCAGCATGATCCGTCGCTACATCATCTGGTGAAACAAGCACGCCGCCGACGAACGCCTCCGCGAGGTCGTGAACAGGGCGAACGTTGCCTGATGCGGCACCAGCAGCGTCACCCCGACCGCCCCTTCGTCCGGGCCGAGCACCTTATCGCCGAACTCGACACTCCGCCTGACTGGCTGCAGGACTTCACCACAGATCTCGCTGCCAAGTACTCCGTCGGCCGGGCCTGCACGATGATCACTTCTCTGGGGCGGCTTCTCCGGGACGGCCAGCCCAACCTCCCCCAGTCCGTGCTCGAACGCTCCCGCCGCCCGGGCCGGTCGATGGGCTCCCTCGCCCGTGCCCTGGAGACCTTCTTGACCAGCCGCGGTCTGGCCATGGCCACCGACCAGGCCGAGCGGCTCGCGGCCGGCCGCCGGCAACGTCGCATCCTCGCGGTCCCCGACCCCCTGCGGCCTTCGGTGGAGGCTTTCGCCGACTTCATGATCCGCTCGCGTGAGCGGTCCCGGCGTGCCGGAACGCTGCCCCGCACCGATGCCACCATCGAAGCCGCACTGGCCATCGTGCGGGACCTCGCCCTGTTCCTCGCCGGTGAGCGCGGCAAGCGGGACTGGGCGCTGACCGACGTGCACGATCTCGAGGCTTTTCCTGGCCGACTCGCCCAAGGCCCGTAAGCGTCGCCTGGTCGTGCTCGGACAGTTCTTCCGCTTCGCGCGGTCCCAGAAGTTCGTCCTCGTCGATCCTGCCCGCGGTCTGACCGCCCGAGGACCGAGCGGCTTCACGGGTGCGACGCTGACGCTTGACCAGCAACGTGTGCTGTTCCGCCGCTGGACAACGGATCCGGCTGTCCACCCGCACGAAGGCATGCTGGGCATGTTCGCCTTGTTGCACGGTGCCTCAAGCCGCGAGGTCAAGATGCTCCAGGTCGTTGACCTCGACGTTCGTGCCCGGACCGCCCGGCTCGGCGACCGTCCGCATCCGGTTCCCTTGGATCCGGCGTCCTGGGCGGCAGTGGAGCGCTGCCTGGCCCATCGCGAAGCCCAGCGGGCCGACAACCCGCATGTGATGGTCACCCGCCAGACGAAGTCCGGCCGGGGCCCGGCGTCCACCGCCTATGTCAGTCACGTCCTCCCGCCCGGATCGTACGGACAGGCGTCCCGCACATGTCCGGGAACCCGTGGATCCGTGGTCACCGAAACGGCAGACGATCTTGAGCTCCGACAACCGCCCGCGACCAGCACGAGTGCACGATCAACGACTCACACCAGACCCGTGGCCAGCGACGTCAAGATGGTGGATCTTCAATGGCGACAAGCCCATACTTCGCTAGTTGGCATAGCCGTCCGGTGCTGGAGGGGGAAACACGGACCCCGCGATCAGCACCGTGTGTGCGTCGGTCAGCGTCGTTGCTGGGCGGGCAGCGACCGGGCTTCGTCGCGGATCTGGCGCATCGTGTCTCGTACGTCAGCGGCGGCCACTCGCCACGGCCGAAGCGGCCGACCCTTACCCGACGGCGACCGGCCCATCCGCGCCCGATAGGTTCCCTTCCTGCGATGTCGCCGACGAGAATGGGAAACCGCATGATCGAGAGCACCCTCGAACTGCCGGCGCTACGGGAGCGGATCCGCCAACTCCTGCTCGAGTCCGGGTGGGACGCGCCGGACATCGACCGTGTCCTGGAAACGGAACTGCCGGGCATGGTGCGCCGCCGGGTGAGCCTCAGCAGCAAGCCCACCGGCGCTGCGCCGGCGTTCCGGCTGGGCGGCCTGCCGCGGCTGCCCGCCGACGTCGCCTGGCCGATTCATTCCTCCTGCTGCGGCTTGACCCTGAGCTATATCGGGGCGCTGGACTGTGCGGCGCTGCCACGCGACCATCTCGCCGCGCCGCTGCCGGACTCCGGGCAGGTGCTGTTCTTCTACGCCAGCGACGCCGAGGCCGAAGACTGCAACATCGTCCGGGATCCGGACGCGTTCGCGGTGCTGTACGTGCCGGACACGGTCGAGGCGGCCGAACGCACGCCACCCGAGAGCAAGTACCAGCCGGAGATCGCCGAACGGGTCGACCTGTACGCCATCCCGTCGCTCGAACTGGGTCTCGACCACTTCTACTGCCAGCTCCCCGACGAGGAGCTGGAACGCTTCGACGACGCGATCCGGGGAATGTGGAACGAGTCGGAGCAGTGTCTCGACGGCGTCGGCGGCTACCCGAGCGCCCAGCAGTACCCGCCAGAGTGGGCCATGGCCCGGGATGAGCATGAGCGGACCGGCGGCGACATGGAGGAGCTTGAGGCCCGGGCCCGGCAGGAGTGGATGGTGCTGCTGCATGTGTTCGAGTTCCCGACCGAAAACGGCGAGTACCTCAACTACATGATCCGGCTGGACGACCTGGCTGCCGGCCGGTTCGACCGCGTCGTCCTGTCCGTCGACGACCACGACTGACGGGCCGGTCTGCGCAACCTGGGTCCACGAGGATCACCGTGCACACCGTCGGCGCGCATACGGTCGCAGCCGCACCCATTGAAGATCTGCCATCCTGATTTCCGCTGGTCAGCAGGGCTGGTGTGAGGTCTCCGCGGGGTTCTCGTGCTGGTCGGGTGAGAGATCGTTAGCACGTGATCGTCCGTCACGGGCGGCCTCTGGGATTCCCGGGGCCGGGGCAGCGGGCCGCTGCATAGCCTCCTGGTGGGAGGTGTGTATGCCGGATGTGCTGACATGGACGGTCCAGCAACGGCTTGCGCTGGAAGGACGGGCTGAGCTGCTCCGCAAGGAACTGTCCGGGATCGAGTCGCAGTTGGCCCGGCTGGAAGCAGCCGAGGTGGTGTTCGGGCAGTGGGCCGAGGCGACCGATGGTGGACGCCGGTCGTCGGGCATCGTGGAGCCGGAGCCGGAGCGTGTCGTGGCGGGGCCGGGTGCGGGCGGGATGCGTCTGGTGCCGGACCGGTCCGAGGGGATGGGGGTGGAGTCCCTGACCTCGGAGTACCGGAGGATCATGGAGATCGTGACCGGGGCGGACGGTCCGGTGATGGCCAAGGACGTCGCTGGGATGCTGGGCCGGGAGCTCACGCCGGGCAAGATCGAGCCGGTTCGGGGCCAGCTGCGCAAACTTGCTGGCCCCCTTCGCCATGCGCGGACCTCTCGTCCGCTCGGACTACTACGGGGCCTCCGCCCCATCCCGCACCTTCGACAGACGACGTATCTATCCCAAGAACCTGATTGGATATCAGGCCAAGGGAGCGATACGGGATGGTTCCCGTGTTCACGGTGATTCGATCAATCAGTCCGGCATCCAGCTTTGCCCCGGCAGCATCGCCACGGTTACGCCGCAGGCTTTCACCATGGCCTCCCCACCGACACGCCAAGTCGGCTACGGAGTCAGCCCGCCTTTCGAACGGGCTGTGCACTGCAACCCGGCCCATATCCACCAGATTTGAGCCGGTGCCACGCTTACGGAGCTTTACCACGGATTCCTCTCGTATGCCCTCTGATCTCGCTCGCCGGACCCAGCCCGTCTGGCAGTTCCGAGCAGTCCCGGCTTTGTCAGCGCTGCTTCCCGCCCTCCCCGACGTCTCCCGGTTCGGACTGCGCTCAGCTCCCACCAGCCTGCTGCGACAGACTGGCGAGGAGGTCTTGCACCTCCTTCGATTCACCGCGCCTCACGGCGCACAAGCGCCTCGTGGCGCACTGGTTGCCCTTCACGACCAGGAGGTAGTGGCCGCCGACAAGCGGCGCCGACCGCCGTCGACCACCGGCTTCCGGTCGACAGGCCCAACGTCCTATCGACCGGCTGATCACCATGCCGTGCGCCGTGCACCGTCAGAGGGCCGTCGGCAACGTCCTCGTGGGCGCTTCGGACACGTCAGGGAAGGTGAGGTGATCATTCATGCTGCACCGACGCGGACCGGGCTCACGGTGTGCTGGTCGCCCTGGCGATCGGCTTGCGGCGGCGAGACGCGGCCACTCGCGCCGTTCGCATCGGACTGGCGTCCCTCGGTGTCGTGGTGGATCGGTGTGTGCGAGCCGCTCAGTGGCAGACCCGCTCCGCCCTGCCGGGCAGCGACGATCTCGGCTGCGATGGACAGGGCTGTCTCCTCGGGCGTACGGGCGCCGAGGTCGAGGCCGATCGGCGAGTGGAGCCGGGCCAGTTCGGCTTCGGTCAGGCCCGTCTCGCGGAGTCTGCGGTCGCGGTCCTCGTGGGTGCGGCGCGAGCCCATCGCGCCGATGTAGGCGGCCGGCAGCCGCAGGGCCGCTTCCAGCAGGGGCACGTCGAACTTGGCGTCGTGGGTGAGGACGCACACCACCGTGCGGTCGTCGGTGTGGGTGCGGCGCAGGTAGCGGTGCGGCCAGTCGACCACGACGTCGTCGGCCTCGGGAAAGCGTGATCGGGTGGCGAAGACAGGTCGGGCGTCACACACCGTGACGTGGTAGCCGAGGAACTTGCCCATGCGCACCAGCGCGGCGGCGAAGTCGATGGCGCCGAAGACGAGCATGTGCGGCGGCAGCACGCTCGACTCGACGAAGAGGGTCAGGCCCGGCTCGCAGTGGGATCCTCCCCCAGACTCCGTCCGGGGGGACCCCCATCTCGCTCCGCTCGCCGCGATGTCGAAGGTGCCCGTGCGGCCGGCGTTCAGCAGGGCGCGGGTTTCGTGCACGACGGTGCGGTCCAGGTCCGGATGTCCGCCGAGTCCGCCTTCGTACGATCCATCGGGACGCACCGCCAGCGCCCGCCCGAGGAGCTCTGCCGGGCCGCGGACCACGCGGGCGAGTGCCGCCACCTCGCCCCGGGCGGCGGCCGACAGCGCCATCTGCAACGCCTTCCGGTCGGGCGCGTCGGCAGGTATGGGCGTGACCAGGATGTCGAGGACGCCGCCGCAGGTCAGTCCGACGGCGAAGGCGTCCTCGTCGCTGTAGCCGAACCTCTCGCGCACCGCCTCGCCGTCGGCGAGCGCCTGGGTGCACAGGTCGTAGACCGCGCCTTCCACACAGCCGCCGGAGACCGACCCGATGGCCGTGCCGTCGGCGTCGACGGCGAGCGCGGCACCCGGCCCGCGCGGCGCGCTGCCGCTGACGGACACGACGGTAGCCACGGCGAAGTCCCGGCCTTCCTCAAGCCACCGGTTCAGCTCGTCCGCGATGTCCAGCATGGGAGTTTCTTTCTTGTCGTAGTACGCAGATCGGGCCGTCGTCTCAGAGCAGTTTGTCCAGCGTGATCGGCAGGTCCCGGATCCGCTTGCCGGTCGCGTGGTAAACGGCGTTCGCGATTGCGGCCGCCGCGCCGGCCACGCCGACCTCGCCAAGGCCGATGATTCCCAGGGGCATCGTCTTGTCCGGTTCGTCGAGCCAGGCGACGTCGATCGGGGGGATGTCGGCCTGCACCGGCAGGTAGTAGGAGTCGAGCCCGGCGCTCATGGTGCGCCCGTTGCGGGGATCGACCAGGGTCTGCTCCGACAGCGCCGTGCCGATGCCCATGACCACGGCCCCGCGGAGCTGGCTGGCCGCGGTCTTGGGGTTGATGATGCGGCCGACGTCGAACATGCCGAGCCAGCGCGAGATCCGCAGTTCGCCGGTGTCGGCGTTCACCCGCACCTCACAGAACTGCGCGCCGCGGGCAGCCTTGGACCAGCGCTGGTCCTTCAGGAAGGTGGACAGGAACCGGCCCTGACTGGCCAGCGCACCCAACCGGGTGGTCGACCCGACCGAGGCCTCCAGGAACGGGGTACGCGCCGCTCGCAGGACGACCGCCGGTTCCTGACCGGTCGTGCCCGTACGCCGGGCCAGGGCGGTCACCTTCCGGGTGAGCGCGGCGCACGCGGCGAGGACGCTGGTGGCCACCGTCGCCGTCTGGTTCGAGCCACCGGCCACCGGGCTGGGCGGCAGGTCCGAATCGCCGTACTCGACCCGGACCTTCTCGTACGCGATGCCGAGTGCGTCCGCGGCGATCTGTGCCTGTACGGTCGCGGCGCCCATGCCCATCTCGTGAAAACCGCACTGCACGAGCGCGCTGCCGTCGTCGCTCAGCCGTACCTTGACGTCGGCGATCAGGCGCAGGACCGGGTGGTAAGCGGTGGCCGTGCCCATCCCGACGAGCCACTCGCCGTCACGCATGGAGCGGGGTTCGGGGTTACGGTCCGCCCAGCCGAAGCGTTCGGCGCCGGTCTCGAAGGCTTCACGCTGCATCCGCTGGGAGAACTTCTTGCCACCCGTCGGATCCGTCGTGGGCTCGTTGCGCATCCGCAAGGCGATCGGGTCCATCGACAACTCGTAGGCGAGTTCGTCCATCGCCGATTCCAGCACGAAGCTGCCGATCGCGTCGCCGGGGGCACGCAGCCAGGTGTTGGGCATCAGATCCATCGCGACGAGGTTCTGCCGGGTCAGCATGTTCTCGGCGCCGTAGAGGTGTCGGGCCGGCGAGCTGGTCGCCTCGAGCAGGCCCCCGGCCGAGCCGACGCGGGTGATGCTGTCCTGGATCAGCGAGGTGAGCCGGCCGTCGCGGGTCGCACCGAGCGCGATCCGGTTGGTCGAGGCGGTACGCCCACCGGTGGCGCGGCTGACGGCCCTGCGGCTCAGCGCCAGGCGCACGGGCCGCCCGACAGCCTTGGCCGCCATCGCCGCGATGACCGTGTGGGGCCAGACGGCGAACTTCCCGCCGAAGCCGCCCCCCAGGAACTCGGCATGGACGCGGACATGGGACGCCGGCACACCGAACCGCCAGGCAAGGTAGCGGTGGCTCTGGTTGATGGCCTGAGTGGTGTCGTGCACGGTGAGGTGGTCACCGTCCCAGACGGCGACCGTCGCGTGCGGCTCGATCGCGTTGTGCTGCAGGCCGGGCGTGGTGTAGCGCAGGTCGACCGAAACCTCCGCAGCGGCCAGCGCCGCCTCGGCGTCACCCTTCTTCGCCAGGCCGGCGAAGGTGAGGTCGCCCTTCGCCGGGGTGGCGTTGCTCTGCTCGGCGGCGAAGTCCACCCGCGCGGGCAGCGGGTCGTAGGTCACTTCGACGAGTGGGGCGGCCTCGTTCGCCGCGGCCGAGGTCTCCGCGACCACCACGGCGATCGGCTGGCCGTCCCAGAAGACCTGATCGGTATTGAGGTAGTCGAGGCTGGTCCCCGACACGCTCGGTCCCAGGTCCCGCACGATGTTGGCTTTACGTTCCGACCGGATCCTCGGCGCGTTGAGGTGGGTGAGGACCGCCACGACGCCGGGCACCGCGGCCGCCGCGGCCGTGTCGATACCGGTGATCGTGCCACGGGCGACGGTGGCATGTACCAGCGTCGCGAACGTGAGGTTCGGGTAGCGATGCTCGGCGGAGAACCGCACCGCCCCGGTCACCTTCGCGTGGCCGTCCCGGCGGTCGACCGGCTGGCCGACCGCGCCCCCGACGGGCACGGAAGCGTCCGCGCCGGGCTCGGAGTCGGTCCTGGTGCGTGTGGTCACGATGTGCTCCGCTCAGCGTTGAGTTTCCGCAGCACGGCCACGACCGTCCGCTGGGCCACGTCGATCTTGAAGGCGTTGCCGGACAGAGGGAGGGCGGGGGCGAGTTCGGCGGCGGCCCTGGCGAAGCTCTCGTCGGTGGCTTCGGCGCCGAGCAGTAGCTCTTCCGCGATTCGTGCCCGCCACGGCTTGGTCGCGACGCCGCCGAGTGCCAGCCGGACCTCGGCGATGCGGCCGTCGGCGGCGACCTCCAGCGCCGCGGCGACCGAGACCAGGGCGAAGGCGTACGACGCACGGTCGCGGACCTTGCGGTACCGCGAGTTCGCCGCGACCGGCACCGGCGGCAGCTCGACGGCCGTGATCAGCTCGTCGGCGGCCAGCACCGTCTCGATATGGGGTGTGTCGCCGGGCACGCGGTGGAAATCGGCGATCGGGACGCGCCGGACACCGCGCACGCTCTCCACCTCGACGACCGCGTCGAGGATCACCAGCGCCACCGCCATGTCCGAGGGATGCGTCGCGACGCAGTGCTCACTCGCCCCCAGCACCGCACTGCCACGGGAGAACCCGCCGATCGCGTCACAGCCGCTGCCGGGTGCGCGTTTGTTGCACGCCGACGCCTCGTCGTAGAAATACATGCAGCGGGTGCGCTGCAGGAGGTTCCCGCCCGCGGTCGCCATGTTCCGCAGCTGGGCGGACGCCCCGTGCAGGATCGCCTGCGCCAGCACCGGATAGCGGGTCCTGATGACGGGGTCCGCAGCGAGCGCGCTGTTGCTCACCAGCGCCCCGACACGGATCCCGCCGTCCGGCAGTTCCTCGATCCCGTTCAGCGGCAGGCGGGTGATGTCCACGACCGTCGCCGGGTGTTCGATGCCCTCCCGCATGAGGTCGACGAGGTTCGTCCCGCCCGCGAGGAACTTCACGTCATCGCTGTCCGCGATCGTGCGCAGCGCCGTGCCCGTGTCCGGGGCGCTGAGGTAGGAGAACGACTTCACTTCGCGACCTCCTTGATGGCCGAGACGATGCCGTTGTAGGCGCCGCAGCGGCACAGGTTGCCGCTCATCCGTTCCCGGATCTCCTCGTCGTCCAGCTCCTCGCTCGGGGTGGCGAGGTGCTCGGTCGCCGCGCTGGGCGCGCCTTCCTTGTGCTCGGCGAGCATGCCGATCGCCGAGCAGATCTGGCCCGGCGTGCAGTAGCCGCACTGGAATCCGTCGGTGCGGACGAACGCCGCCTGCAGCGGGTGGTCGACTCCCTCGATGGTCGTGATCTCACGGCCCTGGTACTGCACCGCCAGTGCGAGGCAGGCGTTGATCCGTCGGCCGTCGGCGAGCACTGTGCAGGCACCGCACGCGCCTTGGTCGCAGCCCTTCTTGGTGCCGGTCAGGCCCAGGTACTCGCGCAGCGCGTCGAGCAGGCTCACCTGCGGCGAGATGTCCAGTCTCTGGGCGGATCCGTTGATCCGCAGCTCGATCTCCACCGTGAAATTCCTCCGGTTCGCCCGTAGGCTCGTTCTCTTTGGGGGGGGCGTCATCGCTCCTGCCCGCCGACCGACCCGCGTCCCCATCGCCCGCCGCGCCCCATGTCGACGCGTTGACCCTGAATCCCCGGTCGTGAGCGACCTCATGAAGTGGAATCGGATTTAGGGAAATTCCCCAAATTTCAGTCGAGCGCATCGCGGAGGCGGCTCAGGCAGCTCAGGCAGCTCAGGCAGCTCAGGCAGCTCAGGCAGCTCAGGCAGCTCAGGCAGCTCAGGCAGCGAGGGTGCCGGCGCAGGCCGGCAGCTGCCAGTCGCCGCCGCGGTCCTCCTTGGAGAACCGCGCGACAAGGTCGGGGATGTGGAAGAAGCAGGCCAGCGCGGTGGTGTTCTGGAAGGCGCTGATGGCGTGTTTGTTCATGGGCATGCACACGCGCAGGATGCGGGGTTTGACCCCGCCCTGGATCTCGTCGACGAAGGGCCGCAGGACGCGGTCGTAGTTCGTCAGTGCGGTCGGCAGGTCGTCCGCATGCCGGTTGATCTCCCCGGCCAGGACAAAGGCGCCGACCAGACCGCCGGAGATCCCCATGCCGCTGTAGGGGGATGCGCAGTGCGCGGCGTCCCCGGCCAGGACCACCCGGCCCTTGGACCAGCTGTCGATCCGCACCTGGGCGACCTCCTGAGCGTAGAAGAACGGGCTGTCCTTCATGCCCTCGATAAACCGGTCGGTCTGCCAGCCGGCGTCCCGGAACCGCCCTGCCCAGAACTTCTGCTGCTGCTCCACGGGAGCGCGGTGGATCGCGGACGCCTCCGCCGACTCCTCGCGCATCACGAAGTACACCTGCGTCTCGGTCGCGTTGTGGCTGCGCCGCATGATCTGCCGGCCGCCCGGGACCATGTAGGTGTCGCGGATGTTGGTGTCGGAGGCCATACGCGGCACGAACCAGTAGGCCATGTGGATGCCCACCCGCCAGTACGGGTCGAAGCCCTCCGGCAGCAGCGCCCGCCGGATGCGTGAGCCCTGCCCGTCCGCGCCGATCAGCAGGTCGTACTCGCCAGAGGTCCCGTCCGAGAAGTGCGCGGTGACCCGCTCTGCGTTCTGGTCGAACCCGTCGACGCTCTTGCCGAAGACGTACTCGGTGTCGTCCTTGGTCGCCTCATACAGGATACGGACGAGGTCGCCGCGCATGATCTCGTACTCGGAGGTCAGTGTCTGACGTCCCTTGCCAGAGGTGTTCGCCATGATCGTCGCCTTCGGCTTGCCGCAGGAGTCGACGAAGGCGACGCCCGCCTCGTCCACCAGCTGGCTGCGCACGGTCTCCAGCAGGCCCATGCGCTCGACCGCCTCGATGCCCTGTCCGCGCAGGTCGACCTGTGCGCCGGAGGCGCGCAGCGCCGGGAAGCGCTCAACGACCGTCACCTGGTGGCCGCCGCGGGTGAGCCAGAAGGCCAGCGCCTGCCCGGCGACGCCACCACCGGCGACGAGGACCCGTAATGAACGCTTCGCGATCTTGATCGTCACGTTCGACCACCCCAAAATCTATCGGTGATTGATTCCTTTTCATAGTCTTCTATCAGCGATAGAATGTCAATGTGACCAAGATGAACCGTGAGACCGTCGTCACAGAGGCGCTGGATCTGCTGAACGACGTCGGCCTGGAAGCAGTCAGCACCCGGCGGCTGGCCAAGCGCCTCGGCGTCGAGCAGCCGTCGCTCTACTACCACTTCCGGACCAAGAAGGATCTCCTTGCGGCCATGGCGGAGGCGGCCATGGCCCCGCACGCCAACGCGCCGCTGCCATCCCCCGAGGACGACTGGCGTGCGTGGTTCCTGGAGAACTTCCGCAGCTTCCGTCGCACGCTGCTGATGCGCCGTGACGGCGCCCGGCTGCACGCCGGCACCACTCCGACCGGCGACCTCGACCGGATCCGCCGCAAGATGGCCTTCCTGGTCTCCTCCGGCGTGCCCGAGCGGGAGGCGCAGATGGCGATGCTGGCCGCCGGCCGCTACACGGTCGGCTGCGTGCTCGAGGAGCAGGCGGATACGGATTCGCCGGACGGCGAGGACCTGCCGGACGACTTCCCGGTACTGGATCACGAGGCGGCATTCGAGGCGGGCCTTGCGCTCATCCTCAGCGGCCTGGAACAGCACACCGCGGCATTCGGCCCGGCCTCCGTCGCATCGTCGCCGATCTGACCGGCTGCAGGACGGGGCGGGTCAGGAGTGCGCCCTCCGGGGGCGTACGTCGCGCGCCAGGCGCCCCAGATGGCGCAGCTGCCACAAGCCGCCGCCACGAGCAGCCACACCACGACAGGGAGACAGCCGCCGCCCACCGAAAAGGCCGGTGAGCAGGGCCACGATCAGCGGGGGCAGCGAGTGCGCCAGCAGACGGCGCCAGCGCGGCCCCTCACCGGCAGCGGCCTGTGCGGACTCGCTTGATCAGCCCGCCGTGGATCACTCCGTCACGAAGCTCCCACTCCCACTTCGTCTTGGCGCGGACCCGCTGACCAGCCCGTCCCGATGGCAGACATGGGCGTGCGGACCACGGCACTCCCCGCACGCGGCCTCCTCCCGAAGGTGCAGGTCGCACAAGTGCAGGCCGCACATCTCACCGGTACGGAACGCGCCGTCGCTCAGCCACTCCACCACCAGCCGACCCCGCAAGGGGTTGACCTCATCCAGCAACACCGCCCGCGCGCCGTCCGGCAGCATCTTCTTGTGCTGGCGCCGAACCGACTTCGGCGCCAGCGGATTCGCCTGCATGCTCCGCTGCAGATGCCCGAGGAGCGACCGGTCCCGATCCCGCTGGGTCGGCATCCGGTGCAGCTTCAGCGCCCCCACCAGCTCGGTGTTGACGCCCAACTCGGCCTGCTTCAGATAGAAGCCTTTCAGGCACGCCGCAGCGCCGCGCAAGGCGTCGTTGCCGTACGGCCGCTTCCCCACCCGCCACGGGCGACCGTACGGCCCGGCGATCTTCGCACCGATCGCCCCCATGTACCGCTCAAGGTCACCGAACCCGACGTCCTGCGGCGTCAGCCCTTCTTGCTCCAGCCACCGAAGGTGATCGACGAGCAGGTAGGCGTACGTCCGATCCGACCCCGTACACGCGTAGTCGGCCAGGTACCGGTCCGCTCCGCCGTGCACTCCTCGCACCGAGTCGAAGATGGTGTGCGCCTCACGGCCATCGCCATGCCGTACCGACTGCGCCCTGAGCTGTCCGACCGACAGCGTTCGCACCACAGTTCCTCCGAGCCGACCCATCCACCAACATGGCGAACATCACGGCAGCGGTCGGCAACCGAGCACGTGACGTACGCGGTCACTGGCTCGGCGAACATCCCGAACAACCCTCACCCCAGCCGGAAAAAGGTTCTGGTAAGCGCGAGGCAGCACCGAGACATCCAGGCTCACACTCCACGGCGGCACCGTCCGTACCCCGATGGGAGAGTTGCGCCCGAATCGCGAGGAGGCTGATTCCGGATCCGACGCGGGGGTCTCCCACCGGACTTGATCACTCTCGGCACTCTCCGGGCTGGTCCCGCCGAGGTTCTTGGCGACCGTCTCCCGGGCGAACTCCAGTTTCGCCAAGCGGTCCTCGGCCCGGGCAATATGCTCGTTCAACTCCGCGATCTCCCGGCGGAGTTCGTCCGCGTCCTCGCGGGCCGCTTCTTCACGCCGATGCAACTCTTCGATCAGCGAACTCATCCGGCATCTCCTCGCTCCTGTCAAGTCACAACTTCCCAGGTCAGCCAGTCCCTTCAGAAGAACTGCACTCGAAGGAGATGTGCGATGGCGTGTGGTGCTAGCAGGCGCAGCTGCCGGCCTCCTCCTCATCGTCCTGATGCCGCGCGTCGAGCGCCCAGTCAGTGAGCCGGCCAGTTCGCCGGTACGCCTGCCCTGCGACCTCGGCTCGTGAAGCCGCTGGTTACCGGTAGTTCGTTAAATCCGGCGGTGGTGTGGGTTGACGGTGAGGCGGGTTGGTCGTAGGCCGGTGGTAGGAGTCAACTGCTCGGCTGGGGGCTGAAGATGACTGCTCGCCGTCCGTGTCCGCCTGCGCCGGGGCCGTTGGAGGAGTACGCGGCCCGGTTCGACGATCTCTTCTTCAGCCTGGCTCAGCGGCGGGGTTTTCGTGAGTACCTGACGGGGCTGCTGGCGCCGCGGGAGCGGAACAAGACGATCACCTGCCTGGCAGGGGCGGAGCCGGTGGCCGGCGCGGGGATGCCGGGGGTGCAGCGGCTGCAGTTCTTCCTGTCCGAGTCTCCCTGGGAGGTGGAGCAGGTCAACGACCGGCGACTCGAGCTGCTGCGTGAGCAATCGGCGACGGCTCCGCACGACGGCGGGGTCATCGTGATCGACGATTCCGGGGACCGCAAGGCCGGCACGGCCACCGCCAACGTGGGCCGGCAGTGGCTGGGCCGGCTGGGCAAGACGGACAACGGCATCGTCACGGTGACCACAGTGTGGACCGACGGCCGCGTGTACTACCCGCTCCACGCGACTCCTTACACCCCCGCCCACCACTTCGCCCGCGCCCGGTCCGACCCGGCCTTCCGCACGAAACCGCAGCTGGCCGCCGCTCTGGCGGTCCGCGGGAAGGAGGCGGGCTTCGGCTGCCGGGCGGTGGTCGCCGACTGCGCCTACTCCGTGAGTGATGACTGGTATCTAGCGCTGCGGGCGGCCGGCCTGGCCTACGTGGTAGCCCTCAAACCGCATCGCGGCACATGGGCCCCGGCCGGCCAGCCGCACACCCCCATCGACGCCGCACACGCTCTGACCTGGAAGAACGCCGACCACCCCGGTGACTGGACACCGGTGGAGCGTCATTTCCGCGACGGGCACACCGAGACCTGGTGGGCCGCCGACGCCCGACTGGGCGGTTATGGCCCCGACTCATCCTGCCGGCTGGTCGTGGCCACCACCGATCCAGCCACCCTGCCGGAGAAGGCCACCTGGCACCTGGCCAACAACCTGTCCCACCCCGATGCGCCCCACGCCGCCACCAGCCCGCATCCGCCTGCCGACCTCGCCGAGATCGTCCGCCTTTACGGCCTGCGGCCGTGGATCGAGCAGAGCTACAAGCAGGTCAAGGACGAACTCGGCTGGGCCGACTTCCAGGTCCGTTCCGACCGCGCCATCCGCCGACATCAGACACTGGTGAACTGCGCCTTCTCCTTCTGCTGGGACCAATGGTTCGCCCCACCCGGCCCAGTGGATGCCGCCGCGCCGGACCCGTGCCCCAACGAGGGGCCAGAGAGGGGGCTCAGCCACGTCCCACCAGCACCAACAGCCCTGCTGGCCCAGGGCCTTACGGGCGATCCGTTCCTGGCTCACCCCCGCCGTCACTCTCAACCGATGGTGGCGAGCCTGGACGGACAAGGACCCACCCTCCGAACTCCAGGCCCTGATCGACGCAGTCACCACCGGACACGGCATTGACCTCTACCGCCGGATTTAACGAACTACCGCTACTGACCTTTTCGGGTTGCCTTCGGGTGGTGACGTTGGGTGATCCCTGCGGTATGCCGGTGTTATGCGGTACGCGGATGGTGGGGGCCTGACTGCTGAGCGGGGGGCCGTGCGTGAAGGGATCCGGCTGGAGGCCGGGCAGAGGTTCGCACGAGGTGACAGGACTTCGGACATCGCCAAGGACCTGCGGGTGAGCGAGCGTTCGGTGGAGCAATGGCGCCGGGCCTGGCGTGAAGGCGGCATGGAGGGTCTGAAGTCGAAGGGACCCGCGAAACTGCCGAAACTGTCGGACGAACGGTTCGCCCTGCTGGAAAGGGAGCTGGCCAAAGGGCCGGCCGCGCATGGCTGGGAAGATTTCTGGGCGGCCGCCACTAGAAGTTCCTCCGGGCCGTCGTGTCGCGCAGTGCTGACATGAACCGCCGCGAGTCGGCGTCGTCCAATACGACCGCGGTGGCGACCTGGGCGCGCTCGCGTTCCAGGTGGTTGTACGAGCGTTGCTCGCCGATCCCGGCAAAAGTCGTGTTCTCGCCGCCAGCGGTGTTCCCGCGCGCGTCGAGGATCGCGAGCGCTTGCTCCAGGGGGCACTGCCGAGTGCATGGCGTAGCGCACTGGAGCTCCATGCTCGAGATCTGACGATGGCTCACCTCCCCAAGCAGCACAGAGCGCATGCGGCTCACCGCGGCACCGCCAGGCGCGCACCCGCCTGCCCCACTCCCCCGGCTGCATCCGTTCTCCGATGCGGCGCAGAGCTCTTGATGCAGACAGCCTCGCATGGACCTCGCCTCACAGCGGTCCATCAGTCCATGCGAACATTTCACCGACAAGTTCTCGGCGTCGCTCGAATCCTGGTTCAACCGACGCCGACACCGGCTGCCAAGCTGGGGCTTGCCGCAAGCCGGGAAACGTTGCTGGGGCTGGTGCACGCGCTGCCCGATCCCGAAGTGGGTGTCGATGACTTCGCGATCGCGCGGGGCCGCAAGTACGCGACCGTGCTGATCGACGCGGTCACTCATCGCCGCATCGACGTACTGCCGGATCGCAAAGCCGCGACTCTCGCGGCCTGCTGCGCGAACATCCCGGGCTGGAGGGTGATATCCCGGGACGGCTCGGCCGCCTACGCCAAGGCGATCCGCCAGGTCGCCGCAGGCGGTGCAAGCCAGTGACCGGTGGCATCTGCGGGCACAACGTGGCCGCCGCGGCGGAGAAGGCCATCGTCGCCCCCTCCCCCTGTGTAGGCCCGCATTTCGCGTGTCCCTTTCTCATTGACCGTGGCCTTTGTCCGGCCCAAGGGACAGCGTGGTGAGACGAACTCCCGTCTGATCGTTCACCCGTCGTAGTGCTGATCCCCGTCTCGGCCTATGCGACGCCCGTCGCCCCACCACCGGCCGCTGTCAGCCGATGCCGCACCTCTGAGATCACGTCAGGTGGTCCCGGGTATGCGCAGTGTGCGGCGAACAGCGTTGCGGAGCCAGTGGTGGGCTCCGTCGGCTGTGTGGCGGGGGTGCCAGGCCATGCCGATGGTCAGGGGCGGCAGCGACAGGGGTACGTCGAGGAGGCGCAGGCCGAGGGCGGTGGCGGTGTGGGTGAGTGGTGATTCGGGGTTGCCGGGGAGTGCGGCGGGGACGAGGCATACGACGTCGCTGCGGGCCGCGAGGGCCATCGCCGCCAGGTGGCTGGGAAAGACGGCAGTGACGCGCCGGTGGAGGTTCCGTTCGGCCAGGGCGCTGTCGAGAGGGCCGATGAACCGGCCTCGTCGGCTGACCACGACATGTTCGGCGGCAGCGAGCCGCGCCGGGTCCAGGGCTTCTTCGGCGAGGGGGTGCCCCGGGCGGACGGCCGCCACCATCCGGAGCGTGGCCAGTTCTTCGACCTGGGTCTCCGCGTCCACGTGGTCGATGGATCCGATCTCCAGATCGATCCGGCCGTCGCGGAGGGCCGGACCGGCCTCCAACTCCTCGGCCCGGAGCCGGAACGAGACGCCCGGCGCCTCCTGCCGGGCCAGGTGCAGCAGTCCGGGGGCCAGCGCCGCACCGACCAGGTCGGCGGTCTGGAGGGTGAAGGTGCTGCTCAGGGTGGCGGGGTCGGCTCCTTCGCCGGGGCTGAGCAGCGATTCCAGGCGACGCACCACTGCGGCGGTTTCGTCGCGCAGAGCCAGGGCGCGAGGGGTGGGGACCATGGTCTGTCCGGCCCGTACGAGGAGCGGGTCCTGGAGGGTGCGGCGCAGGCGGCCGAGGGTGCGGCTCATGGCGGCGGGGGAGGTGTGCAGGCGGGCGGCGGCGCGGGTGACGCTCTGCTCGGTCAGCAGGGCGTCCAGTGCGACGGCGAGGTTGGCGTCAAGGGCCGAATGTGGGCTGTTCACCAGCGTAATTCCATTTCAGGCAATATCTCGTTGCTGAAGTTCCCATTGTGGCATCACCGTGGCGTTCCCCAGGATGGGCGTACCGATCCGACACGGACTCTTGAGGTTTTCATGATCGTCATCACGGCCCCCACCGGGAACATCGGCCGCCACCTGCTCACCCGGCTCCTGGAGTCCGCCCCCGCCGACGGGGAGGAACTGCGCGTGATCGTGCGTGATCCCGCACGGCTGCCGGACGCGGCACGCGGACGCGTCGAGGTGATCACCGGCTCGCACGGCGACGCCGAGGTGGTCGACCGGGCTTTCCAGGGCGCGGACGCCGTCTTCTGGCTCGTCCCCCCGGACGCCTCCCTCACCCCGCAGGACGCCTACACCGGCTTCACCCGCCCCGCTGCGAGGGCGCTCACCGCCCACAGGGTCGGCCACGTCGTCGGCATCTCCGCCCTCGGCCGCGGCACCCCGCTCGCCGGCTGCGCCGGACTCGTCACCGCCTCTTTGGCCATGGACGACCTTCTGGCCGGCACGGGCGTCGCCTACCGGGCCCTGGCCAACCCGTCCTTCTTCGAGAACCTCCTGGAGGAGGCTGCCTCGATCCGCGACAAGGGCGTCTTCACCGACGTCGTCGACGCCGACCGCAAGGCGCCCCTCGTCGCCGTCGCCGACATCGCGGCCGTCGCCGCCGGCCTGTTGCTGGACCGCTCGTGGACGGGCACCGGCAGCGTCCCGGTCCTCGGACCGCAGGACCTGTCTCCCAATGACCTGGCCCGCATCATGACCGAGGAACTCGGCCGCCCCGTCCGCTATGAACGCCAGTCGCTCGACGAACTGCGCACCACCCTCGTCGGCTACGGCCTCGACGAGGCGTTCGTGCAGGGCATCGCCGACATGAAGCGGGCCAAGGACGAGGGCCTCGATGCCGGAGTCACCCGCACCCCGGACACCGCCGGTCCCACCACCTTCGAGCACTGGTGCGCCCAGACCCTCAAGCCCGCCGTCCTCCCCTGAGAGCCACCAGCCCCTTCGCCATCGCACCGGGCGCCCACGGCGTCAGACCACCCGCCACTTGGGAGACAACCATCATGCCTGTTGAGGAAACCGAACCGCCGGTCACCGCGTTCATACTCGTCAAGACCACGCCGGAGTGGCTCGCACTGACCGTCC
Organism: Streptomyces sp. NPDC020747; assembly: GCF_044334695.1. NCBI lineage: Bacteria > Bacillati > Actinomycetota > Actinomycetes > Kitasatosporales > Streptomycetaceae > Streptomyces > Streptomyces sp. NPDC020747. The sequence goes on along the minus strand of NZ_JBIRTJ010000035.1, from coordinate 12,973 downwards.
CGGAGCGGATCGACGCCTTCACCACCCAGGTCATCCCCACTATCGAGTCCAGGACCACCGGAGTCCGGTCACGTTTCTACGACACCGAGTTCTACTCCGCGCGCGTCACCGACGTCTGGGTCTGGGAAGCGGACGACCACCACGCCTACCAGCTCCTCATCGACGCACTGCGCGAAACCCCGTTCTGGGACCGCTACTTCGAGGTCGTCGACATCCTCGTCGGTACCGAGAACGGCTATGCCCGCAACTACCACGTCGACCCCGCTGCCACCATCAGCACCTGACCGCCAGCGGTTGCCACGCACCGGGCTCAGCCACCCGGTGTGCGTCGCAGGTCTCTCGGACATCGCATCGCCTGAGGACAAGATCGTGAGCCGGAATGACGTGGCCCCTGAATGAGACGACCTGGAACGGCCCAGGTCCCTGCTGCGGAACGTGACATTCCAAATGAGGACCTACACCCTGCTGTCGAAGACCAACCCAGCCCGGAAGGATCCGCGCCGGCCGCACGCACGCGGGAGCGGTTCGCCGCCGTGCACAACCTGCTCGCCGAGGGTGCCGGGCTGATCGAGTGCGCGCGGCGGCCGGGCTGGGCGCTGAACACGGTCAAGCGCTACGCCCGTGCAGAGCGAGTCGAAGACCTGCTGCGTCCGCCGCGCTACAGCGCCTGCCTGGTCGATCGCACCAAGATCGAGATCTCCATTGTTCACGGAACCGCGGACGGCACCCGTGGACAAGCGCGCCGGGTCGCACGAAACCGCTCCCCGTACATGTACCTGCGGGGCCCAGGCCTCAGCGACAAGGGCATCCCGACGAACCAGACCTCACCGCGCCCCACGCACCAGCAGCCCGATCGAACCAACCAAGGTGGCCACCGCAACGGCGATGAACCAGGCCGGTTGGTTGCTCAGCACGGCCGAGGCGGCAAAGCTGCCGGCGAGGCCGACGAGCAGCCAGAGACGAGTGGCCTCACTTCGCCACCACGGGGAGGCGACGGGGTGCTGCTGGGCGAGTATCATCGCGTACTGGTCCACCGGCCCGAACTCCTCCTGCGGCGTGCGACCGCAGGCCGACAGGTGCTGCACGGTTTCCCGCACCAGGTCGCCGGCGCGGGCACGGGCCACGTCGTGGCGGCCCTCCAACAGGCCGTGGAGCTCGGCGAGCCATTCCTCCGTGTTCCGAGGCACGTCAGGCAGTTCGACACTGGTCCCGCGGCTGTAGGCCCAGAAGGCGAGCAACACGCCTGCGCCCAGCAGGAGCGGCGCGGGAATGGAGGCGACCACGTCGCGCGGCAGAAGCACGAACGCGCACGCCGCGATCACCGCCAGCACGCCCGCGACGATCAACGCGGGTACCACGGTCCGTGACTTTCCGAGCGGTCGTGCGATCACGAGCGCCTGCAACGTGCACACCATTGCGGCGTAACCGATCGGAACCCCTGCCAGCCCTGCCGGAGTGAAGGGGACGAACAACCCCTTCTGCAGCCACAGGACTACACCGGCCAAGATCGTGACCAACCCGACGGAAGCGATCACCGCGGACCACGCTTCGGACACCGTCGTGCCGTTCCGATCACGCTTTGCCTGAGAGGCCCGCGGCACTCGTTCCGCCGCGATCCCGGCAGCGAAGTCCTTGGGAGCACCGAACGCCTGTTCCGGCAGCTCCCCGCTGTCGGCGCAGTGCTCTCGCACCTCGGCAAGCACCTCGTCCGCGAGGTCGGCGGTCACGCCTTGCAGCGCGAGCTCCAGTCGTGCTCGGTCGTTCCAAACGGCGTACGTCATCGTCACGTCCCGTCCTTTCTCATAGTGAGGAGTCGGTCCATCGCGGCGGAGAAGTCCCGCCAGAGCACGGCCTCCTCGTCCAGCCGTGCCCGGCCCGCCGGAGTGAGGCGGTAGGTCTTGCGACCGGGGCCGCCCTGTCCGGCGACCCACTCCGCCTCCACGAAGCCGGCGGTCTCCATCCGGCCGAGAACCGGGTAGAGCGCACCACCTCGCACAGTGCCGAGGCCCAGTTCCGCAAGCCTCTGCACCACCGCGTACCCGTGCAGATCAGCCTCGGCGAGCACAGCCGCCACGGCCAGTTCCAATGTTCCGCGCAACCAGCCAGTCGACGGATCGGATCCTGGCACCAGTCTTCCGCCATTCATCTAGCGAGCCTTTCGAACTAGTCTGAATTCAGACTAGCAGATCTCACGCAGGTTCTCATGTGGTGGTGATGACCGGAACCGCCGCTCGGCAGGCACCCGCCGTGCGCAGGCGCGACAGGCACGTCGCCCGCGTCGCGGCACGGAAAGGTCGATCGCATGACGCCGATGCGGTAGCCGGCCGCGAGGATGACGTCGTCGCAGGCGGTGAAGTAAGAGGTCGCGCGGATAGGCGCGGTTGGAAGCCCCGGCAGCGGGACGGGCACAGGACCTGGCGATCATGGGGTCGCGACGTTTCCTGATCACTGGGGAGACCTGTGCCCGCGCTGCCGTCATGGCTGACAGAACCGCTCTGGGACCAATTCGCGGTCCTGCTTCCGGAGCGGCCGGAGTTCCACCCGGACCATCCGCTCGGCTGCCACCGCCGACGTATCAGCGACCGGGTCATCTTCGACAAACTCCTGCAACTTCTGCGCTTCGGCTGTTCTTACGAGGCGATCGCCGACACGACCTGCTCGGCCACCACGATCCGCAGCCGCCGCGACGAGTGGATCCGACTCGGCATGTTCGCCAGACTCAAGCAGATCGCGTTGGAGTCCTACGACCGGATCGTCGGCCTCATTCTCGATCACATCGCCGTGGACGGCTCGATCACCAAGGCGCCCGGAGGCGGCGAGGCCGCAGGCCGGTCACCGGTCGACCGCGGCAAACAGGGCTTGAAACGCTCGGGCATGACGGACGGATACGGCATTCCACTGGGGCGTGTCCTGGCCGGCGCCAACCGCCACGACTCACCCCTGCTCGCTCCCACGCCGGCAGCGCACGGACTCCACCCACATCCTCGCCGCGGTGAGGAATCTCAACCGCCTGGAGTTCGTCGGCGAGACCCTGAGGGCCGCCCTGGAGGCGGTTGCCGTCGCGGCACCCGAGTGGCTCGCCTCCTGGATGCCCGGGGGCTGGCAAGAGCAGTACGGGGCCCGAGTGGACTCCTACCGGCTGCCGAGCGACGAGAGCGAGCGGACTCAAGTGACCTGGCGCATCGCGGCCGACGGCTATCAGTTCCTCGAAGCGGCCCTCGCGGCCGGCGCCCCAGCCTGGCTACCGCAGGTCCCGGCCGTCGGCATCCTGCGGACCGTGTGGCTCCAGCAGTTCCAGCGCACGATCACGGACGGAGTGCAGGAGGTGGCCTGGCGGGGGAAGGACGAGCTCCCGCCCAGCAGTGCCCGGATCACCTCGACCTACGATCCCGACTCCCGTAACGCCGTCAAGCGCGGCTCGGCCTGGGATGGCTACAAGGTCCACTTCACCGAGACCTGCGACGCCAAGGAGGCCGGCCGACCGCACCTGATCACCCATGTGGTGACCACGGACGCCACGGTCGGCGACCCCGTGGTCGTCGACGAGATCCACGACCAGCTCGACGCCAAGGGGCTGCTGCCGGGGGAACACCTGATGGACGCCGGGTACATCTCCGCGGAGCTCCTGCTGACGGCGCCCAGCCAGCGAGGTGTCCGCGTCATCGGCCCGGTCCGACCCATGACCCGCCGCACAGTCCAGGCAACTGGCTACGACAAGGCGTCATTCAGCATCGGCTGGGACGCTCGCCGGGCAATCTGCCCCGCCGGCGCGCACAGCCGCTACTGGACCGAGGGACTCGACAACAACCAGAGATCCGCGATCCGCATCCGCTTCGCCACCGAGACCTGCGCACCTTGCCCCTCCCGCAGGCAGTGCACCAACTCGACACGCTACGGTCGACAGCTCACCGTCCGCCCACAAGATCAAGACGCCGTCCTCGAACGTGTTCGAGCCGAGCAGACCACTGAGGAATGGAAGGCCGTCTACGCGATCCGCTCCGGCATCGAAGGCACGATCCACCAGGCGGTCACGGCCGCCGGCACCCGCAGAAGCCGCTTCACAGGACTACACAAGACCGCTCTCGCACACGTCCTCACAGCCACCGCCGTCAACCTGCTCCGACTCGATGCCTGGTGGACTGGACAACCGCTCGCCCCCACTCGAACATCGCACCTCGCCGCCCTTGACCTCGCCGCATAGGCAATTGGGCAACGGGGTCCCTCGATGAAGTCGAAGATGCCGGCTCGGGCGGTGGCCCGGTCGGTCCAGAAGCGGGTGCCGATCTCTTCTTTCAGGACGGCCCAGAAGCTCTCCGCAGCGGCGTTGTCGAAGCAGCTTCCGGTTCGGCCCATGCTTTGCCTGTGCCCCAACTCGCCTAGTCTGGTGCGGAGTTGGATGGAGGTGTATTCCGATCCGCGGTCGCTATGGATCACGCAGCCGGGCTCCAGGCGGCCCAGCGCGACAGCCCTCTCCAGGGCGTCGACGACGAGTTCGGCGCGGTGGTGGTCGGCCATCGAGTACCCGATCACTTCCCGGGTGGCCAGGTCCAGCCACGAGGCGAGGTAGAGCCAGCGCTCGGCGGTGGGGATGTAGGTGATGTCCCCGACGATCTTCGTGCCGGGGCTGGTGGCGGTGAAGTCTCGGCCCATCAGGTCGGGAGCTGGGGCGGCCTTGCTGTCGGCCTTGGTCAGACTGCGGCGTCCGGTGCGCCGACTATTCCCGGCGATGCCGTGCTGCCGCATGACCCGCTCCACCCGCTTGCGGTTGACCAGCCGGCCCTGGCGGGGTAACGCGGCGGTGACGCGCGGGACGCCGTAGTTGTGCCGGGACGCGAGGTGGATCACCGTGATCTCGTGAGCCAGGGCCTCGTCGTCCCGCCGCCTTGCTTCGCGGGCTTTCTGTCCGGCCACCCATGCGTAGTACGTTGAGCGGGCGGTGTTCATCACCTTGCACAGCAGTGTGCCCGTGTAGTTCGCCTTCTCCGCATGGATAAACCGGCAAATCCTGCTCACCGGTCGCTCTCCTTCGCGAAGAAGGCGGTCGGTCGGGTGGCCCGGGGGAATTTCACCCCCGGGCTCCTACAGATCCCGGCGTGACAGTCTCCCGTCACCGGGCTCCTATGGTCCTGATCACCAGATCGAGTGGACCCATTTCCAGTGGGCGAAGAAGAGCGGGTACGCGGTGGTGACCTGCTTCCATCGCCGGTGGAAATTCTTGAAGGTCTTCAGCCGTCGGTATTTCTTGCGGACCCAGCGCATCAGGTAGTAGTTGATGCGCTTGAGGAGGGGATACAGCTCGGTGCGATAGAAGGCACCGTAGTACTGCATCCAGCCGCAGATGATGGGGTTGAGCCATCGCGCGAACTCGCCGAGGGTGTAGCCGATGTGCATGTGGAGCCGCCAGGAGCGGACCTCCATGCTCATCTTCTTGAGGGCGTCCTTGCTGGGCGCCGGAAGGAATGAAGTGAAGATCTTTCCATTCCGTCCTCGCGCTGGACGACGCTGGAACGTGAAACCGAGGAAGGTGAACGATGTTGCCGCGACTTTCCATGGTGGGTACGCGCAGTACTACGAAAGCCCGTAACTCCCGTCGGCACGCCGCGAGGCCCAGGACGAAATTGGCCAGAAACACGGTCGACCCCGTTCGAAGACAGGAAGATCTGCCATGATCGACGCGGCAACCTGCTGAATCACCGTTTTGCGGGAAGCCCTGGCAGGTCAGCCGGGCTACGAACCGATCCGAGTGCCGAACCCCAAGCAAATGTCCTCTTGGGATAGTCACTGGATCGGCAAGAACCCGTACCGGATGACCCGCTATCGAACACGTTGAGCCCAGTAGCCTCTGTACCGACGTCCGAGGAGGACGCGTGACCGCCGCATGGTTACCCAAGACCGACTTTTCGCCGTTCCTGCGCGCCGACTTCACTGATGATGAAGCATGGCAGGAGTTACTGGACGAGACCGGTGACGACTGGGTGACAGTCGTCACCGAACCCAGTCATCAAGACCTGTCCGTGCACGAACTGATGGCGCTGGTCCCAGAGGGCAGCCGCTACCCGGTGCTCGTCATAGCGGACCGCGTTACCTTCTCCTCCACTGAGCGCTCGCTGCTGCTGATCGACGTCCTCGAGGAACCCGGTCGGACGTTCCGGGTCTTGCCTGACGCGTTCCTGTCCGTTATCGGCAATCTGGCAATCGACAACGTCACCTTCGGCGACTACCTGAATACGCTCGACGCCTCTGGTGTCCACCGACTTGAGGACCGGCATCACCAGGCGCTGGCCGAACTGCAGTCTCACAGTCAGCCGAGCAAGCCTGATTCGCCGTCGAAACCCTGACCTCTCGATGTGGCCGACGGCCAGCTCGGTCCTGGGCCTCGCCAGCGGTCCGTCGCGACGCGCCGTTTGAACCTCGAAGCCGGGGCCGACCTCCGCCGTGCAACGTGGACCTCGGCCTTCCCGACTATTCACCCGGCGAGCGATGCGCCATTCCAATCTTGCGCACGATGTCGTCACCGAAGAGCTTCGTTTCTTCCACGGTGTGAGCGCGAATGGCGAAGCCGAGCAAGGACATTGCTCCGAGTAACCGCAGCAGAGGGGGCATGGTCAGCTCGACGGTGCAGCGGAACTCCGAGGTGTCCTCGGAGGACGCCTGGACCGTCATCGTCCAGCGGACCTGGATGGTCGCCGGAACGAGGTGGAACAGGTACACGCGGCTGCGCTTGGACAGCATCTCCACGCGGGACGGCTTCGCCGAGACCTCCTGGTAGTGCTGGACGATCAGGTGTCCGCCGATGGCCTCGACGTTGACACTGCCTCGGACGCCGTCCTGCACGAAGGTCCCCGCGGCACGGTGTCCCCGCGCGCAGGCCTGGTATTCGGCGTCGGACAACGTGAAGAGCCAGCCCTCCAAATCGACCCGGTCGGCGGGAACGTTCAGGGTCACCACTCCGGTGTGTTTCATAGTTTTCTCACCTTTCTCAGAATTTGAGCGAGCTTCAGCGGAAATGCATCCCTAAGTGGGAGTCGATGTGTGGATCGCGGCGTCAGACTTCCTGTCGTCTGACCTCATCACTGAACACCTGTTAGGTGAACTGTACCGCGTGGCCAAACAGTTGTAAAGTGAGGGTATGGACAATGCGGAACACCAGCGCCAGCCCAATCCCCGAGGGTCGGGTGGTGAACTGCGCACGGAGATCGTCAACGCCGCCCTCCGCCTGGTGGAGGACACCCCCGACCCTTCCGCCATCACCCTGCGGGGCGTGGCCCGCCAGGCCGGCATCACGGCACCCTCGATCTACTCGCACTTCGAGAACCTCGACGCCGTCATGGCGGCTGTGATCGACCTGGCGTTCGACAAGTTGCTCTCTGTTCTGAAGGACGCGAGAGCAGAAGGCCACAAGGCCGTGGCGCGGCTGCGCGCCCTCTGCCGGGCTTACGTGGCCTTCGCCGTGGACAGCCCCCGGCTTTACAACCTGTTGTTCAGCCAGGAGAAGGTGACAGTCCTGCGCCAGGTCGAATCCGGCCTGCTGCCCCCGAAACAGGTGGACACGATGCCCGGCGCCGACGCGTTCGCCATGCTCGTGCAAGCCGTCACCGCCTGCGTCGAGGAAGGCAACTCCACCAGCACCGACCCGCAGCGCGACGCCACTCTCCTGTGGACCGCACTGCACGGCTACGTCACCCTGCTACACACCACCGCCGACTTCCCCTGGCCGGCTCGTGACGACATGCTCGACCAGTACGCCAACCACCTCGCGCACCTCACCGATTGACCGGCGAGGTCGATGATCAACAACTGGTGGCTCACCCGTGACGACCGCGCGCGAACGGCCCGAAGGATCGACATCACCTGAGGTCGGTGCCAGGCCTCTTCCTGATCAGGTTCTGCGCAGTGCCGCTCCCACGACGAGGAAGCCGATCAGGAACGGGTCAACGATGCCACGTTCGACGAGACCGATGAGCATCCCGGTCTCCGAGGCAAGTACAGCCATGTAGGCCGGGATCGACAGCAGGCCGTAGACGCCGGCCACCTTCAGGCCGATCCCCAACCGGCGGGAGAAGCCCAAGGATCGGTACACGCTTCCGAGGAGGATCAAGAGCACGTTGCCGCTGAGCAACGCCGCGAAGGCACCCAAGGAGTGGTAGTCGGTCCCGCCGTCGGCCGTCTCACCAGATCCGGGGAAGAAACCCAGGGTGACACCGCCTGCCGCCAGTACAACCGCCAGGAAGACGTACAGCCAACGGCGGCTGTTAGGCAGGCCTCGCAGCAGCACGATGCCCGGCAGCGCGGTAAGAAGCTGTGTCTGAGCCTTGCATGACACATCGAGTAGCACTTCAGTGCAGGTCGGGTGCTTGAAGAGCCGTATCGTCCAGGCCGAAAGTAGTTGGTCGCAAACTGGTGCAGGAACCATAGGAAGAGCGGCGGACATCTCCTAAGCGATCAAGCTTGAGGAGACTGTGCAGTGCGGATCTACATCAGTGTGGATATGGAAGGCATCACCGGGCTTGTGGACGTCGATGATGTCCAGCCCGGCGGCCGGGACTACGAGCGTGGACGGCTGATGATGGCGGAGGACGTCAACGCCGCCGTCCGTGGCGCCGTCGCAGCCGGTGCCACAGATATCACCGTCAACGATGCACACGGCCCGATGCGCAACATCCTGCCCGAGTCGCTGCACCCGGCAGCCCGCCTCATCCGCGGCAAACCCAAGCAGATGCTCATGGTCGAAGGCCTCACCCCCGAGCACGACGCCGTGATCTGCGTCGGCTACCACTCGCGGGCCGGCACGCTCGGCGTACTGAGTCACAGCTTCATGGGGCACGAAATCGAAGACATGTGGCTGGACGGCCGGCCCGTGGGCTAGATCGGCCTGGCCCACGCCACCGCGGCCGCCATCGGCGTTCCGGTGGCGGTCCTCACCGCTGACGACTGTGCATGCACAGAGATGACGGAATGGGACGCCTCGGTGACGACCGTGGCCGTGAAGTATGCGCGGGACCGGTTCGCGGCAGATCTACGACCGGCGGAAGAAGCGCGTGCGGCAATCGAGGAAGCGGTCGCTGCCAGTCTCTCCACAGTGCCGAAGGCGTCAGAAGTCCCCGCGGACCTGTCCGTCCTCACAGTCCGCTGGCAGTCGGCTTCCGTCGCCTCGACGCTCCTGGGCATTCCAGTGGTCACCTTGGCAGACGCGCGGACCGTCCAGGCGCAGGGCACCCTGCCCAGCCTTTATCGGCTGTTCGGCGTGTGGACGCGAGTGGCTGCCTCTTTGACCAACCAGCCACCGTATTGCTGACCGTCGCGACAACGGCTGGGCGGTCATCGGGTCTCGCCCTACGGTGGCAGCATGGGCAAAGACAGGGTGCCCCGGCTACGGCTGGTCGTGGTCGCTGATGAGGAAGCCGGGCCAAGGTTGTGCCGTGGGTGCGGTGGTCCGCTGATGCCGGCGGTAAAGACGACGGCGGTGTTCTGCTCGTCCGCGTGCCGGTCGCGGCACTGGCGCCGGATGCGGCGGGCGCGGGCGAGGACCGAGGCGGTGAGGGCCGGGGTGCCAGCCAACTGCCCCGAGTGCGGCCGATCCTGGACGATCGGCGTCGAACGCCCTGTCTCAGCCATGTACTGCTCTCCCCGGTGTCGCAAACGGGCCTGGCACGGACGGCGCACTGGGGAGAGCGGGGTGTGAGGCGGCGCATCCTGCAGAGATAGTGCGCTCCCCATAGCAGGGCGTGCGCCCTGTTCGACGGCATGTGGCGGTCGGATGGTGCCTAGTGACGGGCTGCCAGGGCAGTTGGCGGTATGAACAGGGTGCCGCACCTGGGCCTGTGGGGTGGTGTCCCGATGTCCGAGATGATCGGGAGTGTGACTCGGAAACGCTACGACGAGCTGGTCAAGCTGGGGCGCCGAGGTGATCCGCAGCCTGCCCGGCATGAGGGCAAGGCTGGGCGCCGAGTTCATCGCCGCGACGGGCAGCGACATGGACGCCTTCGGCAGCGCCGACCGCCTGGCCGGCTTCGCCGGCCTGGCCCCGCAGCCTCGTGACTCCGGCCGCGTCAGCGGCAACTTGCGCAGACCTCGCCGCTACCACCGCGGCCTGCTGCGAACCATGTACTTGTCGGCCATGGCCAGCCTCAAGTCCTGCCCCGCGTCCAAGGCTTACTACCAGCGGAAGAGGAGCGAGGGAAAGGGACACAAGCAGGCTCTGCTAGCCCTCGCCCGCCGACGCGTCAACGTTCTGTGGGCGATGCTCCGTGGCAGAAAGCGTTACGAGCCCCCACTCCCCGTCGCGGAGGCGGCTTGACATCAGCATTGGGAAGTCCCGTAACTGCTGGTCAGGGGATGACTTTGGGACGTCTCACGGGAAGGTCAAGGCCCGAGACGGCCTCATGTCCCCTCAGCCGCCTACGATGCGGACATGTCATCGTCTGGGATCGCTCCGGAAAGCCGTCGCGGCGGAACGAGGTCGACCGGCCTGGCGCCGGCACGAGCGGATCGGATCATCAGAGCACTGTCGTGGTGGTGGGCGTCTGGGCCCCTCCTCCTGTTCACCCCGGCGATCGCGTATGCGATGGGGTTGCCGGACGTGAGACGAGAGATCGGCTGGGCGTTCGGCCTGATGGCCCTGTTCACTGCCGCCCTTGCGCCGACAGCGGGATTCGTGGTGGCTCAGGTTGGGGACCGGCGAGAGACACGCGGGCGATTCCTGATCATGGCCGCGTTGTCCAGTGTGCCGATTCTCTTCTTCTTGTTCTTCGGAGTGCTGTTCCCGGAGTGCCCGGACGGATACCACTGCTAAGGGCTGCCTCGTAACTGCAGTCACAGGTGGGATGATCTTGGGGTGCGTGGCGTGATCACGGCTTCGGAGCCGACCTGGATAGCCCCGTTCACGGGGCTGAGCCCGCGTTCTTCGGGAAGCTGGTGACCGCGCTTCGCCGAGAAGGTGCCGACCCGGTCCGGAAGGGCCGCCCGTGGAGTCTTCCGCTGGAGGATCGGGTGCTGCTCGTGGCGTCGTACTGGAGAACGAACTTGACGATGCGACAGCTCGCTCCGCTCTTCGGCATCTCGAAGTCCGCGGCCGACCGAATCATCAATGACCTCGGCCCGTCGCTCGCGCTCCGGCCACGCCAGCGGTTCCGCAAGGACACCGTGCTCATCGTGGACGGCACCCTGGTGCCGACCCGCGACCACACCATCGCCGAGCAGTCCAAGAACTACCGGTACTCCACGAACAACCAAGTGGTCATTGATGCCGACTCTCGGCTCGTCGTCGTGGTCGGCCGGCCCCTGCCCGGCAACCGCAACGACTGCAAGGCATGGGAGGAGTCCGGCGCGAAAGCCGCCGTCGGCACGACCACAACCATCGCCGACGGCGGCTATCCGGGCACCGTGCTGGTGCTGCCCCAGCGCATGATCTGCTGCAGTCGCTGTCCTGCCGACTGGCGCAGCTGCACGCGCCGCGGCCCAGGCCGATCTCTGACGAAGTGCCGCTGAGACGGTGATTCACAGCTCGTTGAGGACGTCCTCAAGCAGGTGGAACCGCACGCGTTCTTGTTCGAGTCGCACGTTCGGGCCGAACTCGCCGTCCACGAGGCTGTCGTAGACATCGGCTTCGTCCCGTGTGAGCGTACCGAGCGGCCGGTGGGTGGGCGCATCTTCCTTCACCCACTGCTCGCGGTGCTCCAGGAGGGCGGGCCGGTTCATCAGGATCGACTGTGTGTGCGAAGGTCTGACGCAGCCGGTCCAGGATGGTGAGGCCGTGGGTATCCACATCGCCCCAGATCAGCAAGATCGACGCGTACTTCGCGTTCCTGGAGGAGCGGTACGCCGGGGAGATCCATCGGCTGTACGGGGCCGTCGTGGAGTCGCCGGTCGACCCATTCAACCGGCCGCGCCACCGAGGTGACTTCGGACTGCGAGTGCCGCCCTCGTTGCGGGCCATGCGGGAGTTCTTCGCCGCCTGGCGCACCGTTCTGCCGGAGTCCCGTGAGGAAGCAGTGGCGTGCCGGGACTACGTGATCGGGCCGCGTTCGACCAGATCGGGCTGCTGCCACGGCAGGTATGTGCCGACTGCATCCTGGACGAGGCCCGGGAGACCGCCGATCCGGTCCACCTCGTCGGCCTCTTCGGCATCCATCCCAGCATCGCCGTGAAGTGCGTACACGCCGCGCACCCGCACAAGGCCCTGCCCCGTATCCGCTGACCGGGCGGCTGGTCCGGTGCACTTGCTGGTCACCAGCCGGTGACGCGCTGCCAGATGTCCTGGATCTGCGGTGCGGTGTTCGTGGTTCGGGTGCTGTCGATGACGTGGTAGCCGTGATGCTGGGCGGCGGTGGCGCAGGCGTGGTTGGGCAGGATGCGCAGGCGGGTGCCGACGGGCAGGTCGGGCAGGCGGCCGCCGTCGCGGGTGGTGAGGGTGCCGTGTTCCTGGCTTGCGGCCGTCATGACCAGGTCCGGGACGAGGCTGCCGTCCAGGTCCGTGACCAGGCCATAGCCCTGGTCCTGCGCCTGGACGGAAGTGCCGCGGTCCCGGGACATGGCCATCCAGCCGCCGTCGGTGACGACCCAGCCATGTTCGGGGCGGTGGCCGATGACGGTGACGACGACCGACAGGGCGAGGTCCTCGATACCGCACACGCCGATGCCGGCCATGACCAGGTCGAAGAAAACGTAGTTGCCGGCGCGCAGTTCGGTGACGCCGGTGAGGTCTTCGGCCGCATGGGCGGTGGGGGTGGAGCCGACGCTGACAGCGGCCACGAGCAGGCCGGCCGCGCGCAGGCGCTCTGCCGCGGCGACGGCGGTGTCGCGTTCGTTCTTCGCCGCCAGGCGCTGTTCCTCGCCGGTGTAGGCGAAGTACGACTCGCCCGCATGGGTCAGCACGCCGGCTAGGGCCTGTGTGAGGTCGTGATCAATCTCGGGTTCTGGTCCCGTGCGGGGCCGGGACCTGGTAGGACGCTGGGTGTGACACGTAGGCAACTCA
>NZ_JBIRTJ010000034.1:0-36161 GCF_044334695.1 Streptomyces sp. NPDC020747 | reverse complement strand
CGGCCACCGCTCCTCCAGCGATCGGATCGGACGTCACCGCACATCCAACCGCCACGACCGCCGACCCGGCGAACCAACGCGGCCACAGCACTAGACCCGCGCTTGAGGAGTCCAGTCCCGCACGCTGCCACTCCCCAACTGCTCCGCCGTCATCAAGTGTCCGCGTGTAGGTGGCGTCCTCCAGCAGGATCGTCTCCGTTTTGAACGCTTGGTCCTCCGGGACACTGTCGGAGGTCGTCAAGGTCAGTTTGCCCGTAGGGCCTGATCCGTTGAGGTTCATCCGACCGGCCATGACGACCATCAGTGTGGAGCCCGTATAGGTCTCCGTCCTGATCTCCGCCGAGTAAGGTGCTGGATCGGCATTCTTGAGCGCCGCCTCGACTTCGAACGAACTATCGGCCCCCGATGTCGCCGATGCTCCACTCTTCGACGTAGGTGCGGGTGCCTTCTCGGCACTGCTGGCGCCACAGCCGGTAAGTAAGACGACGGCCGCGATACAGGCCGCCACGGTGGCCATGTGGCGCATGACAGGGCACCTCCTCAGAGTGACTGACAGGCCGCCGAGTCTGTCATGGGCACGGCCTGAAACGCTCCACCATTCTCAACCCACCATCCCCGGCTCCCGTCCCGTCCGCCGTCGACCCACACACCGTGGAGCGGGCGTGGTTCAGGGGTGTCAAGGTGGAGCGCGCCACTGTACGAACGACCTTGACGCCCCTGGGCCGCGTCTGCTCGGCTCTGCCTGGGTCGGCGGTGGACGGGGCGGGAGCTCCCCGCGCACGCCACACTCGGCCGGCACTCGCGAACGGCGCCTCCTCCACCCCAGAGTCGGAGCGCCCCCGGCCGGAGGCACGACTGCGACCGTGGCCGCCTTCGTACGGTGATCGCCCCTCATCGGCCCGGCCTATTCACTCGTTGGCGCGCCCGGCGGAGCGGAGCGCAGCCGGACTTGATGAACCGGCACAGCTCCGTGTCTCTGCTTTCGGATCGCGGCGTGCCCTTGGAGGGGATCTTCAGCCTCGTCGGCCAATCAGGCACTGCCGTGACCGAGGAGGCGTACCGCAAGCAGATCTGCCCGGTCATCCAGACCGGCGCCGTGGTCATGGACGGCATCTTCAAGCGGGATCCGGAGCGGTAGTCACGCAGATAGACACGCAGCACAAACAGGTCAGGCACCTACCAAAATTGGTAGGTGCCTGACCTGGTAATTCCCTGTCGGGGTGGCGGGATTTGAACCCACGACCTCTTCGTCCCGAATGAGGTTCGGGCGGGATCGTGGCCAGCCTGGATGGCGTTTTCTCAGGTCAGGTGGTTGGCTTCGGTGGGCGCGGCGTGGTCTCCCAGGGGCTTGGGGAGCAGGTCGGCTCCCAGATGGCTCCCACCCCTGCAGCTCTCCCTTGGCGTTGTGTCTGGCGTCCCGGGCTGTCGCCGTGGATAAGTCGGTGGAGGGTTCGGTGGAGACGGCCGATGCGGCCGGGGCGAGCGGCCCCTGGGCAGGCGGCCCAGGCTGGGCCGGGACTGTTGGTGCCGACGCCGCGTTAAACGTTCACCGCCGGCGGCGCGGCGGCCCGCGTCCGAAGCGCCAGGCAGGTGTTCGGCGCGCAGCCGTGTCCGACGCGGGCGGTGTCGTCGTCGAGGCGGAGGAGGACGGCAAGTACGCAACCGTCGACGACCTTGAGTTCGAGCGCGTGGCGGCGGAGGCTGGAGAGCTGGGCGCTGCTGGTGCCGCGGCGGACGACGAGCGGCGAGTGGTCGCCGGGCGTCGTGAACGTGCGGCTCATCGGGGCCTGGCGCAGCCCGAGCCGCCAGGTCAGCCAGGTGTGCACGTTGACGCCGCTGCCGCGCAGGATGTCCCGGTTCACGGGGATCCGCATGCCGAGGACCTCGCCTTCAACGGCCATTGTGTCCGGCCGGGCCGGTTCCTCCTCCTTGAAGGGGCGGGCGCTGCGGGAGACGAGGTCGATGAGGCCATCGGGGGTCTCACCGAGCTGGTCGCTGAGCAGGCACTGCTTCAGGCGCCACGGGGTGACCGGGTACAGCTCTGTCACTCTAGCGAAGAGCCGCGCACGCGATAGAGGGCCCGACTCGGTGACTACCGCGATCATCGCCTCCACCGCAGTGGCGTACGTGGACGCTCGCAGATGCGTCCACTCGGCCAGGGCCCAGGTGCTCTCGGGGCGGATCTGGCGGAACCGGTCGTCACGGCGCAGCGCCTCCCGCACGGCCGCGACGGTCGTCGCGGCCATTGGGGTGAGCAGCTCGTCGGCCCGGCACGGGCGCCCGGCCTCCAGCAGCCACAGGTATGCGGCGTCGCGTCCCTGCGCCTTGCGGCGGACCCAGTGCCTGTCGGAGCTCAGGGCGAGCCGCGACTCGGAGTGGCTCAGGAGCCAGGCCAGAGGGAGACCTGCAGGCAGTCCAGCCTCGGAGGCCGCCCGGTCGAGGTCGTCGCCGCGGAAGGGAGCGGTGTCGACGAGACGGCGCAGCGCGCCGTCCAGCGCGCTGGGGTCTGCACTCCACCAGCCACGCAAGGGCCCTGCCCACGTGCGAGGTGCGTCCAGCCCCGCAGCGGCTAGCAGCTCATCTAGCGCCACGTGGTCGACGACCCCAAGCGCGGCGGCGAAGGCTGCTCGCGGGGCGGCCGGGCCCGCGCCCGCAGTGCGGGTCGTCTCCCGCCAACCGTCCTGGACGATGTCCGCCATCTCCGAGAGCCGCTTCCGCGCCTGGTTCTGGATCTGACGCGCGCGCTCGCGGGTCAGCCCAAGCGTCGCCCCGATCTTGTCCAGCGTCATCCCCTCGGCCCGGCCCGTAACGACGACCCGTTCACGCTCGACGATCCCGGTTTCCCACGCCCTGACCAGCCACTCGCCCATAGACCACTCGTCCCCCATCGGTCCCCCTACATCTCGTCGAAATAGACGACCCGCACGCCGAGGAACTCGGCTACGCGCCGATGTTCCTCCTTCTTCTCGGGCGGCACAGGGGCGCGGAACGGATCGACAACGCAGATCGTCCAGGGCCAGGTCTCCCCGTTGGACCGGTCGAGTACTGCGGGCCACACGAGGTGCTTAAGATTCGCCGCTGTGCCGGCCACGAAGTGCCGCTCCTCGTCCTCCGTGCCGACCTCGCGGGTCTTGGCGCGCATCGGCTTCTGCTGGATGGTCCCCGGGATGACCTCCCAATCAGGGCCGAGGGTCACCGCAACCATCTGCTCAAGCGTCGCGGCCGGACGCGACACGTACTTGGCGTACTTGCCCTCTCCTCGTCGTGCCCGCTCGTACTCCTTCATCGGGCAGTCCTTCAGCCACGGGCGGATGTTCGCCCTCTGCCCCACGAAGCCGAGGAGCCGGCCGCCGATCTCCGGGTCCTCCGTCCACTCCCGGTACAGGCGGGTGCGGTCTACGTCCTGGAGGTGTGGCCACTGGGCCCCGTCAGCCTGGGCGTAGATTCGCGTGACCACGGCCTTCTCTACGGCGGGCGGGATCTTGTAGTCGGTCACAGGATTCCTTTGGGTAGGGGGAACTGAAGGCGGACCTCGTCCGCCGCGGTCTCGAGGTCGGCGGCATCCTGGATCCACATGTCCATCAGGGAGCCGACCGTCTCGTCCTGGAACTCGATTCGGGAAACGTGCGGGAGTTCCAGGTGCTCGGTCTCCTTGGCCTCCAGCGTCCGGCGCAGGTTCAGTACCGCTGCGGCGCGACGGATGTCGGTCACGAAGTCGAGGACCTTCAGAGCCTTTTTGCCGGGGCTCAGACGCAGCCCTCGGCCGAGCTGCTGGACGAAGATCCTTCGACTGTGGGTGACGCGCAGGAAGGCGATCAGGTTCACATCGGGCACGTCGACGCCTTCGTTGACCACGTCGACACAGGTGATGACCGGGACGCGGCCGAGACGGAACTCGTTGAGCAGTATGTCTCGGTGACGCTTCGACAGGCCGCTGTGCAGGTGTGAGGCGTTGGCCCACGCCGGATCCGAGAGGGCGAGGAGGCCCGCCATGTGCTCGGCGTGCTCGATGGTTTGGCAGAACAGGATGGCGCGAGGCTCGGCGGTCTCTCGCCAAGCCGTCCGCAGATGCTCGACAATCTCCTCGTCCCGCTGGGGGAGGAATAGGCGCCGGTTCAGATCTTTGATGGAGTAGCCGTGACGGCTGATGTCCCGGACGGCGTCCCAGTCGATACCGTCCGCGTGCAGCTTGTAGTCGACGGCCGACAGGTAGCCCGCTGCCATGCCCTCGGCAATGCCCATCTTGAAGCTGGGGTGGCCGAAGCGAGCCGTGATGTCGAACTTGTCGCCGCGCCAAGGAGTGGCGGTGACCCCGAATCGTCCCGCAGTCCCGCACAGATCGAGAAGTTCCGCAAACCTGCCGGTCGCGGCCACGTGATGGGTCTCGTCGATCATGATGAGGTCGGGTTTGTATCCCACGCGTACGGCGGACAGTGCCGACTCAACCGTCGCTACTACAACGCCGTCGAGGTCCCGGGGCTTGCTCTCGCCAGTCAGGAGGCGGGTGGGCACGCTCTTCGGCAGGTGCCGCCACAGTGCTTTCTCCAGCTGGCCGACAAGGTCGCGCATGTGGGCGACGACCAGGACGCGCGCGTCCGGCCGCGACGCCAGCAAGTTTCCGATGACCTCGCCGCCGACGACCGTCTTTCCCAGCCCTGTCGCCAGGATCAGCAACGCCGTCCCCTCACTGTCGAGGTCCCGCTCGATCGCGGCCACAGCCTGTTCCTGGTACGGCCGCAGAGAGTAGCGGGTGGGCACGCGATTGGGCATCCTCTGACCGATCGTGTCCAGGGTGGCCCCGTGCCAAAGGGCGATGTCGATCCCGATCCCCGCCAGCGCCTGACGCCGCGCCTCGGCCGACGCGGTGATGTCCGTGTTGGTCACCAGCACGGCCTTGTCGGCCCGGTAGTGGGTGCGCGCACGTTCGAGGTCGTCGACGCCCGCGTGGTCGGCCGGGCCGTGTGCCTTCCACTTGCTCTGGAACACCCACTGCTCGCGGGCGCGGACCGCGAGCAGGTCGGCGCCGTGGTCGTGAGCGCCGTCGATGATGCGGACGTCCTGGAACCCGAGGTGCCACAGGGTCCGTTCGAGCGCCTTGGTCAGCCCCTCCGGGCCACCGTCGCGCAGTTCGGCGGCCTTCAGGAATACGGCGCTCACCCCTCGCCTGCCAGCTCGTCGCGCAGCAAGGCGATGCTCAGGCGAGCCCGCTTGAGCTGCTGAGTGGTCGCCCCACCCGCGAACGTGCCGAGCGTCGCCACGTCCGCGAGGCAGCCCGTGACCCGGGCCAGACTCAGCGCCTTCCCAGATGGCGACGACACCCCGGCGTACGGGCCACGGAAGACGGCACCGTCCATGAACGACTGCGGCATTGCCTGGACGAGCTGGACCAAGGCCAAGGCGGGCATGTGGTGGACGAAACCGGAGTCCCGGCCGAGACGGCCGACGAGGCCGACGCGTCCGGCGGCGATCATCGCCTCCTCGGTCGCGACCTTCTCTTCGTCGGAGAGGTGACCGTAGGAGGTAGGGCAGCCGACATCGTTCCGGTCGATGACCTCGGCCACACGTTCACGGATCTCCGTGAGGAGATCGCGGGCCTCCGCTCCAACAGTGGTGCTGTCGAGCACGCTGTCCTGCAGGGACTCGGCGCGGATCGCGGCGACGAGCTGGGACGGGCTCCAGTCGGAGCGCGCCCGAACTTTCAGGACAGCGGCCAGTTCGACCAGGATGAGATCGGCGTAGTCCGTGCCGAACCGCCGGAACGCGGAGTGCTCGGGATCGACAAGGGCGGTGACCTCGTTGCCCGACCGCTGGTCGAGGAGGACCGGGACGGACAGCCCACGGTCGTCGAGGAGCGGATCGCCCGGCTTCAGCAGGAGGGTCTGGACTTTCACGTAGCCGAGTTCGGGGTGGCCGAACGGCCGGCTCAGGTAGGAGTGCGGCGACGCCGCACTCTCGTAACGGGCCAGGCGCTCGCTGCGGGTCTCCTTCTCCTCCTTCACCGCCACAGCAGTCGTGCCGGAGGTGGTGGGCGCGCCCACCAGCCCGCCGACGGTGCCGGAGGTAGGCATATCGATCGGGAAGTCGAGCGCGTCCTTGACGGCCTGCTCGTCGGGCTGGGCCGGCACACTGGCCGCCGTCTTGGTCTCCTTGCCCCGCTTCTTGATTTCCTCGTGCCGCAGAACCGCCTGCCACCAGTGCTCGTCGGTCTGGAACTCGGGGGCGCCAGCCTGGAACTTCCGACCCCAGTTCCGGGTATCCGTATGGACCGGCTTCTGGCCGTCGCCCGGGACGAGACAGCGCAGGCCCGCGTCGTTGCGGCGGAAGCCCTTGAACAGCAGGGCCAGTGGGCTCTCGTTCTCCGGGTAGCCCGGCGCGCGCTTGGGCTGCAGTGGCGCCACGCCGCGCAGCACCTCCACAGCCGCGAGCCAGCTGGGGTCCCCGTACTCGAAAGCATCCTTCTGGTACATGACGGGGACGTGGTCGAGGTGGATCTCGCCGATAAGGCGGCCGCCTTGGTGGGCGAGTTCGACCGGATACTCAGGCTCTTCCTCCTCGCCCTCGCGCCCGTAGGGGTTGTTCCAGGTGAAGACCCGCTTGTCCCAGCGAAGAATCTTCCGGCCATTACGCAGGAAGTCGATCCCGTACTCGGTCTTGTCGAGATAGCGCTGGACGCCAAGCCAGCCGTGAATCCGGCGCTCGCGCACCGTCAGGTTGCCGCTGCCGCAGACCGAACAGACCTCGCCCACACCAATCTGCCACTCCCCGCAGTCCTGGCAGGCGATCCCGTCCTGGAGCTTCTCGTCGATGGGGATGTAGGCGGGGATCTGTTCCTTGCCGTTGTAGAGCACGTAACGGTCGTCGCCCCAGCGGCAGTGGCGAACTGGCTTGACCCGGGTCCCGCCGACGTAGAGTTCGAAGGGTCGCTCGGTCAGGATCCATGAGTACACCGAGCCCAGAGTGTTGCGGAGCGAGGCGCCATTGCGGCGCAGCCACTCGGCACGCGTCGGCTGCAGGCGGTCGACGATGATCCGCGTGCCGTGATGAGACGGGTCGCTCTTCGACTCGGTGATGTCCTTCGCTTCGAAGTCATCCTTGATCTGGTCGAGGTCGATTTCGACGCCGATCCATTCCGTGTCGCCAACTCGAGTTGTAAGGATGCGGGTGCGCCTGCCGAGGCGGGCAGTCGAGATGTTGAAGCCCATGCCGAACAAGCCGAGCTTGTCGTGTTTGTCGTTTCCGGACCAACCGGCTCGCACCGCACGCGCCAACCGGTCGTACGACATGCCCCGCCCGGTATCACGGACCTCCAGGACCCCTTTCGCGGACGATGGCAGGGTCACGCTGACAGTGAAGCCGTCCGGCCACTCCGTCCCCGAGCGAAGGATGTCGAGGAAGTCGTCGAAGGGGTTGTCGACGAGCTCGGCCACGCACTGCCACTCGTCGAAATCGATCTCGCCCAGCATGCTCAGTACGCGGGCGGAAGGGGTGATTTTCACTCCGGTGGGACCCTCCTGGCGGAATCGGGACGCTGTCGCGGCGGCTGCGGCGTGTCTGGGTGCGGCGAAGCCGCCCGACCCTCATGAGCCGAACGTCCGATCCCGAGGTTAGAGGGGGCCACTGACAATCTGGCCGGAGTTTGCGAAACCCGGCGAACTGTGTAGCTACCGGGACGGGGACGAAGGTGGTGAACCCCCGTGAACAGGGAGGATCCAGTCGCGGATGGTGGTGAGGAAAACGGATGTGGCCGTCATGGCGCGCGGTTTCCTCGGGCGTCCAGTTTCGCGACGCGTTCCGTGGCCTCAGATCCTCGTGTTCCCAGAACCGCGGAATGTTTCCGCCCCTTCGGCGTCTCGGATTCCGTTGGCGATGGTCGTGTCCCGTCAGAACCCCTGCCGTTCGTCGCTGGCCGTAGACGCTGACGGACATGCCAGTGACAGCTGTCCATCAAGACCGTGACTCGGGCCCTTGAGATGAGATCGACGTCCGTTGCAGTGTCGGCACGGGAGCCGTGGTGCCGCGGTGGCGTAGATGCCGTCTGTGCCGCAGTGACCGGAGGGTCTTCTCCGGCACGCGCATCGAGGCCCTTGCCGAAGATGATGACGTGCACCTATCCGGCTGGCGGCGGTCGCGCCTCCACCAGCGGCCGCAGCCGCGCCTCGGCCCAGGCCGCCGCCATCATCCTCGTGTCCGTTCAGACCGCGTGGCAAACTGACTCACTTGCTGCGGTGCGCCTTGGCGCCTGATCCCGCCTCACCACGCATGAAAGACTGGGGTGGTGATTCGAAGCCCATCCGAGGTCACCGTCGGCGCCGACGGCACGGTTGCCCTACCCATGAGCATCTTGGCAGAGGCCGGCACCAACCCCGGTGAGACATTGTTGGCTCACAGCGATGGGGACGGCCGGATCGTCATGCGCCGTTTGGATGACGCTGTCAGTGACCTGATCAGTGGTCGCCCGTTGTAGCGACGAGGCGCGCTGAGTCGCGCTTTCGCCGGACGGCGTTCTCGATTCGAGTCGCTGCTCCGGCCAGGTCGTCGTGCTCCCAAACGCGGATGACTGTCCAACCGGCCGCGGTCAGCGTGTCGTTGGTCTGAGTGTCCCTTGCCCTGTTGCCGTTGATCTTCTCCCGCCAGAAGTCCGCGTTCTTCGTGGCAGGCCGGTAGTGGTCCGGGCAGCCATGCCAGAAGCAGCCGTCCACGAATACCGCGATGCGATCGCCGGGGAACACGAGGTCGGCTCTCCGTCGGATGTCGGAGATTGGCCGGGTGTCGACCCGGTAGCGCATGCCGCGGCGATGGAGAAGGCTGCGGAGCAGAAGTTCCGGTTTGGTGTCCTTGCCGCGGTTGCCGCGCATTGAAGCTCGCACTTCGAGCGACGACGCAGTCGACTCCGGGGGCAGGGCTTCTTGTGCCAGCAGTCCCTTTGCTCGGGCATGTCGCCATGCCTCAGCAAGGTTCTGTTTGCGTGAGTCGAACTCGACCTCGCAGACGTACCGCTCCTCAGTCTTGCCATCTTGTGACCAGCGCAGATAGGCGCGAACGCGCCGTGTGCTCCGGTACAAGCGGAGCGTGATTGAGGCGCGTGCGAGACGCCCGTCACTCAGGGCGACGTTGCGGCGATTGCGGCCACCGGCGGCACGGTCTTGCTCAACTGCTGGCGCGGCCGAGCTAGCTCGACGCTTATACGCGCGTTCCGGGGGCGGCCTGTCCTTCCAGCGACCCCCGACCCCTGTCTGCGGCATGAGTCTAGTGTCCCGCCGCAGCTAGGGCGTCGGAGACTGCCTTGGCGAAGAACTCACCGAGAACGACCGGAACAGCGTTGCCCAACTGCCGCATTTGCTCGCCCCGGGGGCCTGAGCCATGCCAATCGTCTGGGAACGTCATTACTCGAGCGGCCTCACGCACGGTCATGTAGCGGTGCAAGTAGCTCCAGCCATCCGGCGACGAGGTGTCTCGGATCCGATCGTCCAGCAGCATCACGGACTCGCCACCCGGCACGCCATGAACGCCAGCCTTGACCGTCTTCGCGGGACGGTCGAGTTCGTTCGGGGTGTGCCCCTTGTAGATGCGGGCCCCAGGCCATCCGATGTGACCGACGGTTTTGATCTCTCGACCGAAATCGAACTTCTCGGAAAGCCGGTCCCTGTCGACACGGGGCAGCGCGGGGAGCTTCACGTCCGTGCCGTATCCCTGGATGGCGTCGCGCAACGTGCGCCACGGCTGGCAGTCGTCTTCCTTGATTACTTTCGGAAGGCGCGCACGTACTCGGTCGCGAACGTGGTCTTCTACGGTTGGGTGGCGCTTCCAGTAGGGACCGTCGTCCTCGCGCATGGATCGGAACAGGGCCGCTTCGGAGAACCTCTCCGTCTTCACATACTTCTCGAAGCCGTTGACGTCCACGCCGAGGTCAGCCCGGAAGGCCACGATTACGACCCGGTTGCGTACCTGCGGGACGCCATAGCTGGCGGCGTTGACCGGCACCATCACGACCTTGTAGTGATCCGGGTCACTGTCTTCGTCGGATAGTTGGTCGAGAATGCGTGTCAGGTGGGCGTTGTGGTCCTGCCAATTGACTTCATCGACGCGCTTCTCAAATGGAAGACTCAGCTCGTTCTGGATGTATTGGAAGTAGTCGACGAATGACGGCCGCAGTAGTCCGCGGACGTTTTCGCAGATAACGACCTTCGGTCGCATCTCTCGTACGGCCTTGAACATGGCCGGGAACATATTGCGTTTGTCCTCGTCGCCCTTGGCTACCCCTCCGGCGCTGAACGGCTGACACGGAGGGCCTCCGGCGAGGACATCGACCTTGCCCTGGAAGGCGCTCAAGTCTAGGTCGCGCACGTCGCCCGGGTAGAGAGGGGCGGGCTGCCCCGGCTGCGGCGCCTTGGGGTTCTTCTCCTCGGTGAGCTCCAAGCCGTCGACACCGAGGGTCTTCCGCGCGCTCGCGATGAGTGTCTCGCAGGCCCGGTTGTTGAACTCGTTGAACAGGAGTGGGCGAAAACCCGCTTGGTGGACCGCCATGGCCAGGCCGCCTCCACCCGCGAACAGTTCAACGCTGGTCCGCAGCTTCTTTGCTTCTTCAGGCAGGTCAAGCATGGGGAAACTATACCGCGGAGTTGGTGATCGTGGTGGGTTTTCAGTCAAACGAGTCGCCTGTGTGTGAGCGAGGCCATAGGGTCCGTGGTGATCAACGAGGCAGAAGGAGCCCAAGGGAATGACGCAGTCGGCCAGTTCAGACGGACGTGGCACCTATCACGATCACTTCCGGCTGAGCATTACCAAGGCGCTCGGTGATCAATTGGCCCATGCGTTGACACGGATCGGTCGCGCTCCACTGGCCGGGCAGTACCTCGCCAGTCTCGAGGAGCGGCCCGGCGTCTACCAGCTCTACCTTCACGGTGAGTTCGTCTATGTGGGCAAGGCTGATGAGTCCTTGCCCGGTAGGCTGGCAAACCATCTGCGGAAGCTCTCGGGTCGGCGCAACATCGACCTCCGTGACGTTACGTTCTCTTGCTTGTACGTCGATGAGGACTTCTCAGCCTTGGCGCCCGAGCGGCTGCTCATAAGCCACCACAAGGAAATGGGCAACATACCGTGGAACAACAACGGGTTCGGCAATAAGGACCCGGGGCGTCAGCGTGACAGCACGATCCTTAAGAAGAACCACTTCGACGTTGTCTATCCGATCGACCTAGACCGCCCCGTAGAGGACTTGGAGCCCGGACAGATCTCGCTGAGCGCATTGCTCAAGGTACTCAAGGGCGGGCTGCCCTACAACTTCCGATACGCCGAGCCGCCGCGCTCGAAGTCCACTTTCTTGACTGTGCCGCAGGAGGGGCTGTCCGCCGACGAGGCGTTCCAATCGGTATCCGAGGCGCTTCCAGAAGCGTGGCAGATCGCCGCCCTCATGGGGTACGTGATCATGTACCCGGACTCCCCGGCCGAGTACAAGAGCGCCTGGCGGTACTACCGGTCTGGCACAGTGGCCGAGACCGAGCCCGAGGCGTCACCCGAAGAGATCACCCAAGATGATCTCTTCGATGCCGAGAGTGACCAGAAGGCGTAGTAGCCGACCGTAACCCGCTCCAACGGGGTCTCCCTGTAGACGGGTCGATTACTGATCAGGAAGCCATGCCCGCCGAGTACACCCCCGCCTCGTTCGACCCTCTGTCGACCGAGCAGATCGCGAACACCATCTGTGCAACCTTCGAGCGGCAACCCCTGGTCTCCATGACGCACGAGATCCCGAGGTTCAAGGGCTCCGGGCTCTACGCCCTGTACTACCGTGGCGTGAGCGTGGACTTGTACCTCCCGCTCGCGAGCCTTCAAGTCCCCGTCTACGCGGGGCAGGCCCGTAGCGACAGCGCCACCGGGGAGAGCGTTCGGGAGCGGTATCCCCTCCATGGCAGGCTCAAGCACCACCGTCTGTCGATCATGGAAGGCGGGCTGCCGATCGCCGAGTTCCGGTTCCGTGCCCTCCTGCTGCCTGCTGTACACGCTGATCTGGGTGAGAACGCACTGCGTGTCGGATACACGCCGGTCTGGAACAGCAAGCTCAAGGGCTTCGGCAGCAAAGAGCAGGGGGCGACGACCCGCCAGAGCAAGAAGAGCAAGTGGGACACTGTGCATGACGGGCGTCGTCGTACGCACGGTGGCGTTGTCCACGAAATCGAGAAACTGATTGGGCAAGCCGAGGCCCACATCGCGCGGCAGGTGAGCGACTACGACAGGCTGCCGTGGCCCCACCCTGACATCGACAGCTACCTCGACCTTGAAACCTCGTGAACTCGCCAGTGGCCTGGGCGTCACCGAGTTAGGTGAGTTCCCTCCGAGCGACTCCAAGCGCCCACCTCAGTCAGTTACGCCGGCGACCAACCGTCCTGCCGCGGCACCGTAGGACGGGACTGCACGGAGCGGCCCGACGGGCGTAGATGCCGCTCCGGATCGCGGATACCGGCGATCTCCCCCAGCCCGATTACGTACGGCCTCAGCCGTTCCTGCAGTTGGCTGAGCTCCGCGCGGAACGCGGCGTGCTGTGGCCACTCGGATTCATCCTGGTTGGGGTGGTGGTCTTCGAAGTCTTTCAGGCTGGGGTGCCACTTGGAGAGGAACGGAGCGAGTTCGAAGTTGAGAACATCCAGAGCCAGTTCGTACACAGAGTCCCCCTTGGCAGGGGGAGGAGGGGTCGTGTAGCCCTCCAGTGGCTCGCGATAGAGATCGAACAGCACCTTGAGTGAGGTGAGGGCCTCGCGCAAGTTCCCGCTGCCGTCTTCCAGCGGGCGAGTGGCCACCCGGGTGGCGGCTTGGAAGAACATTCGTTGGGCGGCCTGACGCATGTCCGTCTTGGTGGTGAACGACATTTCGTTACCGAAGAGGACGAGACGGACCTCCGTCAGCTGTGCTGATCTGCGGTACAGCTCCAAACCGAGGACCGCGGCGACGCCGGCGAGACAGCCCACGATGATTGACAGCCGCTGTCCGCCTGTCTGACTGATCGAGTATGCGGCGATACCGATCACGCTTCCCATAACGCCGGCTAACGCGGTGCGCAACCCTACGCGCACTGCGCTATTGCCTCCATGCCTACTCCGATTGGCCACCGGCCCCCCTTACGCTGATGCTCCGTCTTGTCTGGCGGCCTTAGCATCCTGACTCGGCGGCCACCTCCTGCCCTCCGGGACTCGTTGAGCTCTGCTCCGGTGGGCATGGCGATGCCACTCTAGAAGGGTGCATTGGTGGCTGCTTCGGCGACAGCGCTTCCGAATTTAAGCGGGACTCTCTCCTTGAACTACGTCGGCGATCTGCTGCGCGATCTCCTCAATGGGGTATTCGCTGGTGCTCATCGCCACTTTGCCCGCAAGGGAGGGGCTGTAGCGCCGGACGTCATCAGCAGTCAGGTCGTGCCAGATCGGCAGGAGTGACTGCTCCCCAGCCACGTTACGAGTAACGAGCCCGTCAAGTTCGTGGTTGGGCCATCCCTTGGTGATGAAAGACGTCGAGAGCACGACGACGCCAAATCGGCTTGCCCTGATCCCTTCGTCGATCTTGCGGCGGAGGCTGTCCCCGATCCGCATCTGGGCTTCGTCGAGCCAGACCGCCACACCCAACTTGGTCAGCGCGTCCCGAAGGGGGCGGGCAACGGCTGCCTTGTCTTCCGAAGCGTGTGAGATGAATACGTCCCAGGTCTGGCCACCCAGCACGTCTTCCGGGGGTTCCTCCGGCTCGTGGATTGCGACGGACCGTGCCGGGTTGCGCTGCGGCCCCCGGGCCGGCGGGAGGAACCCGCGTGGGGGCGGCTCTACCTGGACAGAAGCGCTGATGCGGCCAGGGAGACCACCGAGGTCGACGGTAACGATCCAATGCCCGCTATTGGGGATGGTGACCTGGAGCGGAGAGCGAGAGCGAGTGATGCTGCCACCGATGGCCCGGTACCTCTTTCCCGCCTTGTAACTGCTGTACGCGCTACGGGTCATCACCTGCACGTTGGCCTTGTCGCGCACGGCGACGACGACCCTGGAGCCCTTCTTGAGGTTGCCGAGGTCTTTGTACAGGTGGTCCACGAGCTCTCCTAAGGGACGCGCAGTACAGCACGTACCAGCCTAAGGACGAGCACTGACAATCAGGGAACGCAGAACCAAGGCCAGCGTTGATTGCTTCACCGCCGTGGCGCTGGCTGCCCGCTTGCCCGCTACGGCTTCCTCGGCCCCCCCCGGAGCCGGATGTCGAGCTTGGCTCCCAGAATGGCCCCGCGAACCACTCAAGGGCCCGACCCGCAATGCGGATCAGGCCCCTGACCTGGTGTTTCACTGTCGGGGTGGCGGGATTTGAACCCACGACCTCTTCGTCCCGAACGAAGCGCGCTGCCAAGCTGCGCTACACCCCGATGTCGCTTTGAGCGGGCCACTTGTGTGGGCCCGGTTCGTGGCGACGTCGTTTACTTTAGCCCACCGGTGGCCGGAGACGAAATCCGGTTTTCGGGGGGTCGGTGGCGGCGCGGAACGGGGCGGATGTGGTCGAGGGCGACGAGCAGGAGGCCCAGTGCGTAGCAGGCGAGGCCGAGGACGGTGGCGTTGCCCAGGACCTCGACATAGCCGTGTCGAGGCACGTCCAGGAAGGGATACGGGTAGCGCGCCTGGGTGTTGGCGGGCAGCAGCGCGCCCCGCGCGAGGGTGAAGGCCAGGTACCCGGCGGGCAGCACGAGCCAGGTGGCCGCGGTGTGGAGACGCAGTGGGCCCGGGCGGGTCAGCAGGAACCAGTCCAGTACGGCCATGAGCGGGACCGCCGTGTGCAGGAGCTGGTTCGTGAGGGCGGGCCAGCCGGTGAGCGGACCGGTGTCGCCCGTGATCGAGAGCGCGCTCGAACCGTTCGCCAGGATCACGTGCTGGACCAGGCCCGCGCCCACCGTGTACAGCATCGTGCCGGCGGTGACGGACGGCGGTAGGGGGCGGCGGGCCGACCATGCCCGCCAGGCCGAGGCGGTGAACACCGCGGCCACCACGACGCTGCTCAGGATCGTGAAGTGGCTCATGACCCGGGACGGTGTACCCAGGGTCAGCGCGAGCGCCACACCCGCGGTCGCCGTCAGCGCGACGAGGAGGCGGAAGGCGGCGACCAGGGGGCGGCGGACGCGGGGGACCACCGCGTCCGCCGGGACGACGGGGACGATGGCGGCGGCGTTGGCGGCCACGCCCGGGAGGACGGGTATGTCCGGGATGTCTGCGGGCAGGGGGGCGGTCATCCCCTCACGCTAAGCGGGTTGGGCAAAAGGGGCGAGGTGGGTTGAACCGGTCGGGCGGTGCTGCTCCACGCGCCCCCGCGCGGTGCCTGACGCACCCCCGCCGTGCCTCACACGCACCCCCGCGTGCCTACGCACCCTCACGTGCCCGACACGCACCCCCGCCGTGCCTCACACGCACCCCCGCGTGCCTACGCACCCTCACGTGCCCGACACGCACCCCCGCCGTGCCTCACACGCACCCCGCGTGCCCTACGCACCCTCACGCGCCCCACGCATCCCCATGACGCACCCCCACACGTCAGCCCTCTCCCCGCCGCTGCCTCCTACACGTCAGCGCCCGTCTCGCCGCCCGATCCCCATCAACCGCCTCGGCTCCCTCGGCCCCGGCAACCCCTTCGGGCCTCTTCGGCCCCCGGAACCCCTCAACCCCTCAACCCCGCCCCACCAACGTAAGCAACGTAGCCTCCGGCGGGCACGCGAACCGTACCGGTGTGTAGCGGTTCGTGCCGCAGCCCGCCGACACGTGCATGTAGGCAGTCCGCCCGGACTCCGTCTCCGTGTGCGTGGACAGGCCCTTCGCCCGTTCCGTGTCCAGGTCGCAGTTGGTGACGAGGGCGCCGTAGAAGGGGATGCACAGCTGGCCGCCGTGGGTGTGGCCGGCCAGGATCAGGGGGTAGCCGTCCGCTGTGAAGGCGTCGAGCGTGCGCAGGTACGGGGCGTGCACGATGCCCATCGAGAGGTCGGCCGAGTCGGACGGGCCGCCGGCCACGCGCGCGTAGCGGTCGCGCTTGATGTGCGGGTCGTCGAGCCCGGTCAGCTCGATCTCGAAGCCGTCGATCTTCAGCGAACCGCGGGCGTTCGTCAGGTTCAGCCAGCCCGCCGCGTCGAAGCCGTCGCGCAGCGGTTCCCACGGGTTGTGGATCACGCCGACCGCGGGCGCGTTGCCGTTCAGCCCGTGCTTGCCCTGCGCCTTCTCGAACAAGTAGCGGGCGGGGTTGCGGAGTTTGGGCCCGTAGTAGTCGTTCGAGCCGAAGACGTACGCGCCCGGGAACTCCATCAGCGGACCGAGGGCGTCCATCACCTCGGGCACGCCCTCCGGGTCGGACAGGTTGTCCCCGGTGTTGATGACGAAGTCGGGACGCAGCCCGGCCAGCGACCGCAGCCAGCGCTGCTTCTTGCGCTGGCCGCTCACCATGTGGATGTCGGAGACCTGGAGCACGCGCAGCGGTCGCATCCCGGGTGGCAGCACCGGGACCGTCACCCGCCGCAGACGGAAGGAGCGGGCTTCGAAACCCGCCGAGTAGAGCAGACCGGCGGCGCCAGCCGCCGCGATTCCCAGAGGTACTCCGTATCGCGCGCGCATAAGCCCATCGTGTCAGACCCCACACACTCGTAAGACCATCGGAGGACCATCGGAGGAACCATCGAAGGGTCGTCGGAGAGTCGCCGGAGGGGGCGCCCGAAATCCATGGGCACCCGCCGCACCACACCTGCGACAATCACCCCATGACCACGCTCAAGTCGAAGCTGCAGGCAGACCTCAACGCCGCCATCAAGGAGCGCGACGAGCTCCGCTCCTCGACGCTCCGGCTGACCCTCGCCGCCATCCAGAAGGAGGAGGTCGCGGGTACGACGAAGCGCGAGCTCTCCGACGACGAGGTGCAGAAGGTGATCGCCAAGGAGGCGAAGAAGCGCCGCGAGGCGGCCGATGCCTTCGCGCAGGGCGGCCGTGCGGAGTCGGCCGAGCGGGAGAAGGCGGAGGGCGTGGTCCTCGCCGAGTACCTGCCCAAGCAGCTCTCCGACGACGAGCTCCGGCAGATCGTCGCGCAGGCGGTCGAGGAGGCGAAGGCCGCCGGCGCCGAGGGCCCGCGCGCCATGGGCCAGGTCATGAAGATCGTGAACCCGAAGGTGGCGGGCCTGGCCGAGGGCGGCCGCGTCGCCGGGGTGGTCAAGAAGCTGCTCGCGGGCTGAGCCCCGGAGCCGCCGAGAGGGCCGTGCCCATACACGCCCTGGCCGTGCACCACATATGCCGTACGCCGATGGGGGCGCCCCTGGTCACAAGGGGCGCCCCCATCGGCGTACAGCTACGGACTACGAAGGACTACGGCCCGCCGAACCCGAACCCGAACCGAGCCCGATCCTGAACTCGAACTCGATTCTGATCCCGAACTCGGCATCGGGAGCCCGGACTACGGGCCCCGGCCGTCTACGGGAAGGTCCCGCCGTCTCCGTTCCCGCCGCCGTTCTCGTTTCCGCGGACCGTCCAGTCGTCGGGGATCGAGATGGTCGGACCGGGGAAGTCCGGTTTGCCGTTCCCGCCGTCCCCGTTGCCACCACCGTTCCCGCCGTTGTCCCCGTTCCCGCCGTCGTCGTTCTGGTCGCCGTCGTCCTCGTTCTCGTCGCCGCGGCCGTCGTCCTTGCCGGTGTCGCCGCGCGGGATGTGGATGAGGTTGAACTGGGGCGCGTCCTTGCCCTCAAGGGCGCCGGCCATCATGTCGCGCCAGATCGGTCCGGGGACCTTGCCGCCGAAGACCTTCTCGTGCGGGACGCCGCCGATGGTGATGTTGGTCATCCGCCGCTTGTGGGCCGGGTCGCCGACCCAGACCGCGCCGGCCATGTTCGGCGTGTAGCCCACGAACCAGGCCGCGTAGCGCTCGTCCGTCGTACCGGTCTTGCCCGCGCTCGCCCGGCTGTCGAGGCCGGCCTCAGAACCCGTACCGTCCTCGACCACGCCCTTGAGGAGCGTGTTGATGGTGTCGGCGGTGTTCTCCGACATCGCGCGTGAGCACGTCGACTTCGGCACCGGCAGGGACTTCTTCTGACCGCCGACGATCTGGCGGATCGACTCGATGGCGATCGGCGAGCAGTACGTGCCCCGCGTGGCGAAGGTCGCGTACGCGCTCGCCATCGTGAGCGGGGACATCTCCTGAGTGCCCAGGGCGATCGACGGGGCCTGGTTCATCTTCTTGCCGTCGGCGCGCTCGACGCCCATCTTGCCCGCCATGTCGGTCACGGGGCAGATGCCGATGTCACTGATCAGCTGGATGTAGTACGTGTTGACCGACTTCGCGGTCGCGTCCTGCATGTCGTACGGGCCGACCTCGGTCTCGTTCTCGTTCTCGACCGGGACGCCCTTCTCGTTCCAGCTCTTGCCGTCACAGGCCGAGACCGGGCTCGGGTAGTCCATCTGGTACGGCGACGAGTACACCTGGTTCGCCGGCTTGCCGCCCTCGATGGCCGCCGCGGCCGCGATCGGCTTGAACGTCGAACCGGGCTGGTATCCCGCGCCGCCGCCCATGTTGGCGTCCACGGACAGGTTCATCTGCGTCTCGTTCTTGCCGAAGCCGTACGGACGCGACTGGCCCATCGCGAGGATCTTGCCGGTGCCGGGCTCGACGATGGTGGCGGCGGTCGCCACGTCGTCGCTCTTGTAGACGTGGTCCTTGATCGAGGACTGCGCCGAGTCCTGCGACTGCGGGTCGAGCGTCGTCCTGATCGTCAGGCCGCCCTGGTTCCAGACCTTGGCCCGGGCCTTCTGGGTCTTGCCGAAGACCGGGTCGTTGAGGAACACCTCGCGGACGTAGTCACAGAAGAAGCCGGCGCCCTTGACCGCCGTGATGCAGCCGTTCTTGGGCCTGCTGACCTTCAGGCCGAGCGGCTTCTTCTTGGCCTTGTCGGCCTCGGCCTGGGAGATGTCGTGGACGTCGGCCATCCGCTGCAGCACGATGTTGCGCCGCTTGACGGCCTCCTCCTCGTCGTTGACCGGGTCGTACCGGCTCGGCGACTGGACGATGCCGGCGAGCAGCGCGGCCTCCTCCACCTTCAGGTCCTTGGCGGACTTGGAGAAGTAACGCTGGGACGCGGCCTCGACGCCGTAGGCCTGCTGACCGAAGAACGTGATGTTCAGGTAGTTCTCGAGGATCTTCTTCTTGCCGAGCTCCTCCTCGACCTGGATCGCGAACTTCAGCTCGCGGACCTTCCGGCCGAGGGTCTGCTGGGTGGCCTGGGCGACCTTGGTCTGGTCGTTGCCGGCCTCCTCCACGAAGACGTTCTTCACGTACTGCTGCGTGAGCGTGGAGGCGCCCTCGGAGACGCCGCCGCTCTGCGCGTTCTTGTTGAGCGCACGCAGGACACCCTTGAGGTCGACCGCGCCGTGCTCGTAGAACCGCGCGTCCTCGATCGCGACGATCGCCTTCTGCATGTACGGCGAGATGTCCTTGAGGTCGACCACTGTGCGGTCACGGGAGTAGACCGTGGCGATCTGGCCGCCCTTGCTGTCCAGGATCGTCGTGCGCTGGCTCAGCGGTGGCCGCTTCAGATTGGTGGGGATCTCGTCGAACCCCTCGACCGAACCCTTGGCCGCGAGACCGAGCGCGCCGAACGCCGGCACGGCGATTCCGGCCATGACGGCTCCCGCGAGCACACTGACACCGAGGAACTTGGCGGCCTGTTGCGTTGGCGACAGACCCCCACCCGAGCGCTTTTTTGGCATGGGGGCAGCCTACGTTCTCATTCGCCGGACACACGTACAGGCCTTGGCCTAAGCTGCTCTCAACTGTCACAGCAGTAGGGCTACGTATCAATACGTCCGGCGACCCCGAATCGTTTCGGTCGGAACTCAACTTTTTTGTTGAGCACGTGCCCGAATCCGCCTCATGTGTCAGTTGGTGTCCGATGTGACGCACCTCAACTGCCCCGGTTTGCCGGGAAGGTCACGCATGTCGCCGGGTCACTCCGTTGGGTGATCTGTCGCGTACCCATAGTCCATTCGGGCCATTCAAGATTGGGCCCGAAGGGGCTGGTTGACTGTGCCCACCTTCCGTAACGTCCTCAACTGGCGGCGGTGAATATGCCGCTGCCGCCGTGGGGGAGCCTCGATTCGGGAGAGGACGGCGCCGGTATGGGCTGGGTAACCGACTGGAGTGCGCAGGCGGCCTGCCGCACTACCGATCCGGATGAACTGTTCGTTCAAGGAGCAGCGCAGAACCGGGCCAAGGCAGTGTGCACCGGATGTCCGGTGCGCACGGAGTGCCTGGCCGACGCGCTGGACAACCGCGTCGAGTTCGGCGTGTGGGGAGGAATGACGGAGCGGGAGCGCCGCGCACT
The DNA here is from genome assembly GCF_044334695.1 of Streptomyces sp. NPDC020747. Taxonomy (NCBI): domain Bacteria; kingdom Bacillati; phylum Actinomycetota; class Actinomycetes; order Kitasatosporales; family Streptomycetaceae; genus Streptomyces; species Streptomyces sp. NPDC020747. The sequence goes on along the minus strand of NZ_JBIRTJ010000034.1, from coordinate 15,814 downwards.
GCTGCGCAGGCGGCCCACCGTCACCTCTTGGCGCAGGCTGCTCGAAACCGCGCGTACCGAGTACGAGCGAGGGGCGGGCATTCTGCCTCTCGACGAGGAAGAGGTGTACGAGAACTACGCGGCGGTGGGCTGACGCCTCTCCGCACGCAACCGGGGTCCCATCGGCCCCGTATGCGTCAGGGGGCCACGTGACGTACACGCGACCCCGCAGGGCGTCGTATACGGCGTCTGCACGCAACCGGGGCCGACGCGGCCCCGAGAGGCTACGCAGCTCCGGCCGGCGAGGTACCGGCCGCGAGCCGCTCCCCGATGTTCCGCAGCCCTGCGAGGTCGTGTACGTCGCCGGGCAGCGCGGCCACTTCGGCCACCGCCACCTCGGGGTGGCGTGCGGCGAAGCGGTCACGTGTGCGCTGCTCGCGGGAGAGCAGCTGCATGCGCTCGGCGTGCAGCCTCAACAGGCCTGCCGTGAGTTGTTCGACGGTGCGGTCGTGTTCGACGGTGGGGTCGTCCGTCCCGGCTCCTTCGGCGGTGGTCCGGTCCGCGGCGGGGGAGCCTGCGTCGGGCGCGTGAGCCTCGGGGACGGTGGTCCGGGTAGCAGGTGATTCTGAACTGCCGTACGTGTCGGGAGAGTTACGAAGTCCAGCTTTCCCGCCCGACTGATCCACAATGCGGACCTCGTCAAGATTTTCCGCGACGGCCGAATCGGCGCCGGGCTCGGCCGGACCGGTACTCGACTCGCCAGGACCGGCGGCCAGGTCTTCGGCCGGACCGGCCGTGGGGTCCTCGGCCGGCGCCGCGGCGAGGTCGAGGGTCTCCGCCGCGGCCAGTGCCCGCTCCGCCGACAGCTGGGCCGCGCCGCTGCCGTGCACGCGGTTCAGCACGAGCCCCGCGAGCGGCATGTCCTCGGCGGCCAGCCGCTCCACGAAGTACGCCGCCTCGCGCAGCGCGTCCCGCTCCGGGGCCGCGACGACCAGGAACGCCGTCCCGGGCGCCTGGAGCAGCTTGTACGTGGCGTCCGCGCGGGTGCGGAAACCACCGAAGGTGGTGTCCATGGCGGCCACGAACGTCTGCACGTCCTTGAGGAGTTGGCCGCCCAGCAGCTTGCCGAGGGTGCCGGTCATCATCGACATCCCGACGTTCAGGAACTTCATCCCGGCCCGGCCGCCCAGCTTCGCCGGAGCCGTCAGCAGCCGGATCAACTTGCCGTCCAGGAACGACCCGAGCCGCTTCGGGGCGTCCAGGAAGTCGAGCGCCGAGCGCGAGGGCGGGGTGTCGACGACGATGAGGTCCCACTCCTCGCGGGCCCGCAGCTGGCCCAGCTTTTCCATCGCCATGTACTCCTGCGTGCCCGCGAAGCCCGCCGAGAGCGACTGGTAGAAGGGGTTGCTGAGGATCGCGGCCGCCCGCTCGTGGTCCGCGTGCGCCTCGACGATCTCGTCGAAGGTGCGCTTCATGTCGAGCATCATCGCGTGCAGTTCGCCGTCCGCGGAGTCGTCGACTCCCTTCACCCGGCGCGGGGTGTTGTCCAGCGCGTCGATGCCCATCGACTGGGCGAGCCTGCGCGCCGGGTCGATGGTGAGGACGACCACCTTGCGGCCGCGCTCGGCCGCGCGCAGCCCGAGGGCCGCCGCCGTGGTGGTCTTGCCGACGCCGCCCGAGCCGCAGCAGACCACGATGCGGGTCTTCGGGTCGTCGATCAGCGGATCGACGTCCAGGACGGCGGAGGCGTCTATGGCGCGGGCGGGTTCGTGCGAGTGGGCCGTGTCGTGTGCGCGGGCCGGGTCCTGGCTCATGAGATCCCTTGCTGACGCAGTTCCTTGGCGAGTTCGTACAGGCCCCCGAGGTCCATTCCCTCGGCGAGCAGCGGGAGTTCGTGCAGGGGGAGGTCCAGGCCCTGGAGCACGGCCCGCTGGTCGCGCTCCAGCGCGTGCCGCTCGGCGTACTCGTCGGCCTGGGTCAGCAGCGGCTCCACCAGCCGCTCGGCGACCCCGCCGCGGCGCGCGCCACCGAGGCCGGCGGCGGACAGCGACTTGGCGATGGCCGTGCGCGGTGCCTCGCGGGTGAGCTCCAGATCGGTCTCGTCGAGGATCGAGGGCCGCACCATGTTCACGATGATCCGCCCGACCGGCAGCCGCGCGGCGCGGAGCTCGGCGATGCCGTCCGCGGTCTCCTGGACGGGCATCTCCTCAAGGAGCGTCACCATGTGCACGGCGGTCTCGGGCGACTTGAGCACCCGCATGACGGCCTGCGCCTGATTGTGTATCGGGCCGATCTTGGCGAGCCCCGCCACCTCGTCGTTCACGTTCAGGAAGCGGGTGATCCGGCCGGTCGGCGGCGCGTCCATCACCACGTAGTCGTACGCGAAGCGCCCGCGCTTGTCCTTGCGGCGCACGGCCTCACAGGCCTTGCCCGTCAGGAGTACGTCCCTGAGGCCCGGCGCGACGGTGGTCGCGAAGTCGATGGCGCCGAGCTTCTTCAGCGCGCGTCCGGCGCTGCCGAGCTTGTAGAACATCTGGAGGTAGTCCAGAAGGGCCAGTTCGGGGTCGATGGCGAGGGCGAACACCTCCCCGCCACCGGGAGCGACGGCGATCTTCCGCTCCTCGTAGGGCAGGGCCTGCGCTTCGAATAGCTGCGCGATGCCCTGCCTGCCCTCGACCTCGACCAGAAGGGCACGCTTGCCCTCGGTCGCTAGGGCGAGCGCGAGTGCTGCGGCGACCGTCGTCTTGCCGGTACCGCCCTTGCCGCTGACGACCTGGAGCCTGCTCACGTCTTCGAGCCTAACCAGTCGACCGCCGGAGTAAGCAGGAGGCTGTGGACAACGTGTGAGGGATGCCTCCGACGAGGCCCACGGAACGGCGTGCGCGCCAGCGGCTAAAGTCGCCCCATGACCAAGTGGGAATACTCAACCGTGCCGCTGCTCGTCCATGCCACGAAGCAGATTCTGGACACCTGGGGCGAGGACGGCTGGGAGCTCGTCCAGGTCGTGCCCGGGCCGAACAACCCCGAGCAGCTCGTCGCCTATCTGAAGCGCGAGAAGGCCGCGTGAGCGCCGTCGAGGCGAAGCTGGCCGAGCTCGGACTGACCCTGCCGGACGTCGTACCGCCGCTGGCCGCGTACCAGCCCGCGGTGCAGTCGGGTGTGTACGTGTACACGGCCGGCCAGCTCCCGATGGTGGACGGAAAGCTTCCGGTCACCGGCAAGGTGGGCGCGGAGGTCACTCCGGACGAGGCCAAGGAGCTGGCCCGCACCTGTGCGCTGAACGCCCTCGCGGCGGTCAAGTCGGTCGTGGGTGACCTCGACCGCATCGCGCGCGTGGTGAAGGTCGTCGGCTTCGTCGCCTCGGCGTCCGACTTCACGGGCCAGCCCGCCGTGCTGAACGGCGCGAGCGAGCTCCTCGGCGAGGTCCTCGGCGAGAAGGGTGTGCACGCGCGCAGCGCGGTCGGCGTGGCGGTGCTGCCGCTGGACGCGCCCGTCGAGGTCGAGGTCCTGGTGGAGCTGACGCACGCGTGAGCCGGTCCGCCGCGGTGTGAGCCGGTCACCGTCGTGGTGTGAGCCGGTCCGCCGTGGCGTGGGTATGGCTCGGTGGCGTGAGCGGATTCCGGGGCGTGGGCCTGCTCCTATGGCGTAGGCAGGCCTCCCAGGGAGGCGATCGTTGCCTCTCGAACATCAGCTCACTCCGGGATAGCCTCCGCCCATGGCGAATGGGCAGTGGTATCCCCCCGAGTGGCCCGAGAGAATCCGCGCGCTCGCGGAGGGCACGCTCACACCGGTCGCCCCCAGGCGCGCGGCCACCGTCATGCTGCTCAAGGACACCGAGTCCACCCCCGTCGTACACATGCTGCGCAGACGCGCCTCCATGGCCTTCGCCGGAGGCGCGTACGCGTATCCGGGCGGCGGTGTGGACCCCCGGGACGACGACCGGCAGATCCGCTGGGCGGGCCCCACGCGCGCGTGGTGGGCGTCCCGGCTCGGCGTGGACGAGACCGCCGCCCAGGCCATCGTCTGCGCGGCGGTGCGCGAGACGTACGAGGAGGCGGGCGTGCTGCTCGCCGGGCCCACCGCGGACACCGTGGTCGGCGACACGACCGGCGAGGAATGGGAGGCGGACCGCGCGGCCCTGGTCGACCGTGACTTCTCCTTCGCCGAGTTCCTGGAGCGCCGGGGGCTCGTCCTGCGCTCCGACCTCCTCGGTGCCTGGACCCGCTGGATCACCCCGGAGTTCGAACCGCGCCGCTACGACACGTGGTTCTTCGTGGCCGCGCTCCCGGAGGGCCAGCGCACCCGCAACGTCTCCACGGAGGCCGACCGCACCGTCTGGATCCGCCCCGCGGACGCGACGGTCGGCTACGACAAGGGCGACCTCATGATGATGCCGCCCACCATCGCCACCCTGCGCCAGCTCGGCGCGTACGCCACCGCCGCCGAGGCCCTCGCCGCGGCACCGGGGCGCGACATGACGCCCGTCCTGGCCCAGGCCCGCCTGGAGGACGGCGAACTGGTCCTCAGCTGGCCCGGCCACGACGAGTTCACCAAGCACATCCCGACCGGTGGAGCCTCCGCATGACCGACGCCGCCGCCCTTCCCGGCCAGCCACGGGGCGGGGTGCTCTCGGGCCCCGCCACCGCGCGTGCCGTCAACGTCCTCGCGCCCAACGCCTCCGCGATGACCCTGGACGGCACGAACACCTGGATCGTGGCCGAGCCGGACTCCGAGCTCGCGGTGGTGATCGACCCGGGGCCCCTGGACGACGTACACCTGCGGAACGTCGTCGACATCGCCGAGAAGGCCGGCAAGCGGGTCGCGCTGACCCTGCTGACGCACGGGCACCCCGACCACGCGGAGGGGGCTGCGCGGTTCGCGGAACTGACGGGCACGAAGGTGCGGGCGCTCGACCCGGCGCTGCGGCTCGGCGACGAGGGCCTGGCGGCCGGGAACGTCGTCACCACGGGCGGGCTGGAGCTGCGCGTCGTGTCCACCCCCGGCCACACCGCCGACTCGCTCTGCTTCCATCTGCCCGCCGACCGGGCCGTCCTGACCGGCGACACGATCCTGGGCCGGGGCACCACGGTCGTCGCGCACCCCGACGGGCGCCTGGGCGACTACCTGGACTCCCTGCGGCGCCTCAGGTCCCTCACGGTCGACGACGGCGTGCACATGGTCCTGCCGGGCCACGGGCCCGTCCTGGAGGACGCCCAGGGCGCCGTCGAGTTCTACCTCGCCCACCGCGCACATCGCCTCGCCCAGGTGGAGACGGCGGTCGAGGACGGCTACACGACCTCTTCCCAGGTCGTCGCCCACGTCTACGCCGACGTCGACCGCTCCCTGTGGCCGGCGGCGGAGCTGTCGGTGCTGGCCCAGCTGGACTATCTCCGGGAGCACGGACTCATCGGGGAGACCTGAGAAGCCGGAAACGCGGCCCTCCAGGGGAAGCCGGAAATGGCCCTCCCAGGAGGCACGATTCGAGAACGCCCTCCCTAGGGGCGCGGTTTCTTGATGCCGTGCACGCGCGCGTACTCCTCGGCGAGCCACGGCCCGAGATCATCGACGTACGAACGCAGGGCGGCGGCATCGCCCCTCGGCTCGTATCCGAGGACGGCCGCCTCCCGCAGTTGTGCGGCCCGCTCCGGGTAGTACGCGCCGAACACCTCCGCCATCTCCGCCAGATCGCTCGTCCAGCCGTTCCAGCGGGGCATGACGAGGGTGAAGCCGGTGCGGACGAGATGACGTGACATGAAGCGCACGAGGGGCCGCAGGGCCTCCTCCGAGCCGTCCGCCTCGGCGATCCGCGCACGCCACCGCGGGAGGAACAGCGCGAGGTCGCCGTTCGTCTCGCGGGCGAGGAGCGCGTCGGGCCGGTAGCGCGGCAGGTACTCGGCGAGGTCCTCGCCCAGCAGCGGCGTACAGAGACAGGCCACGAACCAGCCGAGATCGTGCCTCTCCAGGTCGCTCAGCACCTGCTCCCGGCCGACCAGCAGAGTCCCCGCCCCGTCGATCTGCGGGAACTCCTTGTCGAGCGCCTCGTCGAGAGAGCGGGCGTCCGTACGGTCCGCGTCCGTGGGCTCCTCGCGCAGGGCGAGCAGCAGGTCGAGGTCGGAGCGGCCCACGCGCGCGGTGCCGCGCGGGATCGACCCGTACAGGTACGCGCTGTGCAGCCGTGCGCCGAAGACGTCCAGCACCCGGTCGCGGGCCGTGGCCACGACGGGCCGGAACGCGTGCGGGATCAGCCCCAGCGATCCCTCGCGTTCGATGTGTCCCCCGGCGTCGAGCCCCTTGTTCGGCATGGGAACACTCTGCACGGGCCGGGCCGCGGGTTCATGTCATTTCCAGCGGAAGACGCGCAGGCGGTGGGTGGGGCGCTCCGCCGTGCAGACCACGGCGAGGCAGTCCCCTGCCGCGGCCAGGCGGGCCCGGTAGCTGTAGCCGGGCAGGGCGCGTTCGGCCACGACCCGGCCGTCCGCGGCATCCAGCACGGTCGCACGGTCGCCGTAGCCGTTCAGGACCACGAAGTGACCCCGGTGGGCCAGCGGGGAGAGGGTGGCGCCGTACGTGCTGCTCCAGGTCCAGCGGAGGACACCCGTGGTGACGGAGAACGCGTTGAGCGTGCTTCCGGTGTCCTCCTCGCCGGCGGGGGTCGGCGTGCCGGCCCATTCGACGGCGAGCATGTCGCCGACCATGGCCACGTCACCTCCGAACTCCCTGGCCCAGCGAGGCAGTTCGATCTCCCGCTCCGTTTCCTCGCCCACCACGAAGAGCCGTCGGGGAGCGTCCTCGCCCGGTCCCACTGTGGACACGACGACAGGGCCGGCCCGTACGACGGAGACGTCCCCCCACCGCTCGGGCACCGGCCGCTCCCACTGGAGGTCGCCGGTACGCGCGTCGATCGTCCGGAGCACAGGCGGCGTGTCCCCGTGACGGGGACGGGCTGTCGCGACGCGGCCGCCGCCGAGAGCCACCTCGCGCGCGTGCCCGCCGACGGATCCGAGTGCGTCCGCGCGCTGCTCGCGCGACCAGAGGCCCCTGCCCGAGCCGACGTCGAGCCCGGTGAGGCGGACGTGCTCCGCGCCGCCGTCCCGGTCGGCGTGGTGCAGTACGACGCCCACGCCGTCCGGCGTGTCCGACGAGGCGTGGGCCAGCACCTCGCCGTCGGGCGGCTGCCACGTCCACAGGGGGTCACCGGTCGTCAGGCCGTACGCCTCCACCCGGTCGGGGCGGGCCACGGCGAGGGTTCTGCCGACCGCCCAGGTGCTCAGCGGTGCGCCGGGGCTTCCCTTCTCCCGCGGGTACTTCCACAGCCTCGGCGTCGACGCGGGTCCCCGCCGCCACCAAGCTCTCCTCGTCCCGCCCCAGACCGACTCGGGTGCTCTGTCCTCGTACGGCCCTGCGTCCTCGTACGTACCCGCGTCCTCGTGCATCCCCACCCCTCGGGTCAGTGTCCGGACACCTTGAGTCGGCGTCCGGCGACGACAAGAAGGGCCCCACCGTGCGGCGGGGCCCTTCTTTAAAGAAGACGTGACGTAAGCGGCTAGCGCGATCGCTTCGCGAGGCGCTCCACGTCCAGCAGGATCACCGCGCGGGCCTCCAGGCGGAGCCAGCCGCGGCCCGCGAAGTCGGCGAGCGCCTTGTTGACCGTCTCTCGGGAGGCGCCGACGAGCTGGGCCAGCTCCTCCTGGGTCAGGTCGTGCACGACGTGGATGCCCTCCTCGGACTGCACGCCGAAGCGGCGCGAGAGGTCCAGGAGCGCGCGGGCCACCCGGCCAGGCACGTCGGAGAAGACCAGGTCGGACATCTGGTCGTTGGTCTTGCGCAGACGCCGGGCGACGGCGCGCAGCAGGGCGGCGGCCACCTCGGGCCGCGCGTTCAGCCAGGGCTGGAGGTCGCCGTGGCCGAGGCCGAGCAGCTTGACCTCGGTCAGCGCGGAGGCGGTCGCCGTGCGCGGGCCCGGGTCGAACAGCGACAGCTCGCCGATGAGCTCGCCGGGGCCGAGGACCGCCAGCATGTTCTCGCGGCCGTCGGGGGATGTGCGGTGGAGCTTCACCTTGCCCTCGGTGACCACGTACAGGCGGTCTCCGGGGTCGCCCTCGTGAAAGAGCGCGTCTCCGCGCGCGAGGGTCACCTCACTCATGGAGGCGCGGAGCTCCGCGGCCTGCTCGTCATCGAGCGCCGCGAAGAGCGGGGCGCGCCGCAGAACGTCGTCCACGAGTTCTCTCCTTGTCGACCTGCTCAGGGGATCTTGCTCCCCCGTGTGCCGGGGACCGTGTTCCCCATTTTGCCGGACGGTCCAAACAGTGTGATCAGTCACAAGTCTGCCGTACAGGTGTGTCCCGCAGTGCGGCAGGGGGCCAATTGGGGGCCGATCTCCGAGGGCCGGGGCGGATGTCACTGGTGGGCTTTAGGCTGGCCGGGTGTCCAAATCGCCGGTGAGAGCACAGGCCAAGGGGGCTGGACGGGTGGTTGCACGTCGCGATTCCGCTGTGGGCGAACAGGACCCCGACGGAGCGAAGAAAACGACAAAAGCGGCAGGGGGCGGGCCGGCCAAGAGGTCGGCCGGAGCCGCCGGGAAGGCCGCGGGGGTCGCGGCCTCGGAGATGGCCGCGACCGCGAAGAAGGCCGCCGCCGTCAAGAGAGCCGCGTCCGCCAGGAAGGCAGCCGCCCCGAGCAGAAGAGCCGCCGCCGCGAAGAAGGTGGCCGTCTCGAAGAAGGCTGCCGCGAGCAAGACGGCTGCTACCGCCGCCAAGAAGGTGACCGCACCGACCAAGCAGGTGGCTGCCGCGAGCAGGAAGGCCGCTGCCGCGACCAAGAAGGTGGCCGCCCCGAGTGGGAAGGCCGCCGCCCCCAGCAAGAAGGCTGCCGCTCCGAGCGGGAGGGCCGCCGCCCCCAGCAAGAAGGCTGCCGCTCCGAGCGGGAGGGCCGCCGCCCCGACCAAGAAGGCTGCTGCCGCGAGTAACAAGGTGGCTGCTCCGAAGAAGGCGGTCGCTCCGAAGAGGGCCGCCAAGACGAGCGCGCCGCCGAAGGCCGTCGCCAGGAAGACCTCGGCGTCGGGCACGCCGGCGAAGGCGACCGCCAGGAAGCCCACGCCCGCCAAGAAAACCGCCCCCGCGAAGAAAGCCGCACCCGCCGCAGTGACCCCCGCCAAAGGCACCTCTGCCAAAGCCACTCCGGCCAAAACCGCCCCCGCCAAAGCGCCCCCCACCAAAGCCGCCCCCGCCAAGCCTCCCCGGAACGAGTCGCACACGGCCCTCGTCCGGCGGGCGCGTCGGATCAACCGTGAGCTCGGCGAGGTGTACCCGTACGCGCACCCGGAGTTGGACTTCGAGAACCCCTTCCAGCTGGTGGTGGCCACGGTCCTGTCGGCACAGACGACCGACCTGAGGGTGAACCAGACGACGCCGGCCCTCTTCGGGAAGTACCCCACGCCCGAGGACCTGGCCGCGGCGAACCCGGAGGAGGTCGAGGAGATCCTCCGGCCGACCGGGTTCTTCCGGGCCAAGACCAAGTCGGTGATAGGCCTCTCCAGGGCTCTGCGGGACGACTTCGGGGGCGAGGTCCCCGGTCGGCTCGAAGACCTCGTCAAACTGCCCGGCGTGGGCCGCAAGACCGCCTTCGTCGTCCTCGGCAACGCCTTCGGCCGCCCCGGCATCACCGTGGACACCCACTTCCAGCGGCTCGTACGACGCTGGCAGTGGACCGACAGGACGGAGCCCGACAAGATCGAGGCGGCCATCGGCGGGCTCTTCCCGAAGAGCGAGTGGACGATGCTCTCGCACCACGTGATCTTCCACGGCCGCCGTATCTGCCACGCCCGCAAGCCCGCCTGCGGCGCCTGCCCGATCGCCCCGCTCTGCCCGGCGTACGGAGAGGGCGAGACGGACCCGGAGAAGGCCCAGAAGCTCCTGAAGTACGAGAAGGGCGGCTTCCCGGGCCAGCGCCTCAACCCTCCGCAGTCCTACCTCGACGCGGGCGGCATCCCCGCACCCCCGCTGGGAGCGCCCGCCACCAGCGCGCCCGCCCCCGGCGCACCAGCCTCCGCGGCCCCCGCGCCCGGTTCACCCTCGCCGGAGGCGGGATGACGGAACGATCCGCGGACCCGCGGGCGTTGAGAGAAGCAGAACGGGGGTGGCGATGACGCGCGCGAGTCACACGCACGACATGCAGGACGGGAATCTGGCCCTGACCAAGGAGGGCCTGCCGAGCTGGCTGGACCCGGTGGCGCGGGCCGTGGAGACGGTGGAGCCGCTCCAGCTGAGCCGCTTCCTGCCGCCGGAGGACGGCGGCGGGCGCCAGTCGGCCGTACTGATCCTGTTCGGTGAGGGGGAGTTCGGCCCCGAGCTGCTGCTCATGGAGCGGGCGAGTTCGCTCAGGTCGCATGCCGGGCAGCCGTCCTTCCCGGGTGGCGCCCTCGACCCGGCGGACGGCGACCCGAAGGCCGACGGCCCGTTGCGGGCCGCTCTCCGCGAGGCCGAGGAGGAGACCGGGCTCGACCCCCGCGGTGTCCAGCTCTTCGGCGTGCTCCCGAAGCTCTACATCCCGGTGAGCGGCTTCGTGGTCACCCCGGTGCTGGGCTGGTGGCGCGAGCCGACACCGGTCGGCGTGGTCGATCCGGCGGAGACGGCCCGTGTCTTCACGGTCCCGGTGGCGGATCTCACGGACCCCGCCAACCGTGCGACGGCCGTGCCCCCGCGCGGCCACGCAGGTCCGGCATTCCTGGTCGAATCCGCCCTGGTCTGGGGCTTCACGGCCGGAATCATCGACCGCCTCATGCACTACGCGGGCTGGGAACGACCTTGGGACCGCGACAAGCAGGTCCCGCTCGACTGGCGCGCATGACAGGGTGGCACCCGTGCTGTGTCCTCCCGGGGGCCGCGGCATGAGCGGCTGCGCCGCGCGTCCCCGAACCCCCGGCCGAGGCACGGCCACCGCGAAGTGATGAGGCGAGGCTTGAAGCAGTGAACGTGCTGGACATCCTGTTGCTGGTCGCCGCCGTGTGGTTCGCGATCGTGGGCTATCGCCAGGGGTTCGTCGTAGGCATCCTGTCGGTGATCGGATTCCTGGGCGGCGGTCTCGTCGCGGTCTATCTCCTGCCCGTCATCTGGAGCGCGGTGACGGACGACGCGGAGGTGGGCACGACCGCCGCGGTCGTCGCCGTGGTCGTCGTGATCGTCTGCGCCTCGATCGGCCAGGCCCTCACCACCCACCTGGGCAACAAGCTGCGCCGGTACATCACATGGTCCCCGGCCCGCGCCCTGGACGCCACGGGCGGCGCCCTCGTCAACGTCGTGGCGATGCTCCTCGTCGCCTGGCTGATCGGCTCGGCCCTGGCCGGTTCGACACTGCCGACGCTCGGCACGGAGGTCCGCAACTCCAAGGTGATGCTCGGAGTGGACCGGGCCCTGCCCAACCAGGCCGACACCTGGTTCGCCGACTTCTCCTCGGTCCTCGCGCAGAACGGCTTCCCGCAGGTCTTCAGCCCCTTCTCGGACGAGAAGATCAACGATGTGGACCCCCCGGACCCGGCCCTCGCGAGCAGCCCGGTCGCCGCACGCGCCCAGCGCTCCATCGTCAAGGTCACCGGCACCGCCCAGAGCTGCGGCAAGGTCCTCGAAGGCACCGGCTTCGTCTTCGGCCCGCGCCGCGTGATGACCAACGCCCATGTGGTGGGCGGTGTGGACGAGCCGTACGTCCAGATAGGCGGCGAGGGCAAGCGGTACGCGGCGAAGGTCGTGCTCTACGACTGGGAGCGCGACATCGCCGTACTCGACGTACCCGATCTGAACGCGCCCGCACTGAAGTTCGCGACCGAGGCGGCGACCACGGGGGACGACGCGATCGTCGCGGGCTTCCCGGAGAACGGCTCGTACACGGTCAACCCGGCGCGGGTGCGCGGACCCATCACGGCCAACGGCCCGGACATCTACCACCGGGGCACCGTGCAGCGGAAGGTCTACTCCGTCTTCGCGACCGTGCGCCAGGGCAACTCCGGCGGCCCGCTGCTCACCGCGACCGGCGAGGTGTACGGCGTGGTGTTCGCGAAGTCCCTCGACGACGCCAACACGGGATACGCGCTGACCGTGGGCGAGGTCCAGGAGGACATCACCAAGGGTCGTACCGCCAACCAGCAGGTGGGCAGCGACAGCTGCGCGCTGTAGTCCGGGGGCGCGGAGAGGCTCGGCCGACGGGGGTCACGCGGGCGAGGTCCGAGGCTTCCTGCCGCGTGGGTCCTCAGTCGCGCGGGTGACGCAGGCGCGCCGAGACCCAGCGGGCACGGCGCTTCAGAATGTGCGGGATTCCCAGCCGAGGATCCGTGCCCTGCAGCTGCGGGGCTCCCCTCTGACGGGAGCTCAGGCCACTGGCCGAGCGGCGGTTTCGTGCTGCGTCACTGTAGTCGTGCGTCCAGCCCATACCCCGACGTCTGCCCCTGCCCCAAGGTCGATAACCGCCCCCACGCCCCCCAATCGGCCTATGCGTCGGGCAATTGGCCGTTCGTAGAACAGGCGTTCCCGATGCCCCTGGGGCGCGTGGTGCGAGTGGCTCGCCGAACGGCCTCCGACCTGCGGCGCGATGGCTCAGCGGTCCGGCTCGGGGTCCTTCAGCCAGTTCACCAATTCGGTGGAGAAAGCCACGGGATCCTCCTCATGGGGAAAATGCCCGAGCCCGTCGAACAGCCGCCAGCGGTACGGCGCTTCGACGTACTCCCCGGACCCCGCGGCACTGCGCGTACGCATCACCGGATCGAGCGAGCCGTGCAGATGCAGCGTCGGCACCCGCACCGGCCGCTTCATCCGGCGGTTGAACTGGATCCCGTCCGGACGTGCCATCGAGCGGACCATCCACCGGTACGGCTCCAGCGAGCAGTGCGCCGTAGACGGGATCAGCATCGCCCGCCGGTACGCCTCCACGGCCTCGTCGTCCGGCAGCCGCGGCCCGGACCAGTCCCGGATGAGCTCGCCGACCAGCGCCCCCTCGTCGGCGAGCAGTTGACGCTCCGGGACCCAGGGCCGCTGGAAGCCCCAGATGTACGAGCCGGCCGCGGTCTGCTTCATGTCCGAGAGCATCGCGGAGCGCCAGCGCCGGGGGTGCGGCATCGAGGAGACCACGAGCCGGCGGACCAGCTTGGGGCGCATCACGGCCGCGGTCCACGCCAGATAGCCGCCGAGGTCGTGCCCGACCAGCGCGGCGTCGGGCTCGCCGAGGGACCGTACGACGCCGGTGATGTCGAGGGCGAGGTTCGCGGGGTCGTAGCCGCGCGGGGTGCGGTCGCTGCCGCCGATGCCCCGCAGATCCATCGCGACCGCGCGGAAGCCCGCGTCGGAGAGCGCCACCAGCTGATGCCGCCAGGTCCACCAGAACTGCGGGAAACCGTGCAGCAGGAGCACGAGCGGTCCGTCGCCCATCTCGGCGATGTGGAAGCGCGCGCCGTTGGCGGCGACGTCCCGGTGGGTCACCTGTTTTCCGCCAGGCACGTCGAGCCGTACGACCGAGGTGGGTTGTGCCGAGGATGAGGCGGGGTCCGTCATGAGGACGAGCGTGCCACAGCCTTGACGGTGTCACCGACCGGGTCGGCCGCGGTCACCTCACGGGGGTGCGGCTTCACGTTCTGCAGTACGGCCGCCGATTCCTTGACCGAGGCGGCCGTCTTCTGCGGGCCCTGGCCCTTCTTGGCCTTCTTCGCGAAGATCACGCCGATCAGCGCGAGGACGCCCGCGACCACCACGTTCGCGGCGAACGACAGCAGGAAGCAGACGGCCAGGTTCCAGTCGCTCCAGGTGCGGATGCCGTACGCCAGGGCGAAGCTCAGCATGGGAAGGGAGAAGATCAGTACCGCACCGGCCGCCGCGAACGCCCCGCCGCCGACCGCTCCGCGCTTGACGTCCCTCTTGAGCTGCGCCTTCGCCAGTGCGATCTCGTCGTGCACCAGCGCGGACATCTCGGTCGTCGCCGAGGCGAACAGCCGGCCGATGCTGCGTTCGGCGCCGACCGGGCTGCCGTCGGGTGCGCTCATCGCGTTCTCCCTGTTGTCTTGTCGCCGTTGACTGTCGTCGTCTGTCATCTGTCGCCGTGGAGCCGAGGGCGTTTTGGGTACGTGTGGACCGTACGTGCCGGACCGGGTGTATCGGAACGTGCGTAACGGACCGTGCGTGTCAGATCATGCCGGACCGTCGTTCCCCTCGCTTGCCCCGCCCGTCACTTCGGCAAGCCTTCGGTGCTCGGCGGCCTTGCGCTCGTGGATCTCGGCCATCCGCAGGTGGTAGGCGGGGTTGTCCTGTTCGTAGATGTCGGGGATGCCGTCGAGGTCGTCGTCGCGCTCCTCGTCCTCCCACAGCCTGCGGTACTTGGCGTTCCGTATCTTCAGCAGGACGCACGACAGGACGGCCGCGATCAGGGAGCCCAGCAGGACGGCGGCCTTGACCTCGTCGGTGAGCGCCTTGTCGCCCGCGAAGGCGAGTTCCCCGATGAGCAGCGAGACGGTGAAGCCGATGCCGGCGAGCGAGGACACCGCGAAGACGTCGGGCCAGGCCAGGTCGTCGGAGAGCGAGGCCCTGGTGAAGCGGGCCGTCAGCCAGGTGCCGCCGAAGATGCCGACCGCCTTGCCGACGACCAGCCCGAGCACGACACCGAGGGTCTCCGGCCGGGTGAACACCTCGCCGAGCGCGCCGCCCGACACCGCGACCCCGGCGCTGAACAGCGCGAACAGCGGCACGGCGAGGCCCGCCGACAGTGGGCGTACGAGATGTTCGATCCGCTCGCCGGGAGAGCGCTGCTCGCCTTCGTCCTTGCGGGTGGTGCAGCGCAACATCAGCCCCATCGCGACACCGGCGACCGTGGCATGGACGCCGCTGTTGTACATCAGCCCCCAGATCACCAGGGCGAGCGGCACGTACACGTACCAGCCGCGTACGCCCCGGCGCAGCAGCAGCCAGAAGACGGCGAGGCCGACGGCGGCGCCGCCGAGTGCCGCGAAGTTCAGGTTCTCGGTGAAGAACACGGCGATGATCAGGATGGCGAAGAGGTCGTCGACGACGGCGAGTGTGAGCAGGAAGGCGCGCAGGGCGCTCGGCAGCGACGTACCGATGACGGCGAGGACGGCGAGCGCGAAGGCGATGTCGGTCGCGGTCGGTACGGCCCAGCCGGCGAGCGAGCCGCCACCGGTGACGCCGACCAGGGTGTAGACGAGCGCGGGCACGGCCATGCCGCACAGCGCGGCGACGACCGGGAGCGCGGCGGCCCGCGGGTCCCTGAGGTCACCGGCGACCAGCTCGCGCTTGAGCTCGATGCCGGCGACGAAGAAGAAGACGGCGAGGAGGCCGTCGGCGGCCCAGTGCTCGATGGAGAGGTCCAGGCCGAGCGAGGCGGGTCCTACGTGGAAGTCGCGGACCGACTCATAGCTCTCCCGGATCGGGGTGTTCGCCCAGATCAGCGCGGCGATCGCGGCGGCGAGCAGGAGGACGCCGCCGACCGTTTCGGTGCGCAGCGCGTCCGCGACGAAGGTCCGCTCGGGCAGGGACAGCCGTCCGAGGGCCTTGCGGTTTCTGCCGGGAGCGGGAGAGGGAGAGGGCGCGGACACGGGATCGACCTCCGGTCGGTAGGCATGACTGAGCACTTGCCGACCAGACTTCCCGGCGCACCTTTTGAGATCTCTGGGATCTCCGAAGTTCTCCTGTCGCGTTGTTTACGCGCTCCTCAGCCTACCCAAGATCCGGCCGGACCCATCCGGTGATCTTCAGGCTAGTGCTGTGACCGTGTTGGTTCGCCGGGTTTGTCAGGCTGCGGTGGTGAGGGGGCGTCCGCCCCAGCGGATGCCTTTCTCGCTGCGGATGCG
>NZ_JBIRTJ010000033.1:0-48933 GCF_044334695.1 Streptomyces sp. NPDC020747 | reverse complement strand
TGAGCATCGAAGCCGGGACGACGTCCCGGAGCGGCCTCTCCGATGCTGCATACCCGCTATGGCGAGGGAGAACAGAAGCGGGGGCCCCCCCCCCCCGGGGGCCCCCGCTCTTAGACGGGACACCACAAACCACCACGGCCAAGCCCCGGGGGGCGCCCGGGCCCCCGCCCCGGCGGTGGCCGGGGGGCCACCGGGGGGGGGCGTGTTGGGTTTGGGCGTTATGGGCTATTTCCCTCCGGGTTTGGGGGGGGGGGGGCGGGGGGGGGGGGCCCGACCCGCCGCCCGAGTTGCTAGTTGAGGTAGCCGGCCTTCTTGACCACACCCTCGGTGTATGACTGGGACTTCTTGAGCGCCTGCTTCACACTCTGGGTGCCGCTGATGGCGCCCGCGATCTGCTGTGAGACGTAGTCACCGATATCGGTGAACTCAGGGATCTGCACGTACTGCACGCCGCTGTAGGGCACCGGTTTGACGGTCGGCTGCTTCGGGTTGGCGGTGTTGATCGACTTCAATGTCAGGTCGGCGTAGGACTTGGCAGCGGTCTGGTACTCGGGGATCGAGTAGGTCGAGGTGCGAGATCCGGGCGGGATCGAGTCCCAGCCGGCCTTGGCCCCGGCGAGCTTGATGTAGTCCTTGCTGGTCGCCCACGAGATGAACTTCCAGGCGGCGTCCTTGTGCTGGCTGGACTGGGTTATCCCCAGGCCCCAGGACCACAACCAGCCGGAGGCCTGGGTCTTTTCCACCGGCGCCAGCGCGAATCCAAGGTTGTTCTTGACCTGCGAGGTGGCCTGCTGCAGGGCGGAGCCGGCGAAGACCGTGTCGTCATACCACATCGCGGTCTTGCCCTGGGTGATCTGCTGCAGGCAGCCCTCCCAGCCGTCCTTGGCGGCGTCCTGCTGACCATGCGAACGCAGCAGGTCCACGTAGAACTGCACGGCCTTCTCGGTCTCGGGTGAGGTGAGCTGCGGGTGCCACTGCTCGTCGAACCAGCGGCCGCCGAACGTGTTGATGACCGTGGTCAGCGAAGCCAGGTTCTGGCCCCAGCCGGGCAGCCCGCGCAGGCAGATGCCGGAGACACCGTCCTTCTTGTCGTCCATCTTGGCCGCGGCCGCCGCGACCTGCTCCCAGGTCGGCTTCTGCGGGATCGTCACGCCGGCCTTCCGGGCGAGATCCTTGCGATAGAACAGGAAGGAGCTGGAACCGTAGAACGGGGCGGCGTACAGCTTGCCGTCGGCCGAGACGATGTCCTTGATCGGCTGCAGGACGTCGTTCGAGTCCCAGGCGGTGTCCTTGGCGACGTAGTCGTCGAGCGGGACGATCCAGCCGTTCTTCGCCCAGATCGGCACCTCGTAGCTGCCTATCATGGCGACGTCGTACTGGCCTGCCTTCGTGGCGACGTCCTTGGTGACTGCCGGCCGCAGGTCGTTCTCCGGCAGGGTGGTGAACTTGACCTTGATCCCGGGGTTCTTCTTCTCGAAGTCGGAGATCAGGCTCTCGGCCGTCTTCATCTGCGGGTTGGCCGCGAGCGCCACGGTGATCGTGGTGTTGCCCGAGGCGTCCTGCCCGGCCGTGGGGTCGGAGCAGGCCGCGGCGGCGGTCAGCGTACCCACGACGAGTGTCGCCGTGATGAGTTGTCTACGTCCGTTGCGGGGCATGGGGCTTCTCCTAGGAGCGGGGAGTGAAGGGCTGACCGACCGCCTTCGTTGTGTGTGCCGGGGAGTGACGCTGACCGGCGCCTACGTTGTGTGTGGGCCGGGCGTGAAAGCGTGTCGTCTCTTGGCCGGGATCACGGGCTGACGATCCGGGCGATCTCGGGAGAGGGTGAAGCGGTCTGCGTCAGGGCGGGAGCGCCGACCTGGATCTCGACTTGCACCACGTCACTGCGGACCCAGACCTCGTGGTGCTCGAACACCACCAGGTTCGTGTCCCAGGAGGTCGACTTGATCTTCAACAGCGGGGCGCCGGTGGGTACCTGGAGCCGGTCGGTGGCCACACCCTGCGCGGAGACGGCCTCGACCGTGCGGGAGGCGCCCGCGACGGCATAGCCACCCTGGCGCAGTGTTCTGTTGAGGGAGCCTTCGCCCACCGGCACATCGCTGCGCGCCACCAGCGTCCCGACCTGCGGGGGCAGGTAGTTGACGGAGAAGAGCGCCACCATGCCGTCGAGGGAGCGGAGCCGTTCGAGGATGTAGCCGTGGCTGCCCAAGGGCATCTGCAGCGCCTCCGCTGCCGACGCCGGCAGCGGCGCCTGCTCGGCGCGCAGCACCTGGGTGGTGACCCGACGCTGGCGTCCCTCCACCTCGTCCTCGAAAAAGCCCTCGCGGCCCTGCAGCAGCCAGCCCCGGCGCGGCGGCATCGAGGCGAACGCCCCCCGCCGGGCGATGCGGGTGACCCAGCCTTCCTCTTCCAGTAGCCGCAGGGCCTCACGGACGGTGGCCCGGGAGAGGTTCCAGGTGGTGGCCAGCTCGCCCTCGCTGGGCAGCCGGTCGTCGACGGCGATGGCACCCGTGGAGATCTGGTTGCGGATCCGATCCGCCAACTGCAGGTAGTAGGGCTCGACCGAGACGCGGTTGATGGCGTCAGCGCCGTCGGGTCCACTCATGGGTTCTCCAAAAGTCAAGGTCACTGCTCTGGTACGTACAAGCCGGTCAGGCTGGACAGGCTGGACTGTATGCATTAGTTTTCGGGCTCGTCAAGAGCCTGTAACAACGAAGACAGGACCGCGCATGAGCCGACGACAATTCCTCAACGACCCCGATCAGGTGGTGCCCGAAGCGCTCGAGGGGCTCGTCCTCGCACATCAGGGACTGCTGCGACTGCACGCCGATCCTGCCTTCGTGACCCGGGCGAAACCCGCCACCGACAAGGTCTCCCTCGTCTCCGGCGGCGGCTCCGGACATGAACCCCTGCACACCGGCTTCGTCGGCACCGGCATGCTCGACGCAGCCGTGCCCGGCGCGGTCTTCGCCAGCCCGACCGCGCTTCAGGTGGCAGCAGCCACCACCACGGTGGACACCGGGCGCGGCGTCCTGCACATCGTCAAGAACTACACCGGCGACCTGCTGAACTTCCGAATCGCCGCGGAGATCGCCGCCGATGACGGCATCGCAGTCGAGCAGGTCCTGGTCGACGACGATCTGGCCTCGCAGCGAGCCGACGGCGAAGGCCCCGGGCGCCGCGGCACCGCCGCGGCCGTGGTGATCGAGAAGCTGTGCGGAGCTCTGGCCGAACAGGGGGCCGACCTCAGTGAGCTGGCACGGTTCGGACGGGCGCTGGCGGGCGACGCCCGCAGTATGGGCATCGCGCTTGCCGCAGGCGCTCATCCCGGTGACCGTGTTCCCGCTTGGGAACTGGCCGACGACGAGGTCGAGTTGGGCGTTGGCATCCACGGCGAGCGCGGCATCGGCCGCCGGGCGTTCGCTAGTGCCGACGAGCTCACAGCCGACTTGCTCGACCGGCTGGTGAGCGCGCTCGGGCTGGGCCGCGGTGACAGCGTGCTCGTCGTGGTGAACTCCCTCGGCGCCACCCATGGGCTCGAACTGGCTCTGGTGCACCGGGCCGTGCACGGGCAGCTCGCCCGGCGCGGCATCACGGTGGCTCGCAGCCTGGTGGGCGCGTACGTCACATCGCTCGACATGGCCGGCCTCTCACTGACGCTGGTCCGCTCCGACGACACCCGCGTCGCGCTGTGGGACGCTCCCGTCCGCACACCCGCTCTGACCTGGTGAAAGGCTCCCCCATGAAAGCATCAGACGTACAGGACTGGATGCGGCGGTTCTTCGTCGCGTTCGATCGCGAACAGCAGGCCCTCACCGAGCTCGACCGCCAGACCGGCGACGGAGACTTCGGCGCCAATCTGCGCTCCGCCCTCGGCAGGGCCCGCGCCGGGCTCGAGAACGCCGACACCGCCACCCCGGGCGACGTGTTCGGCGTCGTCTCAACCGCGTTCCTGCACACCGGCGGGACATCCGGCCCACTGTTCGGTATGTGGTTCAGGGAGCTGGCCAAGGCGACTCGCATCGAGCGGATCGGCGTGGCTGAACTGGCCCGCGGCTTCGCCGACGGGACCGCGACCGTGCAGCGGCTCGGCGGTGCGAAGCCGGGTGACAAGACCATGGTGGACGCCATGGTCCCGGCCAGTGATGCTCTGGCTACGGCCTCGGGCAGCCTGGATGATGCCCTCGCCGCCGCAGCAGTAGCGGCCCGATCTGGTGCCGAGGCAACGGCGCCCCTGCTGGCGAAGCGCGGCCGTGCCAGCTACGTCGGCGAGGTTGCCCGCGGCGTCCTCGACCCGGGCGCTGTGACGGTCGCCCTCTTGGTCGAGACCGCCAGAGTCGGCTAGGAGTGTGCCCAGTAGGGGTGGGCGAGGTCGGGCGGGCCCTATTGAGTTCTTCGGTGCGTAGAGACAGCTGGCGCAGAAGCCGGTGGTGCTGTCGCCCGGAAGAGCATCGTCATCGGAGTCGGTGTGCGCTACCAGGTCGTCCAGATGGGTGAGCAGCTCATCGGGTGGCAGATCGACATCGGCCAGCGTGCGGACGGCGGACCTCAGCCGTCCCATGGCGGCCGCGGCCTGCACGCCCGACCACGTCGCCGACGACCAGGGCGATCCGGGTACCGGACAGGGGGATGACGTCGAACCAGTCGCCGCCCACACCGGCCCGGGAGTCGGTCGGCAGATAGCGAGAGGCCACCTCGCCCCCTGCCTGCTCGGGTACGTTCTGGGGTAGCAGGCTGCGCTGAAGGGCAAGGGCGGTGGCGCGCTCACGGGTATAGCTGCGGGCGTTGTCGATGCACACAGCCGCGCGGGCGCAGATCTCCTCCGCTAGCAGCAGGTCGTCGTCATCGAAGGGGAAAGGCCGCTGGTGGCGCAGGAAGAGGGCGACTCCCAGCGTGGTGCCGCGGGCGAGCAGGGGCACGATCATCACCGAGTGGATGCCCTGCTCCCGGACTCTGGCGGCTGCTCCGGGGGCGGCTTGTGGGTGTCGGCCGGGTCGAGCGGCAGGAACCCGAGGTCATAGCTGCTCAGTTGTGGAGTCTGGTCCACGGCTACACCACCCTTGAACTCGCCGAGCATTTCGTCGAGTTCAAGGACTCTGTGGCGCAGGTGCTGCTGCCCCCTGGGTGTGAACTTCTCTGTCGGGCTGGGGGACGAGCGGGAGCGTGCCGAGGCCTCGCACGAGGCAGGTGAGCGCTCGCCGTGCGCGGCTAGGACGACTTGGTCTCTGCAGCGTGTGCGTCGGTGCCTGGCGTGAGTTGGTCATGCCTCCCCAATGCCGCGACCTCCCGTTCGAGGGACGGAACCGCCCGGGCCGCGAAGCGCCTCGCCCATGGCCAGGCCAGCGGTGAGTTCAGTGCCGCCTTCGCCCAGTTGGCCACGACGACGGCGCGCGGGACGTACACGCGGCTGCGCCGACGCACCAGCCCGTTGACGATCGCGGCAGCCGCCCGGTCGGCGCTCGTGGTGACGTTGCCCGGGTAGGAGCAAGTCACGTTTCATGGCGGCTACTTAACTTCGCTATTGAGGAAACACAAGGCATCGTGCACGTCGACGTCTTGCTGACCTGCTGGGTCTCACGACTGGACGAACCTATGCTGACTGTCATGAGGCGGACATCCTTTGCGAAGTGGCCCTGCTCGATCGCGCGAACCATGGACCTGCTCGGGGACTGGTGGACACCATTGGTGCTGCGCGAGGCGTTCTATGGCATCCAGCGGTTCGACGCATTCCAGGAATCGCTGGGGATCGCCCGCAACACACTGACGGACCGGCTGCGTCGGCTGGTGGAGGAAGGGCTGCTGGAGAAGCGGCCGTACCAGACGGAGCCGGTTCGGTACGACTACGTGCTCACCGAGATGGGGCGTGACTTCTACGGCGTACTGCTGGTGATGAACCGGTGGGGGGATCGCTGGCTCGCCGGTGAAGCGGGCCCGCCGGTGGCCATGCACCACGACGCGTGCGGGCAGGAGAGTCACGCCGAGGTGGTGTGCGCCGCCTGCGGCGAGCCGATGACCGCGGACGACACCCGTCCTCGGATGGGGCCCGGCTATCCGCCGCATCTTGCCGAACGGCCCGACGTGCGCGAGCGTTTCGCGGGCTGACTGAACAGTTCCACGGTGGCTGTGTCTGCCCTTGACAAGTAAGTCTATTTACGCAACTTTACAGGTCAGATACCTCATGGCAAGAGAGATCTCGGTACGGCAGGGAGGCCCGGCAGTCATGGAGTGGACAGGCGCGCGGTATGCGGACAAGCCGACGGTCGAGGTCCACACCTGGATTGCCGCCCCGCCCACGCAGGTGTGGACCTTGGTGGCCGACATCGAGCTGATGCCGCGTATGAGCGCCGAACTGCAGTCGGTGCAATGGCTGGACGGCAGGAGTGGCCCTGCCCAGGGAGCCCGGTTCGTCGGCCGGAGCAAGCACGAGGCGTTGGGGGAGTGGGCCACCACATCTCACATCGTGGAGTACGAGCCGCCCCGGGTGCTCACCTGGGCGGTCGAGGACCCCGAACACCCCACGGCTGTCTGGCGGTTCACTCTCGAGCCGCAGGACGGCGGCACTCTGCTGCGGGAATGGATGCAGATGGGGCCGGCCCGCTCGGGTTTGTCCTTCGCCATCGATCGCATGCCGGAGAAGGAGCAGAAGATCGTCTTCGTACGCATGCGGGAGTTCGAGGCCAACATGACCGCCACCCTCGAAGAGATCAAGAAACTGTCCGAGAGCGCCCGGACTTCGGGAGAGACGAGTCTCTGATGCGTACGTCCACCACGATCGAAGCCTCCGGTGGTGACTGGCGGGAGATCGTCGACTACGTCACCGAGGCGGAGAAGCTCGGTCTGGACATCTGCTGGGTGGCGGAGGCGTGGGGCTCGGAGGCGCCCTCGCCGTTGGGCTACCTCGCCGCGAAGACCGAGCGCATGCTGCTCGGCTCCGGAATCATCCAGCTCGGCACCCGCACGCCGATGGCCATCGCCCGCGCCGCGATCACACTCTCGCAGATCTCCGAAGGGCGCTTCCTTCTTGGGCTCGGCCCCTCCGGACCGCAGGTGATCGAGGGGCTGCACGGTGTGCCGTTCCCCCGGCCGTTGTCGCGGATGCGCGAGACCGTCGACATCGTGCGACAGGCCGCGACCGGAGAGAAGGTCTCCTACGCGGGGCGGGAGTTCCGGATCCCGCTGCCGGGTGAGGCGAAACCCATGCGTCTGTCGATGCGCGCCGAGTACGACATCCCCGTCTACCTGGCGACCCTCTCGCCGAAGATGCTGCACCTGACCGGCGAGATCGCCGACGGCTGGCTGGGCACCAGTTTCGTACCCGAGGGCGCCAAGGAGGCGTACTTCGACCACCTGGACCAGGGGCTGGCCGCCGCCGGTCGCAAGCGCGCGGACCTGGATATCTGCCAGGGCGCCGAGGTCGCCTTCGCGGACGACGAGGACGTGTTGCGCGCGATGGTGGCCGGACGCAAGAAGGAGCTGGCCTTCAGCCTCGGCGGTATGGGTTCCGCGAGCACGAACTTCTACAACAACGCCTACAGCCGCCAGGGTTGGGCCGAGGTGGCGGCCGAGGTCCGGACACGTTGGCAGGCCGGTGACCGGGACGGTGCGGCCGGTCTGGTCACCGACGAGATGGTGCTGGCTACCACGCTGATCGGAACCGAGGACATGGTGCGCGAGCGCCTGCGAGTGTGGCGCGACGCCGGTGTCGACACCGTGCGTTTCTATCCCGCCGGCGAGACCCTCGACGTCCGACTCGCCACCCTGGGACGAGCCATCGAGCTGGTCCGCGACATCGAGGACGAAGCGGCACGGTAGCGCCAGGCCCTGATGACCGGGGAGGGCCGCTAGGCGCCGGCGCCTTCCACAAGGCACCGGTCGAGGTCAACTGTGGGTGCTGATGCCGTCGGCCGCCAGGCCCGACAACAGCAGGGTGATCGCACGGAACGTCCTGGTGAGGGCTTCCTCCCGGTCCGCCGCGGTGGCGATGATCTGGTTGCCCTCGCACAGGCCGGCCAACAGCAGCCGGGCGACAGTGGCCACGGGAACGTCCGGTTGCAGATCACCTCGTTCGGCCAGAACGGTCAGCAACCGTTCGATCGGCGGCTGGGCGACGGTGTCGTTGATGTGCCGGTACTGCTCTCCCAGGACGGAGGGCGCCTGGGCCATCAGCTCACGGTGCAGGGGGTCGTCGATGGTCCGCCGCAGGAAGGCGTGCGTGAGGTGGGCCACCGCGGTCATGGCGGGCTCGTCCGGTGCGGCACGGACCGCCTCCGCCGTTGCGTCGCCCAGGGCCCCGACCTGCTGGATCAGCTCCGTGTAGAGCTCGGCGAACATCGCTTTCTTGTCGGGGAAGTGGTGGTAGAAGGTGCCCTTGCTCACCTGTGCCGCCCCGGTGACGGCTTCGACCGAGGTGCCCGCGAACCCGTTGTCGACGAACAGCTTGCGCGCGGTCGCCACCAGGTCCGCCCGGGTCTGCTCCGCATACATCTGTCGTCGGTTTGGCCCTCTCATGCTCACCATCGTATATTTATTGACCCAAGGTCAGTGAATGACTTTAGGTCAGTCGATGGTCGTCGCGACCATACCCTCCGGAAGGCAGGCGGAGCCGTGGAAAAGCGCAGGATCGTATTGCTGGGCGCAACGGGGTACACCGGGCGGCGAGTGCTCCGGGAACTGCTCGCGCGAGGTGAGAAGCCGACCTTGATCGGGCGAAACCGAACCAAGATGCTGACCCTGGCCGATAGCTACGAGACGGAGCTGTCGGTGGCCGAGGTGGATGTCACCTCGATGGCCGACCTCTCGCGGCTCCTGGAGCCGAACGATGTGGTCGTCTCCACGGTCGGGCCGTTCATGCAGCTCGGTACGGCCACGGTGACGGCGGCGGCGCTGGCAGGGGCGCACTACTTCGACTCCACGGGGGAGGGAACCTTCGCCCGCCGCGTCCTCCTCGAGCTGGACTCCGTCGCGGCCGCCCGGGGAGCGACCCTCGTGCCCGCGTTCGGCTACGACTACGTGCCGGGCAACCTCGCCGGCGCCCTCGCGCTGACCAGGGCGGGTGAGCGGGCACGTCATGTCGAGATCGGCTACTTCGTCACCCGTTCGGGGCACGGGGACGAGCTGCTCTACAGAAGCACTCTGCGCGACGCCTACACCCTGTCCACGGGAGGCACACGTCAGACGCTGGTCGGCGCTGCGGCCGAGGACGGCTTCGCCTACCGACCCCCGCGGCCCGGGGTTCCTTCCCGTCTGGTCGACGAGCGTGCCGCCAAGCGCGTGCGCACGTTCCGCTATGCCGGTGTGAAGCGTGCGGCCATGACCGTCCCGGGCTCGGAACATCTCGGGCTGCCGGAAATCTTCCCTCAGTTGGAGAGCGTCGAGGTGGGCCTGGGCTGGCTCGGGCGGTGGACGCGTCCGGTACAGATCGCCGCCACGCTCCAGGCGCCCCTGCTGCGGTCGGCGAAGGTGCGGGCCGCGGTGACACGGTTGTCAGGGCGGCTCCCGGGAGCGCAGCGCGAGCCGGACAGCGACGGCCGATCCCTCGTGATCGCCGTCGCCCGCGACGACTCGGGCCGGCACCTGGCCAGAACGGCCCTCACCGGACCCGATCCGTACGAGATGACGGGATCCCTCCTGGCGTGGGGCGCCGTCCGCGCGGCGGCGCAGGATGCCGTCCTGAAGCCGGGTGTGCACGGCCCGGTCGCGGCCTTCGGGCTCGAGACCCTCAGGCTCGGTGCCGCCGAGGCCGGAGTACACGAAGTCGACGAGGCGTCGGCCCGCCGCCGATGATTGCTCCGTGGGCATAGATCACGGCGTCGTGGTGCTGAAGCGGACATCGTCCGGGT
This sequence comes from Streptomyces sp. NPDC020747, assembly GCF_044334695.1. Taxonomy (NCBI): domain Bacteria; kingdom Bacillati; phylum Actinomycetota; class Actinomycetes; order Kitasatosporales; family Streptomycetaceae; genus Streptomyces; species Streptomyces sp. NPDC020747. The sequence goes on along the minus strand of NZ_JBIRTJ010000033.1, from coordinate 39,097 downwards.
GGCTGCCGTCGAGGTGGGGACCATTCGGTCACCTCCCTCGTACTCCGGGGATCTCCCGCGGCGAGCGATGGCGGAAGCCACCGCTGTTGAGTTGATGAACAGGTGGTTCGATCGGGAGCGAGTCGGCCCCTCGCGGGGAGCCGGCCGTCCCAGCGGAAAGGAAGCCGTCCATGGACGAGCAGGGTGAACGCTTCGACGTCGTCGTACTCGGTGCGGGCCCCGGCGGATACGTCGCCGCCATCCGGGCCGCCCAACTGGGCAAGAGCGTCGCGGTGGTCGAGGAGAAGTACTGGGGCGGCGTCTGCCTGAACGTGGGCTGTATCCCCACCAAGGCCCTGCTGCGCAACGCCGAGCTCGCGCACATCTTCACGCGCGAGGCGAAGACCTTCGGCATCAAAGTCGAGGGCGAGGTCTCCTTCGACTACGGGGAGGCCTTCCGCCGCAGCCGGAAGGTCGCGGACGGCCGGGTCAAGGGCGTCCACTACCTGATGAAGAAGAACAAGATTACGGAAATCAGCGGTCGCGGCACGTTCCTCGACCCGCGCACGCTCCAGGTGGCCGACTACGAAGGCAACACCCGCACCATCGGCTTCGACCAGTGCATCATCGCCACCGGAGCGACCCCCAAGCTGCTGCCCGGCACCCGTCGTACGTCGCGTGTGGTGACGTTCGAGGAGCAGATCCTCGCCGAGGACCTGCCGCAGTCGATCGTGATCGCCGGCGCCGGGGCCATCGGTATCGAGTTCGCCTACGTGCTGCACAACTACGGCGTGAAGGTCACCGTCGTCGAGTTCCTGGACCGGATCGCCCCGCTGGAGGACGCCGAGGTCTCCGCCGAACTGGCCAAGCAGTACCGGAAGTTGGGCATCGACGTTCTCACCTCGACCCGCGTCGAGTCGATCGACGAGTCCGGTCCGCAGGTCCGTGTCACGGTCACCGGCAAGGACGGCGCCCAGCAGGTCCTGGAGGCCGACAAGGTGTTGCAGGCGATCGGCTTCGCGCCGAACGTCACCGGCTACGGCCTGGAGAACACCGGCGTCACTGTCACCGACCGCGGCGCGATCGACATCGACGGCCGCTGCCGCACCTCCGTCCCGCACATCTACGCCATCGGCGACGTCACCGCGAAGCTGATGCTCGCGCACGCGGCCGAGGCGATGGGCGTGGTCGCCGCCGAGACGATCGCGGACGCGGAGACCATGGAGCTGGACTATGTGATGATCCCGCGCGCCACCTTCTGCCAGCCACAGATCGCCAGCTTCGGCTACACCGAGGCGCAGGCGAGGGAGAAGGGGTTCGACGTCCAGGTGGCCAAGTTCCCGTTCACCGCGAACGCCAAGGCCCACGGGCTGGGCGACGCGAGCGGCTTCGTGAAGCTGATCAGCGACGCCAAGTACGGCGAACTCCTAGGGGGCCATCTCATCGGCCCGGACGTCACCGAACTGCTCCCTGAGCTGACCCTGGCCCAACAGTGGGACCTCACGGTCCACGAGGTCGCCCGCAACGTCCACGCACACCCCACCCTGGGCGAGGCGGTCAAGGAAGCCGTCCACGGCCTCGCCGGCCACATGATCAACATGTAGTAGGGCGCCGCCCCCTAGAAGTGCGCCGTGAGTATGGCCCGGGTGGTCCGTCGCGTTACCGACCTGTGCGCGAGACGGAGCGTGCGCTGTCTTGGCGCTCATGGTGGTGGCGGTCACGTTGGCGCCGCACAGACGCCCCAAGAGGCGCCCGGCTCCTCTCATCGCCAACGGGGCCCGGGCGAGGGCGGTATGACGGCCGCTGCCGACGATCGTACCGATGGCGCGCACGGTGCCAGCGTGTCGAAGATGAATGGCGGCACCTATTCACTGGCAGCCGGTTCGAGACATGAATCGACCGACGAAGGTGACTGGACGCCGCAGGCCGCGCAGAGAGGACACTGTGGCGCCGGAGGCCCTGTCCATGACCTTCGGTGTCGCCCGACCGGTTGAGATGGAATGCGGCCTCGCGGGCGTTCAACAGCACGTTCAGCGGCACGACCACAGCCCGGAACTTGAGGATGCCGAAGCAGATGCCGGAGAGATAGGGCAGGTTGGGGCAGGACAGTGCGACCTTGTCCCCCGGCCGGATCCCGCGCGAGACGAGCAGCTTCGCGACCCGCTTGGCCGCGGTGTTGATGCACCGTACGTGACGTGGTCGTCGCCGAAGACGATCGTGGTGTGCTCCGGGTAGCGGGGCGCGGAATCCGTCAGCGGTCGTGACACGTGGCGGCTGGGACTCGGAGTGGGCGGTCGGGGTCTAGATGAAGGCAGGAGGCGCCACGAAGCCCTCCACTTCCCGACCCAGCAGCGCGGCGAACTCGATGGTGGTGAGATCGCCCCCGCTGGGGCCCATCGCCTGCAGACCGATGGGCAGTCCGTTCCTGCCCTTGCGCACCGGGATGGTCGTCGCCGGGCCCCCGGAGACGTTGGCAACGGCGCTCCACTTGACCTGGTCCCAGTAGGGACGTCGCACGCCGTCGACTTCGTAGGGCCGTCCGAACCAGTCGATCAGCTTGTTGTGGTGGGCGGGGGCGGCTGTCGGGGTGACCGGCATGAGCACGATGTCGAAGTCCTGGAAGAACTCGAACCACCGCTGCCGGATCTCATTGCGCACCATGTGGGCCTGCAGCCAGTGGTAGTGGGACTGGAAGGTTCCGTGCAGGGCGGGGCCGGCGTCGCCCCGGGGGTGCTGGACGAACCGGGCCAGCGTTGCGGCGCTGGGGGCAGGAGCGAGGCCGGTGCGGTCACCCGCGCCGAAGAGCAGGGGCTGGAAGGCCTTCCGGTGATTCGTCGCGAGATCGACGGGGAGGCTCGCGGGCTGGACGGTGACCTTCGCACCGGCCGCCCGCAGCACAGTGACCGCGTCGTCCACGGCTGCCGCGATGTCGCTGTCGACCGGACACGAGGGATCCTCACCCCAGACGGCGACCCGGAAGTCGGCGAGCTTGGTCGCGCGCGACGGTGCGAGCGTGTAGCTGAAACCGCCGTCGTAGTCGGCCGTCCCGACCGTTGCCCGCAGGATCGGGACGAGGTCACGGGCGTCGCGGACCTGCGCGCCGCCGCAGGCCATGTCGGCGTCCGTCCATCGTCCCGTGCCCGGGCCGTAGGGCACATGCCCGATGAGGGGTATCGACCGCCAGGTCGACTTGTGCCCGTACAGGCCGTTGAAGTGGGACGGGATCCTGGTCGATCCGCCGATCTCCGAGCCGAAGTCGAACGCCGTGAGGCCCGCGGCCGTGGCGACGGCGCCGCCCCCGGCGGACCCGCCCGAGGTGCGGGTCGTGTCCCACGGGTTCGATGAAGGACCGAACACGGGGTTGTCGGCCTGGACGTCCTGATTGCCCGGAGGCATGTTGCTCTTCCCCATGATCACGGCGCCGGCCGAACGCAGCCGCTTGACTGCCTCGGCGTCCTGGTCGGGCACGTAGTCCTTGAGGTCTGTTCGCCCGCAGACGGTGCGCATCCCAGCTGTCTCGAAGCTGTCCTTGACCGTGATCGGCAGGCCATGCAGCGGACCGAGGTCCCGCCCCGCCGCCCGCGCGGCGTCCGCTTTCCCGGCCTCGCGACGGGCACGCTCGGAGTCGAGGGTCACCACCGCGTTCAGTGCGGTGTTGTGGATGGCGGTCCGCTCGAGATAGAGCTCGATGAGTTCCCGGCTCGAGATCTCACCCGCGGACAGTGCGCGTGACTGCTCCACGGCGGACTGGAAGGGGACCTCACTCACGGCATGCCTCATCCCTGGCCCTGACGGCGTCAATCAAATGTGCATCGTAATATTACATTCGACAGACCATAGGCTTGGGGTGGGGCGCAAGGCAATGGCCTTGCGGAATGAAGAACGGCACTCGCTTCATGCCCTGCTGGGCGGCCTCGCCGGGGTCCGGTTTCCTCCTCTTTGTTCGGCGCCCTCCGAGAGCAGAGTGGAGCGAAAAGGGCTTAACGGTAATAGGAGGTCTCCCCGGTCCGGAGTGGTATGCCCCGTTCTGATGGAGTCGGGTTGCTGGACCGCTGGCCACCCGGCAGCCTTCGGAGGCCTTGATGCCCCGGTGAGGTCAGTCTCCGAGTCGGTGAGTCCGCGCATGCCGAGCCCGACAAGGGCCGCACCGGCAGCGACAGCGTCGTCCGCCAGGGTCAGAGAGGATCACCAAGCAGGATCGCCGAGGTGGGCCACTGCCCAGTTTCGGAGCTCCTCCAGCGCCGGGCGGATCGCCACTCCGGCCGACGCCAAGCGGTACCGAACCCGCAGTGGCGGCCCTGCCCTCACCTCGCGCACGACGAGGCCAGCCGCCGCCAGGTAGGCCAGCCGGCCGGAGAGCATTCGCACCTTGATCCCGGGAACAGCACGGTGCACCTCGGTGAAATGCACGGGACCATCGAGGAGTACGGCGATGAGCCGACCGCTCCAGAGCTTGCCCAGCGGGTCGAAGATGAGCGTTGTCACCGTGTCCACCTGGCGGCTCTTACGTCCGCGCCCTGCTCGCCCGACAGGTCACGCCCCTTCATGGCTTCCCTTTCGCTGTGGTCGTGTGGCCAGAGTGCCACTGACGCTGATCGGGAACGCCGCGTCGCGGTCTCTCCTCTTCGCCTGGTGAGTCACCGACAGGCGGGTGTGCCACGGTCGCCGACGCGATGCGTGGGCCCCGGGGCTTTCGCGGCTAGCGAGGCCCGACGGTGCCAGTGGTCGGTTCGGCGGGAATCGATCGACACGATGGGGGCTGTGACGGTTGAGCGGGAAGTGCCGCGGCCAGGCAGACCACATGCCCCGGACCGTGCACACGATGCGGGACGGAAGGGGAACCGACGGCATGCGGCCGCCAACGGCAGGATCCGCGGCTCAGGCTGCCGGCACTGCGGGCTGGGCGACGAGGGAGGCGTCACCGCCCTGGACGGCGTCGCGGGCACGGGCGGTCGCCTCGTGGGGGACTCCGAGGGGGATTGCGCTGACGTCGGACAGGCGCGCGAACTGCTTCGGCGTGAGTTTGACGTCCAGGGCGCCCAGGTAGTCGTCGAGCTGGGTGAGGCTGCGCGGGCCGATGATCGGCACGAACGAGGTCGATGCCTGGACGGCACGCTCACGGAGCCAGGCCACCGACACCTGGGCCGGCGTCGCGCCGCTCTCCTCGGCGATGGCCAGAACGGTGTCGACGACGGTGGTCTTCTGGTCGCTGCTCTCGGTGTGCACGAGCGTCTTGAAATCGGTCAGCCGTCCCTCGGTGCTGCGGCGGTACTTGCCCGTCAGCAGTCCGCCGCCGAGCGGAGACCAGAGTGCGGCACCGAGGCCCAGGCTTTCGGCCATCGGCAGCAGTTCGCGGTCGGGGGTCCTCTCGACGAGGCTGTACTCGATCTGGATGCCTGTGACCGGTGCCCAGTTCTTCAGGTCCGCGAGGGTGGCAGCGCGGGAGACACGCCAGGCGGGGAAGTTGGACAGGGCGGCGTGGAGGATCTTGCCGGAGCGGACCAGGTCGTCCAGCCCGCGCAGGATCTCCTCCATGGGCGTGAGGTCGTCGGGGAAGTGAACCCAGTACAGGTCGATGTAGTCGGTACCGAGGCGCTTCAGACTCGCCTCCAGCGAAGTGACCATGTTCTTGCGGCTGTTGCCCGTCCTGGAGATGCCGGGCTGCGGGCTGGCCCCGTTGGTGAACTTGGTGGCCAGGACGAAGTGGTCCCGGTCGGCGGCGACGAACTTGCCCACCAGCTCCTCCGACTCACCGAACTGGTAGCCGTCCGCGGTATCGAGAAACGTTCCGCCGGCCTCGGCGAACCGGTCGAACATCCGACGAGCCTCGTCCGGCTCCGCCCCGGCACCCCAGCCGGTGCCGAAGTTCCCCGTGCCGAGCGCGTACTCGGAAACGCGCAGTCCAGTCTGTCGTCCGAAGGTCGTGTAACGCATCAGGTCTCCTTTGTGACGATTTCGCATCGATGATCGGGATGAGCGCTGGCGGTCAGGGCTATCGCCTGGCAGGGCGATCAGAGGGGTGCCGAGCAAGCCCTGCATGGGGATTCGGCGCCGAAGAGCCATCGATCCACGTACGGCGCGCTGCCAGACCGAGCCAAGTAAGGCGATCGGTCTACTTGGGGTACACCGTAGCTTGCCCATCGACCCATGTAAAACGATCGGTATCCTCAAGGCTATGACCGAATCTCACCCCGTACGTCGGCGCCATGGGCGTGGCGCCCGGGAGCGGATCCTCAAAGCGGCGACCGAGCTGTTCACGGCTCAGGGGATCAACGCGACCGGGATGGCTCAGCTGTCGACCGTCGCCGAAGTGTCGAAGCGCACTCTCTACGTGCACTTCCCCAGCAAAGACGAGCTTGTCGGGGCATACCTGCAGTCCCTGACAACCTCTCTCTCCGCAGTCCCCCCGCTGCCCGCTCAACCGGCAACGAGCCCGCGTGAGCAGCTCCTCTCCGTATTCGACCGGAAGCCGCCGGAAACCACCGCTCCGCTCCGGGGGTGCCCGTTCCTGAACGTCAGCGTCGAGATGCCCGACCCCGGGCATCCCGCCCATCAGCTAGCCGCGGCGTACAAGAGGGAGTTCGCCCGCCACCTCACGGACATCGCACGGCAGGCCGGCGTCGCCGACCCGGAAACCCTCGGTGAGCAACTGGCGCTGCTATTTGACGGCGCGGCCGCACGCGGCACTGCCCTCAACAGCAGCCACACAGCCGCGTGCGCGCGATCCATCGCGGAATCGTTGGTCGATGCCGCCCTCGCCGATGTCCGCCCGGCATCTCCGTGATGAGGTCGGCGACCTACCCGGCGAAGTCTCACCATCCGTGACGAACGGCAAGACGGGCCGACCGTCTCGAAGCCGTTGACCAGGTAGGCACGTGGCCTTGAAATGCCGGCCAACAGCCCGCGCAATTCGGGGCAGGCGTGGGGCTCCAAGGATCCCAGTACAGCTCGAAGTCCCGAAGGTGCATACGGGCCCTCGCTGCAAGTGGGGGAGTCCGCCGTCACCGGGCTTCTGGGCCGCGGGCAGACTCGGATGCAACTCCGCGCCGAGCATGCACGGTTGCTGCGCGAGCCGCGGCGCTCCGCGTACGTTGCGTTCACCGAGTGCTTCCAGGAGGTGCACGCCCTCCATACGGAGGCAGCCATATCCGTGTCTGCGGAGGCGGGGGAGCCGGACCGCGGCAGGCTGCTTCGCGATGCCGACGGAGCCTATGAGCGAGCCGGTGAACTGCTGCACGGTGAACTCCAGCAACGGCAGTCGGCCGTTACTGTCGAAGGTCCGCCCGTCGTCACGACTGCCGCGTTCGAGGCGGAGGATGCCCTGCTCGCTTCGCGCGTCGAGTTGTCCCGCTGGATCCGGCAGTTGGAGCGCGGAGCCACTGCGGAGGATCGCGAACGCGTGGCGGACGACGCGCTGTTGGCCGTGCACCAGCCGCTCGTGCGGTTTCTGAACGCGGCTTCTGCGGCCCTGGCGGAGGATGGCCTCAACCTTTAGCGAACGCCGCGCGGACGCGCCCCTCTCTGGTAGGAAGGCACCCCGGGGACGAGTCAATACCCCCTCTTGCTGGGTGCAGAAGGGAAACGAGGTCATGACTGAGCAGGCTGGAGTTTCCGGGCGGGCTGATGGCACGGTCCCGCCGCCGGCCCGCCCCACGAGCGACACGGCGCACCCTCAGCTAGCCCCGCTGGACGTCGAAATTCTCCGCTGGATGGGTCAGGACGAGTCCATCGCCAACATCGGGGCCAGGGTGAGTGTCTCGCGCCGTACCATCTCGCGCCGGATCCAGCGGCTCATGACACTCCTGGGCGCCGTCGACCGCAGGGAGTTGGTGGCCAAGGCCGCGCAACAGGGGCTGATCTAGGGCCTGCAACACCGACCCGAGATGGGCCGCCACTTCCCTCACGGCAGCAGCGGGTGAGACGTTCGTGGTGTGGGCCGCTGTCTACGATGCAACCTTCTTCGCGAAGGACGACGCTGCCGGCGGCGCGGAGGGCGGATGGCCTATAGGTGACATTCAGAGTTGTGCGGGCTGTATGTGCGGTACGCATCGCCCGGTTGGCTATGGCGGTGACAACTGGGCTCTGGCAGCGATCACGGGGGCGGTCGCGGCGTGTCACGCCAGAAGGATCATCTTCCGCAACAGTCCGAATTCAGCCCGGCCGTACAGCTGCCTCTTGATCTTCTTGATGCGGTTCACGGCGTCCTCGGTACCGCCCGAACCTCAGCTGAGCATGAGCCCGGCGGCGACGGCGCAGAGGGGCACCTACCGGTAATCAGCGCATTGTAGTCAAGATTCTGCGGCGTAGAGGAGTCACCGACTATCGCTGCTACCATCGGGATTACTTTTTGACCGTTTCTCAAGTTTCTCCTCAGCTTCGACTTCGCATGCTTTGAGGTCATTGAGGGTCGTGGACTCGATCAAACCCGACAAGAGGGCTTGAATAAGGATGTCGTTGGCCTGTCGGCCGCGCATCCGCCCTCTCCTCATAAGAGCCGAGGCCACCGTCAATCCCAGGAGGAACCATGGGTCCTGAACTATCGCCATAGCCGCAATTAAACCTCCTATGGCGATACCAACATTGAGGCGCAGATCCCCCTCTGCTATCAGTCGGTCATACTCGTCAAACAGGCCATCGTGGACGACATGGAGCCTCGTTGCCAGCTGGGCGAGTTCTCCCTCTAGCTCGTCACAGACGTCGTCAGCGGACCGGTCGAACTGTGCCTTCAAGGATCTGTCGGGTGGCTCTGGACGCACCGTTTGCCGAATCATCTGATTGATCATCATGGAGTCAACCCTTCGCATCAATTGGCTGTAAGCAACTCCCGTTGCAAATCGCATCTCTGGACGTACCTTGACTGAAGCGATGCTAAAAAGAGGAGGGTGTCTGACTGAGATAGTCACGATGCTGCCCACGAGGTAAGCACCGAAAATACCGACAGTGGTCAATGTGGGTTTTCCGAGCTGATCGACAAGAACATAGATACGCCTAACCGCGCCGCTAGTTTCTTGCTCTTCCGGAAAGTGTTCGCCCGCAACGATCCAGATCGCCGTGATCCACAGTATGCCCGTGGCGAGCGGCGTGCGGATCTCGCGAAGTCCCGGCAGGAAACTGACCAGCATGATGTATAGAGTCCTGCAGAATTAGTCAATGCGGTAGGTGGAGAGGGCGGTGAGTTCTTGGTCATGGCCGGGTTCAATCAGCGGAGCATTGGCCGTCACTGCGTATCACGCCAGAAGGATCATCTTCCGCGACAGTTCGAATTCGGTAAGGCCGTACAGCTGCCTCTTGATCTTCTTGATGCGGCGCACGGTGCCTTCGGTACCGCCCGGGCTCCAGAGGAGCGTCAGTCCAGCGGTGACGGCATCGAGATCATTGGTGAGCCCTCGGGCGAATCCGGTCAGGCCGGGCAAGTCCGCCGCGAGGCTCTCGTTGATCCAGGCGGGCGGGAGGACGCCGGTCTGCTGCGTGAGCATGTCACCGAAGTCGCGGAAACCCCGCGAAGCCCTTGATGGGTGGCGGTGCGGTTCGTTGGGCCTGGTGTATCCGGTCCTCCAGGAGGGGGCCTCGGCGATGTTGGATCAGGTCGGTGAACGCGCGGGCGAAGTCGCAGGCTGCGGTGGCTGTGGAGCGACCGCCGTGCGGACTCCGTCGGGGAGGCTTGGGGCCCAATGCACGCGAGCAGCGCGCGCCCTCGCGAGTCCCCTGACCGCTCCTTCAGATTCGTTCAGCGTCTGTTCAGCGGGTCTGTCGCACCCTGAGACAGCCAGCTCGGCCGCACGCAGTGGCCGGGGGTTGCGGCGAGAGGATGCGGCATGAAACGCAAGGGAAAGTGGATCGTGGGCGCGGTGCTCTCGGCCGCCCTCATCGGAGGTGGTACCGGCATCGCTGTAGCCACGACCGGTGGTGACGACAACGAGACACCCATCTCGGTACCCGCGCTGGAGAAGGCGAGCGCCGCGGCACTCGCGTACACCGGAGAAGGCAAGGTTACGGACTCCGAGGTCGGCGACGAGGAGGGCTACTACGAGGTCGAGGTCACGCTCGACAGCGGCAAGCAGGCCGACGTACACCTCGACAAGGACTTCAAGGTCCTTGGCAGCCAGGTGGACGGCGGGGACGAGCCGAACGACAAGGACTGATCCCGGCGCGGCGCGCCGCGCCGGACCGCGCCCGTTGCCCGGTGCGGCGCCGGTCAGGGCTCCGGTCGATGGCCGTGTCCAGAGCTGGTGATCCGTGGCGGCCGGGCCGGGCGCGAGGAGGAATCGGCCGCATCGATGAGGCGGCGGTGGGTGTTGGTAGGCGAGTCAGTTCTCGTCCCGGACCTCTGGCGTCAGCGGTTTGTGAGACACGGCCGCTCTCCCCGATGCCGGGCGAGCAGCTCGGACTCTTCGGGCTGGCGCGGGACTTCGCGGGGCCGCGTGCGTGGATGTGGCTGGTTGCCTAGCCAGGTCGGGGATGAGAAGGAGGCCGTGTTGTTCCCTCGGAAGTGTTGGGTCGTGGGCGCCTCTGATCTTGATATGGAGCGAGGAATGTGACGCGGAGACCGTGTGAAGTCGAATGTCGTGCCGGACTCGAACGCCCACGCCATCCGGGTTCCGGAGTCGGCGCCACGGTGTTCCGTCTGCACTTCCACTTCCGCTTGTCTCCGCGCGGGGCTCCCGTAGCGTGGACCATATGCGCGTGCTGATCGTCGAGGATGAGGAGCGGTTCGCGGCCGGGCTCAGGGACGGTCTGGAGGCCGAGGGTTTCGCCGTGGACGTGGCGCTCGACGGGGTGGACGGACTGTGGATGGCGCGTGAGAACGCCTACGACGCGATTGTCCTGGACATCATGCTGCCGAAGCTCAACGGCTACCGGGTCTGCCGGACGCTGCGTGGCGAGGGGAACTGGACGCCGATCCTCATGCTCACCGCCAAGGAGGGCGAGTGGGACGAGATCGAGGGCCTCGACACGGGTGCCGACGACTACCTCACCAAGCCCGTCTCGTACGCGGTGCTGCTCGCCCGGCTGCGGGCGCTGTTGCGGCGGGAGGCACGTGAGCGGCCTGCGGTGCTCGCGGTGGGGGACCTGTGGCTGGATCCGGCCGCGCGCACGGTGACCCGGTCCGGGCGTCAGGTCGAGGTGACGGCACGGGAGTTGGCCGTGCTGGAGTTCCTGATGCGGCGGACAGGTGAGTCCGTGAGCAAGCGGACGATCCTCGACCATGTGTGGGGCGACGACTTCGAGGGCGATCCGAACATCGTCGAGGTGTATGTGCGGCGCCTGCGCAACAAGGTCGATCGTCCCTTCGGGCGGGACTCGCTGCGGACCGTGCGGGGGCACGGGTATCGGTTGGTGCCCGATGGCGGGTGAGCGGCGGGGCCTGCGGGCGGTGCGCATCCGGGCCACGGTGATCGCCGCACTGGCTGTGGCGCTTGCGCTGGTCGCCGGAGGCGCCGTCCTGGTGCTCGGGCTGCGGGTCGAGCTGAGCAACGACGTGCGGGACGCCGCGCGGGCCCGCGCCCAGGAGGTGGCCCGGGTGATCGAGGCGGGGCGGGGAGTGCCCGAGGTGAGCGTGGCCGACGCCGAGGAGGAGTTTCTGCAGGTCGTCGACGAGCGGGGGACGGTCGTCGCGGCGAGCTCGAACATCGAGGGACTGCCGGCGCTGGCCCGGCTCCGGCCCGGCGGTGACACCGAGGTCGACACCCCGATCGACGAGGACCCGTTCCTGGTGGTGGCGGTCGGAGCGCGGGACGGCGACCGGCGCCTGACCGTCCTGGACGGCCGTGCGCCCGCCGGGGTCGCCGAGGCCACCTCCACGGTCACCCGGATGCTGTTCATCGGCCTGCCCGTGCTGCTGGTCCTGGCGGCCGGCGCGACCTGGGCGGCCGTGGGGCGGACGCTGCGGCGGGTGGCACGCGCCGAGGCGGCGCAACGGCACTTCGTCTCGGACGCCTCTCACGAACTGCGCTCACCCGTCGCCACGGTCCGCCAGCACGCCGAGGTGGCTCTCGCCCATCCGGGGCGCGCCGATGCGGGGGTGCTGGCCGGGACGGTCCTGGACGAGGCCGTTCGCATGCAGCGCCTCGTGGAGGATCTCCTGCTCCTCGCCCGCGCCGACGAGGACGCGATCCGGCCACCGCGGCGCCCCGTCGACCTGGACGACCTGGTCTTCGAGGAGGCCCGGCGGCTGCGGGAACGGCCGAACGGTCCACGCGTCGACAGCGGCGGGGTCTCGGCCGGGCGGGTCCTGGGAGATGAGGACGCCCTGCGCCGCGTGGTCCGCAACCTCGGCGAGAACGCCGCCCGCCACGCCCGCTCCCGGGTCGCACTGACGCTCGGCGAGTTCGGCGCAACCGTACGGCTGGACGTGGACGACGACGGCCCCGGGGTGCCGGAGGGGGAGCGGGCCCGGATCTTCGACCGCTTCGTACGTCTGGACGAGGCCCGCGCGCGGGGAGAGGGCGGAGCCGGACTGGGCCTCGCGATCGTGGTCGAGCTGGTGGCGGCGCACGGGGGCACGGTGACAGTGGGGACGGCACCGGAGCTGGGCGGTGCACGCTTCACCGTGAGGTTGCCGGCCACCCCCTGACGGGCGCGGGGCTGCGCACTTGTGCCGCTCCGCCGCGAGGGCGCGACCAGCCACGGAGCGACCAGCCACACGAACCCGCAGCCGCCCACGAACCGCATGCCCCACCCAGGCCGCCTGACAGCACGTTCAGGTGTGTTCAGCGTCCATTCAGTGGGTCGGCGGGACGCTCATCGCAGGCCACAGCCCAGGGAGGCTGCAATGAGCACCAACCGCCACATCCTGCTGACTGGAGTCTCCGTGACTGCCGCGGCGCTCCTGGCCGGTGCGTGTTCGGGAACTACCGACAACGCTGCCGGCCGAACCGGGCCGAGCGCCTGCGTTCACGTCGTCGGCGCGGACACCGGCAGGACGGGCGACGCCTGCCTGCCCACGGCGTCCGCGGCGGACCGCGTCGACCTCACCGCGCCGGGCTTCACCCACCCTACGAAGATCGCGAACCCGCTCCACCCCACCAGCGAGGTCACCCAGACGATCTACGGCGGCCAGGTGGACGGTAAACCCTTCCGTACCGAGGTCAGCCTGCTGCCCGGCACGAAGACCATCGAGGTGGACGGCAAGCCGGTCGAGGCCCGCATCAGCCAGTACGCGGCCTTCTCCGACGGTCGGATCCAGGAGGTTGCCCTCGACTGGTACGCACAGGCCGACGACGGTTCCGTCTGGTACCTCGGCGAAGACGTCTTCAACTACGACAACGGGGTGGTCGCCGACACCGAAGGCACTTGGCAGGCAGGCCGCCGCAACGCACCGGCCGCGATGATCATGCCCGCGGCCCCGGAGAAGGGCAACGTCTACCGTCCCGAGAACCTGCCGGAGATCGTCTTCGAGGAAGTCACCGTACGAGCCGTGGACCAGACGGTCGACGGGCCGTACGGCAGGATCGAGGGCGCGATGACCGTACGCGAACTGCACATGGACGGCTCGACCGAGGACAAGGTGTTCGCACCGGGGTACGGGGAGTTCTCGACCGGCACCGAGGGCGGTGACCTGGAGGCGGTGTCGCTCGCGGTGCCCACCGACGCGAGGCCCGGGCCGCTGCCGGCCCGGCTGACCACCCTGGACCGCGCGGCCGTTGCCGCCCACGAGTCGCCCAGCGCCGCCACCGTCCGCGAGGTCCGCGCCGCGTGGGACGCGTACCGTGCCTCCGACGCCGTACCGGACCTGCTGGAGCGGCAGATGGAGCGTGACCTCGTCACCCTGGAGAAGGCCGGGGACGGTGCGCGGGCGGTGGACCCCGCCCTGCGCGTCGCCCAGAACGTGACGGACCTGCGGCTCCGCTACGAGCCCGTGCCCACGGTCGACCGGGACCGACTCGCCCTCTGGACGCGCCAGTTGACGATCGACGCGAAAGCAGCGAACGAGGGCGCCGTCGCAGGCGACATAACCGCCCTGGAGCTCGCGTGGGAGCGCGTGCGGCACCAGGCCCCGGACGCCCTGTCGGTGGACCAGGACCTGAAGAAGCTCCGCGCGGCAGCCGATGGCAAGGACACGGCCGAAGTGCAGCGGACCACGCCCGAACTCGCCAAGCACATCGCGGAGTTGGAGGGCAAGTAGCCGTCGACAGGAGAGCGCGCACACGGTCGAGTCGGCTCGACCGTGTGATGGTCCGCTTGCTGGCCAGCGGCAGCTTGGGCCGGCCGGATCAACGGGATCGTGCGATCTGGGGTGCCGGGGCCGTATTCCAAGTGCCTCGTTCGCCCCGGTTCTGCCGGGTGCAGCGTGGTTACCCTGCAGGCAGACCGACCCGGCCTTGGGTCAAGCCCCGTGTCCGTGTTCGCCCCGCGGCTACCTCTCGGCCTCGTCGGCGCGTGCGGTTACCGTGGGGCGGTGCCCGGCTCGGCGCCTGTGAACGAGCGTGATGGCCGGGCCTGTTGCCAGGAACAGGGCGAGAGCCGCGTAGCCGTAGGTGAGGGTGGCCAAGGTGGCGACCGCAGCCACCAGCAACGGACCGCCCGCGTCACCGAGTTCACGTCCGAGCTCGGCGGAACCCATGGTCTGACCGAGACGCTCCTGTGGGGTGGAGGCCGCCAGAGCCGCGAAGCCGAGCGGGGTGATCAGACCCGTGCCGGCGCCGATCAGCGCCGCTGCGATGAGTACGCCGGTCAGGCCCGGCAGCATGGCGCAGGCCAGGCCGACGGCCGTGACAAGCAGTCCGATGCCGATCCCGGCGGGGGCGGTGATGCGCCCGGCGTCCAGCGCCCGCCCGGCTCGGGACACCTCTGACGGCCCGCGATCTGGCGGCTGCCGTGATCGGGCCCGGGGCGGGCGTAGTCAGCATCGGCTCCGTCAGCGTCTACGTCCGCCTGCCTGCCGCCGGTCCTGTCGCCACCCGGGTGGCTGCGGTCGGCTTGGTTGTCGTACCCAACCACGGAGACTCCCGATTGCGCTGCTGATCCGGTGCCGGACTGAGGCCGCGGCTGCAGGGGCAGAACCCGCCTCGCGTACGTGCTATGTAACTAAGCGTGCGTAACGGGTACGGTCTGCGCATGCCTATGGGGGAGCACGACACAGAAGGCCCTTCCCGCAGCGGAGTTGGGGTAGGGATGGCGAGCGCCGCCGTGCCGTCGCAAGCGGGACCGCATCCGACAGAGTTCCAGCTGTCGGTCGGTGAGGGAAAGATCCTTCAGTTCAAGAAGAAGCCCCAAATCGCCGCCGTCGCAGAGCTGGTGTGGAACGCCCTGGACGCCAACGCAACGCAGGGCGACGTCGAACTGTGCCGCGAGTGGGACGCCATCACTCAGATCGTGGTGACCGACAACGGTCACGGCATGACGCCGGCACGGGCCCGCGCCGCGTTCGCGGGATACGGCGAAACCTGGAAGACCGGCAAGACGCACACCGAAGGCAACACGCGCATCCTGCACGGCCACAACGGCGAAGGGCGCCTGTACGCCCTCGCTCTGGGCGACCGGCTCACCTGGGAATCGGTGGCTGAGATCGACGGCAGACTCGTCGGGGTCTGGATCGGCGGCAATGCCGACCACTCCACTGTCTGGCAGGCCCAGGAGACGACGCCCGCCCGTGACAAGACCGGTACCGCGGTCCGGATCGACGTTCCCCAGGGCAAGACACTGCGCCGGTTAGAGCGCGACGACGCTGCTGCGAACCTCACGGCGAAGCTGGCGTTCTACCTCATGGCCTACCCCGATGTCTGCGTGACGTTCGACGGCAGGCGACTGGATCCCAGCGACATCATCGTCGGTGAACCCGTCGACCTGCCGCTGAGCCTGCCAGAGGAATACACCCAGGAGGACCCGGCTCCCGTCGTGACCTTCGTGGAATGGAACCAGCGGATGAGCGACCGCAGGATGCTCATCTGTAACGCCGACGGCATCGCCTGTACGAGCAGGGTGGGGAGTGGGCCGACAGTATCGTCAGCTTCACGCCCTACCTGCGGTCCAACCTGTTCAACGACATCTCCGTCGACGACCTGCACGGCCTGCCCATGTCTCGCGGCGGCCTCCTGGATGCAGCCGCCAAGGCCGTCCAGGAACACCTCTCTCTACGCGGTGCCCAGATCTCCGCAGCGGTGGTGCGGCAGCTGAAGGACGAAGGTATCTACCCCTACTCGGGGCCGCCCGCCAGCCGTACACAGGCAATTGAGCGCCAGACCTTTGATGTTGTGGTGACCGTCGCTCGCGACGCCCTCCCGAGTAAAGGCGCAGCGCGCCGGCTCTCCGTGAGTCTCATCCAGACCGCACTGGAAAGCAGCCCCGGCGACCTCCACGCCATCCTGGCGAAGGTTCTCGCGCTCAGTGACGAAGACGGCCGGCACCTGAAGAATCTCTTGGACAGCACCGACCTGACCCATGTCATCGAGGCCGCCACCACCGTCACCAACCGCCTCAACTTCATCGGCGCACTGCGGAAGATCTTTGCCGACCCCCATCTCCGAAAGGACTTGCGTGAAGTCGACCAGCTTCACCCCATGATCGCCAAGAACCTCTGGCTGTTCGGCGACGACTGGAACATGGCCATGAACGAAGTCGGGCTCACCAACGTGCTCCAAGCCCACCTGGAAGACCATTTTGGTGAGGACGTCGTGCTGGAGAACCGGCTCGAAACCGTCACGCAGCCGGACGGACGTTCCGGCCGGGTGGACGTCCTGCTGTTCCGCAGTCGGCGCGACGACAGCTCCACCGAACGGCTCGTCATCGAGCTCAAGCGCCCCAATGTCCGCGTCGGTAAGAAGGAACTCGACCAGATCAAGGGCTACGCCCGGGCCATCGTCGACGACCCGCAGTACAGCGGCGTCGACTGCAAATGGCGCTTCTACCTGATCACCTACGAATACTCGGACAAGATTCTTCGCGACATCCGGCAGAAGGACAAACTGGAGGGCCTCGCCGACGACCACCACGACTACGAAGTCTGGGTCAAGAACTGGGGCGAGATCCTGGAAACGGCGGAGAAGAAACTGCTGTTCTTCCAGCGACAGCTGAACTACGAGGCCACCGACGACCGCGTCACACAGCACCTGCGCGAAAGCTACTCCCGTTTCATCCCGGAGAGCCTCGCCGAGGACAGCCAGAACGGCGCGGCAGCGGCCGGCAGCGACACGGGCACTGAAGCAGAGAGCGCGCAGATCCCCTGACCTGGGGCGGAAGCCCTCATATCCAGGACTCGTTCGTTGAACGGGTGGTGACACCACCGCACCGCAGACTCACGAAGCTCATGGAACGGAATGCGTCGCCGAACGCGGTCACGTGCAGGCCCTCCGCTGCCCTCGGCGGGCGCGCATAGGTGTCCCATGTTTCGGTGAACCGGGCGTGACGTGAGAGGACTTGGACTGTCTTCGGATCATGCTGGCCTGGCCCGCCGAGGATGGTGGTGTAGAAGCCCTTGAGGTCGTGGAAGCGGGTTCCTTCAGGAAGACCGGCTCGGGCGACGACGCGTCGCCACTTCCCGTTGAAGTCACTGCTCTGCACGGGCTTCCCATATCGGTTTGTCACGATGAGGTCTTCGTCCATTGGTTCGACGTGACCCCGGGCCCGACGCTTGCGCGCAGCCTCCTGGGTGATGGGTTCCGGCTCGCTGAAGCAAGCCACATGTGCCGTCAACCGTTCGATCAGAAAGTGATCCACAGGCAGGGTTGCGTAGCTGGCCTTCGTCTTGAGTGGCGCTGCCTTGCCGCGCTGGCGTTGCTCCTGGACGTGGAGGAGATCTTCCTGCCAGTCGACGCGTGAGCGCGTGAGGCCCAGGGCTTCGCCGACGCGTAGTCCTGCGCACGCGCCGATCCATACCAGGACTTCGTAGCGCGGCTCGATCTCCCGCATGGCTACGGCTGCTGCAGCCACCTCATCGGGAGTCAGAGCGACTCCGCTGTCATCGATCTCGGGAAGCTCGATGCGGGACACGATGTTTGCGGGCAGCGGAATATCCTCGTCCGTCATGTAGTGGATGAGAATGCGCCACGTCTTGAAAATCTGGACAACTGTGCGCGCTGATCTGAGGCTGGGTTTCTCCAGCAGGTGATCGATGAAGGCCATCGAGTCACGGCGCCGCAGTGATGCCGGCAGGCGATCCCCGGCGAACGGGAGAATGTGGTTACGGAGATGACTCTCGTAGTTGTTGATCGTGTTGGGTCTCTTTTTCTTCTTCCGTTTGCGCTCAATCATCTGCGCACCGAAGAAGGCTACTCGCGCACCGCGTGCCGACGGGTTCCATCCCGTTGCGGTCGCACCTTCCGCCGTCAACTCGCAGAGCCGGTCGAGAGCCTCCTGCCACGTGCCGAACGATTCTCTGCGTTCCTTCCTGAGGTGATCTACGTAGCGGGCCTGCCAGCGGAATCCCCGTCCGTGGTCTGCTGACGGGTAGAGGGGCCGGTTTCTGGTCCCGCACCTGCAGGGTGTATCGCCGCGGTGGGGTTTCGGAAATGACTTATGCCATCGGTCGAATGGCAGCGCGGGTCTGGCCATATTTTCTCGTTCATTGCTGGTGGGCTGGCGGCCTTGCCGTCACAGGGGGTCTGCCCGTTTGTGCCGGGCAAGGTGCACGGGTGCCGTAGCTGCGGAACTGGTCGTGTGTGCTCACATGCAGGATTTCCCGCTTGGGGCTCGATTATGCACAGCTGTTCATGGTCTGGGGGAAGTGGTGCGGATGGTGTCGCTGTGTGCCAGCACGCGAACCGTCACCAGATCCCCGACTCCTATCCCTCGGTATGCAGATTCGACGACTCAGAGAGGGGCGGGGATACAGCTTGGAAGAGCTCGCGGAGCGCAGCGGGTTGAGTTTCCGTGGGCTCATCTATATCGAGCATGGGCAGCGCAGCCCCAGCGTGCTTACGCTCCTGGATATCGCTGCTGGGCTCGATGTAGAGCCGGGGGAACTCGTCAACCACATCACCCGGGAAGAATCTGGCAAATCCCGGCCTCAGTAGTCCGGGGCGTCAACCAAACGATCGTGGTTTTCCCGGGGTCACGGTGAGCCCGCAGGCGTGATCGTCGCGATGCTTTCGGAGGCCCCGCGGAGGAGGTGCGCGCGAACCTACCGACGCGTCCACTCAGTGCGGCGCCACAAGGCGTGCACGTGGGAGGCGTCCTGCTGTCACGCACGCTCGCCGTGAGGGTCCATCTCCTTGCAGACGTGCCGCAATGACGATCTCGCCCTGCTGTTGGAGTTGGCGATCTGAGGTGTCTTTTCCAGCTTTGGGAGCGGATTTTCCTAACGGGACATAAGTGTTGCGAAGAATCGTATGATGCGTCAGGACCGCATGCGAGTGGGGCACTTGAGGCGGTTGCAGCCGCTTGGGCCATTCGGGGCTCGGGCTCATCACTCGGGGGACGTCGTTGTACCTTGCCTGCCTGTACGCGGAGAACTTCCGGATCTTCGGCGCGGCGCCGCAGAAGGACGGTGACAAGGACGCCAGTCTGAGCCTGGGCTTCGGTCCCGCCACGAACGTCCTCGTCGGCGAGAACGACAGCGGCAAGACGGCCATCATTGATGCGATCCGCCTGTGCCTGCTGACGACCGCGGCTGACTTCTACCGCATCACGCGCGACGACTTCCACGTCGGACCGGACGGCCGCGCGGGAACCTTCAAGATCACCTGCGGTTTCAAGGACCTGACGACGGAAGAACAAGCGGTCTTCCTGGAGCTGCTCACCACGGACGACGACGGCAACGTCGCCCTCTACGTCACCGTCAAAGCGGAGTTGATGGACCCGCTGCGTCCCCATCGCGTCGCGGTGACCACGCGCACCGGGCGCGACGGGCAGGGGCCGGCCCTGGACGGTGCCGCCCGAGAACTGTTGAAGGCCACCTACCTGCGTCCGTTGCGGGATGCCGAGGCGGAGCTGCGCTCGGGCCGTGGATCACGGCTTTCGCAGATCCTGGCCGGTTATCCGGCCATGCGCGCACAAGGTGAGGTCGACTTCGACGATGAGTCAGGCAGCGCGACCACCTTGGTCGGCATCCTGCGCCGCGCGGAGCGCGACATCAGCGACAACGAGGCCGTGAAGGCAGCCCGGGACGACATCAACTCCGGCTACCTGCAGAAGTTCTCCATCGGCTCCGACGTCCTGCGCGGCGAGATCGGTGTCGCGGGTGACGCCACGCTCGCCCGTGCGCTGGAGCGGCTGGAGCTCACTCTGTTCGCGGGCACGGGGGAGTGGACCAGGCACGGCCTGGGTTACAACAACGCCCTGTTCATGGCGGCCGAACTGCTCCTGCTCGGCAACAGCGCCTTCGCGCCCCTGCTGCTGATCGAGGAACCCGAAGCCCACCTCCACCCGCAGCTCCAGACCCGCATCATGGACCTTCTGCGGGATCGCGCCGGCGCCCCCAAAGGGGTTGGGACACCACCGGTCCAGGTCATCCTCACCACTCACAGCCCCAACCTCGCGTCGGCCATCCCGGTCGAACACCTCACCCTCGTCGCCCGCGGATCCACCTTCCGCCTCGCCCCAGGCCTGACCCGCCTCGACGACGGCGACTACGCCTTCCTCACCCGCTTCCTCGACGTCACCAAGGCCAACCTGTTCTTCGCCCGCAGCGTCGCCATTGTCGAAGGCGACGCCGAAGCCATCGTCCTGCCCGCCCTCGCCCAGGCAGTCGGTAAGTCGTTCAACGAATGCGGCGTCAGCGTCGTCAACGTCGGCGGCGTCGGCCTCTTCCGCTACAGCCGGATCTTCCAACGCGACGGCGAGCAGATCCCGGTCGCAGTGGCCTGCATCCGAGACCGGGACCTCGTCCCCGCCGGCACCTCGGAGGAAATGCGCAAAAAGCTGAAGTGCTCAGCGGAGATGACCAAGCAAGAGATCGACAAACACGTCGCAGGGTTGAAAGAAGAGGACAGCGGCCACGTACGCACCTTCGTCTCCGACCACTGGACCCTGGAGTACGACCTGGCCGCCGCCTCCTGGACCATGGCGACCCTGATGCACCAGGCCGTCCGCGCCGCCGTCGCCTCCAAGACCACCTGGCCCACCGCGGACAAGCTCGCTGACCTCGACCGCTCCGCGCGGGACGAGGTCACGAAGTGGCGAGAGAACAACGTCCCCCTGGAGAAAGCGGCGTTGGACATCTATGAACCGCTGCGCAGGGCCCGGGGCAGCAAGCCCATCGCCGCCCATCACGCGGCCAGGCTTCTGAAGACCACCTCCGTGACCGAGGCCGATCTCCCGCCCTACCTCGTGGCCGCCTTCACGTACCTGTGCAGCGAGGTCTGAGCGATGACAAGCCTCTACGCGCCCGACGTCTTCATCAAGGACAAGGTCGAGGCACTCGCCCAGCAACTCGGCCTCGAACTGCCGCACCAGGAACAGTGGGACTTCATCCAGAGCGCGGAGACCCTAGACCTGCAAGCAGCTCCCGGCTCGGGCAAGACCAGCCTGATCGGACTCAAGCTCGCCCTCCTGTGCCAGGGATGGACCTCGCCCACGCGCGGCATCTGCGTCCTGTCCCACACCAACACGGCCAAGGACGAAATTGCCCACCGCCTCGCCGCCAGCCCGGCGGGGCGCCGCCTGCTGCAGTACCCGCACTTCATCGGCACGATCCAGGCGTTCACCAACACCTTCTTCGCCCTGCCGGCCCTACGAGCCCGGGGCATTGAGGTCCAGATCGTAGACGACCACGCTTACGCGGACGAAGCCCTCCGGATGTTCGAACGCCACCCCCAGTTTCGGAAACTCAACACCGCACTCGGACACCGCACGAACGGCCCCTCTCTGGTCGCCGAGGCCCGCTACGTGTGTGACGCCGGAGATCTGATCGCGACAGGACCTGACGGCACCCCTCCCTTCAAAGCATCCAGTGACAGTGGCCAACAATTCGCCGCTCTCAAAGAAACGCTCACCGAGCGAGGCGTCTTCCGCTACCACGACATGTTCGCCATCGCAGAGCACCACCTCTTTCATCACCCCCAGCTCGCGCTGGCCGCCGCCCACCGCTTCCCCTTCGTCCTCCTGGACGAAATGCAGGACACCAGTGACCTTCAGCAACGCCTGCTCGACAAGGTCTTCGGCTCGCCGAGCACGGTCGTCCAGCGAGTGGGTGACGTCAATCAGCGCATCTTTGCTGACGGACCGGATGCTGCACAGCCCTCGTCGTTCCCCCTGCCTCACGCCGCCCAACTCCCCGTCAGCCGCCGCTTCGGCAGCAAGGTCGCAGCACTCGCCAGCGACCTCACCGTCCACCGCCGCCAGAGCATCGACGGCGCCGGCCACGAGGGGACCATCGCCCTCCTGCTCTTCGACGACGACTCTGTCACCGAGGTCGTGCCGACCTTCGAGCGGATGGCAGCAGCCGCGGTCCCACGGCAACTGCTGCTGGACTGCCCGCCCCGCGTACTGGGCGCCCGCCTCACCCGCGGAGGAGCGCAGGCCTTTCCGCAATCCGTTTCTTGCTACGTGCCCGGATTCACCACCGTGCCCAGCCAGGCAACCGGCAGCCTCATCACGACGGCACGCGCTGCCCAGACAGCGCGGCAATCCGGCGACAACCACGCAGCCGTCACCCTTCTGTGGAAGGCAATACGTGACCTCGCCCGACTGACCAGTTCAGGCGGCCTGCCCCCGTTGAGGCGACTGGACCGAGACCCGGCCACCGCCGGAGGCCGGACACGTCTGCTCCTGCACGAGATGCTGACGAGCCCACTCGAAAGCCACGCCGAATGGGCTGTCTTCACCGCCCGGCTTGTGCGGTTGCTGCCCGACCTGACTCAGAGCCCCCTGAAAGGGGTGGTGCGCCTCGCAGATCCCCTTGCTCACGTCCCGTACGTTGCCCAGCCAGCCTCCGTGCTTGAGGCGTCGGCTGACGCGGAGCAGGGTGTGGTGCTGTCGGTTGCGGGATCGATCCAGAGCGCCAAGGGCGAAACTCATGCGGCCACGCTCATCCTCGAATGCCTGGAACGCAGCGGCAAGAAGTACGACGTGCACGAGGTCCTGGGACTCTTGAGCCGGCAGCAGGACGCTTCCAAGGCGCTCGTCACGATCCAGCGCGCTGCACAGCTCGTCTTCGTGGGCGCCACCCGCCCCACCCATCTTCTGGCCCTCGCCGCGCACCGCACAAGAGCCGAACCGTACGTCGAGGCGATGACGGCCCGAGGCTGGTCCGTCCACGACATCGGCATCCGCTAAACCTGTGACGGAACCGCTGTGATCAGGACCGTCTCTGTGAGTCAGGTGCGATCCGAGCAGGTCAGCAACTACGTGCGGTGGCGACGCAGCGGCCCAACACGCGGCTTGTCCGTGGCGCGCAGGGCGCCGATTTCGGCGCTGGCGGGCGGCGTGGATGGCGGCCCGGCACCGTGGCGGATGCCCGGTTCGTGCGTGCCGTGGGTGTTCTTCTTCTGGCGGCGGGTTGTCTCTCGTCTTGCGGTCGACAAGTGTCCTTTCTCGGCCAAAGTGCCCTAAGTGGTGTTTTGGGTCTGGCTGCCTTGTCCAGGCTTCTGCCCGGGCGGGCAGGTAATGCCTTGGCCGACTCCGAGGGGGATGACGTGATGGCGGTTGAACCGGCAGAGACTGCGTGGCGGATCCAGGCATCTGTTGCAGATTGGACGGCCAAGGCTGATTCCAAGGCGTCGTTCGCCCTGACGATGCAATCCACTGCTCTTGCCGTCTTGGGTCTGTTGGCAAGCTCGAAGCGAGCGGCTGGTGATCTCGACTCGACCGGTTCCCGGCTGCTGCTGTGGACCGGTGTCCTACTCATGGTGGGCGGAATCGGCTGCGCGGCATTGGCCATCTCTCCCAACCTCCGCAAGGAACGACGGGGGCCGCAGAGTAACGACGACTTCCTGTACTTCGGGCACGTTCGGAACTTGGATCCGCTGGTGCTGGAGGCGGCGCTTCGGGACAAGGACCCGTTGCCGTCGTTGTCCCGACAGGTGGTGGTGATGAGCGAGATCGCCTGGAACAAGCACCGCCGGGTGCAGTGGTCGCTGATGTTGGCGGTCGCGGGATGTGGCGCCTTCGGCTTGGCAACCGTCGTCGGATGACACACCAGGAGGGCACCGCCGTGAACTTCCGCTCCCTGGTATCCACCGACGTCTGGCGTGACCTGATCGACCGTGGACGTCGACGGACCTACCCATCCAAATCCGTGCTCCTCGCCCAGGGCGAGTCACCCGACTGCGTGATCGCACTGGTCGACGGCCTAGTAAAGGTCGGCCAAAGCAACGAATGTGGTGACGAACTGACTCTGATGCTGCGCGGACCAGGCGAAGTCCTCGGGGAAATGGGCGCCTTACTCGGTCGTCCACGCTCAGCCACCGTAACGGCGGCACGCCGCTGTACCGGAGTCGTGCTCCCCGCCCATGCCTTCCGCGGCTATGTGGAGCGTCATCGTTTGGAGTCGGTCATCTACCAGCTGACCGTGGAACGGCTCAACAGCCACGAACGCCTACGGGCAGACTTGATGCACCTATCTTGTACGGCACGCGTGGCCCGAGTAGTGAGCCATCTCGCGGACGAAGTCGGGCGTCCCCAGGGGGCGACCGGCCTGCTCGTGGAACTGGGCATGCCCCGCACAGAGCTGGCCACCATGGCGGCGATGCGCCGTTCGTCTGCGCTTGCAGCTCTGGGCGAGCTTCAGTTGGCCGGCATCCTGACACTGGGTCGACGGCGCCTGATCATCACAGACATGGCCCGCCTCAGGGCAGTCGCCCGGGGTGGAGAGTTCCCCAGCGTCAAAAGCCGCAAGGGCGCCACATCTGCGATGTGATTCACCGCACGCTCGTACCGTCCAATGCTGGACCGTCTCGCCGTTGCTGCTCCACGAGGGTGGCGTTCGCCGTCATTTGCGGCGAACACACGCGACGAGAGGAGCGGCACATGTTGCCGTCATGGGAACCGTTGTGGCCCTACCGAGCCGTACTGGCCGTGGACGCCCGCAACTTCAGCGCGCTGGACAGCAAGGGCATGCAACAGGTGAACGCCGACATCTTGCCGCTGCTGGCGCAGTCGCTCGGCGCAAGCAACGTGAGCGCTCACTGGGAGCGGCGGATGTTCGGCCAGCACGCCGGCGACAGCTACGTCGCCGGCATGGACCCAGAGGTCCTGCCCGCCTTGGTGGGCTGTTTCCCCGATGCCCTCCGGAAGGCCCTGGCCCACCGACGCGCCGATGCCCCCGCCAGCACGCCCCTGCAACTCAGGGTCAGCATCCACGTAGGCCCGCTGCCGAACACCGGACTGGGCGTACCAATGGTTCACACCCACCGGCTCCTGGACGACGACGCGCTGCGCACCCTGCTGAACCGCGCGAACCCGGAGATCACCAACACCGCAGTGATCATCTCGCAACGCGTCTACGAGGACGTTTTCGAAAGCGGCTGTCTCAACGGCGACGTCCTGCCCGACCAGTTCATGCGCCACCTGGTGAAGGTGAAGAAGTTCCAGCAGCCGGCCTATGTCCACGTCCCCGGCTTCGACTGGCGGCTCGCGGATCCGGAAATCTTCGAACCCCTCCACACCACGGACGTGGCCACTGAGCAGCTGGCCTCTGTGCCCGGAGCTTCACCCCAGGCGGCTTCCCCCGCCCCGGGCACAGTGAGCTTCAGTCACTCCGGCAAGCACGGCGTCCAGGCCTACAACCACTTCGGCGCTGGACGGGGGCAGCGATGATCGGCCACGAGCCGCGCCAGCAAGACCGTACGGACCCCGCGGCACCGTCGGCGGAGCCCGCGGTGCCGCACGAGCCTGCAGGCTTCCCTTCACCGCCAGAAGACAGGGAGCACAACGGCCAGCCGCGCTCCGGCCCGGTGAGCTTCAGTCACTCCGGCAAGCACGGTATCCAGGCCTACAACCTGCACTTGAACGGCGACCAGGCGATCCCCATCCTCATCGCCGAGAGCGACGCCGCCTACAAGGCGAGCCAGGACGGCCGGTTCGTCCCGCCGCGCAACACGGGCCAGTGGGAGGCCGCCTCCGAATTGCTGGAGGAGCACGGAGTCGTCGTGCTCTGTGCAGCCTCAGGCACTGGCCGACGCACGGCTGCCGTACGCCTGCTACGTAAGGCGACCAACC
The DNA here is from genome assembly GCF_044334695.1 of Streptomyces sp. NPDC020747. Classification (NCBI taxonomy): domain Bacteria; kingdom Bacillati; phylum Actinomycetota; class Actinomycetes; order Kitasatosporales; family Streptomycetaceae; genus Streptomyces; species Streptomyces sp. NPDC020747. The sequence continues at coordinate 13,084 of NZ_JBIRTJ010000033.1, read as the reverse complement.
CTCCGCCGGCCATTTTCGACCTTGACCCGGAGTGGTCCAAGCCCTCGGTCCGCCCGCTACCGGAAGAGGAAGCGACGGGATACGTCCTCGATCTATCCGACCTCCCGGAGCAGCCAGACGACCGGCTGGGCACTGACCTGGTTGGCTATGGGGAGGACTTGCGCAAGAAGAACTCCTTCCTCGTCATCCTGGCCACGCCCGCTGACTGGTACGGCCACTGGGCCGAACCCACGCTGCCTTTCACCGTCCGGCTGGAGTCTCCCGACGCGAGGGCCCTCGTCACGGCCGAACTGCGGGCGCACCATCGCGGCGATCGTGTGGCCTGGCTGGAGGGGAACCAGTTTGGTGACATCTGGAAGGCCAACCCCTCCGCACGCGCGTCGTGGCGTCTGGCCGACCGTCTCATCCGGGCATCCGGTCCTGAGCAGATCCAGGCAATCGTCAACGAGTTCGGCGACTGGCACGCCGACATCGAAACCCTCCTCAGCAAGGACCGGGCGAGGGGGAGCGACACGCAGCTGTTGTCCACCAGGGTCATGGTCTGGGCTGGCGCCTTGCTGCACGGAGGGCAGCGCAGGTCCGTCGTCAAAGCAGCCGACGACCTCCTGGCCCGACTCGGCTTCGAACGCGACCCTGCCAACGTCCTGACCGACGCCACCACGTCGAGCCGACTGGACGCTGCGAATATCACTTGCGACGGGGACCGGGCCTTCCATGACAAGAATATGAAAGGCCTGCCCGCAGCCATCCTGCGCCATCTGTGGGACGAGTTCCCCACTCAGCGCGAACTTCTGCGCACGTGGGCCATCGGTTTCGCCGCAGACCGGACCATCCCGGAAGAGGACGCCCGCCGGGTCACTACTGCGCTGTTGGATCTGGCGGTGCGCCGCCACGACCGGGCCGTCCTCGACGGGCTGGCCAGCGACCTCCAAGGCCCCCGACGGGTCCTGGCCGTGGAAGCCCTGACCGACGCAGCCGGGGATGCTGAGTTCGGCCGCTACGTCAGGGATCGCCTGCGCCAGTGGATGGATGCCAAGAACCCGTCGGACAGCAAGGTCGACCTCGTCATCGAGATCTGCGCAGGCACTTGGGGAATCAACCAGCCGGCGCTCGCACTGACACGTCTGGGCAAGGCGGCAGGGCATAAGGACTTCGGCTCCGCGACCGTCGTCCATGCTTTCCAGCAGCTCGCCGTGCGACGGCCGGAGCAGGTGCGCAAGGCCGTCGACCAATGGCTCAGCGACGCAGAGACCGGACAAGCCGACGAGGCCGTGCGCCGTCAGACTCTGCGAGCGTTCCTCGCTCTTGTCTCCAGTGACGAGGGAACAGACCTGGTCCTGAACGACGTGCCCACCCCTGAGGCTCGGCTGCGACTCGTCCGCGCATGGCAGCAACTGCTGTCCACCGACGCCGCTGTGAAGGCGGTCGGCAGGCAACTGACCCGGTGGCAAGAACGCTTCCAAGACGACCCCGAGCGCCAGGAACCGGTACTGGACCTGCTCGCGGACATTTTCACCCCGCCCAGCCGCCGCTCCGGCCTCGACGGGCTCATGGTGACGGAAGAGTCGGCGATCGATCCGTTCTGGCGGGAGGTCTTGGAACGGGCCGCCTACCGCTACCGGGCGTCCGAGGAGGCATCAACCTCTTGACGATCGACGGACCGGGCCCGTGGTGGAGTCGCCGGCGCAGTCGGATCCGGGCCCAGTGGCCCACACGCCTGCCCGGTATCCGCTTCTGCGCCCGCGGCACACTCGCCTACCGGGTGCCCGCCCCCCTCAAGACAGCTGGCACAGCAGCCGCCCGAGCCGCCGCGCGACTCGCCCTGGACGAACTCGGTCGTGGCATCACCGAGTGTCACATGCCCGAACAACTCGCCACCGCACAGGAACGCCTCACTCTCGCCGCAGCGCATTGGCACACCCCCGAAGACACCCCTGGTCTCTGGCTGAAGGCACGCATCACGCTGATGCTCACCGAGCAAAACGCGGACCGGGCCCAGAGACACCAAGACGCCTTACGCGAGGTGACGCTCCAGCTTGCGCAGGAACACGAACGCCGAGAACGGTTCAGACAAGCAGTCTTCCACACGCCGGACACCACGCGCATCTGGTGGCTCGACCGCCACCTGGACGACCTCGACTCCCTCGACTGGAACGTCTTCAAGGAGAAGATCCTCCCGCTGGTCGGCGCGGCTGACGACATCCAGTCCAAGGCCGAACGCATCGCCCAAACCCTCCTGTACGTCTGGGAGAAACTGGGCGACAACCCAGGGCAACATGCGCGCTTCACCACCACGGTGCGCACCGTCTTGGACCAGATGGGCTGGAACGACGCGATCGCCCTGCTGACGCCGGGCGAGCAATCAGCCGCTGGTTCGCCCGAAAGTGGCCGCGGTGACGGGGCAGAGCCGCGCCTCGTTGCTGAGGCGGGCACCGCCCGATGAAGCCACCCGCCTTGCGCTGGCTGCTCGACCCGGCAACCAGCCTCCTGGCCTTACAGCTTCGTGCCCAAGAACGCGGACGCATGTCCTACGACGCGGCCTGGCGACTGGCCCGGGTGATACGCCACCCCGACGAAATGGTGTACCGCCACCACGGACACCTCGCCGAGGACCCACCCGACGAAGCGCAGTAAGCAGACGGGTAGAAGGGAGAATCGATTGCTCCCCCCTCAACGCCTTGGCAGATACAGCACCCTGCCTGAACCTCGCTGAGGGGGACCGGTCGGACTGCGGCGTGGCTGGCTGGCCTTGGGCCCATCCCTGCTCGTCTGCTGGGTGGTGGTGGGCCTTGCACAGTCCGCTGCAGTCCCCGACAATCGGCGGCCTGGAGGGACCCCTCAGTGCTTCGCCCGGGGATTCTGTGCGAGCGGTGTCGACGGTGGTTGAATCCCGTCGCCGACAAGCGCCATCCAGACAATGAGCGTTTTCCAACCTCACGTTGATGCGTGGTGAAGGGCGAGGACGGCCTTCACCAGGTTGGTGATTCGGTTGGTGCTGCAGCGCAACTGCCGCAGGAGGCGCCAGCCCTTGATGATGGTCATGGCCCGTTCGCCGAGGCAACGGATCTTGGCGTGGGTGGTGTTGTGGCGGCGCTTCCATCGCTTGAGGTGGCGGCCCCGAAACGGTATTCGGACGGGTCCGCCGGCGCCTTGGTACGCCTTGGCCGCCCAGCATGTGAGTTCCGCATCGGCGAGGGCTTCGATGATGCCGTGCTGTCGAGTGGCGGTCAGGTCGTGCGTCGAGCCGGGCAGAGCCGGCGAGGCCCAGATCAGTCGTCCGAAGGCATCGGTGAGGACCTGGACGTTCATGCCCTGCCGTTTATGTTTCCTGCCCCCCATTACCTTTTTGGTAGCCCCGCAATGGGGCGCCCGGCCTTCGGAGTTGGCATGACTTTCTCCCCCTGTCGATCGCATGTCTTGGGGGGTGGTGTCACCGGCTCCGGAGGCATCGACAGACCGCTGATTAGGGGCATGACCACCGGCTTCTTCGCAGGTCGGGAGGCTCTTCGTAATGTGGATGTGGCGATCGGTGCCGTGGGACGGCCGGGCGAGGACGACCGAAGGACGCACGTGATCGACGTCAGTGACATCGGCGCCTTCCTCGGCCTGGACGTCGGCAAGGGCGAACACCACGCCACCGCCGTCACACCGGCCGGAAAGAAGGCCTTCGACAAGCGGCTGCCCAACAGCGAGCCGAAACTCCGCGAAGTGTTCGGCAAACTGCAGGCCAAGCACGGGACCGTGCTCGTGGTGGTCGATCAGCCGGCCTCCATCGGCGCCCTGCCGCTGGCGGTGGCCCGGGACATGGGCTGCCCGGTCGCCTATCTGCCCGGCCTGACGATGCGACGGATCGCCGACCTCTATCCCGGCGAGGCCAAGACCGATGCCCGCGACGCGTTCGTCATCGCGGACGCGGCCCGCGTCATGCCGCACACGCTCCGCTCGGTCGACCTCCAGGACGAGACCATCGCCGAGCTGGAGATGATCGTCGGCTTCGACGACGACCTGGCCGGCGAAGCAACCCGCATCAGCAACCGCCTGCGGGGCCTGCTGACGCAGATCCACCCGTCGCTGGAACGCGTCCTGGGCCCACGCGTCCAGCACCCGGCCGTGCTCAAGCTCCTCGACCAGTTCGGCTCCCCGGCCCAGATCCGCAAAGCCGGACGCCGACGGCTCATTACGCTGATACGTCCGAAGGCACCGCGGATGGCCGAGCGACTCGTCGAAGAAATCTTCACCGCACTGGACGAACAAACCGTCGTCGTCCCGGGCACCGACGCAGCCGCTCTGATCGTCCCCAGCCTCGCCAACTCGCTCCAAGCAGTGCTTGACCAGCGGAAACTCCTGGCCACTCGGATCGATGAACTGCTGGAGAACCACCCTCTTTCGAAGGTCCTGACGTCCATGCCGGGGATCGGCGTCAGGACCGGAGCCCGCATCCTCATCGACGTCGGCGACGGCAGTTCGTTCCCGACCGCCGCCCACCTCGCCGCCTACGCCGGCCTCGCCCCCACAACCCGCAGTTCCGGCTCCTCGATCCGCGGCGAACAACCATCCCGCCGCGGAAACAAACAGCTCAAACGGGCCTTCTTCCTGTCCGCGTTCGCAGCTCTGGCCGACCCGGTCTCCCGGACCTACTACGACAAGAAGATCAGCCAGGGAAAGCACCACACCCAAGCCCTCCTCTGCCTCGCGAGACGACGAGCCGACGTGCTCTTCGCGATGCTCCGCGACGGCACCTTCTACGAACCCCAGCCCGCCCCATCAGCTTGACGAAACCCATAGGGGCACCCCCCCGCTTCGGCAACCCCGGGGGCGGCCGTGACACCGCCCTCCCTCGCCCAGGCAGCCTGATGGCGCTACAGGTTGAGGCGACTCCTGGCAGGGCTTCGTGATCCAGTCAGTTGGTGAACGCCAGATCACTGGCCTTGCCGATCGGGGGCGAGATACGGACCACGCCGTCGTGGCTTCCACTCGCCACCCGGACGGTGCCCTCAGGGCCGGGCACTGCGGTCAGCGCCATGATCGACGACTTGTAGCCCTGCTGACCGAAAGCGGGGCCGTGCCGGTTGAATACCTCTCCGACGAGCTGTCCCCGATACGGATCGCATACCTGCACCCCTGCATCAAGGCCGCAGCCGACGCCTACGGCGAGGAGCGGTCCGCTCGCGAGCGGGACCGGTGCCAAGGTGTCGATGGGTGCGTCGAGGTCAATCCGCGCCACCTGGCGCCGGGCGGTGACGTCCCACACCGCGATTGCCCGGCGACGATTCACAGCCAGGTGCGAGCCGCCCGATCCGGGGTCAAGCACGGCCAAATCTCCTCCGAAGCATCCGTGGGCCAGGTCATGCCTACGCCACCTCCACCGTTTTGGCACCAACTGGGGCCGCGTCGGCGCCCACAGCTCGACCAAGCCGCTGAACCGAGCGGTGACGAAACCTGCTATGCCGCCGCTCAACCGCACCCCAGCCTCCCCGAAAACCCTTGGGCCGATGCTTTCCGGCGGGTCGGGGGGCTGCGTGAACTCGAACACCACCAGGTCTGTGTCGGGGTCGATGACCCGAACGCGCTCGCCGCCGACGTCCACGATGAGGGCGCGAGTCCGTTCCGTGGCAGGCACGACACCGCGGCCGGACGCCCGTGCCAGCTCGACTGGCCCGAACCGCAGGGCGGCGAACTTAGTGCGGACCTCATCGCCCTTGACCGGCCCACCCACCAACTCACCGGTCAAGGGATCCCATACCCGCACGGAGTTGTGGGTGTCAGCACTCACAAGTAGAACGCGACCATCGTCGGAACGGACGGTGACAAGACGGTGGATGATCCAACTATGCCCGCGTAGTTCAAGCCCCGGTTCCATTGGCGTCCAGTGTGCCCGATGACGCCGGGACCGGTCCCGCAGGTCTCCTCGCCACCGACCCGCTGCCCCCACCAGCCGCCGGGCCGATCAGCGTCACCCGCCGGGTCCCTCGCGACGGCGTCGTCATGGTCACGCGCCAACGGCTTCGGGCCGGGCGTACTCATGCCGGAAGGACCGTGCACATCGTCGTCTAGGTCGGGGAACGGCCGCCGTCGCCCTCCGGCCTCCGATTCCACCCCTCCTAGGTCTGCCGCGCGGTCTACCCTGCTGTTTGATCGACCGGGCGGCGCGAAGGGGAACGGCTATGGGGGACCAGTCGGCGGACGGCGCGGCCGTCGTACGTGTCGAGACCGTTGAGCTGGACGCGCAGGGAGCACGCCAGATTTCCCGTAGATCACGCACGTCGGCTCCGCTCACCGAACGTGCCGGCGAAGTGCAGGAGGCGATCCTGCAGGCTTCTGCCATCGCTCAGGACTCTCTCGCGCGGGTGCCCGAGCGGGCCGGGTGGGCCGTGAAGAGCATGGAGGTGGTCTTCGGGCTGACGCTCTCGGCGGAGGCAGGGGTCATTCTCTCCAAGGCGTCCGCAGAGGCATCCTTCGAGGTGACGCTCACCGTGGAGCGGACCACTCCGGCACCATGAGCGAGCCGCTGCCATCGCACTGGGTGCGGATAGACGAGGGTCTGCGGCACCTCGGCGCCGGGCTCCTGGTCACCCGGGGCTTCGTCCTCACCGCACTGCACTGCCTGCGCGACCTGTCGTCTCCGGACGCCGTGATGGATCTCCGCCTGGCGGACGGCCGCGAGCTGTCAGGCCGGCTGTGCGACGCGATCAAGGATGCCGACCTTGCGCTGATTGCCGTCGAGTACGCCCACACACACGGGCTGCCGCCCGCACCTGCCACGGACTGGCCGCGCCCGCAGGTGAGTTGGCAGGGGGCGTACCTTCCGCCGGGCGAGACCACACGCCTGAGCGGAATGGTGACCCACGCGCCTGTCCGCCACCGTGTCGAGGACAGGCAGTTCACTGGCCTTCAGCTGACCGTGGACCAGGAGATCGGCGACTTCCATGGCTACTCCGGAAGCCCCGTGGACACCGAGGGCGACCCCCAGGGCGCGCTCCGGCGCGTGGTGGGCATCCTCATGGAGCAGGAGCCACGGCGGGACGAGGCCGCGGGCCAGGGCAGCAACGTGCTGTACGCAGCGTCCGTACGGCACGCGCTGGAACTGTTCCCGTATTTCGACGTCGAACATCTGAGGTGGCTGGTGTCCGGGGCCGAGGGGCTGTCCGCCGAACCCCGGCAGCCGGAGCGTCCGGCATCGCACACGGAAGGCGGAACGCAGGAGGGCGCGCTCGCGGACGCTCAGGACTTCCTGGCCTCGCTGCGGGCATGGGAGGAGAGTGGCCTTATCTCGCGGGCGGAGGCCGAGGAGCAACGGCGCGGCGCTCTACGGAAGTTGAGCGACCGACTGTTGGGCAGGGGGGCCGACGGTGCGTAGTGAGCCACCGCCCGAGGTCGGACGTGCGGAGGAGGTGCAGTACGCCTCGTCGGATGCCGGTCGTGCCTGGCGCAAGCGGATCGAAGCCGCCGAGGCTGCAGTGCAGGGCGAGGCGGAGGCCCGGGGTCGGCTGTCGAGTCTGCTGCCATCCCCCCGCGACGCCGAGTGGCTGGGTACGCCGCGGTCCGTCGCCGACTTCGGTTACTTCATGGCCCTGCTGCGCGAGCTGGAGCTGTGGCAGCTGTGGCTCGGCCACCTGTCCCTCGCAGAACAATGGATCGTGAACGGCCGTACCCCGCCGGAGCACCGATGCCTGGTGCTCAACCGACTGGCCACTATCTTCACCGAGGCGGCCGAGGAGAAGGTTCCGGACCTCTCTGCGACGCACGCCCTCAGCTGCGCACAGGCCGCGCTGGACAGTGCCCTGCGCTCCGCGAGCACCCGCACCGAGGAGGCCTACACGCGCTCTGGTCTCGCCCTCCTCGCCGCCCGGGAGGGGAGGTGGCGCAGGGCCAGCGCCCAGGCCCGGCGCGGCGAGCGCCTCGCCCGGGGGGCGCGGGAGGACAAGCAGCGGCTCGACATCCGCATGCGGACCACGTCCGTACTCTTCCTCGCTGCCCGCCAGGGCGGTAGCACACGGCGCGTCCGGCGGTTCGCGCGCGACCTGGAGGCCGTCTGCCAGCAGCAGATCGACCGCTGGGGAAGTGGCCACCTCCGGTCCCTGGAGGCGCTGGCCCTCATGGCCTCGGCCCGCCACGAACTGGCCTTCCGGGACCGCGACCTGGAGCGTATGGACCGTCTCACCGACGTGCTCGCGGCGACGGCTCAGCGGCTCTCGGCGACGCTCGGAGCACGGCATCCGCAGGCGCGGGCGGTACGGGGCGCACTGGAACAGGCCTATGAGGCCACGGAACGGGTCCGCGAGGAAGAGGCACCTGTCCGTGAGGAAGGTGCCCTCGCCGTGCACGGGCGCGAGGAAGGCGGCCCCGTCGCCACCCGCCGGAGAGCCGAAGCCGCCGCACCCGAGCCGGAGGAGGAGCCCCCGCCGGAGCCGCAGGGGGCGGCGCCCTCCAGGTGGGCCTCCTCCTCACCGTCCGGCCCGCTGCTGGAGCTGCTGCTGCACGGTATCGACGGAGCCACGCCCGAGGAGATGCTGGGAGATCCCCGCGTGGTACGGATTACCGGGGACGACACGTCGGCGTTCTACCGCAGGCTCGACGACGTACACGCGGAGCAGGAGGACGATCGGACCTCGCCGGTTCCGGAGGCCTACAGCTGGGCGAAGCTCGCGTCGGTCGGCGGCAGCCGGGCCCTGTGGTTCCTGCTGCTCCCCTTCCTGGTCGTCAACCTCGCCCACTGGATGCATCCAGTGGCCCAGGGGCGCCCTAGGGTTCTCCGTCTCCACGGGATCCTCGTACGGCTCGCCGCACTCAGTCTGACCGTCCTGATGGTGGCGGCGGCCTGCGAGCTCTCGATGGACCTGGTCGCCTGGCAGTGCGCGGGCAGCGCCGCGTGCGCACGCGGTCAGAGCTTCTGGCTGGACTTCATGTCGCCGTCCTCGGGCGGCTGGTGGAGTCGGCCCGGCCCGCGGCTCATGGCAGGCGCCCTGCTGCCCGGTGCACTCGTCGTCCTCCTGTGGCGGCTGTCCCACCGGACCTGGAACGCGTATGAGTCCCAACGGCCGCCCGAGCGCCGCCCCGAGCCGGAGTCCGGCAGCTGGGAGCCGGCGCTATCACTGCCCGGCTTCTGGTACGGCCGACGCCTCGTTGCCCGGCTCAACGCCGCCCACACCACGGCGGGTTGCCTAGTCGTTGCCGCCTTCCTGACCCTCGCGCCGGCCAGGTTCGACCGCGGACCGGACGGTGTCGCGGAGCTCGCCGTGGCCGGGTGGATCCTGGAGGGCGCGATTACGGCGCTCGCCGTGTCCGTGGTGTGGGTCGTGTGCCGCCGGGGCCATGCCGCCGCGAGGATCGACCCGCGGACCGACCCATTGGTCCGCCGCCTTCCCGCCGTCTCCGCAGCCCTCCTCCTGCTTGCCGTCGGGTATGCGCTGTGGTCCCGGCCGAACTGGCAGTCGGTCGCGCGGCTGCCGGGCGTCTCGCTCTTCTCGGTGGGCCCTCTGGTCCAAGGGCTCCTCGTCGTGGCACTAGGGGTCGTCGGGCACTCGCTCCACCGCTCCACGCCCAATATCCGCACCGCGCTGTCGGGACTGGCGCCGGCGGCCGCCGTCATGCTCGCCTGCTTCCTCTACAACATCCTGGCTGCGGGCGCGGTCCATGGGCTCTCGGACTGGCTCAGCAGGTCGGCGGGTGCGGACGATTCAATCGCAGGGCCGCCCCTGGTGATGACCTGGCAGGTGTCCGCAATCCCGGTGCTGCTCGCGCTGTTCGTCGTCCAAGCGGGCACGTTGTCCATCCGCCTGCGGCTGACCGAGCGGAGGGCGGCGGCCTCTGTGGGGTACAGCTATCCCGACGAGCCCCAGGACGCCCTGCGGAGCCGCACCATCGCTGCCGCTCTGGCGCGCGCCACGGTCGCCGACTTCGCACCGTTGCTGGTGAGCAGCACAGCCGCAGCCGCCGCCGTGTTCAACGCCTACGCCCTGACCGGGCCCACGTTAACCGACACACCGCCGGGCCGGGCATCGGGAGAGGCATCCGGAATGGTGCGAGAGGTCGCCGAGACCGCGCAGGCGCTGGGCTCCTGGCTCATCGCCGCCGGCCTTCTGCTCTTCCTCGCTTTCGGCCGCAGGACCCGCAGTAGTCCCGACTCCCGCGGTGCGCTGGGCATGCTGTGGGACCTGGCCACCTTCTGGCCGCGGGCCGCCCATCCCTTCGCGCGGCTGTGCTACTCAGAGCGCGCTGTGCCCGATCTCGTGTGGCGTCTGACGGCCTGGGGTCGAAGTACGGGAGGCCGCATCCTGATCTCCGGGCACTCGCAGGGCAGCGTGCTTGCCGTCGCTGCCCTGTGGCAGCTCGACCCAAGCCTTCGCAAGCGCGTCATGCTGCTCACGTACGGCTCTCCGTTGGAGCGGCTGTACGGGAGGTGGTTCCCGGCATACTTCGGCCCTGTGGCGCTCAGTGGACTCCACCGTGAAGTGGACGTCTGGCGCAACTTGTGGCGCCCAACCGATCCCCTCGGAGGCCCGGTCCGCCTCGTAGGAGACGCGGGATCCGAGGTCGACCGCTACTTGAAGGATCCGCTCACCTACGGCCGCAGCCTGCACCACCCGCTGCCAGCCCCGATCCTCGGACACGCCGAGTACGCCGCGGATCCCTCCTTCGCCGAGGAGCGCCTCCGCATGATCGCGCGTTCCCGCCCGCCGCTGCCCCCCTCGGCGAGCCGGCTGCACGAATCGCCGGAACACCAGCCGCTGCCGCCGCGGTCCTACTAGGCAGGGTCCGGGCCCAGGGCGTCGCGGACGGCGGTCAGAATGGCCTCGGTGTCGGCGCCCAGGGCGCGGGCGGACGAAGTGAAGTCACGGGCGAGAGTGGCGAGTTGGACAGTGTGCGGGCGGGTCGGGCCGGGTGGCGGCGCCGCCACCCGGGTGCCCGCGCCCCGACGGGTGCGGATCAGCTCGCCGGCTTCCAGCTCACGGTAGGCGCGGGCGACGGTGCCCGGTGCCAGCCCGAGGTCCGTGGCCAGCTGGCGCACGGTCGGCAGCCGGTCGCCCTCGGCCAGCCGCCCGGTGACGATCAGCGCGGCGAGCTGCGCGCGGATCTGCTCGTACGGCGGGACCTGGCTGGTGGTGTCGACGCGGACGGCGGCCTCACTCATCGTCGTAGGACCCCTCTGCCGCCGCCTCGTCGGCGACGGCCCGCGGTGCCAGCACGGTGACCAGGGACCAGACGGCGGTGAACAGGTTCAGCAGGGCCAGCGGGTAGAACACCCAGAAGGTGAGCACGCCCAGCGCGCCGCCGCAGCCCGTCTCCGTCAGCGCGAGGGAGACCATCAGCACGGCGTACAGCTGCTGGCTGGACACCAGCAGGCCCCAGGCGCCGGTGACCGCCCATGCGCGGTCGCGGCGCTGCTGCTCCTCACCCGGACCGTGGGCGATGCGGCGCAGGGCCCAGACGCAGGTGGGGGTGGCTATGGCGAGCGCGCCGAACATCGGGAGGGTGTAGTACAGGCCGGGCCAGGGGCCGGTGGTCGCCCGCATCCCGTTGCAGGTGAGGGTGAGGATCTTTCCCGTGCTGAAGACGCGGTCGGGGTCGACGGAGGCCGTGGCGGCCGTGATCACCAGCAGGACGACGAGGGAGAGCCCCTGGAGGGCGATCAGAGGGCCCATGTGCGGCGGCACATGGTCTCTGACCAGGCGTGGTGCGAGGCTCGCGGTGCGTACCGCCTCCTGGGGGCGCAGGGTCAGGGCGTCGGCGAGCAGGACACCCGCCACCGCGCACAGGCCGAAGGCCGTGAGGCAGAACACGACGCGCTGCTCGAACTCGACGTCCCCCAGTGTGGACAGCGCCTGCGCGACCACGAGGCCGATGGCCAGACCGGACCAGCGGGCGTAGTGGTCGGCGTGGTCGAGCAACCGGTACTGGGGCGGGGCGGCGTCGAGCATGCGGAGATCCCCCCGGATCATCTTGTATCAAGCAGTGAGTACAAGATGCCGTGGCCGGGATCTTGTGTCAAACATTCGATACAAGGCGGTGCGAGGGGAAGACGGGTTCCGGAGCGGGGCGGTTCCCGAGACACGACGGGGAAGCGGCCGGCGGACGGGCAGGCGGTCGGTTCGACGGGGAGGCGGTCCGCGGTGGGCACGGCGACTGGCATTGGGCAGAAAACAGCAGCTACTCCACGTCGCGCTGCCTGAACTTTCTCGGCAGCCTCCGCAATGACAACTACAAATTCGAGCTCACCATGTACAACACGGTCAGCTGACGCAGCTCGATGGCCGCAGGCGGTCCCGTGAGCATCGAAGCCGGGACGACGTCCCGGAGCGGCCTCTCCGATGCTGCATACCCGCTATGGCGAGGGAGAACAGAAGCGGCCGCACCATCAACGGTGCGGCCGCTTCTCTTCGACGTTCATCAACTATCAGACAGGTCCTAGCCAGGGTGCTCCCGTCCGGCATGAGCGCGGGGTGCCGGGACGATGATCCAGCTCGCCATTGCGATCGGACTCGGAGCGCGGGACCTACTGGAGGTCCTGCAGCTTCCGCTCCAACTTGATTGTGGTGACGTACAACGTCCCGGTCGCCGTCCACGTAGAGCTACTCCTTCAGGGCAACGCCCGCTGAAGATCAGTCAGCATGCTCTGGGCCAGCTCGGCAGCGCCACTTCCTGCGCCGGTCGCGGCCCCAGTGACTGCTCCGGCGGCAACGGCGGATAGGGCGTTCCTGATGCGGGACACCAACCGGTGTAGGCGCCCCTCGTCGGGCTGTTCGTTCGCTACCTCTTCGAGGACCGCCTCGGCGTCCTGGCGTACCGTCACCTCGCCTTCGGGAGACAACCCCAGGGTTTCCAGTGCAGTCAGCAGTGTCCGCATCGTCCTCGCGAGCTGCGAGCCCGGTTCTCCACCAGCGACGTACTGGTGTTGCACCACATCGCGGTTGCCGATGGCGAACTGGCTTCCGCTGACCGGCCCGAAGAACTGCGGCCCGCCCGTCCCGGTCATCGTGCCTCCTCAGGCGACCAGGGGCATTGCGTGATTGGGATTGGTCCGGTTCGCCGGTCTCGTGAGTGACGTGGCGTCATGTCCGTTGTGCAGCAAGGGGACCGGGAGAGC
>NZ_JBIRTJ010000032.1:0-49481 GCF_044334695.1 Streptomyces sp. NPDC020747 | reverse complement strand
AACTCAGCTACGACGGCGTGGCCAAGCCCATCCGCTTCAACCAGGACATCACCCACGGACTCAGACCCGAGAACACGAGCTTCCTGTACCAGGTCAAGGACGGGAAGTTCCGATTCCTCGGCCGGTACGACCAGGTGACCTGACCAGCGCCGTTCCACAGGCGAACCGCACGCCCTCGCCGCCGGAAGCGGTCGCCTTCTACGCTGCCTTTCTCATTGTCATGGCGTTCGCCGGCAGGGCCATCGCCCGCCTCGGTGAGGCTGTCGCCGGTGGGACGGTTGGGGGTGCCCAGTTGCTGGCCCCATCAAGGTTCGGGACCCCGCGGGGGTGAAATCCGCCCGTTCCGGCTGCGCGTTCGGTGGGCGCTGCGACGACCCGGTCCAGGCTGCTCTCGCTCATCCTGCGCGAACTCGGCCAGCGCTCGGTACTTGGCTTCGTCGAAGGTATCGCCCGAGCCCCCGCGCCTTGCCTTCCACTGCCATGTGACAGCGGATCGCCCGTCCTCCGTCCTTCACCGCGCCGCGCGACACCTGCGCCACCGCGTCCCACAGTGCCGACACGTCTGGGCGGCATACGTCCACGCGGGGACGTGACCGCGCACGGTCCGGGCGTGGCTGATTCATGCCCACTGGCTTCCCGCCGACCGCGACTCGTCCGGTGTACGGGGCTGTACGTCACTGTCCGCCCGGGCCGTGCGCGGACGACCGGACCGTCCCGACGCGGCGCGGCGACCGTGCAGGGAGCCGGAGAGCAAAAGGCTCGTGCTCAAGAGTGCCGCCTTTGGCCGTCTAAGCTGCTGAAACAGGCATTGCCTTTCAGGGAATCGGACACGGCTCGTGCTTTCACGGGTCCGGACACCACGGACAGGGGACGACGCATGGCGGCACCGCAGGACCGATGGAGCGCCTTGCTGGACATACTGACGCGCGACGGGCGGATCGAGGTAGAGGCCGCCGCGGAAGTACTTCAGGTCTCCTCCGCCACGATCCGACGCGACCTGGATGAGCTGGCACGCCAGCAAATGGTCACCCGTACCCACGGCGGCGCCGTGATCAACGCCATCGCGTACGACCTTCCGCTCCGCTACAAGGCCGCACGCAACGCTCCGGAGAAGGAGCGGATCGCCAACGCGGCGGCGGGTCTGGTGAAGCCGGGTGCCGTGGTGGGTCTGAACGGCGGCACCACGACCACCGCGGTCGCCCGGGCGCTGGCCATCAGGCCCGATCTGAGCACGGAGGGCGCCGGGCCCCCCGCGCTGACGGTCGTCACCAACGCCCTGAACATCGCCAACGAGCTGGTCGTACGCCGCCACGTGAAGCTCGTCCTCACCGGGGGAGTGGCCCGCCCGGCCTCGTACGAGCTCACCGGACCGCTCGCCACCGGAATGCTCGCGCAGATCACCCTTGACCACGCTTTCATCGGCGTCGACGCGATCGACGTCCAGCACGGGGCAACGGCCCAGGACGAGGGTGAGGCCGGTATCAACTGGGCGTTGGCCCGCCGTGCCGAACGCGTGATCGTGGTCGCGGACTCCTCCAAGCTGGGTCGGCGGGCCTTCGCCCGGATCTGCCCGGTGGAAGACGTCCACGTTCTGGTGACCGACAAGGCAGCGGGCCCGGAGCTGACCGAGCCGTTCGCCGCGGCGGGTGTGGAGATCGTCCGGGCCTGAGCCCCCTGAGCGCTGCAGGCCGCAGCCGCAGCCCGCCTCGTGAAGGAGCGCAATGCGTGTGCCTGCAGATCACTTGATGCCACCGGCCGTCAGACCGCTGATCAGGTAGCGCTCCACGAAGACGAACAGGACGACGACCGGCACGATGGCGATCAGTGACGTGGCGAAGAGGTACTGCCACTGCTCCTGGTACGCCGTGACGAATCCGGGGATTGCCTTGGTCAGCGTTGTCCGGTCGCCGGACGAGGTGATGGTGAGGGCGACGACGTACTCGTTCCAGGCCCCGATGAACGTGTAGACGAGCGCGGTCACCACTCCGGGCAGCGCCAACGGCAGGGTGACTCGCACCATCGCGCCCAGCCGGCCGGCCCCGTCCATGTACGCCGCCTCCTCCAACTCCTTGGGGATGCTTGCGAAGTACGCGTTGAGGATCCAGATGCAGAACGGCAGGTTGAACGCCGCGTTGACCAGGATCAGCCCCTCTGCGGTATCGGTCAGATCGAGGCTGACCATCTCCCGGTAGATGCCGACCAGCAGTGCGGTCGGCGCGAACATCTGAGTGACGAGCACCAGCAGCAGGAAGGCGCCGCGTCCGCGGAACCGGTGACGGGCGGTGTAGTACGCGGCGGGCAGCCCCACGGCGAGGGTGAGGAGCGTGGACATCCCGGCGACGTACAGCGAGAACCAGAGCGCGTCGGAGACCGGCGGGTCCTTCAGCGACCAGACGTCGGCGAAGTTCGACCACTCCCACCGTGACGGCAGATAGGACGGCGGCGACTTCATCAGTTCCGGTGTCGGCTTCAGCGCCGTCAACAGCATCTGCAGGTAAGGCGCCAGGAACATCAGGGCCACCAGCCAGCCCACCGCGGTGAGCACGACGGTCCGCAGCCGGGGAGGACGCCGCCGGGTCGTTGTGGATGGGGCCGTCGCGGATTGGGGTGTTGTGGAACTGGCCGTGACGGCGGACATCAGCCGATCTCCTCTCGCCTGCGGACGACGCGCAGATACACCAGCACGACCAGGAGGATCAGCGCGAAGTTCACGACGGCCATGGCAGCCGACTCGCCGACGGCCTGGTTGTCGAACGCGAGCTTGTACATGTACGTCGTGGTCGTGTCGGTGGCGAAGCCGGGACCGCCGCGGGTCATGGCCCAGATGACCGGGAAGGAGTTGAACACGTTGATGACGTTGATGATGGCGGCGACCAGCAGGGAGGGGCGCAGCAGTGGCAGCGTGACGGAGAGATAGGTGCGGGCGGGTCCCGCGCCGTCCAGGCGGGCCGCCTCGTACACCTCGGCGGGAATGGTCCCGAGGCCGGAGAGGATGACGAAGGCGGTGAACGGCAGGGAGACGAAGACGGCCACGGCCATCATCCAGGCGAATGCCTGGGCAGGGTGGGCCAGCCAGTTCACCGGTTTGTCCAGGATTCCCACGTCCATGAGTACGCGGTTGACGACGCCGTAGAAGTTGTTGAGCATCCAGCGCCAGGTCAGCGCCGTCATCAGGACCGATGCGGCCCAGGGGACGATCAGCGCCCAGCGGACCATCCGGCGCCCGGGGAAGCGCGAGTTGAGCAACTGCGCCAGTGCCAGCGAGACGGTGATGGTGACCGTGACCACTCCCACCACCCACACCAGGGTGCGCAGTACGACGCCCGGCAGGTCCGGCTCGGCGAACAGTTCGGCGTAGTTGGCGCCACCCGCGAAGCCGCGGGTCACTCCGGTGGAGCTGATGTCCATCAGGGACGTGCGGACCATCTCCACGACGGGCCAGATGACCACGCCGAGGATCAGCGCCAGCGCGGGGCCGAGCCACAGCAGCGGCTCCAGTGACCGCAGGCGGAGACCCTTCCGGGCGTGGCGCGAGCCGCGCGCCGGTGCCACCGGCGTCCGTCCTTCCCCGGACCCCGAGCCGGACCTGGAGGTGGACCCGGAGCCAGTGCTGTGTGCAGCGGTGTCCTGTACGGCCACCCCGTCAGCCGTCCTTCTCGGCGGTCTCCTGGATTTCGCCCAGGACCTTCTTGGGCTCCGCGCCCGATACGGCGGTGCCGATGCGCTGTTTCACGGCGCCCTCGACGGCCGACCAGTTGGGGTTGTCGGTGGGTGCGAACCGTGCGCCCGACAGAGCGTCGACGAACGGCTTGTAGTACGCGGAATCCGAACTCAGGGCGTCGCCGGCCGACTTGGTGACCGACAGGAATCCCTCGGTGGACAGGAACTTCGAGGCGTTCTCCTTCTGGTAGAAGAAGTCGAGGAACTTGTTGACGGCCTCGCGGTTCCTGCCCTCGTCCTTCTTGAAGGCCACCAGGTAGTCCTGGACACCGAGCGTGTTGTGGGTCGTGCCGTCCTTGCTCGGCAGTGGCGCGACCCCGTAGTTCAGGTTCTTGTCGACCGTGTCGAGGAAGCCCTTGCGCATGAAGACGGCACCGTTGACCATGCCGATCTTCCCCTGCGCGAACTGGTTGAAGACGTCCTTGCGGTTGGTGGCCTCGGGGTTGGGCTGGGTCAGCCCGGCCTTCGTGAGCTTCCGTAAGTAGTCCAGCGTCTCGACGTTGGCCTGCTGGTCGACCGTCCACTTGCCCGACTTGTCGATCCAGCCCCCGCCGTTGTTCATCGCCCAGATGTAGAACTCGGCCTGGGCCTCCTCCGCGCCGAGCGGCAGGCCCAGTGGGATGTCCCCGGCCTTCTTCACCTTCCTGGCGGCGTCCTCGACCTCGGCCCAGGTGGACGGCGGTTCGGAGATCCTGGCCTTGTCGAAGATGTCCTTGTTGTAGAAGAAGAGCCGTGCACTGGAGATGAACGGCAGGCCGTACTGCACGCCTTCGTACTGCGCCTGGTCGGCGAAGAGAGGCAGGAAGTCGTCGAGCACCTTCGGCGACACGATGTCCTTGGCCTGGTAGATCAGGTCGTCGAGGGCGAAGTCGGAGAACTTGTTGTAGTTGAGGACGTCGGGCTGCTGCCCGGTCTGGATGTACGTCTTGACCTTGGAGTCGAGCTGCTCCCAGTCGACCACCTCCAACTCGACCTGGTAGCCGGGGTTCTGGGCCTCGAAGGCCTTGATGAGGTTGTCCCAGTAGGGCTGGGTGTCGTCGTCGTACTTGGCGGCCACGAATCTGATCGTCTTTCCGTCGGAATCGCCGTCGCCGGACGAACCTCCCTTGCCGCATCCGCTGAGGACCAGCGCGAGGGTCACACCTGCTGCGATGCCGATGAGGTGCCGTTTCACGGAATACCACCTTCGCTGCAACCTGTTGATTGTTTCTGCTTGAAAACCGCTCGGTTCGAGCATTAATCACCATCATGCCCAACAGGGCGCGCAGGATGTCAAGAGTCGCCACTGGGTGAAGGTTGCCTGGGGAGCCTGCCGGGTCACCGTGCGAAGGGCGCCTCGGTGTAGAGCAGTTGACTGTTCTCGGAGGGGGCGAGGTCTGCCACGGCTGCGGCCCCCGTCGGGGCGGAATCCCCCGAATCGGGCGCGGTTCACGCAGAATTTACAGCCGTTTCCCTCCAGGCCTGCCGACTCCCCAAGTAGTGCGCGGACCTGGTCAGGTGACCCCCACCAGGGGCGGCAGTGGCCCGTGGTGTGGCCGAGAAATCATGAAAGTGAATGTTGACAGCTGACGTTTATAGCCAGAACATGAGCAGAAATGAGCATGATCTTGCCGTGCTGCTCTGCGAAGCAACGCCCCGCCCCGCAGGAGGACATGAGTGCGCATCCAACCGCTCAGACGGCACAAATCCTGTAGTCCCGGAACGCTGTTGGCCGCCGCTCTGGCCCTGACACTCATACCGTCTGTTACCGGACCCCTCACCACAAAGGCTCAGGCGGACACCGGCTCCCGGCCGAAGGTGACCCAGAGCGCGGACGGCCTCACCCTGTCCGTCCCAGGCGGCAAGAACGCGCCCGGCTACACCGTCGACATCGCCACCGACGCACTCGCCCTCACCACCGAGCGCTCCGGAAAAACTGTGCTCGGCACCGCGGGCGGCGACGACGGAGGCCTCCGCTTCCGCTCCGACGGGAAGTGGGAGCACGCCACCGCGGTCACCGACTGGACGTGGCGGAGCGGCGTCCTCACTCTCACCACCGACACCACCCTCGACGGCGCCACCGTCAAGGCCCGGCTCACGCCCGAAGCCGACCGCTACCAGCTGACCTGGGACGTCGAAGGCGGCAGCCCCGATCAACTGGGCCTCGCCTACGACCTGTCATCTGCCGGCCACTGGTACGGCCACGGCGAGGCGGAGACCCCGCAGGGCGGTCCCGGCGTCAACCAGCCCTGGCCGCTCGACGCCGGTGAAGTCGACCACAAGGCCTTCGGCCCGGCGTCGTACAACATGATCGACCCGTTCTGGTACACCTCCAGATCCACCGGTCTGCGCATCGACACCGGGAACGTCATGGACGTGGCGCTCAACAAGGGCAAGGACGGCCTCGGGCAGTTCATCGTCGAGTCGCCCGACACCTACAAGGCCACCGTGTTCGTCGAGTCGACCCCGCTGGAGGTCTACCGCGACTACGTCGGCATCGTCGGCAAGCCGGCCAAGTCCGATGCCCCGTACGAGCAGTACGCCAAGCCGCTGTGGAATTCCTGGGCGCAGTTCTACACCAAGGTCGACCAGGAGAAGCTGCTCGACTACGCCACCGACCTCCACGACAACGGTCTGGACGGGCACACCATCCAGCTCGACGACAAGTGGGAGTCCAACTACGGCAATCTGACCTGGGATCCCAAGACCTTCCCCGATCCCAAGGGCCTGTCCGACAAGATCCACGACATGGGGTTCGACTTCGGCATCTGGGTCACCCTGTGGATCAACCTCGACTCCGACAACTACCAGTACGCGGTCGACCACGGCTACTTGCTCATGGACGCCAAGGACACGAGCAAACCGTGCGAAGTGACCTGGTGGAACGGCCAGGCCGGAATCATCGACCTGGCCAACCCCGAAGCCAAGGCCTGGTACGAGGGCAACCTCAAGACCCTCATGGACACGTACGACATCGACGGGCTGAAGTTCGACACCCGCTTCTTCGACGAGAAGTGCGCGCCGCGCGAGGGACACCAGGCCACGGACTACCAGAAGCTCGGCACCGAGCTCGCCGACGAGTTCGACCTCCAGGGCGCGGGCATCCGGGTGCACTGGAACCGGACGGCCCACGAGGCCGGCTTCGTCACCCGCCAGGTCGACAAGGGCACCGGCTGGGACTCCCTGCGCGCCTCCGCCACCCAGAACCTGGCCATCTCCACCATCGGCTACCCGTTCGTCGAGTCCGACATGATCGGCGGCTCCGGCGGCCAGCCCGCACCGACGAAGGACGTACTGGTGCGGTGGGCGCAATCCGCCTCCCTGATGCCGCTGATGTACGCATCAACCTCGCCGGTCGACACCAACGACACCACCACCGGCCAGAAGGTGGACTACGACCAGGAGACGGTCGACCTCTACCGGCAGGCCATCAAGACGCACGAGAAGCTCGCCCCGTACATCTGGGATCAGGTGCAGAGCACCCTGAAGACCGGCGATCCGATCATGCGGCCGCTCTTCTTCGACTTCCCGAAGGACGAGGCCAGTTACACGGTCACCGACGAGTGGATGCTCGGCCCGGCCGTGCTCGCCGCGCCCAAGCTGAGCACCGGTGCCACCCGCTCCGTCCATCTCCCGCCGGGTACCTGGTACGACGTGAACCAGGGCACCGTGATCCGCGGCCCCAAGACCCTCAAGGGGTACGCGGCACCGCTCGGCGTCACCCCGGCCTTCGTGAACCTCAAGGCCAAGGGCGCCGCCAAGGCCGTAAAGGCGCTCAAGCGCGACGACGCCCCGGCAGCCTCCGTCCTGATCACCCCGGACGCCCCGTCCACAGACGCCGGTAAGCCGTTCGCGGTGACCACTGAGGTGACCAACTGGGGCACCCGGACCCTCAAGAACGCCACAGCGGCACTGGACCTGCCCGACGGCTGGACTGCCGAAGCGACCGGCCCGACCACCGTGAAGTCCCTCAAGAACGGCGCCACACTCACCACCACCTGGACGGTGACCCCGGCCGACGACGCCCGATGGGGCAGCCACGACCTCACCGGCACTGTCACCTACACCGGATCCAACGGCTCACAGAAGGTGTCCGACACCGTGCGGGCGCAGGTGAAGGCCGCCCCGGGCAGTGTGCAGGCGCCGTACCTGACGACCGACACCACGTCCGAGGACCCCCAATACGCCCAGGCCGGCGACCAGTTCGCCATCTGGGCGGGTGGCCAGGACCTGTCCGGCTGGAAGGACGAGAAAGGCGTCATCTACCGCGACGACGCGGCCGGTGAAAAGGCCACCGTGCAGGCCCAGTTGGTATCCCAGAACAGCGCCTCACCGGTCGGCAAGGCAGGCATCGCCCTCGCCAACGACCTGACGGAGCCCGGGAAGGGCGGCTACGCGGTGCTGGTCATGACCCAGAGCTACGGCCTGGAGTTCATGACCGACAGCGACGGCGACGGGAAGCTCGACACGTGGGCGGGCGGCGGCTCCACCTACCACCCGGCGTACCTCAAGCTGACCCGGGACGGCGCCACCTACACCGCGTACGCCAGCAAGGACGGCGACACCTGGTCGCAGGTCGGCACCGCCCAGGTGCCGTCGGCCACCGGCACGGGTGATGCCGGGATGGTCGCCGGCGCGGCCAACGTCAACTACCCCGGCGAGAACATCGAAGCCGTCTTCAGCGGATTCTCCGTCACCTCCTGAAAAGCAGTCACGACCGGCACCACCCCGCTTCCCGGCAGGCCTCCCACCCCCTGGGGCCTGCCGGGGAGCACTCCCTGCACGTCCATGAGAGAGGGAACCCACCCCCATGGCACGTACGTCCTCAGCTGTCGCCGGCTTCGTCGCGGGCGTCGTCGTGGCCGCGAGCACCACCGCGATCGCCGTCACCGGTACGACGACCACCGTCACCGACCTCAATTCCAAGGCCACCACCACCTGGCTGACCGCGAAGGTCGCCGACGCCATGGGCACCAGGGACACCATCACCTGGGTTCCCACCGGCTCCTTCGCCGGCTCCGCGGAGGAACGGGTCCCGCGCTACCCGATGACCGCCATCCAGGGCAAGGACACCAAGGAGCTCAAGCTTGCCGCCGTGCGCAACGAGCAGGTGTCGGCGCAACTGGCGATCGCCTCCGGCCAGGACCTCGACGACGTCAAGGCCGTCGTCGGCGACCTCACCGGGCCCGGCGGCGCGAAGCTGTCCGGTGCCGACACCCAGGTCCGGTTCGTCAAGTACGTGCCGGTGCAGCGCTCCAAGAGCGAGGTCGACTGGTCCGCCACCATCGACCAGGTCAGCTCCGGCAAGGAGGTGTCCGGCGACCGCAACCCCGATGTGGTCGGCGACGCGATCGAGGAGCGGTCCTCGGTGGACGTACCCGCGTACGCCGCACAACCGCTGTGGTTCACCTTCCACATCCCCAAGTCGGCCAAGCCCGGCACCTACACCGGCACGGTGAAGGTCAACGCCGACGGCCGTACCCGGACCACCTACCCGCTGACCATCGAGGTCGCGGACGCGAGCGTCCCCGATCCCAAGGACTACGGCTTCTTCCTCGACGTATGGGCGCAGCCGGAGACGATCGCCAAGAACCACGGCGTCAGGCTCTGGTCCGACCAGCACTGGAAGCTGATCGAGACGTACAACCGCGACCTGGCCTCGCGCGGCCAGAAGGTCATCAACACCACCATCGTCGACAACCCGTGGCACCACCAGTGGTCGCTCGGCACCCGGGAGTCGCAGACCGCCACCCCGTACACCAGCATGGTGGGCTGGGCCTGGAACGGAAAGGCGTTCTCCTTCGACTTCGGCCGCTGGGACAAGTACGTCCAGACCGCCAGACGCGCCGGTCTCGGGCCCGACATCGGTGCCTTCTCCATGCTGGCGTTCCAGGACCAGGAGCACCTCACCTACACCGACACCCGCACCGGCAGGACCGTCTACGAGATCGTCGATCTGGGCGGCGACCGCTGGCGGGAGGCGTGGGGAGCATTCCTCCCGGCCTTTGAGAAGCACCTGAAGGTCAAGGGCTGGCTGGAGGACACCTGGCTGTCCTTCGACGAGCGGCCCATCGACACCATGACGGTCGTCAAGGACTTCGTCCACGAGGTCGCGCCGGTCTTCGACGACCGTATCTCCGTGGCCGGTTCGATCAGCACCGAAGGCGTCGCATCCAACCTGTCCGTCGACTGGGGCGGCATCGACGCGATGACGAAGGAGAAGGTGGCCGAACGGCGCAAGGCCGGCAAGACCACGACCTTCTACGTGTACGGCGCGCCGGCCCACCCCAACACGCTCTCGTTCTCGCCCGCCGTCGAGTCGCGGATGCTGCCGTGGATCTCCGCCGAGCGGAACCTGGACGGTTTCCTGCGCTGGTCGTACAACAGCTGGACCAGCGACCCCTTCAAACAGCCCGTGCACATCTTCACGCAGGGCGACGAGTACCTGGTCTACCCGGGCAAGGACGGCCCGATGTCCAGCATCCGCTGGGAGCAGCTGAAGGAGGGCATCGAGGACTACGAACTCATCGCCCAGCTGCGGAAGAAGAACGGCGGCACCGACAGCGACGCCCTGACCGAGGCCCTCGCCACCGCGACCCGGAACCTCGACGGCCGGACGAAGGACGCCAATGACATCGAGACCGCGCGGGCGGCCGTCGTGAAGGGCCTGACGTCATGAGGGGGAAGTGGAGGTCCCTGCTGCTCGCTGCGGCCTTGACTGTCATGCCCCTGACGGGCGCGGGCGCCGTGACACAGGCCCAGGCGGAGCTACAGGCCCAGACGGAACAGCGGGCCCGGGCCCCGCACACCGTCACCTACGACCAGTACGCCGTGCAGGTCGACGGCAAACCCCTGTACATCTGGGGCGCCGAGTTCCACTACTTCCGGCTGCCCAGCCCCGACGCGTGGCGCGATGTCCTGCAGAAGATCAAGGCGGGCGGATTCAACGCCGTCTCGCTCTACTTCGACTGGGGCTACCACTCGGCCAAGCCGGGCTCGTACGACTTCACCGGCATCCGTGACGTGGAGCGGCTGCTCGACGAGGCGGAGCGCGCGGGCCTGTATGTGATCGCCCGCCCGGGCCCGTACATCAACGCGGAGGTCTCCGGCGGCGGTATGCCGGCCTGGCGCAAGACGCAGGCCGGCGTGAACCGCACCTCCGAGCCGGAGTACATGAAGGCGGCCCGGGAGTGGATGAGCCGGATCAACCCGATCATCGCGCGCCACCAACTCACGCGCGGCACCGGCAATGTGATCCTCTATCAGGTCGAGAACGAGTACCAGGGCGGTCGCCAGGACGCCGACTACA
The DNA here is from genome assembly GCF_044334695.1 of Streptomyces sp. NPDC020747. Classification (NCBI taxonomy): domain Bacteria; kingdom Bacillati; phylum Actinomycetota; class Actinomycetes; order Kitasatosporales; family Streptomycetaceae; genus Streptomyces; species Streptomyces sp. NPDC020747. Next base: position 38,473 of record NZ_JBIRTJ010000032.1, on the reverse strand, counting down.
TGCAGACTCTCATCGACTGGGCCCGCGAGGACGGCATCGACGTCCCGACGTTCGTCAACGACGGCGGCGCCAACAAGAACTGGGTCAGCGGCAAGGGCGCCCCGGACATCTACGGCTTCGACGCCTACCCGCAGGGCTTTGACTGCAAGGACCCCGACACCTGGAAGAACCTGCCCGACTACTCGTACGTCAACGAGTGGAAGCCCGAGTCCCCGCTGCTCATCCCGGAGGCGCAGGGCGGCGCCTTCGACCCCTGGGGCGGCACCGGATACCAGGACTGCGCGAAGCTCACGGGCACCGACTTCACCCGGGTGTTCAGCAAGATGAACATCGCCGCCGGAGTGAGCGGCCAGTCCTTCTACATGACGTACGGCGGCACCAACTGGGGCTGGCTCGCCGACCCCAACGCGGTCTACACGTCGTACGACTACGGCGCCCCGATCAACGAGTCCCGCCAACCGACCGACAAGTACCAGGAGTTCAAGCGCCTCGGGTACATGGTCAATTCCGTCACCTCACTGGCGCGCACCGACAAGGCCGAGGCCCCCGCCCCGTCCGACGACGCCCTGCGCATCGACCGGCGCGTCAACCCCGACGACGGCACCCAGTTCTTCACCGTCCGGCACGCCGACACCCGGGTGAAGGACAGGGACGAGACCACCCTGTCGCTGAAGGGCGCGGACGGCGACTACCCACGCGTGCCGCAGCAGGGAACGATCACCGTCGACGGCCGGGACGCCAAACTCCTCGTAGCCGGTTACGACTTGAGCGAGAGTCAGCGGCTCGTCTACTCCACCTCGGAGATCATGACGCACGCCCGGATCGGCGACCGGGACGTGGCGCTGCTGTACGGGCGTGCGGGCGAGGCAGGCGAGACTGTGCTGCGTTACGCCGAGCGCCCCAAGGTGACCGTCCTCGACGGCGATGTCACCACCATCTGGGACGCCGAACGCGGCGACCTGCGCCTGAACTACACGCACAGGGGCCTGGCCCGGGTGCTGGTGAACGGCATGGAACTGCTGATCGCCGACACCGCCGAGACCGCCCACTGGTGGCGGCAGGACACCGCCTCGGGCCCGGTCCTCGTACGCGGCCCGTCCCTCGTCCGTACGGCTGAACCGGCCGACGGCACCCTGAAGTTGACCGGCGACTCCACCAAGGCCGCGAAGATCGAGGTCATCGCGGACGCCAAGAAGGTGACCTGGAACGGCAGCAGGGTCGCCGTCACCCAGGCGCCGCGCCCCGTCGAGTTGCCCAGGCTGACGACATGGAAGTACAAGGAGGAGGCACCGGAGTCCGCCCCGGACTTCGACGACGCCACCTGGACCACCGCCGACCGCCTCACCGCCAACAACCCGGACCTGGCAGGGTCGTTGCCGGTCCTTGCGATGGACGAGTACGGCTACCACCACGGCAACGTCTGGTACCGCGGCCGGTTCGAGACCACGGGCAGGGCGACCGCGCTCGCGCTCGACGCCAACACCGGCCCGACCGGCCAGTACGCGGTCTGGCTCAACGGCCGCTACCTCGGTAGCTCCGGCGACGGCGCGCACACCTTCGACATCCCGGCGGACACGCTGAGGGCCGGTGGAGACAGCGCGGACAACGTCCTCTCCGTCCTCGTGGAGAACGCGGGCCACAACGAGGAATGGGGCCACGACTACTCGAAGGAGCCGCGCGGACTGCTCGGCGCCGAGGTGATCGGCGGCGCCTCCACTCTCACCTGGAAGATCCAGGGCAGCCGGGGTGGCGAGGACCCCGTCGACACCGCCCGGGGCCCGTACAACAACGGCGGGCTGTACGGAGAGCGGGCGGGCTGGTCGCTGCCGGGGTACTCCGACGGCAGCTGGAAGAGCACCCGCCTCTCTCGGCAGACCGGGAAGAACGAGCCCGGCGTGCGCTGGTACCGCACCTCCGCACGGCTCGACCTGCCGCAGGGCCAGGACAACGCGATCGCGCTGGACCTGGCCGAACCCGAAGGCGGCAGTACCGGCTACCGCGCCCAGATCTTCGTCAACGGCTGGCTGATCGGCCGCTACCTGCCGGACACCGGACCCCAGACACGGTTCGTCGTCCCCAAGGGCATACTGCGCGAGCAGGGCACCAACACCATCGCCCTGGCCGTGTGGTCCACCGAGGCCGGTGCGGGCCCGGGTGCCGCGAAGCTCGTCGGCCTCGGCGCCTCGGCGGGCGGGATCAAGGTCGGTACGGTGACCGCGCCCTCGTACGACGCCGAGACCTACGCCATGCCGACCGCCGGCGCGCATGTCACCGTCGACGCCGAGCCGTTCCTGGGCACCGGTACCGCCACCGAGGTTCCGGTGTCGCTCACCGTGCCGAAGGGCGCGCCCACCGCCCGGGACGTACGGCTGACGCTGACCACCCCCGACGGCTGGACCGCGACCACCGACGACACCACCCGTTTCGACCGGATCCGGCCCGGCGACACGGTGACCGCGGACTACACCGTGACCCCGCCCCGCGACCCGGTCCACTACGCCGTCCTGTCCGCGACCGCCAAGCTCACCCAGCCCGGCCGTCCGGGCACCGTCACCGGTGTACGGGCCGTGCAGGTGCCACCGCCCGGGCTGTCCGCCGACGCCCATGTGAGCGACCTGACTCTGGTCAAGGCGGTCAACGGCTGGGGTCCGGTGGAGAAGGACGCTTCCAACGGGGAGTCCGCGGCCGGCGACGGTCGATCCCTGAGCATCGGCGGCACCACGTACGCCAAGGGACTCGGCGTGCACGCCAACAGCCAGATCCGGGTCTACCTCGGCGGGGGCTGCACCCGCTTCACCGCGACCGCTGGGGTGGACGACGAGGTCGGCGACAACGGCAGCGTCTCCTTCGAGGTGATCGCCGACGGCCGCTCCCTGTTCGACAGCCCGGTGCTGCACGGCTCCGACGGCGGCGCCGCGGTCGATGTGGACGTGACCGGCGCCCGTTGGCTCGACCTGCTGGTCGACGGCGACGGCGATGTCTCCACGGACCACGCCGACTGGGCCGACGCCAAGCTGACCTGCGGCGGCGGCGTCTGATGCCCGTCATCGGGAAACGAGCTGTCCGCTCCGGCTCGGCGGCGCTGCTCCTGACCGCCCCGCTGCTCGGCACGGCTCCGGCAGCCGCCGACTCCGGGCCGATCACCTTCGCGACACCCGCCTACGAACTGCGGATCGCCACGGACCGGTTGGCGGTCACCACCGTGCGGGCGGGCCGGACCGTCCTGGCCACCGCGCCCGGGGCGTTCCGGTTCCGGATCGGCGGCGACTGGCACATCGTCCGGGAGGCCACCGGCAGCACCCGTGACGGCAACTCCCTGCGCGTCACCGCCGCGACCGACCTGCCGGGCGTCACCGTCGATCTGCGGATCACCCTGCGCTCCGACCGGTACGACCTGAACTGGAACCTGTCGGGGGCCCGGGCCGACGCGCTCAGCACCGCGTACGACCTCAGCAGCGCCGGGCACTGGTACGGGCACGGCGAGAACAGCGACCAGACGGTCCAGCCGTGGCCGTTGGACTCGGGGCAGTTGGTGGACGCCGGGTTCAGCCCGGCGTCGTACCAGGTGGTCGCCCCCTTCTGGTACACCTCGAGCGCCACCGGGCTGCGGGCGAAGACGAACGACCCGATGGACGTACGGATCAACGGCGGCGGCAACGGGCTCGGCGAGTTCACCGTCACCGGCGAACGGCCCGCCGCCTCCACGGTGTTCGTCGAGGACACCCCCGCCGAGGTCTACCGCGACCACATCGCGCTGGTCGGCAGGCCGGAACGCTCCGACACCCCCTACGAGCAGTACGCCACCCCACTCTGGAACTCCTGGGCCCAGCTCTACGGAGAGCAGACCCAGGAGAACGTCCTCGACTGGGCCCGCGCGCTGGCCGGCGCCGGGCTCGGCGGGCACGCGGTGCAGATCGAGGAGAGCGTGATCGCCGCCGACTTCGGCGAACGCTTCCCCGACCTGCCCGCCCTGTCCGAGCAACTCGACCGCCTCGGCTTCGACCTCGGCATGTGGACCGGCCTGTACATGCCCGAGACCGCCGCCAACTTCTCCGAAGCAGTCGACAACGGGTACCTGCTGAAGGACCCGTCCGACCCGACCAAGCCGTGCCTCTTCACCTGGTGGAACGGCCGGCAGACCGGCCTGATCGACCTGGCCAACCCGGCCGCCCGGCAGTGGTACACCGACGATCTCCAGGCACAGACAAGCGAGTTGGGGGTTGCCGGGTTCAAGTTCGACACTGCCTTCTTCGACGACCGGTGCGCCCCGTATCCGGGGGCGACCCGCGTCGACTACGTGAAGTACGGCACCGAGCTGGCCGACGAGTTCGACCAGCAGGGAGCCGGGCTACGGGTCGCCTGGAACGCCGCGCAGGACAAGGGCTTCGCCACCCGCACGGCCGACAAACCGACCACCTTCGCCGGGCTCCGCGCCGCGGTCTCGGCCAACCTGGCGGTCTCCACGATCGGTTACCCCTTCGTCGAGACCGACATGATCGGCGGCTCACTGAGCTACCCGCCACCCACCAAGGAGGTCCTGGCCCGGTGGGCGCAGGCGGCATCCCTGATGCCGCTGATGTACGCCTCGACCTCGCCCACCGGTGTACGGGACGCGACGACCGGCGAGTGGGTCGGCTACGACCGGGAGACGGTCGACCTCTACCGGTCGGCCATCGCGACGCACGAGCGGCTGGCCCCGTACATCTGGGATCAGGTGCAGGGCGCCGTGAAGACCGGCGATCCGATCATGCGGCCACTGTTCTTCGACTTCCCGAAGGACGGGGCGAGTTACACGGTCGCCGACGAGTGGATGCTGGGCCCGGCCGTGCTGGCCGCGCCGAAGCTCGACGAAGGCACCACCCGGGACGTCTTCGTGCCGACCGGAACATGGCGGGATGTCACCAACGGCAAGGTCGTACGCGGTCCGGTGACGCTCAGGGGGTACGCGGCACCGCTGGGCGTGACCCCGGCGTTCGTGAACCTCAAGGCCGAGGGCGCCACCAAGGCGTACCGGGCCCTCGCGCGTACCGGCGCGGAACGGTAGGGGGCGGCGCATGCATGCGATAGGCGGCAGACTCGCGGCCTTGCTCCTGGCGGTCGTGGCCGTCGTGGCGGGGACGACGGCACCCGCGGAGGCCGGTCAGCAGACGGATTGGCGCGGCTGGACGGGGACCTGGGCGACAGCGGCCAGCGAGCACTACGAGGTATCGGGGATGTCCGAGGTGACGGTGCGGATGCCGGTGCACACCAGCGTCGGCGGTTCATCCGTACGCATTCGCCTGACCAACGCCTACGCCACCGACCCGGTGACGATCGGGCACGCGACGGTGGGCCTGCGCGACGGGGGTTCTGCCGTGGCACGCCCGCACGACCTGTGGTTCGGCGGGAAGCGCGCGGTCACCGTCCCGGCGGGCGGCCAGGCGGTCAGTGATCCGGTCGGACTCGCCGTGCCAGCCCTGGCCGAACTCGTGGTCAGTCTCCATCTGCCCGGTCAGGTCACGCACATCACCGATCACTGGTGGGCGCAGCAGACCGTGTACTGGACGGACTACGGGGCGGGCGACCACGCAGCCGACACCGCCGGTGACGCCTTCACCTGGACCACCACTAGCTGGCCTTTCCTCAGCGGCGTCGATGTGACCGCGCCGAAAGCCCGGTCGGTCGTGGCGCTCGGCGACTCGATCACCGATGGGTCCTTCTCGACGGCCGACACCAATCAGCGCTGGCCCGACCTGCTGTCCGCCCGCCTCAACGCCTGCCGGCCCGGTGCGGGGGTGCTCAACGCGGGCATCACCAGCAACCGGATCACCGCCGGGACCGCGACCAACCCCTCGGCCCTCGACCGTCTCGAACGGGACGTGCTCTCCCAACCGGGGGCCAGGACTTTGATCCTCTTCGAGGGCATCAACGATCTCGGCGGGGCGAGTGCCGAGCAGATCATCGCCGGGATGACGGAGATCGCCGACCGGGCGCACCGGCGCGGGATGCGGGTCGTCGGCGCCACGATCACGCCGTACAAGGACTTCACCTGGGGCGGCTGGAGTGAGGAGACGGAGGCCCGGCGGCAGCAGGTCAACGCCTTCGTCCGGGACTCCGGTGGGGTCTTCGACGAGTACGCCGACTTCGACCGGGCGGTACGGGATCCGGCGGATCCGCGGCGGCTGGATGCGGCGTATGACTCCGGTGACCATCTGCACCCCAATGACGCCGGGATGAAGGCCTTCGCCGACTCCATCGACCTGACTGAGCTCGGCCTCGGCCGCGGCTGTTCCTGAGGAGGACCCGTGCTTGGACCCCTACGTGGACGACGAAGATTCGCAGCCCTGAGCGCCGCCGTGGCGGCCGTCCTGGTGTCCCTGCTCCCGGTGACTCCGGCCGAGGCCGGAGCCAAGCTGGGGGAGTGGACAGGGACTTGGGCGACCGCGCAGCACGCCTCGTACGACCCGGGCATCTCGGAGGTGACCGTACGGATACCGGTGCGGGTGAGCGCCGGTGGGTCGAGCGTGCGTGTCCGCCTGACCAACGGCTTCACCACCGAGCCGGTGACGATCGGCCACGCGACCGTGGGGCGCGGTGACGGCGGATCCGCTGTCGCGAAGCCGCACGAGTTGCGGTTCGGCGGCAAGGACGAGGTGACGATCGCCGCCGGGGAACAGGCGGTGAGCGATGCCGTCCGGGTCCCCGTGCCGGCCCGCGGCGACCTGGTCGTCAGCCTGTACTTCCCCGGCCGGCTCACCCACATAAGCCAGCACTGGATGGGCCTGCAGACCGTCTACTGGACGCCCGACGGCGGCGGCGACCACGCCTCGGACGCCGCCGGGGACGCCTTCACCAGGACCGACTCCACCTTCCCGTTCCTGACCGGCGTCGACGTACGCGGTAGTGACACGGCGGGCTCCGTCGTCGCGCTCGGCGACTCCATCACCGACGGCGCGTCCTCCACGGCGAACGCCAACCGGCGCTGGCCCGACTATCTGGCGGGGCGCCTGTCGGCCTGCTCGTCCACCGCCGGAGTGCTGAACGAGGGCATCAGCGGCAACCGGATCACGGCCGGGGTCGACGGCAACCCGTCGGCACTCGACCGGCTGGAACGCGACGTGCTGTCGCAGCCGGGCGCCCGGACGGTGATCCTGTTCGAAGGCGTCAACGACCTCAGCTGGGGCGGCGCCACCGGCGACCAGGTGATCGGCGGCATGAAGGAGATCGGACGCCGTGTCCACGCCCGCGGGCTGCGCCTGATCGGCGCGACCGTCGTGCCGTACCGCGGCTGGGGCGACTGGTGGACCGAGGCCAAGGAGGCAGACCGGCAGAAGGTCAACGCGTTCGTGCGCGACTCGGACGGCGTCTTCGACGACTACGCCGACTTCGACAAGGCGGTACGGGACCCGGACGACCTGACCCGCTACGCCGCCGCGTTCGACTCCGGTGACCACCTGCATCCGAACGACACCGGCATGAAGGCGTTCGCCGACGCCGTCGACCTCACCACCCTCGGAGCGGGCCGCGACTGCCCGTCGGCCCGCGTCCGGCTCACTCCGTACCGGCCGGCCCTGCAAGCCGGTGGCGACGGCACGGAGATCACGTCGACCGTCACCAACACCGGTCCCAGGGCGGTCACTCAGGTCAGCACGCGCCTCGATCTCCCCGACGGCTGGTCCGCCGAACCGGCCGGCAGCGCGCGGATCCGCTCCCTCGCGCCGGGCGACAGCGCCACCGTCACCTGGACCGTGACACCCGCGGCCGACGCGGCCTGGGGCACCCACCGGATCGGCGTACGCACCTCCTTCCGCCAGGACGGCCGTACACGCCACGACTCCGACAGCGTGGACGCGACGGTGACCCCCGTTCCGTCAGAGGTGAGCTCTCCGTATCTGACGACCGCCACTACGACCGAGGAGGCCCAATACGCCCAGAACGGCGACCAGTTCGCCATCTGGGCGGGCGGCCAGGACCTTTCCGGCTGGCAGGACGAGAAGGCGGCGGTCTACCTCGCCGACGCCGCACCGCCGTCCGGCACGGTGACCGCCCGGGTCGTCGGCCAGACCGGCAGCGGCCCGTCCGCCAAGGCGGGGATCGCCGTGGCCAACGACCTCACCGCGCCGGAGGCGGGCGGCTACGCGGTGCTCACCATGTCCGCGCAGTTCGGCCTGGAGTTCCTGACCGACAGCGACGGCGACGGGAAGCTCGACACCTGGGCCGGAGGCGGCAGTTCGTACCACCCTGCCTGGCTGAAGCTCGTCCGCGACGGCACCGCCTACACCGCGTACGCCGGCTCCGACGGGACCACCTGGCAGCAGGTCGCCACCGCCACCGTGCCATCCGCGAGCGGCACCGGCGACGCCGGGCTGATCGCGAGCGCAGTCAACCTCAACTATCCCGGCCAGATAACGACGGCACTCTTCGACTCCTTCTCCACCCACGAGTGAGAGGCACGTTGATGGCAGTCAACCGCAGACACTTCATGACCACCGCGGCCGCCCTCGGCGGCGCAGTGCTGCTCGCCCCGCCAGGCACCGCCCAGGCCCTCTCCGGCGGCGCGGTGCCCGGCGGCTCCGGCATACCCGACTACCAGCCCACCAAGGCGTCCCTCGATACCCATCCCGTGCCGCGCTGGTACAAGGACGCCAAGTTCGGCATCTTCGTCCACTGGGGCGTCTACTCGGTGATCGGCGGCGCGACGCCGAGAAGTGCCTCCGAGTGGTACCTCTGGTACCAGAGCTCCAAGGACTCCGCCGAGTGGAAGTACCACCGCGACACCTACGGCGAGGACGTCACCTACGACGACTTCATCCCGCGGTTCAGGGCCGAGAAGTACGATCCCGACGCCTGGGTGAAGCTGTTCGAGCAGGCGGGCGCCGAGTACTTCGCGCTGACCAGCAAGCACCACGACGGATTCGCCCTCTACCCAAGCAAGGTGACGGACCGTCACTCCGTGGCGTACGGCCCGAAGCGCGACCTCGTCGGTGAGTTGATGACCGCGGCCCGCAGGCGCGGCACCGTGCGCCCGGGCCTGTATTACTCGCTCGGCGAGTACTTCAACCCGGCGATCGGCCGGCCGATGCGCAACTTCTACACCGACCAGGAAATCCCGATGACCGGCTACAGGCCGGTCGAGGACTACATCGGCGACTACGAGCTCAAGCAGCTCCACGAGATCATCGACCGCTACGACCCGGAGCTGCTGTGGGCGGACGGACAGTGGTTCCGGCCCACCGGCGAACCGCCGTGGCGCAGCGAAGAACCCCTGGCCCACTACTACAACCAGGCCAAGAACCGTAAGCGCCCCAAGGGCGTGGTGGTCAACGACCGGTTCGACACCCACTTCGACTTCGCGACGTACGAGCAGCGCACCAACCCCACGATGGATCCGCAGAAGTGGGAGTGCTGCATGACGATGGGCTACTCCTGGGGCTACAACAAGCACGAGCCGGACGAGGACTACAAGACCTCCGAGTTCCTGATCCGGCTGCTCGCCGACGTGGTCAGCAAGAACGGCAACCTGCTGCTCAACATCGGTCCCAGGCCGGACGGCACGATCCCCGAGATCATGCAGGAGCGGCTGCGGGACATCGGCGCCTGGCTGAAGGTCAACGGCCCGGCGATCTACGGGTCGACGCCCTGGGTGCGGGCGGAGGAGGAGGGCGGCTCGCTCGGCATCCGCTACACCGTCTCCCCGGGCAAGTTCAACATCATCGTGCTGGGCGCGCCCAGCGGCACCCTCTCGGTGCCCGGCGACATCCCCATCAGCGCCACTTCCCGGATCCGGCTGCTCGGCACGAACGGCAGTCTGCGGTGGACCCGCCGTGACGGAAAGATCAACATCACCGTCCCGTCCTCCCTGCCCAGCGACATCGCCAACGTCTTCACCGTCGACTGGGCCCGGTGAGCGGCATGGGAATCCGAAACAGCACCCGGTTCGACACCGTGGGGCCCGCGCTCACCGTCACCACGGAACCCGTCGAGCCGGCCGGCGGTGACACGGTCACCGCCACCGCGGTCCTCACCAACGACTGCCCCTTCCCGCTCCGCAACGCCGTGCTCCACCTGATAGACCCCGGCGCCACCACGGCGGCGAAGACCATCCGGCTCGGCGACCTGCGGCGCGGAGCGAGGACGACCCGGCGCTGGGAGACGGCGATGCCGGCCGACGTGGCCGGGAACGTGTCGTTCACCGCGCACGTGGTCTTCGACGTCGACGGGCGCAGCAGCGACTGCGCGCGGTCCGCGAAGACGTTCACGGTGCCCTACGAGCCCAATGAGGTGCGGGACCCGTACCGGACGTTCGCCACCACCGACGACGCCGAGTTCGGCCAGTACGGCAGCCAGTTGGTGATCTGGGCGGGCGGCCGCGACCTCTCCGGCGGCACCGACGAGAAGGGGGGCATCCTCCTTCCCGGATCCGCCGCCGAGTCGAGCGTGGTGCAGGTCAAGACGGTCAGCCTCACCGGCAGCGACAACCCGACCGCCAAGTACGGCATCGCGGTCGCCAACGACCTGACCGCGCCGGAGAAGGGCGGCTACGCCGTACTCACCATGTCGAAGTCGTTCGGCCTGGAGTTCATGACCGACAGCGACGGCGACGGACGGCTCGACACCTGGGCCGGTGGCGGCGGCTCCACCCACCCCGCCTGGCTGCGCCTGGTCCGCGACGGCACCACTTTCACCGCGTTCTTCAGCACCAACAACGGCCTTTCCTGGACCGAGATCACGAGCGTGAACGTCCCCTCCGCGAGCGGAGTTCTGGATGCCGGCGTGGTGGCGAGCGCCGTGAACCTCAACTACCCCGGCACCAACGTGCAGGCCGTGTTCGACCACTTCTCAGCGGAGACGAGATGACAACCCATCGCCCTGCCCAGGCCGCCTACCGCCCCGAACAGGACTTCCTCCCGCCGCCCGTCTCCCTCACCGTCACCCCGGCCACCCCTGAGCCGGGCGAGGCCGTGGCCTTGACCGCCACCCTCAGGAACACCACCGGCATCACCCTGCGCGGCACCGTTCTCTACCTCGCGGTGGGTGACGTCGAGGAGTCGGACGGCCTGGGCGGCATCGCGCCCGGACGGTCGGTCACCCGCACCTGGAGGACCCGGCTGCCCGACGACGCCGAGGGAGTGGTCCCGTGCGTCGCGCACGCGCTCTTCGACGTGCACGAGAACGGATCCGACTGCACCCGTGCGACCTCGCTGCTGAACCTGCCGTACCGGTCGTTGGTCAGCGCCTTCGACAACGCCGGCATCTCCTCCGACGACGCCACTACCACCGCCGACATCGATGCCTCCCGTTCCAGCCTGTCCGCCCAGGCGCTGGCGTCGGTCGGACTGACTCCCGGTGCCTCGGTCACCTACGGCGGGACGGCCTTCACCTGGCCGGACACCGAGCCCGGGGCCAAGGACAACGTGGTGTCCTCGGGGCGGACCGTACGGCTGTCCGGCACCGGATCGCGGCTGTCCTTCCTCGGCACCAGTACCTGGGGCGACGGCAAGGGGCCCGGGAAGGTCGTGTACGCGGACGGTACGGAGCAGGCCTTCTCCGTCGAGGTCCCCGACTGGTACTCGGCGGACCCCGCCGCCGCGGTGGTACTGCCGTACCGCAACACCCCCTCGGGCCAGGACAGGAACCCGGTCAGTCTCTACACCTTCGGCGTCGAGCTGGAGGACAGGGAACTGCACTCCGTCGTACTGCCGAAGGTCAGCGACGGCGTGTCGAGCGGTGTTCCCGCGCTGCACATTTTCGCCATGACCGTCGCCTGATCCGGACCGCGGCCCGGCCGTACCACGGTCCGGCCCGGCCGTACCACGGTCCGGAAGATCCGAAAAGTTCTGAGAGGACGTTCATGACAGGCAATCAACCCCTCAGCCGCAGACGCCTGCTGACCGGGACGGCCGCGTTCGGCGGAGTGGTGCTGCTGGCCCCGCAGTCGGGTGCCCACGCCGCCCCAGGGGCCGCGGACAAGGCCGGCAAGCCGTTCGACGCGACCCCCGCGTCGGTCGCGCTGCGACGGCTGCTGCCCGGCCACCACCGGCAGGTGACGCTGCGCGCGTCGGCCGCCGGGGGCGCCGACCGGTTCAAGGTCACCGGCCGGGCCGGGGCGATTACCGTGGAGGGCACCAGCCCGGCGGTGCTGCTCACCGGGCTCAACACCTATCTCGCGCGGGCGGCGAAGGCCGACATCTCCTGGAACGGCGAACAGCTGAACCTCCCCAGGCTGCTGCCCGCCCCCGACGGGGAGATCGCCGGATCGGCGAACGTGCCGCACCGGTTCGCCCTCAACGACACCAACGACGGCTACACCGGCCCCTACCGGGACTGGGACGCGTGGCAGCGCGAGCTGGACGTGCTCGCGCTGCACGGCATCAACAGGGTGCTGGTCTACACCGGCGGCGATGCCGTCTACTACGACACCTTCCGGCAGTTCGGCTACTCGGACGCCGAGATGCGGGCGTGGATTCCGGCACCGGCCCACCAGCCGTGGTGGCTGCTGCAGAACATGTCGGGGTTCGGCGGTCCGGTGTCCAGGCGGCTCATCGAGAGGCGCGCCGATCTCGCCCGGAAGATCGCCGACCGGGTGCGCGAACTGGGCATGACACCAGTGCTGCCCGGCTACTTCGGCACCGTGCCGGACGACTTCGTCGCCCGACACGGAGGGGACGCGGCCGTGGTCCCCCAGGGAGACTGGGGCGCCTTCAAGCGACCCGACTGGCTCGACCCGCGCACCACGGCCTTCGACGAGGTGTCCGCCGCCTTCTACCAGGCCCAGTCGGAGCGGTTCGGCGACAGCACGATGTACAAGATGGACCTGCTGCACGAGGGCGGCAACCCCGGTGACGTTCCGGTGGACGAAGCCGCGGCAGGCGTCGAAGGGGCGCTCCAGAAAGCTCATCCGGGCGCGATCTGGGCCATCCTGGGCTGGCAGTCCAACCCGTCCGAGGCGCTGCTCGACGGGGTCGACAAATCCCGGATGCTGATCGTGGACGGCCTGTCCGACCGATACACCACCGTCACGGACCGGGAGAGCGACTGGGGCGGCACCCCGTACGCCTTCGGCAGCATCTGGAACTTCGGCGGCCACACCCCGATGGGCGCCAACGCCCCGGACTGGGTGGAGCAGTACCCCAAGTGGCGTGACAAGGAAGGCAGCGCGCTCGCCGGGATCGCGGCGATGCCGGAGGCCGCCGACAACAACGCACCCGCGCTCGCGCTCCTCACCGACCTGGCGTGGGCACCCGGCACCATCGACCTCGACGACTGGTTCGCCTCGTACGCCGTGTCCCGGTACGGAGGCGAGGACCCGCACGCCCTCGCCGCCTGGAAGACGATCCGCGACACCGCGTACAACATGACCCGCAAGGACGCGTGGAGCGAGGCGCCCGACGGACTGTTCGGAGCTCGGCCGAGCCTGGGCGCCAACAAGGCCGCCGCCTGGGGCCCGGAGGCCGACCGCTACGACACCACGGTCTTCGACACGGCCCTCACCGAACTGCTCCAGGTCGCGCCGCGACTGCGCGACAGCTCCGCCTACGCCTACGACCTCGCCGACGTGACCCGTCAGGTGCTGTCCAACCGCAGCCGTGTGTTGCTGCCCCGGATCAAGGCGGCGTACGAGGCCGGTGACCGGGCCGGCTTCGACCGGCTCACCAGGACCTGGCTCAGCTGGATGAAGCTGATGGACAAGGTGCTGGCCACGTCTCCGCAGCACCTGCTCGGACGGTGGCTGGCCGACGCCCGGTCCTGGGGCGCCACCAGGGCCGAGAAGGACCAGCTGGAGTACGACGCACGGTCGATCATCACCACCTGGGGCGGCCGGGAGAGCAGCGAGGAAGGGCTGCACGACTACGCGAACCGGGAATGGTCGGGGCTGGTCGGCGGCCTGTACCTCACGCGCTGGAAGACATACTTCGGCGAGTTGTCCGCCGCGCTCGCGGCCGGCCGGGAGCCGGCCGAGATCGACTGGTTCGCTCTGGAGGACCGCTGGGCGCACCAGCACGACAGCTACGCGGTGAAGACGTCCGGCGACATCCACAAGCTGGCCCGCCAGGTGCGGGACACCCTGGCCGCCGATCCCGACCAGGTGACGCTGACCGCGTCCGCCGACCGGGGCGCGGTGGCGGAGGGCCGCCCGGTGACGGTGACCGTGTCGTTCACCAACCGAAACGGCTTCGGGCCGGCGACGGACGTGACGCTGTCCGTCGAAGCGCCGGAGGGGATGACCGCCGAGCCGGCCGGGGCGACCACCGCGGCGTCGGTCGCCCCGGGCGAGACCTTCTCGGCGACTTTCCGGGTCACCCTCACCAAGACTGCCAGCGTGCTGGTCTCCCGGGTGCCGGTGGGCGCGTCCTACCGGACCGGCGGCACGCGCGGCTCGGCCTCGATGGCGGTCCGGCTGATGGCGGGCACCGGTGTCCAGGCGCCTTACCGAACAGCCTCCTTCAACGACGCGGTCTTCGGCCAGTCCGGGGCCGCGCTGGCCATCGAGGGCGCGGGCGCCGACCTGTGGAGCGGTACCAACGAGTTCGGCACGGTCTACCAGGCCGCCGCCCTCGGCTCCTCCTCGACCGCCACGGTCCGGGTCACCTCGCAGGACACCACCGGCGGCTGGGCCCGCGCCGGGCTGATCGTCCGCAACGACCTGTCCGAGAACGGCTCGGCCGGCTACGTGAACCTGGCGGTGACTCCGTCCAACGGCTGCGCGCTGTCCTGGGACTCCGACGGCAACGGCCAGTTCGACTCCATCGAGTTGGCCGGTTCCCAGGCCGCCCCGGTGCACCTGCGACTGACGCGCTCCGGCGACGCGTACACCGGTGAGTGCAGCCGCGACGGCGTCTCCTGGACCAAGGTCGGCACCGCCACACCGGGCGGCGCTGCCGACACCCAGGACATCGGCGTCTTCATGACAGCGGCCAACGGCTGGACCGGCACCCGCGGGATCGCCGCCTTCGAGGACTTCTCCGTCACCTGAGTGATGGGCCGGCCGGGCCGTGGCCGCCTCGCGTCTCCGGCCCGGCCGTCGCCGTATGGCCGGAGGAACGCGTGCCCCTGCCACGTCGTCATCGTCTGCGTGCGCCCAGAGCGACGTCCGTAAGTCGGTACGCGCCCTCCGGAGCGGTGCCTCCGTGATCGACACCTCGACGCCGGCCTGCCCCACGGCCACGTCTTCCTGAGACCACCCCGCACGAGGAGCCGCGCCCCCGAGAGCCCTCGTACGGGGTGCCGTCGACAGAGACGGCGGGAGCCTACTGGACGAGTTCCCAGTCCTGTGAGCCGTCCGTGGCCGCGTTCTGCAAGGTCAGCGGCGCTCCGTCGGACGCGCCGGTCAAGTACAGGTTCGTGTTCTTGACCGCTTGCAGTTTGTAGAACCCGTCCCTGGTCTTGACGAGGTTCCAGCTGCCGGTGGAGCTGTTGTCGACCCACTGACCGATCCGCTGCCCGACCGTCGCGTTGCCCGTCCAGATGGCTGCTGCGCGACCGCCAGACTTGTTCAGCAGGCTCGTGCCACCGTTCGGCTCGGTCACCACGTGCCAGTACTGGGTGTCCGGGTTCGCGGCCGAGCCGGGCTCCTCCAACACGACGTCGGGAACGTCTCCGTTGCCGATGTTCGCGTCATTGGTGTGGTTGCCGGTGCCGATCACCTGGTCGGTCTTGCGGTTGACCAACTGGTAGTAGGCGCCGTCCGATTGGCCGAGGTCGACCTCGGCGTGGGCGATCGTCGAGGTGCCCTGGTTGTTGAGGATCGCGATGCGGCCGGTGCCTTGGACGTACTGCAGGTTGCGGCTGTAACCGGCAGGCGAGGTCGTCTGGTACTCCTTCCACGTGCCGTCGCTGCGTCCGCTCTCGTTGACCCAGACGTTGCCGCTGCCTGCGGCGTTGTAGACCAGGCGGCCGCCGGGAAGCCTGACGATGACCGGACTGCCGCCTCTCGCGAGGGGGCGGGAGCCTGCGGCGACGGGCAGGGAGGCGACGTCCGTGCCGGTGGCGGAGCCACGGTAGAACTCCAGCGGGCTGTCGGCGATCACGTACCGGGTGTTGGCGCCGCCACCCCAGTACTCGAAGGGGAGCATCCACTTGCCGTCCGTCGTCCGGACGACGTTCGTCATGCCCGGCCGCCCGCCTCCGATCTCCGTCTTGCCGCCGCCCATGTCCTGGGTCAGCCCGGCGAGGTCGACGACGGGGCCGCTCCACTGTGCACTGCGGCCGTCCCAGGTCTTGTGCACGAGGATCTGGCCGTGCGAATCCGGAGCGGTGTCGTTCGCGCGGTCCAGCGTCGGGACGCCCGTGGCCGGGTCGAAGCCGATGTAGTCGTTCTCGTCGGAGTAGTAGCAGACGAGCTTGCCCTTGTAGACCATCAGGTACGGCTCCCAGAGGGGATCCACCTGCTTGTGCGTGTTCGCGCTCGCGATGTTCTGGCCGACCGCGCCCGCGCTGCCGCCCTGCCAGCCGCCCGTCGCGATGACGTTGAGGACCTTCCACGACACGCCCCCGTCGGTGCTGGAGTAGAGGGCGATTGCCATGTTCTTGCGGTCTCCGTCGTTGGACGGGGTCCAGTTCGGGTCGGCTGCCTTGTGTTCCTTGTAGTAGTGGTCGTCGCCGGACACGACGCTCGCGAGGAGCAGCGTGCCCTGCTTGAGGTTCCCGACGTCCTGGGGAAGCGTGTAGAGGTACGGGTTCGTCCAATTGCTCGTGTACTTCGCGTACTTGGGGTCGTTGGAGAGGTACGCGGGAGCCTTGACCTGCGACAGCCGCTGCCAGCTCGTTCCGTGGTCGTCGCTCTTGTACACGGGGAGGGTCTGTCTGTCGGCGCTGCCAGTCTTCGGCACCACCGTGGACTTCTCGAACGACGCGACCAGACGTCCGCCCGGCAGCTGCGCCGACTTCGGGTAGACCGCACAGTTGCCCCGCCCCTTGAGGCACGGTTCGTTTCCGAGCTGGTAGAGGATCCCGCCCGTCGGGTTGTACGCCTGCGCGCTGCCCATGGGTATCGCCAGCAGCGCGGATGCCGCGACGAACGTACCCAGCGCCTTCACTGTTCTTCGTTGCACAGCCCCTCCTTCGGGGAGACGAGTATGCGGACGTCCCAGGCACCGAGGTCCAGCGCCGTGCCCGCGGGGAGGGACGTGCCGGTCAGGGCGTCGGAGAGGTCCACCGGGGCGGGTACGCTCGCGGGCTCCCAGCTCCAGTTGTGGACGATGTGGACGCGGCGTCCGTCGGGGGAGGTGCCGGTCGTCGCGGTGACGGATTCCGGGAGGTCCTGCCACGCGCTGCGGGAGGCCGGTGCCATCCAGGCGGCCAGTGCCCGGGCGAGGTCGCGGCCGGGGACGGTGCCGACGGTGGTGACGCGGCCGGAACCGTGGCGGCGGGTGGTGACCGCGGGCCAGCGGCCGAAGTGGGGGTGGTCGTAGGTGGCGAGCACCTCGGCGTCGGTGACGGTCAGGCCGTCCGCCCAGCGGGTCGCGGTCGAGCCCTCGGGCAGGTCGAGCGGCCCACCGGACGCCGACTGGACGGGGACCTCCTGTGCGAGGTTGCTGAACTCGTCGTAGTGGACACCGGCGGCTTCCACCAGTCGCCCGGGGGCCGGTTCGTGCCGGGCCCTGGCCTCGTGGTCGGCGTAGCCGGTGCGCGGGCCGAGGACCAGGTGGCCGCCCGCCTCCGCGTAGGCCGCCAGCCAGTCGAGCGTCGAGTCGGCGGCGACGTACAGGGCCGGGACGACGAGGACGGGGTGGCGGCGCACGGCCTCCTCCGTCGTCAGGCCCTTCCGTTCGCCGCGCGGGTCGTGCAGCTGGCGGGCGTGGACGATGCGCACCTGGCGGCCGGCGTCGAAGGCGCCTCGGTAGAACGGGTCGAAGATGCGGTGGTAGGCGGTGGGGTCGGGTTCGCCGTCGGGCGTCGCGAGCGGCGGGTACTTCTGCATGAGCCATTTGCTCGGCGTCGAGTAGACCATGGTGATGTCGGCGTCCGGTTCGAGTCCGGCGACGAGTGGACCCGCTGCCTCGAACTCGGAGCCCAGACCGGCGAGTTCGGCGTACGTGCGGCCGGGCCGGCCGGTGTGGGGCAGGATGCCGCCCCAGTAGGTCTCGGCGCCGAAGTGCAGCGTGTGCCAGTGCCAGTACTCGATCATGCGGGCGCCGCGGGCGACGAGTGCCCAGGCGGCCTGCCTCCACTGGCCGTCGTAGGCGGGGCGGTTGTCCCACGGCATGCCGATGGAGCCGGCGTTGGTCTCGGTGACGAGGAAGGGCTCCTGGCGGGAGGAGAACATCCAGTCGGCGGTCTGGTACAGCGCCCAGACGCCGGTGGTCTGCCAGCTCTGCTGGTGGTCGTCCGGTGTGGGGTCGGGCAGCAGCAGATCGTCCTGCATGCCGTAGTACGCGTTGCCCGTGGCGATGTCGAGGCGGTCCGTCAGCTCGTCGTCCTCGACCGCGGGGCGCTTGTAGGAGATGCAGGTGGTGACGAACTGTTCGGGGCCGGCGTACTCACGGACGACGTCGGCCTGCCAGCCGATGAATTCGGTGACCTGCTGGGCCTGGAACTCCCGCCAGGCGACGTCGTATTGCGGCTGGGCGTTGCCGTCGGGTGTCCACAGGTCGGCCCATGTCGACAGTCTGTGCGACCAGTACACGAGGCCCCACTCGTGGTTGAGTGTCTCGACATCGCCGTATCTTGCGCGCAGGTGGTCGACGAAGCGTTCGAATACCCCGTGGTTGTGGAGGAGTTCGTTGCCGGGTTCGTTGTCGACCTGGAAGCCGATGACCGAGGGGTGGTCGGCGTACCGGGCGACCATCTTGCGGATGACCCGCTCGGCGTGGAAGCGGAAGGCGGGGTGGGTGAAGTCGACTTCCTGGCGGGCGCCCCAGCCGATGCGCTCGCCGGTGTGCCGCTCGCCGGTGATCTCCGGGTACTGGCGGGCCAGCCACGGCGGGACGGCGTACGTCGGGGTGCCGAGGACGACGGCGATGCCGCGCTCGTGGGCGCCGTCGAGGACGGGCTGGAGCCAGTCGAGGTCGAAGCGCCCGTTCTCGGGCTCCCAGGTGGACCAGACGGACTCGCCGACGCGGATGACGCTGAGGTGGGCGTCGGCCATGAGGTCGAGGTCGGTCTTGAGGCGCTCCTCGGGGCGTTCGGTGCCGTAGGGGGGCCGGTACTCGTGGTAGTACGCGGCGCCGAAGAGGACGCGGGCGGGCAGGTCCGCCATGGACAAACCTCCGGGGATCAGGGGGAGTTGGGGGAGGGGCGTGGGGGTGTTACTGCTTGACGCCGCCGGTGGCCAGGCCGCTCTGCCAGTAGCGCTGGAGCAGCAGGAAGGCCAGGACGAGCGGGACGATCGAGATCAGGGAGCCGGTCACGACGAGGGCGAGCAGGTCGCTGCTGGCTCCGGCGCCGCCGTTCTGGGCCTGGTCGGCCCAGCGGGACAGCCCCACCGTGATCGGGTACAGGTTAGGGTCGTTGAGCATGATCAGCGGCAGGAGTAGTTGTTCCAGGTGGCGACGAGCGTGAACAGCACGACGGTCACCAGGCCGGGGGCAAGGAGCCGCAGCGCGATGGTGCAGAAGATGCGCAGCTCTCCGGCGCCGTCCATGCGGGCGGCCTCGATGAGGCTGTCGGGGACGGCGTCCTCGGCGTAGATGCGCATGAGGTAGAGGCCGAACGGGCTGATCAGGGACGGCAGGATGACCGCCCAGGGGGTGTTGACCAGGCCCGCCTTCGCGAAGAGCAGATAGGTGGGGATCGCCAGCGCGGTGGTGGGGATCATGATGGCGCCGAGGATCAGGTTGAAGGCGGCGCCGTGGCCCCGGAAGCGGTACTTGGCGAACCCGTACCCGGCAGCGGCCGCGAGCACCGCGGCACCGATCGCGCTGACACCGGCGTACAGAACGGTGTTGAGCAGCCAGCGTCCGAAGACTCCGTCGTCCTGGGTGAAGGTGGCCTTGATGTTCGCCAGCAGCTGTGGGGCGTCCGAGAACCACAGGCCGAAGCTGTTGAAGAGGTCCTGGGTGCTCTTGGTCGAGGCGACCAGCAGCCAGAGCAGCGGCAGCAGGAAGTACGCGAGCGCGGCCAGCATGGCGATCGTGAGCGGGGTGCTGCGGCGGCGGGCGGGGGAGCGGCGCCGGGACCGGGCCTCGGCGGGAAGTCGTTTCGCCGCCGAGGTGGTGGAGGCTGTGGATGCGTTGGGTGTCACGGTGGTCATGAGGTCCTCCTCCTGCGGTTCGCGGTGAGCAGGAAGGCGTACGACACGATCACGATGACGAGACCGAGGATGAAGGACACCGTGGCCGCGTAGTTGGTCTGCTGGCTGATGAAGGCGACGGAGTAGGCGTAGAGGTTGGCGGTGTAGGAGCTGTTGATGACGTCCGGGGCGACCTTCATCAGCAGGCTCGGTTCGTTGAACAGCTGGAAGCTGCCGATCACCGAGAACAGCAGGGTGAGCGTCAACGCCGGGCGCAGCGCGGGGAGTTTGACGGACCAGGCGATCCGCCAGGCGCCGGCACCGTCCATGGCGGCCGCCTCGTACAACTCGGCGGGGATGGTGCGCAGGGCCGCGTACAGGATGATCATGTTGTAGCCGACGAACTCCCAGGTCACGATATTTGCGAGGCTGCCCAGCATCCAACTGTCGCTGAGGAAGTGCGGGGCCGGCAGGTGGAGATCGCGGCTGACCTGGGCGAAGGGGCCGAAGTCGGGGCCGTACAGGTAGCCCCACATGAGGGTGGCGATCACACTGGGGACGGCGTACGGGACGAAGATGCCGAGCCGGATCACCCGGGACAGCCGCAGCAGGCCGCTGTCCAGCGCGAGCGCGAAGAACAGGGCAAGGAGCAGCATCACGGGAACCTGGATGACGAAGAACAGCGCGACGCGGCCGATGCCCTTGCGGAGGAGCGGGTCCTTCAGGGCCGTCACGTAGTTGTCCAGGCCGACGAACGACGAACCGCCGATGAGCTTCTCCTGGAACAGGCTCAGATAGGCGGCGTAGCCGAGCGGGGCGAGGAAGAGCAGCACGAACAGCACCATGAACGGGGCGATGAACAGGGCCCCTGCCGTGCCGTGGCGCCGTCGTGGTGAGGACTTCCTGCGAACTGCCGTTGTGACGGGGGCCGTTGTCGTGGTGGCCATCGTCAGCCTCCCTTGACCGTGAAGCCCTGGCCCTTGGCGAAGGTCGTGATGCGCGACTGCCACGCACCCAGTGCGCGGACGGTGTCGGACTTGTTGGCGAGGGACTTGCCCACGGTCTCCGTCCAGTCCGTGGCCACCCGGTCGAGGAACGGCGGCCACTGGAAGGAGGGGTTGACCTGTGAACTGATGTCCGCGAAGACCTCGTTGACCTTCTGGCCGCCGTAGAAGGCAGGCGTGTCCCCGAGGAAACTCGCTTCGGCCAGCAGGGCCTTGGTCGCCGGGAAGAAGAACTGCTCGGTGGCGAACATCTTGGCGCTGGCGGGGTCGCTGTTGAGGAACTGTGCGAACACCGCCGCCTGGATCGGGTTCTTGGTGGAGCGGATGACCGCGGTGGTGGAGCCGCCCCAGTTGCCCGAGCTGGGTTTGGCGGCGTCCCACTGCGGGAGCGGGGCGGCGCGCCACTTGCCTGCGGTGGCCTTGGCGGAGCCGGAGAGGAAGGCCGGGCCCCAGGCGCCGGTGAGCCAGGTGGCGTACTTGCCCTTGTTGAGCGCGGCGTACCAGCCGTCGGTGAAGTCCGGCTCGACGCCGATCACGCCCTCCTTGGCCAGTGCTCCCCAGTAGTCGCCGAGCTTCCTGGAGACGGCGTCGTCGACGCTGACGGTGATGTCGCTCTTGCCGGACGTGACGTACGGCTTGGCGCCCGCCTGCCACAACAGGCCGTGCCAGGCGGCGACCTGGTTGGCGGCGAGGTTGGTGAGGTAGACGTCCGGGTCGGCCTTGTGGAGCTTGCGGGCCGCCGCGGCGAACTCGTCCCAGGTGGTGGGGACTTCGATGCCGTGCTGGTCGAAGATGTCCTTGCGGTACAGCATGCCCATCGGGCCCGTGTCCTGGGGGATGGCCCAGACCTCGCCGCCGCTACCGCTGACCTGGCCCCAAGTCCAGTCGACGAACGTGGACTTGAGCGCGGAGGCGCCGTACGGCCGCAGGTCCAGCAGGCTGTCGGTGATGGTGAAGGTCGGGATGGCCTGGAACTCGATCTGCACCATGTCCGGGGCGCCGCTGCCCGCTTTGAGCGCGGTGCGCAGCTTGGTGTACTGGGGCGTGCCCTGGCCGGCGTTGACGACCTTGACCTTGACGGCCGGGTACTTCTTCTCGAAGAGCGCGACCTCCCTGTCGATGTTCGGGACCCAGGTCCAGAACGTCAGCTCGGTCGGCGTCTGCATCGCCTTGTCGATATCGGCCTGGCCGACCGGCTTGGCGGAGGTTCCGCTGGTGCCGTCGCTGTCGCCGCCGCAGGCGGACAGCGCGGCGCTCAGCGACAGCGCTCCCGTCGCGGTGAGGAAGAGCCGACGGTTCATGGAGGAGGAGCCGGATGTGGGCATGGTGAACTCCCGCCGATGGCGAAGGGGCCGGCACGCCGGGGGAGGGCGTGCGGAAAGGGGATGCTGAAGGGGAGATGGGGGCGCGACGATCTGGACGTCGAAGCCGACGGGTTCGGGGAGCGTGGTTGCGCGGCCTGTGTGCGGCACACAGATGTGTGCGGGACAGGCGGAGAGCGCTGAGGCAATGCGGCTCAAGAGCCGCTGGGTGAAGCAGAGTTCGCGTGTTGCCCGTACGGGGAGGGTGGTCCGCAGCGGCGGGGCACGGTCGGGATGGACGGGGCCGAACAAAGGCCGGTAAGGCGGCTCGCCCCTGGGATCACATGCCGGGTCCGGCCCGGCGGCCGGGCTGACCGGCGCTGTTCAGTGCTGGCTGGACGAGCCTCCCTTCGGAAGCGGGGGACTGTAGGTGCTTTCACGGGATCGGGTGGCGGTACGTCGCCGACGTCCCGGAGGTGTCCGGGGCGGTGGGGCCTGGGCCGAGGCACGAACGACGAGGTCAACCGGTGGGTCGCTCGCAGGCAGCGCCTCTGCCTGAGGGTTCTCGATGGCGTGTACGAGTCGTTTGAGCCCCTCCTGCGCCACGGTGTCGAACGGCTGCCGCACCGTGGTCAGCGGGGGAGTCACATAGGCGGCGACCGGGATGTCGTCGAAGCCGACGACGCTGACGTCCTCCGGCACCCGCCGGCCGGCTTCCGTCAGGGCCCGGATCAGGCCGATGGCCATGTCGTCGTTGGCGGCGAACACCGCCGTCACCTCGGGGTCGGCGGCCAGTTCCCGGCCCGCCGCGTAGCCGGACGCGGCCGACCAGTCGCCCTCGATGACCGGCGGTTCGTCCCTGCCGTGCTCGGCCAGGGTCGCCCGCCACCCCGCGAGACGGTCCTTGGCGGCGTACCACCGCTGGGGACCGGCGAGGTGATGGACCGTCACATGTCCCAGGTCCAGCAGGTGTTCGACGGCTGCCCGGGCCATCAGATCGGCGCCGCCCGCCCCGGTCAGCACGGTGGAGGCCGTGAAGGGTGGTGGCACGCCGAGGACCAGGACCGGCACGCCGACGTGGACGGACAGGTCTCCTTCGTTTCCTTCCTCCTCGATCGGCTCGGAGATGACGATGCCGTCCACGCCCTGGTCGAGGAGTGAGCCGACGGCGCCGGCGACGCCCGCGGGGTCGCCTTCCATCGTGTTGACCACGCGGAGGGCGTATCCCGTGTCCCGGACGACCCGCTCCACACCCATGAGGAGTGAGGCGGGACCGTACAGGGCCGTACCCAGTGTCACCACGCCGATCGAGCGGGTTCGTCCGGAGGCCAGTGCTCGGGCGGCGTTGTTGCGCCGGTAGCCGAGCTGTTCGGCGGCTTCGAGGACACGCCGGCGCACCTCGGGGGAGACGTACGGCTCGTCGTTGAATACCCGCGACACCGTTTTCTGCGAGACCCCGGCCAGCCGGGCCACGTCCACGCTGCGCGGCGCACCGGGACTCCCGTCCCGTCCTGTCCCTCGCGTCATGGCGTCTCCCGATGGCTGCACGATCGAGCCCAATACTGCCAGACGCTGTTGTCTGACTGCGCTGTCATGTCTACGCAGTCATACGGTGGCCGTCAAGAGTTCGGAACGTATCCGTGACGTCCGTCCGCGTCGGCCCGGCCTGGCCGAGTCCGCCATCATGTCGGCGCCGCCGGCGGGCGTGGGGGCCCTGTCACACCCTGGAACGCCGATTCCCGACCTGGCACGGTCTGTCGTGATGCGAGAACAGTGACCAGGCCAGGTGCTCGTTGAAGATCCTCGTACAGCCCCCGACCTCGGCGGCGGCGCCGCGTGGACCCCGACCTGTTCGAGCCCTCCGCAGAAACAGCCACACGAGAACCGGGGAGATGAACGGATGTCCACCATCGCGCCCTGGACCGATCTAATGCCTGCAACACCGACCCGAGACGGGCTGCCACTCCCCTCGCGGCAGCAGCGGGTGAGACGTTCGTGGTGTGGGCCGTTGTCGACGATGCAGCCTTCTTCGCGAAGGGCGACGCTGCCGGCGGCGCGGATGGCCGATGGCTGATGGGTGACATTGAGAGTTGTGAGGGCTGTATGTGCGGTGCGCATCGTCCGGTCGACGTCGACCTCGGTTTCGTCGCCGAGGTTGGAGACCCGCCTCGTCCAGGACCAGGACGGGCGCCGGTGGGCGGAGCGGTGGGCGATGGCGATGCGGTGACGTCCGGAGAGACGGGCGCCGCGCTTTCGCGGCGGGAGTGTCGTAGTCGCTGGGAAGGTCGCCCACGATGAAGTCCAGCCAGGTGGTTCGCCCGAAAGCTGTTTGTCGATAGGGCCGTTCAGGTGACTGCCGGACCCCCCGGAGGGAGTAGTGCCAGGGCCCTCTGGCGGGTTCGCTCCTATCGTGGAACCGCTCACTGACGGTCGGCGCCGAGGCGGCAGCACATGACGGAACCGCAGATCGACTATGCGGCGGTTTTCCGGGCCCTGCCCGGCATGGTGGCGCTGCTCACCCCTGACCTGGACTATGTCGACGCCAACGACGACTTCCAGCGGCTGGCCGGGCGCACGCGCGAGCAACTGCTGGGCCGCTACATCTTCGATGTCTTCCCCGAGAACCCCAACGAGCCGGCCGCGGCCGGCATGCGGGAGACCGAGGCATCGATGCGTCGCGCGGTGGCCACCGGTGAGCGCGACACGATGGCGTTGATCCGCTACGACATCGAGGATCCTCAGCGGCGCGGCCATTGGCAGGAGCACTACTGGAGCCCGGTCAACGCACCCGTCTTCGGCCCCGACGGGCGGGTGGTACTGATCGTGCACCGGGTGGAGGAAGTCACCGAGCTCATCCGCGCATTCGGCCGCCCCGGCGGCGACAGCAGGGCCCGTGTGCTGGAGGCCGAGCTGTACACCAGGGCCAGAGAACTGCAGGAGGTCAACGAACGTCTGCGCAAGGCGCATGCCCGCGAACGTGAGGTAGCCCTGGCCCTGCAGGCGGCGATGCTGCCGCCGCCCGGACCGACCGGCCCGCACGTGGCGGCCGTGCGCTATCGGCCTGCCGTCGGAGCGTTGAACGTGTGCGGCGACTGGTACGACCTGGTCGACCTGCCCGGCGAGAGCCTCGCGGTCGCCGTCGGTGACGTCGTCGGCCACGGCCTGGCGGCTGCCTGCGTCATGGGGCAGTTGCGCAGCGCCCTGAGCGCGGCCTGCCGCGTCGCCGAGGGCCCGGCCCAGGCCCTGGATGCCCTCGGGCTGTACGCCCGCTCCGTCGAGGGCGCCGAATCGACCACCGCGGCGGCGACGTTCGTCGACTGGGGCGACCACTCGATCACCTACAGCTGCGCCGGACATCCTCCGCCCGCGCTGCTCCGCCCCGACGGCACCGTGATCTTCCTTGACCGGGCCACCGACCCGCCGCTCGGCGCCCGGCCCGAACACATCCCGCGAGCCCAGGCCCGCACGCCTTTTGCCGAGGGCGCCACTCTGGTCCTCTACACGGATGGCCTGATCGAACGTCGTACCGAGGACATCGACACGGGTCTGGCCCGCCTCGCCGACGCCCTCACCCGCCACCGGCTGCTAGACGCCGAGGCACTGGCCGACGCCCTTCTGGCCGACCTCATTCCACCGAACGGCAACACCGACGACACCGCGCTGGTTGTCATCCCCCTATGACTCCGATCGCAAGACCGTGACACGCCATGGCTGCCATCGATGCTTCCCTCGGAATTGCTTGAGGCGAGTAGGGGGAGTGTAAATCTAACGGCGGATCCGACGATCACGGGAGAGACGTCAAGTGACTGACACCGCCGTGGAGTTGGAGACCGTGAAGCCTGCCGAGAGTGCCCAGTCCGGGCCGTCTGCGCCCGTGTCCGACGAGCAACTGGTCGCGATGCTGGTGGAGCGGGCTCGGTCGGAGGGGCTGCAGCTGACCGGGCAGGGTGGGCTGCTGCAGCAGCTGACCAAGCGGGTCCTGGAGTCTGCGCTGGAAGGTGAGATCGCGGATCACCTCGGCTACGAGAAGCACGATACTGCTGGCCGGGGCAGCGGCAACTCCCGCAACGGGGGCCGGGCCAAGACCGTGCTGACCGACGTCGGGCCGGTCGAGGTCAAGGTCCCGCGTGACACCTCGGGCACGTTCGAGCCGCAGATCGTCAAGAAACGGCAGCGGCGGCTGACCGAGGTCGACGAGATGGTGCTGTCGCTGTCCGCGAAGGGGCTCACGCACGGCGAGATATCCGCCCATCTGGCCGAGGTCTACGGCGCCGAGGTGTCCAAGCAGACCATCTCCACCATCACCGACAAAGTGATGGAGGGCATGGCCGAGTGGCAGAACCGGCCCCTCGACCGCGTCTACCCCGTCCTGTTTGTGGACGCCATCAACGTCAAGATCAGGGACGGGCAGGTCGCCAACCGTCCCGTCTACGTGGTGATGGCGGTGACCGTGGACGGCACCCGCGACATTCTCGGCATCTGGGCCGGCGACGGCGGCGAGGGCGCGAAGTACTGGCTGCACGTGTTCGCTGAGCTGAAGAACCGCGGCCTGGATGACGTGCTGATGCTGGTCTGCGACGGGCTCAAGGGCCTTCCCGAGGCCGTGGAGACCGTCTGGCCTCGCACGATTGTCCAGACGTGCGTGGTTCACCTGCTGCGGAACTCGTTCCGTTACGCCGCCCGTCAGGACTGGGACAAGGTGGCCAAGGCACTCAAGCCCGTCTACACCGCGCCCAGCGAGGACGCGGCGACGGAACGGTTCCTGGAGTTCCAGGAAGCGTGGGGGAAGAAGTATCCGGCGATCGTGAAGCTGTGGTCCGACGCCTGGGCCGAGTTCGTGCCCTTCCTCTCCTTCGACGTCGAGATACGCAAGGTCATCTGCAGCACGAACGCGATCGAGAGTGTCAACGCCCGCATCTGCAGGGCCGTCCGTGCCCGCGGGCACTTCCCCAATGAGGCCGCCGCCCTCAAGTGCATCTACATGGCGCTGATGAGCCTGGACCCGACCGGGAAGGGCCGCAAGCGGTGGACCATGCGCTGGAAAGCACCCCTCAACGCGTTCCAGATCGCCTTCGAGGGCCGCCTGACCCCGAGCAACAACTGACCATCAACAACCAAGATCAGCCGTTAAATTGACACACCCGCTTCAAGGATGCCTGCACCACCCGGTCGGCGATTGTCGCGATCCCCAGGCGGCGCAGCTTGCCGCCTGTCTTGGGGATCATCCGCTCGCGCACCGGCAGCGGACGGAAACTACGATCCTTGATCGAGCCTCGTAGTGCGTCGAGGAACTCCAAGCACATCGCCCGCCGGCTCGACACACTCCTGGAATCCCTCGCCTTCACGGAACAGCCCGGCGAGTTCGACACCCCGGACGCCGGGGTCCTGCTCACCGTCGCCGATGCGGTGCGCCACCGCCGGCCGGTCTCGGTCCGCTACACCGACCGCGACGGACGGCGCAGCGAACGCACGCTGCACGCGTACGGGATCGTCGCCCACGCGGGCCGGTGGTACGTCACGGGCAAGGACAACCGGATCGGCGAGGACCGGACCTTCCGGCTCGATCGCATCGCGGACGCGCGGACCCTGCCCGGCTCATTCGAAGCGCCCGTGGGTCCCGGTCCGGCACAGCGCGTGTTGTCGGCGTTCGCCACGGCCGAGTACCGGCATGAGGTGACCTTGCGGATCCACGGGACAGTCGAGCAGATCCGCGCCCGCCTTCCCGCCGGCGTCGCGAGCCTGGAGGAGCACGAGCCCGCGGCAGGCCAGGACCGGGCGACCGAGCGCTGGCTGCGCGTCGAGCTGCGGGCGGAGCGGCTCGACTGGTTGCCTCCAGTACTCGCCTCACTCGACCGGCCGTTCGTCATCGAGCGCCCCGACGAACTGCGCGACCTCGTCACCGCGCTCGCCGATCGCCTCGCGTCCTACGCCCGCCAGGCCTGACCACGAGGAACCAATGTCATGAGACGGCACAATTAGGGGTCCACCGCCACATCCATAACCGCCACTGCGGAGGGACAGCAGACAACGGCCATCACAGCCGAATAGGTGGCGTATGTCGTTTTCCTCGCCACGAAGGCGCTACGCCGCGGCGTAACTGAGCCGGAACAGGCCGCTCGGCGCGCGGGTGTGCCCGTCCTCGTGTCGGCCCTGACGGTGGTGGAGGCCGTCCACGGGAAGACGGATACCGCCCGGCTGCGCTGGGTGCTTCTCGGCTTCAGGTCCAGGACGTTACCCAGGCGGACAGTCTCACCGCGGTGCAGTTGCTGAGCGACGCCGGGGGCCTGCACGGCCACAAGTACGCCATCGACGCCCTCGTCGCCGCGATGGCGCTCCGCTCTCCGGGGCCCGTGCTGGTGCTGACCTCGGACCGCGACGACTGGTCGAAACTGTGCGGCGACCGCGTACAGATCAAGGAGATCTGAGCTGCTCAGCCAGCGGTTGGCAAGGCAGACGATCACGCAGGCTGCGCCCGCGGCGAGGCAGAACTCGGTCCCGCTCGGACAGCGAACCGGTCCGGGGGGCTCGATCGCGAGCGCTGAGTCAAACGTCGGCACGTCTGTCGTGGAGTGAGTTGTGCCTACTGGGCGTTGCCCTTGCTGCGTCCCCGTTCGCGGATCCTGACGGCCACGAACACGACGACAGCCAGTGCGACGACCGCGATGACCGCCTTCTGGAGGACGCCCGCGTACTCGTCCACGTCCTGCCAGTTGGCGCCCAACTGGTAGCCGGCCACGACGAAGCCCGCGTTCCAGATCAGGCTCCCGAGCGTGGTCAGGTACAGGAACCGCCACAGGGGCATCCGTTCGACGCCCGCGGGTAGCGAGATGAGGCTGCGGAACAGCGGCACCATCCGGCCGAAGAACACCGCCTTCGTGCCGTGCTTGAGGAACCACCTTTCGGTGCGGTCGAAGTCCGACGGTTTCATCAGCGGCGTACGGATGATCAGGGAGCGGACACGGTCGCGGCCGAGCCATGCGCCCAGCCAGTAGGTGAGCAGGGCACCGGCGACGGAGCCGAGGGTGGTCCAGAACAGCGCCATGAACAGGCTCATGGTGCCTTGACTCGCAGCGAAACCGGCCAGGGGCAGCACCAGTTCGCTCGGCATCGGCGGGAAGATGTTGTCGATACCGACGAGGATCGCCGCGCCCGGTCCGCCCAGCTTGTCCATGATGTCCACCACCAGGCCGGCGAGACCTCCTGGCTCGTCGACGGCTGCCATGTACATACTCCGACTCCCTCGGGTTGGCTGTGGAATTCCGCAGTGAAACCTGGTGGATCACCGCGCATTCAGCGCATCGTGAATGTGTGATTTCTGTGCTCCCGGCGGAGATCCCCGCCGGAACTCGCGGAATGCATTCCACACCACGGACACGACCGCGACCGCCATGAGGGCAGCGAGGATCCGGAATTCCAGGGTGGGCGCGAACGGGTTCGGCATCCCGGCCGGCATCTCGGTCGGGATCTCGCCCGTCGTGCCGCCCGGTGTGGCCCCTCCGCCGGGAAGGCCGGTCCCTCCTGGCAGGTCTCCCGGGGGCGATGAATCCTCTGCCGGGAACAGCACGTCGAGATAGGCGAGGAACGAGGCCGCCTGTACGAGGACAGGCACGTACCAGAGGCGACGCGGCAGGTAGAACGCCGCGATCACTGTGAGGACCTCGGCCAGGTAGAAGTACCGCTCGTGCATCGACGGCAGGAGAAAAGGCACCAGGACAGCCGAAGTTGCTCCCATCAGCACGACTTTCGCTGTCGTCAGCCGGACTCGGCTGAGCAGTACGCCGAAGCACAGCCCGAGAATCACCAGCCCGGTTACCGCGATACCGATGGGCCGGATCACTGCCGCGTCGGCGCTCGCCGGGAGGAACTGGTAGATCGACGGCGCGCGCAGCGACAGCTGCGTGTACGAGCTCGTCTGGTCCGCGTAGACCGACAGCAAGCGCCCTATGGGTGCTCCGGCCAGCAGCGCCGGCACGTCGAGGAGCAGGACGACCCCGGGGACGGCCAGCAGTACCCGCCACGGGAGCCACTTTTTCAGTGCGAGGACCAGGAGCAGCGGGAACAGGAAAATCGCCTGCAGTTTGAAGGCCAGTGACAGGCCGAAGAAGACTCCGGCGAGCCACGGCCGCCTGCGCAGGAGGAAGTACACGCCGCCGAGGCCGAACGCGGCGTAGATGGAGTCGGCCTGCCCCCACAGCCCGCTGTTGCTCGCCACGGTGGGGAGGAACAACACGATGAGGGCGGCCAGCGCCGGCCACCGGAGGCCGGTGTGCCGCAGCGCGACGATGCGATAGGTGAAGTACGCCAGTACCAGGTCGAACACCACCGAGATGATCTTGACCCCGATGAGTGCGGGTACCGGCAGATAGGTCAACGCCGCGAGCAGGTACAGATAAGGGACGTTGTAGTCCGCGAAGCTGTACTTGAGAGCGCCGAATCCACCGTGTGTGGAAATGAATTCATACCAGCCCTTGACGAAGAATTTGTAGTCGGTGGACTCGTGGTCGAACATGGCGACCCTGACCACGACCGCGAGCACGACCGCTGCGGTCACCAGTCCCACTCGGCGGAATGTTTGCTTTCTTTTCTCGTCGATGTCGACGGATTCCGTTGTTGCTGACACGCCGCGACCGTAGGACGCGTTTGTGCGAGTTACCTGGGAGCCGAACTCGCAGATTCCCAGGCTTCTTTCAGGTCCCGTCCAGGCTGCTTGCGGGTACGCCTGGCACACCTGTAGTCATGACTGGCACCCCTGCCCCGGCGACACCGCCGGACCTGACCGGTGCGACCAAGACCGCCACGGTCGACGTCGTGATCCCTGTGTACAACGAGGAACGCGCGCTGCGCGGCTGCGTGGACGTCCTGAAGTCCTACTTGGGCGAACAGTTGCCGTTCGAGTGGACCATCACCATCGTCGACAACGCCAGCACCGACGCCACCCTGGCGATCGCCAACGAGCTGACCGAAACATCGGATCAGGTCCGTGTGCTGCATCTCGACGAGAAGGGCCGTGGCCGGGCACTGCGCACCGCGTGGCAATGGAGCGACGCCGACGTGGTGGCCTATATGGACGTCGACCTGTCGACTGGCCTCGACGCGTTACTGCCCCTTGTGGCTCCGTTGGTCAACGGCCACTCGGACGTCTCGATCGGCTCGCGTCTTGCCCCGAGCGCGAGGACCGTACGCGGCCCGAAGCGTGAGCTGATCTCCCGGTGTTACAACGCGCTCATCCGGCTCAGCCACGGCGCGAAGTTCTCCGACGCCCAGTGCGGCTTCAAGGCGGCGCGTACGGACGTGATCCGCCCGCTGCTCGACCACATCAAGGACGACAACTGGTTCTTCGACACCGAACTGCTGCTGCTGGCCGAGCACAATGGACTGCGGGTGCACGAGGTTCCGGTCGACTGGGTCGAGGACGTCGACACCCGGGTCAAGATCGGATCGACCGCGCTCGAGGACATCCGAGGTCTGATCCGGGTGGCGCGGGCGAAGGCCGCCGGCACGGCAAGAGTCGCCGACCTGCCACGGCGCCCGGAACCCCAAGCGGCCCATCCCGACGCGGTGTTGTCCAGGCGGGACCCGGGGCTGGTCTGGCAACTGCTGTCGTTCGGCGCGATCGGCCTCTTGTCCACAGCGGTCACGCTGCTGCTCTACGCGCTCTTGCGGCCGGCGATGCACCCGTTGGCGGCCAACCTGCTGGCGCTCATGGTCACCACGATATTCAACACCGAGGCCAACCGGCGGTTCACGTTCCTCGGCTCCCGTGGCTCGTCCGGCAGAGCGCACCTGCAAGGACTCATCGTCTTCGGCCTCTACTACGCGTTCACATCGACCGCGCTGCTCGTCCTGCACTCGGCAGTGGCCGAACCGTCGCGTCTCCTCGAGCTGGTCGTGCTGCTGGGCGCGTCCGTGCTCGGCACGGCCGGTCGGTTCGTCCTGCTGCGTGGCTGGGTTTTCAAACAAGAAAAGGGAAACGTATGACCGCCGCCGATACCGGCCAAGCGCAGCAGACGGTGCACATCGAACCCACACGGCAACGCCCCCGGCCCTGGCCGACGTATGCGCTCATCGCGATCCTCGCACTCGGGACGGTGCTGTACGGCTGGGTGCTGGGGACCGACAGCTGGGGCAACACGTACTACACGGCCGCGGTCAGGTCGATGTCGTCGAGCTTCACGAACTTCCTGTTCGGTTCGTTCGACCCGGCCGGTGCGGTCACGATCGACAAACCGCCGTTGGCGTTGTGGCCGCAGGTGGTCTCGGTGTGGATCTTCGGCTTCCACCACTGGTCCGTGCTGCTGCCGCAGGTGGTCGAAGGCGTCGCGGTGATCTTCCTGCTGCACCGGACGGTCCGGATGTGGGCGGGCGAGAAGGCCGCGCTGATCGCCGCGCTGGTGTTCACGCTCACGCCGATCACTGTGGCGACCACCCGCACGAACAACACCGACACCATGCTCGTCCTCACGCTCGTCGCGGCGGCTTACGCCTTCACCCGCGCGATGAAGGCACTGGAACCACGCACAAGGACGAAGTGGCTGCTGTTCACGGCGTTCCTGCTCGGGTGCGGCTTCCTGGCGAAGATGGCAGCCGCGTACATCGTCGTTCCTGCCTTCTTCGCCGCGTACCTGGCCGGCAGCAAGGCGCACTGGCGCCGTCAGGTGCTCGACCTGGCCGGTGCGGCCGTTGTGCTGCTGGCGAGTTCACTGTGGTGGGTCGCGGCAGTCGGACTGTGGCCGGGCACGAAGCCGTACATCGGCGGCAGCACCGACGGCACGGCCCTGGATCTGGTACTGGGCTACAACGGGCTCGGCCGCGTGTTCGGCGGTGAAGGAAACGGCAACGGCGGCGGAGGTGGCTTCGGCGGCCCCGGCGGCGCGAGTTTCGGCGGCTCGTCCGGTGCGGGCCGGATGTTCGGTGAGGCGGTCGGCGGGCAGATCAGCTGGCTGCTGCCGTCGGCGCTGATCGCGCTGGTGTTCGCGGCGGTGCTCGGCTTCCGGCGGCTGCGCCGCTCCGCCCCTGCGGACACCGCCAACCAGGCGGGCTGGGTGCTGTGGGGCAGCTGGCTCCTGGTGAACACCGTTGTGTTCAGCCACCAGAAAGGCGTCTTCCACCCGTACTACACCACCCTCATGGCACCCGCGATCGCAGCACTCGTCGGCGTAGGCGCCGTGTGGGCGTTCCAGAAGTACCGAGAGCGCGAGGGGCTGGGCCGGTTCGTGCTGCCCGCCGGCGTCGCGCTGAGCGCGGCATGGGCGTGGGTGCTCATCTCCCGGCACACCTCATGGCACGGCTGGCTGCGGTACGCGGTGGTGATCGTCGCACTGGTCGCGATCCTGGCCCTGGTGCTGCGCAAAGTCCCGAAGGCGGGAATCGCGCTCGCGCTCGGCGCGGTGCTGCTGGCACCTGCCGTGTGGTCCGCTGCCGGTGCGGTCTCCACCGCAGGCACCCCGAGCCTGCCGGCCGCGGGGCCGGTGGCGGACGAGATGCCTGCCGGCTGGGACAGCGGGGAACTCACAGCGGACCAACGCAAGATCCTGGACTACGCCAAGTCGCATTCGTCCGGAGCCGAGATCACGCTGGCAGTCGAGGGCGGCTCCCAGGCCGCGGGGGTGTACCTCGTCGCCGACGACGAGACCGTGGTCGGCATGGGCGGGTTCGACGGCAAGGACCCGGTGCCCTCGGTGGACCAGTTGTCCACCTGGGTGCATGAGGGCAAGCTGCGGTTCGTGCTCACCGGCGGCGGGATGATGAACGCGGACGCGAAGACGGTCATCGAGCGGACCAAGTGGATCAAGCAGAACTGCAAGCCTGTACTCACAGCGGGCCAGAGCGGGACACTGTACGAGTGCACGGACGCGTGATTCACGGCGCTTTCAGCAAGTTCCCAGGTTCGTCGTCGATGCTGGTCAAGTGGACCAGCATCAGCGTGGCGAGGCGACCGTCCTCGTAGTGGACGACGAACCGAACATCCTGGAGCTGCTGTCGGCAGCGCTTCGGCTCAGTGGGTTCACCGTGTACGCGGCGAACTGCGGAGCCGAAGCGCTGGCCACGGCCCGGCGCGTCCGGCCGGACATCGTCATTCTGGACGTGATGCTCCCCGACACCGACGGCTTCAGCCTCGCCCACAGCCTCCGTACGGTGCACGACCGGCTGCCGGTGCTCTTCCTGACCGCACGGGGCGCCGTGGAAGATCGGATCGCGGGCCTGACAGCCGGCGGCGACGACTATGTGACCAAGCCGTTCAGCCTGGAGGAAGTGGTGTTGCGGCTGTGGGCGATCTTGCGGCGCACAGGCGGCGACCCCGACATCCCACTGGACGACTGCACCCTCCGGTACGCCGATCTCGTGCTCGACGAGGACGCCCACGAGGTCCACCGGGCCGGTCGGCTGGTCCAACTGTCGCCCACCGAGTTCAATCTGTTGCGGTACCTGATGGTTAACGCCGAGCGCGTGGTCAGCAAACCGCAGATCCTCGACCGGGTGTGGAGCTATGAATTCGGCGGGGACGGCCGGATCGTCGAGTCGTACATCAGCTATCTGCGCCGCAAGATCGACTCGGTGGAACCGCCGCTGATCCACACCATCCGGGGTATCGGCTACTCACTGCGGTTGCCCAGGGAGGATCGGTGAACAAGAACCGGTGGCGCCGACCGTGGACACTACGGGCGCGCCTGGTCATGGCGTTGCTCGTGCTGGCCGCCCTCGGCCTGGGCACCATCGCGGTCACCAGCGTCGTACTGATCCGCGCGTCGATGATCGCCCGGTCCGACGACCGGCTCAGAGACCTCGCGCGCCAGGTGGACGGCCGCCCTGGGAACTTGAGTCCGTCGCCCGAGGACCTCGGAGCCAACTCCGACGGTCTCCCCACGGACTTCGCGCTCCAGCTGCTCCGCCTCGACGGGACACCGGAAGTGTCCGTCCCG
The DNA here is from genome assembly GCF_044334695.1 of Streptomyces sp. NPDC020747. Taxonomy (NCBI): domain Bacteria; kingdom Bacillati; phylum Actinomycetota; class Actinomycetes; order Kitasatosporales; family Streptomycetaceae; genus Streptomyces; species Streptomyces sp. NPDC020747. Next base: position 3,099 of record NZ_JBIRTJ010000032.1, on the reverse strand, counting down.
GGCGGCGCGGGCGGACCGGCCCTGCCGGTGATCGACTCGACCACCGTCGGACAATACGAGAAGCACCCGTTCCTGATCCCCGACAAGCAGGGCGGTGCCGACTGGCGCGTCATGGTGTCGCGGAAGACGATGTCCGACGGGTCCCGGATCGTCGTTGTCGCACAGTCGACGGAGACCACCGAAACGACCGTGACGCAACTGATCTGGATCGAGGCCGGGGTTGGGGTCGCTTTGCTGCTCACCCTCGGCGCGGTCGGGTTGCTGCTGGTACGGCTGGGACTGCGACCGTTGACCAAGATCGAGAAGACCGCGGAGGACATCGCCGGCGGCCACCTCGACCTGCGGGTCGCCTCCGATGCACACACCGAGGTCGGCCGACTCGGTGACGCGCTGAACACCATGGTGGGCAGGCTTTCCTCCGCGCTGCGCGAACGGGAACGGTCCGAGGCGCGGCTGCGCAGGTTCGTGGCGGACGCCTCGCACGAACTGTGCACCCCGCTGACGTCGATCCGTGGCTTCGCCGAGTTGAACCGCTGCGGCGGTGCGCCGGACCGGGCCGATGTGGACCGGCTGATGGGCCGGATCGAGGGCGAGGCGATCCGGATGGGCCGGCTGGTGGACGACCTGCTGCTGCTGGCCCGCCTTGATCAGGAACGCGCCCTGGACCTGACCGAACTCGACGTCCGCACACTCGTCGAGGACGCCGTGCACGACGCCAGGGTCCGCGAGCCGGAGCGGCCGCTGGTTCTGGAAAGCGCCGAGACGCCGATCCGGGTCACGGTGGACGAACACCGGATGCGCCAGGTGATCACGAACCTCGTCAGCAACGCCATGGCCCACACCCCGCCCGGCACACCCGTGCACGTCCGCGTGGGCATGCCCGTCGAACGGTCGGAACCTTCTGTAGCAGCGGCGGGGAGTCCGGAATCACGCGGCCGCGTCGTGCTGGAAGTATTCGACGAAGGGCCCGGTGTGCCGCTGGAGGCCGCGCCGAACATCTTCGACCGGTTCTACCGGGTCGACGAGGCCCGGTCCCGCACCCGCGGCGGCACCGGCCTGGGTCTGGCCATCACCGCCGCGATCCTGGAGGCCCACAGCGGCCGCGTCGAACTCAGGACGGCGCCCGGCGAAGGCGCTCACTTCACCGTGCTGCTTCCCTGGTCCCTGCTGCGATGAGCCTCGCCGGTCCGCTGCACCACCGTCAAGGCTGCGTTCGAACGAGCCCCGCGTCGTACGAGATGATCACGGCCTGGATGCGGTCCCTGGCTCCGATCTTGGCGAGGACCCGGCCGACGTGCTTCTTCACCGTGGATTCGGTGAGGACGAGACGATCGGCGATCTCTGTGTTGTTCCATCCCCGGCCGATGGCGATGAGCACTTCCCGCTCACGGCCGCTGAGGGTGGCAAGGCGGGGGTCTTCGGTGGCAGAGGTGCCGGTCGTGGCGAGGACCTGGTGGGCATAGGCGTCCAGCAGGCGCCGGGTCAGGCTGGGTGCCACGACGGCGTCGCCGGTGGCGACCGCGTGGATGCCGGCCACGATCTCCTCGGGACGGGCGTCCTTGAGCAGGAAGCCGCTGGCTCCGGCGCGCAGTCCGTCGTGGGCGTATTCGTCGAGGTCGAAGGTGGTCACGATGAGCACGCGGGTCCGGCCGCCTGCGGCGGTGATCCGGCGGGTTGCCTCCAGGCCGTCCATGCCGGGCATGCGAATGTCCATCAGGACGACGTCGGGGCGCAGTTCGGCTGCCATACGGACGGCCTCCGCGCCGTGCTCGGCCTCGCCGACGCAGGTCAGGCCGGGGGTCCCCTCGATGAGCATGCGGAAGCCCATGCGTTGCAGGGGCTGGTCGTCCGCGATCAGCACAGTGGTCATGGCAGCGGTTCTTCTCCTGGTGCCGACGGGGCGGGTTCGTCGGATGCGTGGATGAGGACGTCGACGATCCAGCCGGGCCGGTCGTCGCGCGGGCCGATGGTGGCGGTGCCGCGGTAAAGGGCAGCCCGCTGACGGATGCCGACCAGGCCGTGCCCGGGATCGTCGGGCTGCGGCCCCGGCCCCCGTACCTCCGGTGGGGCTCCGGTGTCGGCGACCCGGATGCGGACCTGTCCGGAGTCCGCGGTCACGGCGACCTCGGCGGTGGAGCCGGCACCGGCGTGCTTGAGAGTGTTGGTCAGGGCTTCCTGGACGATGCGGTAGACGGTCAGCTGCACGCTGCTGCCGAGGCTGTCGAGGTCGCCCACGCTCCGGTAGGTGACGCCCAGGCCCGCGGTGCGGACCCGGGCCAGCAGGGCGTCCAGATCGCGGATACCGGGCTGCGGGCTGAGCGGCCGTTCGCCGTGCTGTTCCTCGCGCAGGACGCCCAGGACGCGCCGCAGTTCACTCATGGCCTGGCGGCCGGTGTCGCCGAGGATGCGCAGGACCTGTTCGGACTGCTCGCTTCTGTTGGCGGCGAGGGTGGCGGCGCCGTCGGCGACACTGATCATGACGGAGAGATTGTGGCCGACGATATCGTGCATCTCGCGGGCGACGCGGGAGCGTTCGGCGGCCACGGTGAGCTGTTCGCGCTGGTCACGTTCGATCTCCAGACGTCGGGCGCGGTCTTCCAGCGCGGTCAGATACATCTGTCGGGTGCGCAGCGTCAGCCCGACGGCGGCAGCGGCGGTGACCGTCGCCAGCTGGAAGAACAGACTCTGCAGCCAGTCTTCATCCGGCAGGTTGACGAGGAATGGAACCATGACCTGCGCGATGGCCACGGCGGCGGTCCAGCTCAGCAGCCGCAGGGAACCGTAGCGGGCCATGGTGTACAGGGCGATGAACGCGGCGATGCCGGCCGCCAACTGCAGGCCCAGCGCCTCCTGGACGAGGGCGACCAGGGTGACCACGAAATACACGGGGGCTGGGGCGCGGCGACGCCACCACAGCGGCACGACGAGCGCGGCGGACACCACGTACGAGACGGCGGTCGGCAGGTCGTCGCGGCCTTCGGTGTTCCCGAAGGGGCCGGGGCCGTCGCTAGTGCTGTGACCGTGTTGGTTCGCCGGGTTTGTCAGGCTGCGGTGGTGAGGGGGCGTCCGCCCCAGCGGATGCCTTTCTCGCTGCGGATG
>NZ_JBIRTJ010000031.1:0-62525 GCF_044334695.1 Streptomyces sp. NPDC020747 | reverse complement strand
GTTTGGGGGGTGGGGGGGGTTGGGGGTGGTTTTTGGGGGGGGGGGGTTGGGGGGGGGGGGTTGGGGGGGGGGGGGGTGGGTGTGGGGGGGGGGGGGGGGGGGGGGGGGGGGGGGGGGGGGGGGGGGGCGCCCCCCCCCCCCCCCCCCCCACGGCTTCAGAACATCACCGGTGGCTGAACCACGCCATCGCCGGCAGTGCCCTGTCGTCGTAGCCGAACAGGGCCTGGTTCTCCCAGCCGTTCCCGGAGGAGGCGTCGGTCGGGTCCCAGCCGTTGCCGGTGACCGCGGTCCAGGTGGACTCCCAGTAGAAGATGCCGAGGCCGCGGCCGTTCGGGACGGCCTCCACGACGCTCGCCACGTCCTTCATCCACTGCGTCTGACCGGCGGTGGAGGCCGGGTAGCCGGACACCAGCTCGCTGCTGAGGTCGATGATGTTCTCGTGCGAGTCCTTGCTGTCGAGACGGAAGGGGTACGCCGTCTCGGCGAGGTACACCGGCTTGCCGTAGCGGGCCGCCGCGTCGTCCAGGGTCGTCTGGAAGTCGGCGAGCGTGCCGTGCCAGTAGCCGTAGTAGGACAGCCCGATGACGTCGAACTTCACGCCGTTGGAGACCGCGCTGTCGAACCACCAGCGGGTGCCCGCCAGGTCGCCGCCCTTGGCGAGGTGCAGTGCCACGGTCGTACCGGAGTTGACCGCCTTGACCGCGTCGTAGCCGGAGTTGAGCAGTCCGGCGAGCTGCGACCAGTTCGAGGTGGAACCCTCGTTCCAGAGCATGCCGCCGTTGATCTCGTTGCCGACCTGCACCATGTCGGCCGTGGTGCCCTGCGCCTTCAGCGCGTTCAGCACGTCGTACGTGTGGTTGTAGACGTCGGTCTTCAACTGGCTGTACGAATGTCCGGCCCAGGCGGCCGGCTTGGACTGGGCGCCCGGGTCGGCCCAGGTGTCCGAGTAGTGGAAGTCGACGAGGAGCTTCATGCCCTGCGCCTTGACTCGCTTGGCCGTCGCCAGGACATGGGTCTTGTTGTTGTAGCCGTCGGCGGGGTTCACCCACACCTTGAGGCGGGCGTAGTTCTGCCCGGCGGACTTGAGGATGGCGAGCGCGTCACCGGTCGTGCCGGAGCTGTTCTTGTATACGCCGCCCTTGGCCTCGCTCTTGGCGAGCGACGACACGTCGGAGCCCTTGATCGGCAGGCCCGCCGTGCCCGATGTGAACGTCAGGTCGTCGACGTTGATCCAGTTGCCCGCCTTCGCATCGGAGTTGACGCTGATCGTGCACTGGTTGTTCGTCACGGCTACGGGGGTGACGATCCGTATCCAGCCGCTGGACGAGACCGGGATGTCGGTGCGCTGTTCCGCGCCGCCGCAGTTCTTCAGCGCGAGGTAGGCGGAGTTCTGGCCGCCGCCCGAGCGCACCCAGGCGGTGAGCTTGTAGTTGCCGTTGGTGAGGCCCGAGAGGTACTGGTACGTCTCCACCTTGTAGGCGGAGGCCGAGTAATGCGTCAGGCGGAAGCTGCCGCCGTGACCGCCCGACTCCGTGAAGGAAGCCGCGGTCTGGCCGCCCGCGGAGTAGGTCGACCAGCCGGTCGGGGTGGTGGTGCCGGTGCCGTTCGACTCGAAGCCGGCGTTGGTGAGGGTGCTCGCGGCGTGGGCGCTCTGCGCGGGCAGGGCGGTGAGGGCGAGGCCTGCTGCCAGCGGCAGTAGCAGGGCCTTGAGTGTGCGTCTGGGATGGAACATCGTCGTCCGTCGTCCCTTCGACGTGATGATGTGGATGTGCCCCGGAGGGGGCTGAGGGGTGGTGGGGTTCTTCGCCCCCGCCGCCCCTTCCCGTTCCCGTTCCTGGGGGCTGCCGCCCCCAGACCCCCGCTGTCGGCCTGAACGGCCTCGTCCTCAAACGCCGGACGGGCTGAAGGTGTCGGCCCGGGCCGCGAAATTCTTAGCCCCTCCGGCGTTTGAGGAGCGGGGGTTCGGGGGCGGAGCCCCCGAGTAAGGGACGGGAATGGGAAGGGGCGGCGGGGGCGAAAACATTGAGGTGAGTCAGCCGTCGAGCCGTACAACCCGCACGGCCCCGGCGGGCACCGCGAGCCGCCCCGCCGCCCGCTCACCGGTGAGCAACTCAGTGCCATGCGCGTCGAGCGCGACCTTCGCATCGACCCCGGAGTGGTTGATCGCGAAGAGGAACGCCCCCGACTCCCCCACCCGCCGCACCACTTCGACATCCCGAGGCAGATCGGCACGGGGCGCGATCCGCGCGTCATCGGCGGCCCAGCCGACAAGCGCGTCGAGCCCGTGAGCGCCGAGCCGCGTGGACACGTACCAGGCGGACCCCTCACCGAGGCGGTGACGGGTGACGGCCGGATGCCCCTCGGTGAGCCCGTCGGCGTACGTCCACACGGTCTCGGCGCCGCGCGGCACGACGAACTCGGTCCAGACGTCACCGGCGAGTTCGGATCCGTCGGGTCCGGTGATGCGGACCTGGTCGCCGGCGAGCAGCGGGGAGAACTCCTCGACGGTCAGGCCGAGTACGTCCCGCAGCGGGCCGGGGTAGGGGCCGTCGTGCACGGCGTCGTGCTCGTCGACGATGCCGGAGAAGTACGAGACGACGAGGGTGCCGCCGTTCTCGACGTACTCCGTGAGGTTCTGTCCGGCGGCCTCGGTCATCAGGTAGAGGGCGGGCACGACGACAAGGGGATAGGCCGACAGGTCGGTTTCGGGGTGGGCGAAGTCGACGGTGAGGTGGCGGTCGTAGAGGGCTTCGTAGAAGGCGTCGGCGCGCTCGCGCGGGTCGTGGTCCTCGCTGGGGCGCCACTGGAGGTTCTGCGCCCACCAGGAGTGCCAGTCCCACAGTACGGCGACGTCCGCCTGGGTCCGCGTGCCCTTGACGTCGGCCAACGAGTCGACGGACGCGCCGAGTTCGACTACCTCGCGCCACACCCGCGAGTCCGTGCCCGCGTGTGGCAGCATCGCCGAGTGGAACTTCTCCGCGCCGCGCCGTGACTGCCGCCACTGGAAGAACATCGCGCCGTCGGAGCCGCGGGCCACATGGGCGAGGGAGTTGCGGGCCATCTGGCCGGGGGCCTTGGCGGGGTTGCGGGTCTGCCAGTTGACGCCCGACGTGGAGTGTTCGAGCAGCAGCCAGGGGGCGCCGCCGGCGACGGAGCGGGTGAGGTCGGCGGCCATCGCGAGGTTCACATGCGTACGGCGGCCGTCGGTGATCAGGTAGTGGTCGTTGGTGACGAGGTCGACCTCGCGGCCCCAGGCCCAGTAGTCGACGGAGTCGCACTGGCTGAGGGCGGTCATGAAGTTGGTGGTGACGGGGATGCCGGGCGCGAGGCGGTGCAGGATGTCGCGCTCGGCGACGAAGTTCTCGCGCATGGTGTCGTCGGCGAACCGCTTGTAGTCGAGTGCCTGGGCCGGGTTGCCGACCGTCGGGGTCACCCGGGGCGGGTTGATCTGGTCGAGGTCCGCGTACCGCTGGCCCCAGAAGGCCGTGCCCCAGGCCTCGTTGACCGCGTCGACCGTGCCGTACGTCCTGCCGAGCCAGCGGCGGAAGTGCGCGGCGCAGCTCTCGCAGTAGCAGGCCGAGACGGGGACGCCGTACTCGTTGTGGACGTGCCACATCGCGAGCGCGGGGTGCTCGGCGTACCGGGTGGCGAGCCGTGTGGTGATGTCCGCGGCGGCCGAGCGGTAGTGGGGGTTGCTGTGGCAGATGGCGCCGCGCGAGCCGAACTCGTAGCGGGTGCCGTCGGCGGCCACGGGCAGTGCTTCGGGGTGCTCGCGGTAGAACCAGGCGGGCGGCGCCACCGTCGGCGTACCGAGGTCGGCGCGTATCCCGTTCTCGTGCAGCAGGTCGAGGAGCCGGTCGAGCCAGCCGAAGTCGTGGTTCCCGGGCTCGGGCTCCAGCAGGGCCCAGGAGAAGATTCCGACGCTGACCATCGTGACGCCGGCCTCGCGCATCAGCCGGACGTCCTCGGGCCAGACGGTTTCCGGCCACTGCTCGGGGCTGTAGTCCCCACCGAAGGCGAGCCTGGTGAGGCCCTTGGGGGTGGTCTCCGGCATGGGTTGTCTCCCGGTCGATCGATCATTTGGGAACGTGCACACACAGCTTCAGTGGCGCGGGGCCAACATAACCGCACAGCAACAACCATTGACAAGTGTCCTGGATGTTTCTCTACTGTGAACGCTCACAGAAACAGCACGGGCAAGCCGGAGGGGCTGAAACTCCCCGGAGGCGAGCCGCACAAGAAAAAGGGGCAGGCCTCCGCAGCAGGCGGAGACCACGGTCAGGGAGATAGATCCATGCCACACACGAAGCTGCGTCGCCTCGTGACCATCTCGGTCGCCGTCACTCTCGGCGCCACCGCTCTTGCCTCCTGCGCCTCCTCGGGCAACGGCTCCGATGAGAACGATGGGGCCGACTCGGGGCCGGTCTCGCTGACGTACTGGTCCTGGACGCCGGGCATGGACAAGGTCGCCGACCTGTGGAACAACGGCCCGGGCAAGAAGGACCAGATCAAGGTCACGGTCAAGAAGCAGGCGTCCGGCGACACGCTGGTCACCAAGATCCTCACCGCGCACAAGGCCAAGAAGGCCCCGGACCTGGTCCAGGCCGAGTACCAGGCCCTGCCGACGCTGGTCAGCAATGACGCGCTCGCCGACATAGCCGGCGACGTCGACGGCGTGAAGGACAAGTTCGCCGACGGCGTCTGGCAGCAGACCACACTGGGCTCGGACGCGGTGTACGCGATCCCGCAGGACTCCGGGCCGATGATGTTCTACTACCGCCAGGACCTGTTCAAGAAGTACGGCCTCGAAGTCCCGCAGACCTGGGAGCAGTTCGCCGACACCGCCCGCGCGCTGAAGAAGAAGTCGCCGGGCACGGACCTGACCACCTTCTCCGCCAACGACTCCGGGCTCTTCGCCGGTCTCGCCCAGCAGGCGGGCGCCAAGTGGTGGACGACAGAGGGCCAGAAGTGGAAGGTCGGCATCGACGACGCCGCGACGAAGAAGGTCGCCGACTTCTGGGGCGGCCTCGTCAAGGAGGGCGCGATCGACAACCAGCCGATGTACACCCCGGCCTGGAACAAGGCGCTCAACACCGGCAAGCAGATCGCCTGGGTCAGCGCGGTCTGGGCGCCCGGCACCCTGACCACCGCCGCGCCCGACACCAAGGGCAAGTGGGCGATGGCTCCGCTGCCGCAGTGGTCGCAGGGCGAGGACGTCACGGGGAGCTGGGGCGGTTCGTCCACGGCCGTCACCACGGACTCGAAGCACAAGTCGGCCGCCGCGAAGTTCGCCGCCTGGCTGAACACGGACCCGAAGGCGCTGACCGCGCTCGCGAAGGAGGGCGGCATCTATCCGGCCGCCACGACCGCGCAGACCAGTGACGCGTTCGCCGAGCCGCCGGCCTTCTTCTCGAACCAGACGGACTTCTATACCCGCGCCGCCGACATCGCGAAGACCACCGCTCCCTCCGCGTGGGGCCCGAACGTGAACGTCGCGTACACCACGTTCAAGGACGCCTTCGGTTCCGCCGCCAAGAACAAGTCGGACTTCGGCGCGGCCCTGAAGACGATGCAGGGCGACACCGTCGCCGACCTCGAGAAGCAGGGCTTCGAGGTCGCGGAGTGACGAGCGCACGCCGGAGGTCGTACGGGGTCAAGGGGGCCCCGTATGCCTTCCTCCTTCCCGCAATAATCCTGTTCGCCCTCTTCTTCGCGCTGCCCATCGGCTACGCGGTCTGGCTCAGCCTGCACAAGGTGCAGGTCAAGGGTCTCGGCCTGGGTGCGGGCGCCCGCAGCGAGGTCTGGGCGGGCCTGGAGAACTACACCGACTCCCTCACCGACTCCCAACTGCTCGACGGAGCCGTGCGCGTGCTCGGTTACGGCGCCATCGTGGTGCCGGTGATGCTCGGACTCGCGCTGCTCTTCGCGCTGATGCTCGACACCGACCGGGTCCGCCTCGCGCCGGTCACCCGGCTCGCGATCTTCCTCCCGTACGCCATTCCGGGTGTCGTCGCGGCGATGCTGTGGGGCTTTCTGTACCTGCCGGACGTCAGCCCCTTCTACTTCGTCCTCGACAGGCTGGGCATGCCGCAGCCGGACCTGCTGGACGGCGGGCCGCTGTACTTCGCGCTGTCCAACATCGCGGTGTGGGGCGGCACCGGCTTCAACATGATCGTCATCTACACCGCGCTGCAGTCCATCCCGGCCGAGGTCTACGAGGCGGCGAAGCTGGACGGCGCCACCCCGCTGCAGATCGCGATCAGGATCAAGATCCCGATGGTGGCGCCCTCGCTGGTGCTGACCTTCTTCTTCTCGATCATCGCGACGCTCCAGGTGTTCAGCGAGCCGACCACGCTCAAGCCCCTGACCAACTCCGTGTCCACGACCTGGAGTCCGCTGATGAAGGTGTACCAGGACGCCTTCGGCAAGGGCGACATCTACTCGGCGGCGGCGACCGCGGTGATCATCGCCTTCGTCACGCTGGTCCTCTCCTTCGGCTTCCTGCGGGCCGCGAACTCCCGTAACAAGCAGGAGGCAGCACAGTGAGTTCTCTTGCCGTCCGCAAGGCGTCCCCGGCAGCCGGCACGACCCCCGGCACCGCCCAGGGGCCGCCGCTGCGCCGCCGGATCGCCTTCGTCCCGACGGTGACGCTGCTGATCGGCGCGATCTACTGTCTGCTGCCGGTGGCGTGGGTGGTGATCGCGTCGACCAAGTCGGGCAGCGAACTGTTCTCGACGTTCACGTTCCTGCCGGGCACGGGCTTCGCCGACAACGTCTCGGACCTCAACGCCTACCGCGACGGCCTGTACTGGAAGTGGATGGGCAACTCCGCCCTCTACGCGGGCCTGGGCGCCCTCCTGTCGACCGTCGTCTCCGCGTTCAGCGGCTACGCCCTGGCGATCTACCGCTTCCGCGGTCGCGAGACCATCTTCAACATCCTGATGGCGGGCGTGCTGATGCCGCCGGTGATCCTCGCGATCCCGCAGTATCTGCTCATGGCCAAGGCCGACCTCACGGATTCGTACGCGTCCGTCCTGCTGCCGCTCGTGCTGTCGCCGTACGGCGTGTATCTCGCGCGGATCTACGCCGCCGCGGCCGTGCCCGCCGACGTCGTCGAGGCGGGGCGGATGGACGGGGCGAGCGAGCTGGGGATCTTCACCCGGATCGCGCTGCCGATGATGGTGCCCGGACTGGTGACGGTGTTCCTCTTCCAGTTCGTGGCGGTGTGGAACAACTTCCTGCTGCCGTACATCATGCTCAGCGACGACGAGAAGTTCCCGATCACCCTCGGTCTGTTCACCCTGCTCGAACAGGGATCCAACACCCCGGCCCTCTACACACTGGTGATCACCGGCGCGCTGCTCGCGGTCATTCCGCTCATCGCTCTGTTCCTGGTCATCCAGCGGTTCTGGAGCCTCGATCTGCTGTCGGGAGCCGTAAAGTCGTGACCATGAGCCAATCGGGGGGCCGGCGCAAGCCGCCGACGATTCACGATGTCGCGCGCGAGGCGGGAGTCTCCCGAGGGACCGTCTCGCGTGTGCTCAACGGCGGGCACTACGTGAGTCCCACGGCCCAGGAGGCGGTCAACGCCGCCATCCGCAGGACGGGTTACGTCGTCAACCGGCACGCCCGCTCACTGATCACCGGACGCTCGGACTCGATCGGCTTCCTGCTCACCGAACCGCAGGAGAGGTTCTTCGAGGACCCCAACTTCAATGTCCTGCTGCGGGGTTGTACGCAGGCACTGGCGGCGCACGACATCCCGCTGCTGCTGATGCTCGCGGGCACCGAGGACGAGCGGCGCCGCATCACCCGGTACATCACGGCGGGTCATGTCGACGGGGTGCTGCTGGTCTCCAGCCACTCCGGGGACCCGGTCGCCGAGCAGCTGCGCGAGGCGGGGGTGCCGCTGGTGATGTGCGGCAAGCCGATCGGCGTCGGCTCCAAGGTGAGTTACGTGGCCGCGGACGACCGGGACGGCGCCCGGGACATGGTGCGCCATCTGGTGTCCCTCGGCCGTCACCGTATCGGCGTGGTGACCGGCCCCCTGGACACACCGGGTGGTGTCGAGCGGCTCGCGGGCTACCGGGAGGTGCTCAGCGAGTCGGGCATCGACTTCGACGAGCGGCTCGTCGTGTCCGGTGACTACAGCCGGGCCAGCGGCGAGGCGGGCGCGGAACGGCTCCTGGCCCAGTGCCCGGACGTGGACGCCGTGTTCGTCGCGTCCGACCTGATGGCTCAGGGCGTACTCACCTCACTGGAACGGGCCGGGCACCGCGTCCCGGAGGACGTCTCGGTGGGCGGCTTCGACGACTCCTCGGCCGCCCTGGCCGCCCGCCCCCAGCTGACGACCATCCGGCAGCCCTACGACCGGATCAGCGCCGAGATGGTGCGGGTGCTGCTCGCACAGATCGGCGGGGAGGATCCGGCGGCGGTGATCCTGCCGACGGAACTGGTGAAGCGTCAGTCGACCTGAAGCCGGGGCGCTTCACGCGGCTTTCAGGGGCGGGCCCAGCAGCAGGTGCACACCCTCCACCGACAGCGTCACGGCCTCGGGCGAACCGGGGTCGATGGTGAGCGCCAGGCCGCGCCCGGGCCAGTGGGCCGCAATCATGCCCAGGGGCACGAGGTGGTAGCACTGGACGTCGGGCAGGGCCTGCGCCATGCGCTCCTCGGACGTGAAGACAAGGACGGCACGGCCGGTCACCGGGAGTGTCAGTCGCCGCCCCTCCGTGTCGTCGGCCGGCACCAGCACCTCGGTGCGGGCCAGCCTCGTCCGGGCCCCGCCGTCCAGGCCGTTGTGTGCCAGGACGCCCAGAGCGCGCAGGATCACGTCGGACGCGTCCGACGTCTCTGACGCGTCTTCGGAGCTTGTCGTTTCGTGAAGTGAGCCGTTCATGAGGGGTTCCGCTCGTGAGTCGCGGGCTGGACCATCCCTTGCCCGTCCGCGTCGAGTGTTCTTCGCATACCCCCGGCCCGCACGTTCATGCGAGACCCGTATGGGTGTCCTGTACACTGAGTGACTGCGAAGGGGAGTAGTCCTGCGAACCGGTCGTCGACACACTGGAGCCCTCGGGTTCCCGGTGGCCGGGCCCGCGTGATCACACGGGTGGACGAGACCTTCGGCCAGGCATTGATGTGCCCGCAAATCCTTGCGACGCACCCGTCATGCCGGGCCGATCGGTTCTCCCGTCGCCCCGGTCGAGGGCGCTTCGCGAAGATCCGGGGGCCCGGTCCCTACAGAAAGCCACCCGGAATGCATCTCGACCCTCTGGCGATCCTCACCGCCTTCGGGCTGATCTTCCTCGCCGAGCTGCCGGACAAGACGATGTTCGCGTCGCTGGCCATGGGCACCCGTATGCGGCCGCTGTACGTGTGGTTCGGTACGTCCACCGCGTTCGTCGTGCACGTCGCGATCGCCGTCGGCGCCGGAAGCCTCATCGGCCTGCTGCCCGACTGGACGGTCAAGTCGGTCTCGGCCGCGCTCTTCGCCTTCGGCGCCTTCATGCTGCTGCGCAGCGGAGGCGACGACGACGAGGAGGACACCGGAGGCCGGACCGTCACCGGCTTCTGGCCTGTCTACACGACCGCCTTCATGGCCGTCTTCATCAGCGAGTGGGGCGATCTGACGCAGATCACGACCGCCAACCTCGCGGCCACCAACGGTGTCGCGTCCGTGGCCGTCGGTTCCGCGGCCGCCCTCATGTCGGTCTCCGCGCTCGCGCTGCTGGCCGGGCGGTTCATCGCCAAGCGCGTACCGCTGAAGACCGTGCAGCGGATCGGCGGGCTGTGCATGCTCGGGCTCGCCGTCTGGTCGGTCGTGGAGATCTTCACCGGCTGACGATCCGCGCTCCGGGGCGACCGGTCAGGATCGGAGAAGCGTTCTCCCGCCACTCGGCCATAGCGTGATTCCACCGGCGAGAAACCGGTCCCGACCGGTGACGACCGCCGGTGGAGTCACGACAGCGGAAATCACGACAGCGGAGGAGCCCGTCATGTCCGAAGGCCTCAGGACCATCACCTATCCCGTCAAGGACCTCGCCCGGGCCAAGGCCCTGTTCGGCACGCTCCTGGGAGTGGAGCCGTACGTGGACGAGGCGTACTACGTGGGCTTCCGGGCCCCCGGCGGGCCGGAGGTCGGGCTCGACCCCAACGGTCACGCGAAGGGCCTGACCGCCCCCGTCCCCTACTGGCACGTCGCCGACATCAAGGCGAGCCTGGCCGGTCTCGTCGACGCGGGCGCCGAGGTCGTCCAGGACATCCAGGACGTCGGGGGCGGCACACTGATCGCCTCCGTGAAGGACGCGGACGGCAACGACGTCGGTCTCATCCAGGAGGCGTCCTGAGCAAGGTGAGATGGGCGAGCAACTCCATGCAACTGCACTAGTTGCATGGTAAACAATGGTCGCTTTCTCTGTTACCGTGCGGATATGGCAGCAGAGAAGGTCGCTCCCCGGCTCGAGGACCAGTGGCGGGACATCCTGTCGGTCCACGCGCGCACCATGTGCGAGATCGACCGCGAGCTGCATCCGCACGGCCTGGGCGCCAGTGACTTCGAGGTGCTCGACATCCTCGCGTCGGGCACGACGACCGCGGGCCCGGACTCCGCCTCGCATACGGGCACGATCACGGACTCGGGCCCGGTCGAGCAGTGCCGGGTGCAGAACATCGCCGACCGGGTCCATCTGAGCCAGAGCGCCCTCTCCCGCCTCATCGGCCGCCTGGAGAAGGAGGGCCTGGTGGAGCGGAGCGTCTGCCAGGAGGACCGCCGCGGGGTCTGGGTGGCCCTCACCGGCAAGGGCCGCGACCTTTACACCGAGGTACGCCCGCTGCAGCGCGCCGTCCTGGCCCGCATGCTGACCAAGGGCTGAGGGCTGAGGCCTGAGCCACCCGCCAAGAGCCGAGCCCCCGGCGAGGGCGATGCTGCCGGCGAATTCGCTGCGCGGCGGTAAGTGTCTGCCCAGTCCCAGCGACACGCCGCATGCACGGCGTGTCGCTGGGACTCAGACCCCAGTTGCCTTCGCCTTGGCGGGATTCGTCAACAGCATCGAGGGCCGGCGGGGGCCGAGTCATCCCGCCGGGCGCAGCAGGTTCCGTACGGCCTCGAACGCCGCCGTGACCGTCGCCGGGTCGGCGCCCGGCCGGGCCAGCGCGCTCATCGGGATCGGTGTGACCGACGGCAGTCCGTCGTACGGGCTCAGCCCGTCCGGCGCGGGCCCGACCGCGGCGAGGAGCGCCACGCCCACGCCTGTCCGCGCCACGTCGAGGACCCCCGCGAGATAGCCGGCGTCGCCGACCACGGTGGCCGCGACGCCGTGCGCGGCGAGGGTTGCGATGGCCCGGCGGCGGATCGCGCACGGGTCCTCGATGGCGACCAGCGGGACCGGGTCGGGCGCGGGCGGCGGCGCCCAGCCGGGAGTGGCGTGCCAGGTCAGCGGGAGACCACCGACCGGCGTCCCCTCGGTGGCCGCCGCCTCCGTCACATACACCGCGACATCCACGCTGCCGCGTTCCACGGCCTCGACGAGCCGTGCCGAGCGGTCGATGCGAAAGCGCACCCGGCAGCCGGGCCGCACCTCCTGGACGGCCGCGGTCAGCCGGGGCAGGAACTGGTCGGCGGCATGCTCGGTGGACCCGATGGTGACGGTGTCGCCCTCGGTGTCGAGCAGTACCCGCACGGCCTCGTCGTGGACGGCGAGGATGCGGCGGGCCTGCTCCACGAGGAGCCGTCCCGCCGGGGTGAACCGGGTGCCCCGCCCCTCGCGTTCGACGACCGGACTCCCCAACGTCTTCTCCAGCCTGCGCACATGCTGGCTGACCGCGGACTGGCTCAGGGCGAGGGAGTGGGCCGCGCGGTGGAAACCGCCGCAGTCGGCTATCGCGGTCAGGCTGCGCAGGGCCACGATGTCCAGGACAGGTTGGGGCATACAGCGACCGTAGCCCGCTTCCCGCACCGATCGCGATCGCTGATCGATTTCGATGCGGAATCGTCGTTGGACGGAATCCGCCCTGGCCGGTCATGATGAACCCATGGTTCCCACGACCGCTTCCGCTGCCCTTCTGACGCAGCGCCGAGTCATTGACTTCGGCGTGGCGTGCAGCGCGCTCTGTCGTTGATCCCCCGCCGGTCACCGGCGTTCCCGCTCGGCCTCCACTGATCGTGTCCACGCTGTCCTGACACGTGTCGGCAGGCTGCCGCGCCTCCCCTCGCTCCTGCGGTCCTCCTTTCCCCCTGCCCTGAACAAGGGAGTAGCTTCCCCATGCCCTCCTCGCTGTCCACTTCCTGGGACGAACCCGAAGGCCTCGCCGCCCGCGGCACGCTGATCGTGCTGGCCGGCCGGGGTGAGCACGGTGGCGTGTACGAGCGGTTCGGCCGCCGTCTCGCCTTCGACGCCTATCGCGTACGTGCCCTCGGTGACCCGGTCGCCGACCCGTCCGTGCTCGACGAGGCGGCCAAGCTCCTCGCCGACGAGTCCCTGCCCGGCCCGAAGGTGCTGGTCGGCTCGGACACGGGCGCCCTGTACGCCGCTGGTCTCGCCGCCGAGCAGACCCCGGGGATCGACGCGCTGATCCTGACCGGTCTGCCCACCGCCCCCTGGGCGTCCGGGAGTTGGGAGGCCGAGGTCGAGGCACGCACCGCCTGCCCGACCCACCAGGCACGCCTCACGAACGACCCGGGCTTCCGGCGCGGGGCACTGGACATGGCCCCGGACCTGCCGGAGCCGCGCCTGGATCTCGTACGGGTTCCGGTGCTGGCCCTGCACGGGGCCGAGGACGCGGTGAGTCCGCTCGCCGACGCGCTCAGCGCCTACGAGGGACACGCCGGCGTACGGACCGTGACCTTCAAGGGCGGCCGGCACGACGTGCTCAACGACGCACTGCACCGCACCGCCGCCGCCACGGTCGTGCTCTTCCTGGAACGGCTGCGCCTCTCCCCCGAGCTGCCCGCGATCGCGGAGGGCCTCGCATGAGCGCCCGGGTGACGACGACGGTCTCGGAACTGCGCGAGCTGCTCGACTCCGGGCAGCCGCCCGTCCTGCTCGACGTGCGCTGGGCACTGGGCGACCCGCACGGCCGCGACCACTTCGAGGCCGCTCGCATTCCGGGGGCGGTGTACGTCGACCTGGACCGCGAACTGGCCGGCCCGCCGAGCCCGGAGAGCGGCCGTCATCCGCTGCCGGACCTCGCGGATCTGCGGGCGGCTGCGCGGAGTTGGGGCCTGAAGGAGGGGCAGCCGGTCGTCGTGTACGACGACCTGGGCAACACGGCCGCGGCCCGCGCCTGGTGGCTGCTGCGCTGGGCCGGGGTTCCGGAAGTGACCCTGCTGGACGGGGCGTTGGGCGCGTGGCGGGCGGCGGGCCTACCGCTGGAGTCGGGTCCGGGCGCGACAAGGCCGGACGCAGACGAACCTGGTCCGGATGATGCACCGGAGCCGGGCGACATCGTCCTCCGGCCGGCCGGACTGCCGGTGACGGACGCCGACGGGGCGGCCCAACTGGCCGCCACAGGACTGTTGTTGGACGCCCGCGCCGGAGAGCGCTATCGCGGCGAGCAGGAGCCGGTCGACCCTCGCGCGGGCCACATCCCGGGCGCGGTCTCCGCCCCGACCGGCGAGAACCTCGCGGCCGACGGGACGTTCCTGCCGCCCGAGGTGCTGCGCAGGCGGTTCGAGGACCGCGGTGCCGGTGACGCGGCCGGGATCGGCGTGTACTGCGGGTCCGGTGTCACCGCGGCCCACCAGATCGCCGCCCTCGCGATCGCCGGGTTCGACGCGACTCTCTTCCCCGGCTCCTGGTCGGCCTGGTCCGCCGATCCCGCCCGCCCCGCCGCGACCGGGCCCCTGCCGTCCTGATCCGCACCGAGCAGTCCCGAACCGCCTTCGGCCGTCCCGAGAGGAAGACCGCCATGCCGACGAAACAGATCGGGGTGACAATCCCGGTACTGGAGAAGCCCGAACCGCCCGCCGAGCCCTCACCCGCCCGCGTCACCATCCGCGGTACGGCGCATCTCCCCCGCCGCCGCCTGTCCGTCCCCCGTTCCGTACGCCGGGCCGCCGGACCGGTCGGACTCGTGCTCCTGTGGTTCCTGGGCTCCGCCACCGGTGTGCTCCCGGAGTCCGTGCTCGCCTCGCCCGTGGACGTCGTACGCCAGGGCGTCGAGCTGACGAAGAGCGGCGAGCTGCCCGACGCGATCGCCGCGTCCGGGCGCCGGGCGGCGACCGGTTTCCTCATCGGAGGGACGGTCGCGCTGTCGCTGTCCCTGCTCGCCGGGCTGTTCCGGCTCGGGGAGGACGTCATCGACTCCTCGATGGGCATGTTCCGGGCGATCCCGTGGGTCGGTCTGATCCCGCTCTTCATCGTCTGGTTCGGCATCGAGGAGACCCCGAAGATCGCGCTGGTGGCCCTCGGCGTGACGTACCCGCTGTACTTCAACATCTACGGCGGCATCCGCTCCACCGACGCCCAACTCGTCGAGGCCGCACGGATGATGGGGCTCGGCAGGCTCGGTCTCATCACGTACGTCATCCTGCCGAGCGCGCTGCCCGGTGCCCTCGTGGGCCTCCGGTACGCACTCTCCACCGCCTGGCTCGCCCTCGTCTTCGCCGAGCAGATCAACGCCGACGCCGGCCTCGGCTATCTGATGAGCAACGCCCAGCAGTACTTCCGTACGGACGTCATCGTGCTGTGCCTCGCCGTGTACGCGCTGCTCGGCCTGGCCTGCGACTTCGCCGTACGGGTCCTCTCGCGCCGCCTGTTGAGCTGGCGTGCCTCCTTCGAAGGCGAGGCGTGACCATGACCACGAACACCGTGAACACCGTGAAGTCCGAGACCGCGCCGACGACCGCTACGACAGTGGCGAACAGTGTCGAGATCCGGGGGCTGTCCCGCGCCTTCGACGGCAACACCGTGCTGCACGAGCTCGATCTCGACATCCGTGAGGGCGAGTTCGTGGCCCTGCTCGGCCACAGCGGCTGCGGCAAGTCGACCCTGCTGCGCATCCTGGCCGGGCTCGACGACGAGATCGGCGGCGAGGTGACCGTGCCCGCCCGGCGCAGCGCCGCGTTCCAGTCGCCGCGGCTGCTGCCCTGGCTGAAGGTGTGGCGCAATGTCGTCCTCGGACTGCCGGGGCGACCCGACCGGGCACGGGCCGACAAGGCACTGGACGAGGTCGGCATCGCCGAGCGGGCCACCGTCTGGCCCAAGACGCTCTCCGGCGGTCAGGCGCAGCGCGTCTCGCTGGCCCGTGCCCTCGTCCGCGAGCCCGAACTGCTGCTCCTGGACGAGCCGTTCGGGGCGCTGGACGCGCTGACCCGCGGCAAGGTGCAGCAGCTCGTCGCCGAGCTGTGGGAGCGGCACGGCTGCGCGATCCTCCTGGTCACGCACGACGTGGAGGAGGCGCTGCTGCTCGCCGACCGCGTCCTGGTGATGGACGAGGGGCGCATCGCCCACGAGGTCACCGTCGAACTGCCACGCCCCCGCGATCTGACCGCCCCCGAGTTCGTCAACCTCCGCGCCCGCCTGCTCGGCTGGCTCGGCGTCACCCACACCGGCACCTCCCACGTCCCCAACTCCCGTACCCCCGAAGGGAACCCCTCGTGAAGCGCACCATCTTCCGTACGCTCGCCGCCGCTCTCGGTCTGAGCGCCCTGCTGACGGTGACGGGATGCGGAGGGGACTCCGCCGCGGACACGGCCGGCGGCTCCTCGGACGTCACGCTCACCATCGGCGACCAGGCCAAGACCCTCCAGACGATCCTTGCCGGTTCCGGGGCCCTCAAGGGGGCCGACTACAAGGTGAAGTGGGCCGAGTTCGAGGGCGCGGCCCCGCTCTTCCAGGCCGTGCAGGCGGGCGCCGCCGACACCACGTACTCCGCGGACCTGCCCGCGCTCCAGGCACTCAGCGGCGGAGTGAAGTTCAAGAACGTCGCCGCGCTGAAGAACGACGGGCGTCACACCGGGATCGTCGTCCGGAAGAACTCGGACGTGAAGAGCGTCAAGGACCTCAAGGGCAAGAAGGTCGTGGTGTCCTCCGCGAAGGGCAGCATCGCCGAGTACCTGCTCGCCAACGTGCTTCAGCAGAACGGCCTCGAATACTCCGACGTGAAGGTGCAGTACCTGCTGCCGACCGACGCGCAGGCCGCCTTCTCCTCCGGGAAGGTCGAGGTCTGGGCGACCTTCGGGGTCTACCAGGCGGTCGGCCTCCAGCAGGGCGGCAGGCTGCTCGTCGACGGCGCCGACGGCCGGATCAGCGGCTACGGATTCATCGGGGCCTCCGAGAAGACCCTCGCGGACAAGGCGAAGAAGGCCGCCCTCGGCGACTTCCTGAAGCGGCTCGGTACGGCCCTGAAGTGGACCAGCACCCACCAGGACGCGTACGCCGACGCCATCGTCGAGCGCAACGGCGCCGACCCCAAGATCGCGAAGACCCTCGCCTCGGCCGCGTACAGCAAGGTGCTGCCCGTCACGCCCGAGGTGAACAAGACCGTCCAGGGCGTCGCCGACCTGATGCACGGCATCGGTGTCCTCGACCCGAACGTCGACGTGGCGAAGTCCGCAGACGCCTCCGTCCTCAAGTAGCGGCCCTCAAGCAACAGCTCTCAAGCGGCGACCGAAGCGCTCTCAAGTCGCTTTCCAAGCAAAGGAGTTCACCATGCCTGTCGAGTTCATCAGCGCAGTGCACACCGACTCGGGGGCGTCCGGTCCGGCCGCCGCGAGCCGTACGGGTCTCGATGTCGACCATCTGCGCAGGTACGCCCGGGCGTTGGACGACGGAGGCTTCGACCACACCCTGGTCGCCTACCACTCGGCCTCGCCGGACGCCTTCCAGATCGCCCAGTTCGTGGCCACGCACACCGAGCGGGTGCGTCCGATCCTGGCGCACCGGCCGGGCGTGATCTTCCCGACGCACGCGGCCCGCGCCCTCGCGACCCTCGACCGGATCAGCGACGGCCGGCTGACCGTGCACATCATCTCCGGCGGCAGTGACGAGGAACAGCACCGAGAGGGCGACTACCTCGACAAGAGGGAGCGGTACGAGCGGTCGGACGAGTACATCCAGATTCTGCGGAAGGTGTGGCAGGCCGACGGGCCCGTGTCGCACGAGGGCAGGTACTTCAGGTTCGAGGGCTACTACTCGGATGTGAAGCCGGTGAACGGCCTGGTGCCGATCTCGGTCGGCGGGTCCTCGCAGGACGCGTACCGGGTGGGCGGGCAGCAGGGTGACATCTTCGGGCTGTGGGGCGAGCCGCTGAAGGAGACGGCCGAGCAGATAGCCGCCGTGAACGCGGTCGCGGACGCCGCCGGGCGCCCCCGTCCCCGTATCTGGGTGTCGTTCCGCCCGATCATCGCGCCCACCGACGAGCTGGCCTGGGAGAAGGCGCACCGCACCCTGGGTGTGCTGAAGGACCAGGCGCAGAACACCGAGTTGCTGCGCCACTACAGGACGAGCGGCCGTCCGGCCAACGTCGGTTCGCAGCGGCTGCTCGACATCGCCGAGCGGGGCGAGGTGCACGACCGCTGCCTGTGGACGGCCCCGGCGGTCGCCACCAACGCGGCCGGCGCCTCGACCGCGCTGGTCGGCTCCCCGGAGACGGTCGCGAAGGCGCTGCTCGACTACGTGGACATCGGCTGCGACCTGCTGTCGATCCGCGGCTACGACCCGCTCAACGACGCGATCGACTACGCCCGTTACGTCCTGCCACTGGTCCGCCAGGAACTCGCCCACCGCGCTTCGGCGGACCGGGCCGCCTGAACCCGTTCCGCGTCCCCTGCCCATCCGATTCCTGCCATGGAGACTCCGTGTCCCGTCGCACCCTGCTCATGTCCACCGCCGCGCTCGGCACCGGAACGAAGGCACTCGACCTGTGACCGCTCCCGCGACGACCGCTCTTGAGTCCACGAAGGCCGCCGAGCTGCTCGGGCTGCTGGCCCGGGACCTGGCACCCGACCGGCTGGCCACCGATCCGCGTACGGTGGCCGCGCACGCCACCGACCGTTCCGGTGCCCGGGCCGACGGCAGTCCCCTGGCGGTCGTGCACGTCCGGCGCACCGAGGACGTGACGGTCACCCTCCGGCACGCGCATGCGCTGGGTGTGCCGGTCGTGCCGCGTGGCGCGGGCACCGGTCTGTCGGGCGGCGCGACCGCGGGCGAGGGCGTGCTGGTCCTCGACCTGTCCGGGATGAACCGCGTCCTCGAACTGTCGGCGGACGACCAGCTCGCGGTCGTCGAACCGGGCGTGATCACGGCCGAGTTGGACCGCGCGGCCGGGGCCCACGGCCTGCGGTACGCGCCCGACCCGGCGAGCGCCGCCCTGTCCACGATCGGCGGGAACATCGCGACCAACGCGGGCGGTCTGCGCTGCGCCAAGTACGGCGTGACGCGGGACAGCGTGCTCGGTCTGGAGGCGGTGCTCGCGGACGGCACGGTGATCAGGACCGGCCGCCGTACGGTGAAGGGCGTCACCGGCTACGACCTGACCGCTCTGCTCACCGGCTCCGAGGGCACCCTCGCGGTGATCACCTCGGCGACGCTGAGGCTGCGGCCCGTCCCCCTGGCGACGGCCACGCTCGCCGCGTACTTCCCGTCCTTCGAGGCCGCGGCCGAGGCGTCGTACGCGATCGGCCGGGCCGGGGTCGAACCGGCGCTCGCGGAGCTGGTCGACGGGCCCGTGCTGCACGCCATCGACCCCGAACTGCGCGAGCGGGGCGCGGCGTTGCTGGTCGTCCAGTGCGACGGCGCGGGTGCGGCGGTGGAGGCCGAGGTGGTCGCGCGGCTGCTCGCGCCCCTGGCGACGACGGTCGAGGTGACCGACGATCCCGCCGAGGCCGAGTCGCTGCTGGCCGCGCGCCGTCTCGCCCTGCCCGCCCTCGAACGGCTGGGCCGGCCGCTGATCGAGGACATCGCGGTACCGCGGTCGCGGCTCGCGGAGGCGGCCCGTGAGATCCGCGCCATTTCCGTACGCCATGATGTGCCGGTCTTCACCATCGCGCACGCTGCCGACGGGAACCTGCATCCGATCATCGTCGTGGACCCGGCTCTGGACCGGCTCCCGGACGCCGCGTGGGAGGCGGCGGGCGAGATCTTCGCGCTCGCGCTGAGGCTGGGCGGCACCCTCACGGGCGAGCACGGCGTGGGTGTGCTGAAGCGGCAGTGGGTCGCGGACGAGCTGGGGCCGGCGGCGCACGCGTTGCAGCGGCGGCTCAAGGAGGCGTTCGATCCCCGGGGGATCCTCAACCCCGGCAAGAGCCTCTGACCACCGGCGGTCGGCTCACGGGTTGTCTGTGGCTGGTCACGCGGTTCCACTCACCCGCACCCGCACCCGGACACGGATCAGGGGCGCGGGAGCCGAAGGCGTCCCGCGCCCCGAGACGCGCCCTGCCGGGCTCAGGCGCTCAGGCCTGAGGCCGTGCCAACAGCGCGCGCACGCCCTGTGAGCTGAGCGTCAGCCCGTGCGGCGCACTGGCGTCGATGCTCAGCGAGACCTCGCTGGTGGGCCACTGCGCGGCGAGCGCGCCCAGCGGCACGAGGCGGTAGCGCGACACGGACGGCAGCAGCTCCGCCATCCGCACCTCCGAGGTGAACACCGGAACCAGCGGGTCCCCGCCAGGCTGCTCGATGACGGGCAGGGCGACGACGGAGGGATCACCGGCCGCCTCGTCGTCGGCGTCGTCCGGCACCGGGACCAGCACGTCACTGCCGGCCAGGGTGTCCAGGGCATCGCCGTCCTCGGCGTTCTCGGCCAGCGCGGTAAGCGCTCGCTCGGCCTCCGCCGTAACGTTGTCGTTCGAGGAAATCTCCATGGCACATCCCGACGTAGTAACGAAAACAGGCCGCCCGGGCCGGGTACCGACCCGGGCGCGGCTGGTCGCGTACCCGTCGCGGGATGTGCCATGCGTGTCTCACCCGGACGTCACCGAACGCTCACGGAATCAGCGGGATGTCGTGCGACGGCAGCCCGAGCCGGTCGCAGCCGACGTGCCGCGCGAACGGCTCGGCCATGCTGGGCCCGATGTGTGTCCAGTACGTGGAGGCGTCCCGGAAGGTGAAGGGCGCCTCCCCGGTGACATTGCGACGGCAGGTCTCCATGTGGTCCTCGGCGGTGTGCCGGACTGCCGCAGGAGCGGTGTGGATCGCGCCGAGTGCCTCGCCCAGGTGCCGCTGGTAGTCGTGGAGTTCGGCCCGTGTGCGGTCGGGTCGCCCGGTTTCTCCGGGGCGCGCGGGGTCTGGCCGACGTAGTGCGTGGAGTACGGCGAACCGGAGGCGTACGGTCACGTTCCGTCGAGGACGACATGTCCGTCGCCGTCCGGCCGGGCCACGCCGACCGGCATGACGGTGGACGCGGCGCGGAAATCGCCGTAGTCACCGAAGATCTCGTCCTGTGCCCGTTCCTCGAACTGCGCCGCGACCTGGAGCACCTGGGCGGCGGTCAGGGAGAGCGCCCGGCCCGTGGAGGGGCAGCCGCGGGCGATCTCGGTTACCACGCGGCAGAACGTCGGCAGGCCGAACTCGTGGCCGCCGTAGCGGCGCGGGCCGCAGGGCGACGGCTCGGTCGATCAGTTCGCGTTCGGTCAGGTCGGGGTCGGGAGCGGCGATCACGGTGCCTCCTGACGTGTGGGGCCGTCCGTACGTGACGCGGTACACGCGATTGAACACGGCACGGGCGCCTGCTGTACCCACCGGACAGCGCCGAGTGGTTCCGTACGGGGGTGATCCGGCGGCGCGTGAAGAGCTGTCTCGGCAGCCGGATCCCAGGGTGAAAACGGACCAGTAGTGGTGACCGTCGCCCACGCGTCGGACCGGGCGCGCGCCTAGCGTGGAGCCATGCCGATGCAACCCTGGTTTCCCGATGCCAAGCTGGGCATCTTCATCCACTACGGCGTCTACGCCGTGGGCGGCGCCGCCGAGTCCTGGTCGTTCTACACGGGCGAGATGACGCACGAGCAGTACATGAAACAGCTCGACGGCTTCACCGCGTCGCACTACGACCCGGACGCCTGGGCGGAGTTGTTCGCCCGGGTGGGCGCGCGGTACGCGGTGCTCACCGCCCGGCACCACGACGGTGTCGCCCTGTGGGACACCGACCACCGCAACCTGGACGTGCTGCGGGACACCCCGGCCGGCCGTGACCTGGTCACCGGGTTCGTCGACGCGCTGCGCGCCCGGGATCTCAAGGTCGGCCTCTACTACTCGCACTCCGACTGGAACCACCCGGACTACGCGAGTCAGCAACACACCGGGCCGGTCATCGTGCCGCCCAACGAGTACTCGCACGCCGAGCCCGGCAAGGAGGACCCGGCGGCCTGGGCGCGCTATCTCGCGTACCGCGACGGCCAGGTCGGCGAGCTCGTCGAGCGCTTCCGGCCCGACGTCCTCTGGTTCGACGGGGAGTGGGAGCGCACCGAGGAGCAGTGGCGGATGGGCGAACTCGCCGACCTGATCCTCTCCGGCAACCCGGACACCATCCTCAACGGCCGCATGCTCAGTTACGGCGACTACGCCACGCCCGAGCAGGGCACTCCGCTGCGGGCCCCGGACGGCCCGTGGGAGCTGTGTCTCACGATCAACGACTCGTGGAGCTTCCGGCCGCAGGACCGCGACTTCAAGTCGGTGCGCCAGCTGGTGCGGTACTTCACCGAGACGATCGGCATGGGCGGCAACCTGCTGCTGGGCGCCGGGCCCCGCGAGGACGGGACGATCCCCGAGGAGCAGATCGAGCGCCTGGAGGGCCTCGGCGCGTGGATCGCGCGGCACTCCGACGCCGTGTACGGCACGGTCGCCGGACTGCCCGCCGGCCATCACTACGGTCCCAGCACCCTGTCCGCCGACCGGCGCACCCTCTATCTGGTGTGCTTCGACGCTCCCCGCGACTCCGTCTCGATCCGCGGTCTGCGCAACCCGGTCCGACGGGCCACGGTCCTCGGTACGGGCGCGGAACTGGGCCATCACGTCACCGGCGGCCTCGACACCGTTCCCGGCGTGACGTGGATCGACGCGCCCGCGGCCGCCGACCTGGACGAACAGGCGACGGTGATCGCCGTCGAGCTCGACAGGGAGCTGGACCTCTACACGGGGGCGGGGCGCCTCTGACGACGGCCTTTCGCCTCGCCCGGCGGGGCCTGCGGTGCTCCGGCGCTCACGCGACCCGGGCCAGCACCTCGGCCACGGTCATGACCCGGATCAGCGGCCGGTACAGGTCCATGATCTGCAGGGCCTTGGCGTGCGAGGCGTCGTCCGCCCCGGCGCAGGCGTCGGCCGCCACCCACACGTCCACTCCGGCGTCGGCGGCGGCCAGCGCGGTGGAGAGCACACAGCAGTCCGTACTGACACCGGCGAGCACCAGACGGCCCTCGGGACCGACACGCTCGGCCAGTTCGGGAGTCCATTTGCCGAAGGTCGGGGCGTCCACCAAGTGCCGGGCGTGGGGCGCGAGTTCGTCCACCAGGTCCCAGAGTCGGTCGTGCGGCGGCCGCAGCGCGAAGGGCCACTGCTCGTAGTACGCCCGCCAGGCGCCGGCGGGCTTCTCGGGTGCCAGGAACCGGGTGAAGGTGACATGTTCCGCGAAGGCCGGCAGCAGGCGGCGTACCCCCGCCGCGGCCTCGGTGAAGCGGGGCGCGGCCCAGGGGCTGTCCGGCTCGGCGAAGACGCGCTGCATGTCGATGACGGCCAGCAGGCCTTGGGGTCCCGGTCGGCTCATGCGCCCGGCACTTCCACGTCCAGTGGCCGGCTCGGGGGCGCCGCCTCCTGCGTACGGACCCTGCCGCGGCCGAGTGCGAGGGTGCCGAGGAAGCCGAGGGCGAGCGCGGCGAGTACACCGAGGTTGGCGTAGGCCCAGGAGCCGTCCTTGCCGCCGAGGCCCAGCGGGCCGAGCAGATAGCCCTGCCACTCCAGCCAGTCGGCGGCCGTGTTGGTGACGAGGCCCCAGCCGATCGCGGTGGCGGACACGGTAAGCAACAGTGGGAGCGGTTCGACGTCGCCGTAACGGCCGCGGGTGTGGAACAGGTCCGCCTCGTCGTAGTCGCGGCGCCGCAGCGCGAGGTCGGCGAGCATCACACCGCACCAGGCGGCGACGGGCACCCCGAGTGTGGTGAGGAAGCCGATGAACTGGCCCAGGAAGTCGTCCGTGAGGAACACGATGTAGATCGAGCCCGCGATCATCAGGACGCCGTCCAGCAGGGCCGCCAAATAGCGCGGCACCCGCAGGCCGGCCGCGAGCAGGGCGAGGCCGGAGGAGTAGATGTCGAGGACCGCGCCGCCCACCAGACCGAGTACGGCCACGGCGGCGAAGGGGATCAGGAACCAGGTGGGCAGGATCGTGGTCAGCGCGCCGATCGGGTCGGCCGCGATGGCCGTGTTGAGCGTGGTGGACGAGCCGGCGAGCAGCAGGCCGAAGACCAGCAGGAGCAGGGGTGCCACCGAGGCGCCGAAGGTGGTCCAGCCGACAACGCCCCGGCCGGAGGAGTCGCGCGGCAGATAGCGCGAGTAGTCCGCGGCGGCGTTGACCCAGCCGAGGCCGAAGCCGGTCATCATGAAGACCAGCGCGCCGATGAACTCCTGGGCGGAGCCGGACGGTACGGCACTGACGGCCGACCAGTGGATGTGGTCGGCGACGAGCCCGATGTAGACGACGGTCAGGACGCCGGTGACGACCGTGATCACCGTCTGCAGCCGCATGATCAGGTCGAAGCCCATCACTCCGCCGACCACGACGAGCGCCCCGACGACGATCAGGGCGACCACCTTGGTCCCGGTGCCGCCACCCCAGCCGAGCCGGTCGAGGACGGTCGCGGTGGCCATCGTCGCCAGGGCCGTGAGCACGGTCTCCCAGCCGACGGTGAGCATCCAGGAGACGACCGAGGGCAGCCGGTTGCCGCGCACGCCGTAGGCCGCCCGGCTGAGCACCATCGTCGGCGCGGACCCGCGCTTGCCCGCCACGGCGACGAACCCGCAGAGCAGGAAGGAGAAGACGATCCCGATCACTCCGGCGGCCAGCGCCTGCCAGAACGAGATCCCGAAGCCGAGCGCGAAGGAACCGTAGCTAAGTCCGAGAATGGACACATTTGCCCCGAACCAGGGCCAGAACAGCGTGCGGGGCGTGCCCTTGCGCTCGGCATCACCGATCACGTCGAGGCCGTGCGTCTCCACCTGGAGCTGCCGGCTGCCTGGAGAGTCCGTCATCGTCGACCTGCCTGTCTGGGGTCCGGGAGCGGGACCGGCGAGCCCCGCACCCCAAAGGGGCGCGGGGCTGTGTCGATATGCGGCTCCGCCGCGTGGGCGCGACCAGCCACAACGGGCCCGCGGACGACACCGCGAACCCAGTGGACCGCTCGGGACTCAGCCGAGCGTGGCGAGCGCCGCGTTCAGCGTCGCGGAAGGCCGCATCACGGCCGCGGCCTTCGCCGGGTCGGGCTGGTAGTAGCCGCCGATGTCGGCCGGCGAACCCTGCACCGCGATCAGCTCGTCGACGATCGTCTGCTCCTGCGCGGTCAGCGTCTCGGCGAGCGGGGCGAACGCCTTGGCGAGCGCCGCGTCGTCGGTCTGCTTCGCCAGCTCCTGCGCCCAGTAGAGGGCGAGGAAGAAGTGGCTGCCGCGGTTGTCGATGCCACCGAGGCGACGGCTGGGCGACTTGTCGTTCTCCAGGAACGTGGCGGTCGCGCGGTCGAGCGTGTCCGCGAGGACCTGGGCACGCGCGTTGTCCGTGGTCTGCGCGAGGTGCTCGAAGCTGGAGGCCAGCGCGAGGAACTCACCCAGGCTGTCCCAGCGCAGGTAGTTCTCCTTGACGAGCTGCTGCACGTGCTTCGGCGCGGAGCCGCCGGCGCCCGTCTCGAAGAGGCCGCCGCCGTTCATCAGCGGGACGACCGAGAGCATCTTGGCGCTGGTGCCCAGCTCCAGGATCGGGAACAGGTCGGTCAGGTAGTCGCGCAGGACGTTGCCGGTGACCGAGATGGTGTTCTCGCCGCGGCGGATGCGCTCCACGGAGAGCTTGGTGGCCTCGACCGGGGCCAGGATCCGGATGTCCAGGCCCTCGGGGTCATGCTCGGGAAGGTACTGCTTCACCTTCTCGATGAGCACGGCATCGTGGGCGCGGCTCTCGTCCAGCCAGAACACGGCCGGGTCGCCGGTCGCGCGGGCGCGGGTGACGGCGAGCTTGACCCAGTCCTTGATCGGGTCGTCCTTGGTCTGGCAGGCGCGGAAGATGTCGCCGGCGGAGACGGTCTGCTCGATGACGACGTTGCCGGCCTGGTCGACGAGGCGGACCGTGCCGGTGGTCGGGATCTCGAAGGTCTTGTCGTGGCTGCCGTACTCCTCGGCCTTCTGCGCCATCAGACCGACGTTCGGGACCGAGCCCATCGTGGACGGGTCGTAGGCGCCGTTGGCGCGGCAGTCGTCGATGACGACCTGGTAGACGCCGGAGTAGCTGCTGTCCGGGAGAACGGCCAGGGTGTCGGCCTCTCCGCCGTCCGGGCCCCACATGTGGCCGGAGGTGCGGATCATCGCCGGCATGGAGGCGTCGACGATGACGTCGGACGGGACGTGCAGGTTGGTGATGCCCTTGTCGGAGTCGACCATGGCGAGCGCGGGGCCGTCGGCGAGCTCGGCGTCGAAGGACGCCTTGATCTCGTCGCCCTCGGGCAGGGACTCCAGGCCCTTGTGGATGCCGCCCAGACCGTCGTTCGGGGTCAGACCGGCGGCGGCGAGCGTCTCGCCGTACTTCGCGAACGTCTTCGGGAAGAAGGCGCGCACCACGTGACCGAAGACGATCGGGTCGGAGACCTTCATCATCGTGGCCTTGAGGTGCACGGAGAACAGCACGTCCTCGGCCTTGGCGCGGGCGATCTGTGCCGTGAGGAACTCGCGCAGCGCGGCGACGTGCATGACGGACGCGTCGACCACCTCGCCCGCCAGGACGGGTACGGACTCGCGCAGAACCGTGGTGGAGCCGTCGTCGCCCACCAGCTCGATACGCAGGGAGCCGGCCTCGGAGATCACCGCGGACTTCTCGGTGGAACGGAAGTCGTCGACGCCCATGGTCGCGACGTTGGTCTTCGACTCGGAGGTCCAGGCACCCATGCGGTGCGGGTGGGCCTTGGCGTAGTTCTTGACCGACGCGGGGGCGCGGCGGTCGGAGTTGCCCTCGCGCAGCACCGGGTTCACGGCGCTGCCCTTGACCTTGTCGTAACGGGCGCGGATGTCGCGCTCCTCGTCGGTCTTCGGGTCGTCCGGGTAGGCAGGGAGCGCGTAGCCCTGCGCCTGAAGCTCGACGACCGCGGCCTTCAGCTGCGGGATCGACGCCGAGACGTTCGGCAGCTTGATGATGTTGGCCTCGGGCGTCTTGGCCTGGTCACCGAGCTCGGAGAGGGCGTCGGGGATGCGCTGACCCTCCTCCAGGAACTCGGGGAAGAGGGCGATGATCCGTCCGGCCAGCGAGATGTCACGGGTTTCCACAGTGACACCGGCCTGCGACGCGTACGCCTGGACCACCGGCAAGAAGGAATAGGTCGCCAGGGCCGGGGCCTCGTCAGTGTGCGTATAGATGATGGTCGAGTCAGTCACCGGGTGCTCCGCTCCACGTCTGCAACATTGCTCGACATCAAGATATCTCCTGATCGGACCTGACCGGACAGGAGGCCGCACAAGTACGTCACAGTCCGGCCGGAGGCCGTGTGCGGTGGGCGCACCGCAGGGGTCTCAGCCCGCGGAGGGCGCGACGTGGAGGCGCAGGCCGGCGACGCGGTGCCGTTCCCAGGTCCGGGCGAATTCCGGTGGTTCCCCATTCGACGTCGTGAGGGCGGCGACCGGCAGCCGCTCGGCGGCCCCGACGATGTCCGCCGGAGTGGTGTTGGCGTTGTGCCCCTGGGTCTGGACGGAACGGCAGCCCGTGTAGAAGGCGATCGGGATCGCCAGGTGCCCGGTCAGTAGACAGGGTGGCCGTACGCCGAGCCGGTGCAGCTCGGCCGCAGTGCGGGCCCAGTCGCGGTGCGAGGCGGTGGTGCGGTCCACGGCACGGTCCAGCACCGTGTACTGGACCGCCAGATGCCCGGCGAGGCCCAGTGTCACCAGGGCCGCGGCCACCGGTCGCCGTTTGCGGATCGACGCGGTGACGAGGTGAATGAGCGCGTCGGCGACCGGAATGACCAGCAGCGCGTAGAAGGGGAGCAGGAAGCGCGGCGCGGCGTATCCGATCATGAACAGATACGGGATGCCCGCCGTCGTGGCGCAGGCCAGGGGCAGGAGGGTGCCCGCGGTACGCCGGGCCCTGACCGCGACCACCAGCCCAACGGCGGCGAGCAGCGGCAGGACGAACCACCACACGATGATCTGGGTGGCCGGAATCGACCCGTCGCACGGGCGGCACAGACTGCGTCCGCCCAGGGTGCGCAGTTGGTCCAGGACGGCGATGTTCCAGCCGAGGCCGCCCTGGATGCCGGAGGCGTCGGCGAGCCGTTCGCTCAGCCCTCCGAAACCGACGTACGCCTCGACGACCCACTGCGCCGCCCCGGTCGCCAGCCCCACCACGAGCGCCGCCAACACGCGCGGTCGTCGCCAACGAGGTAGGCACACCAGCACGGCGAACAACGGAAGGGTGACCCAGACCGCGTCGGTCGGCCGCATCCACGCCATCAGCGCCGCGCTCGCGCCGACGCCCCACAGGGCCGCCCGGTCGCCCGGGTCGGCCTGGGCACGATGGAAGCAGCCGACACCCGCCAGGGCGCCGATCGCGACCCAGTAGTTGGGCATGGCCTGCGGACCGTAGAACACGGTCACCCACAGCGTCGCGAACAGGGCACCGCCGGCACCGAGCACCCGTGCGGGGAAGAGTCCGCGCCAGGCACGCAGCGCCAGGAAGAGGCCGAGCCCGGACAGCAGGGCCAGATAGACCCGCAGCAGTTCCGTGGACGACGACCACGAGGCGATCGGCGCGACCAGCAACGAGACACCACGGGCACGCGGGGCACTGAAGAACGCCTCCGGGGTGTGACCGCTGACCTGGCTGACGTACACCGTCTCGTCCCAGCCGAGGCCCATCCCCGGCCGTACGAGCGCCAGTTGGGCCAGCGTGAAGGCGGCCGCGACCGCCGCCGGCCAGGCGCGGCCTCCGGTGCGTGGGCCGGCGCGGGCGGTCCGCGTCGGTCCGTGGCGCTCGGCCGGGACGAGTGTGTCGTTCAAGGTCTTGGCCATCGCCCACCCTTCGTCCCCGCGCGGGCGCGGGGCCTCTTCCGTCTCCGCCGAGGCAGGCAGGGACGAAAGGTGCGATCCGGTGAAAACATGGCCAAATTAACGCGTGATCTTCGAGGGCGCAGTGCGGCAGCAAGGAGACGTTCCGCTGTCCGGAGCAACGCTCCGGCTCGAACCACGGCCCGCGGACCTGGCGCACGAGAGCCGTGCGGCGCGCTCATCGGCTGCGCCGCACGGCTCACTGCATGGGGCTCACTGCATGGGTTTCGGAGAGGTGTCCTCCGTCGGCTCAGGTGACCGTCGCCGGCTCGCGGGGCGGGGTCCAGCGCAGATGGACGTTCTGGTCGGACTCGTCGGCCCGCAGCAGCGAGAGGCGGGGGCGCACGGCGTCGGTGCGCGAGGTGGGCGGCTTGCGGCTGCCGGCCCCGTACTGGACCGGCCACTGGGTCGCGGCGCCCCGGTACTCCTGCTCGGCCGCCGCGTGGAGCGTCCAGTGCGGGTCGTAGAGGTGGGTGCGGCCGAGGGCGCACAGGTCGGCGCGGCCCGCCAGGAGGATCGAGTTCACGTCGTCGTAGGAGGCGATCGCGCCGACCGCGATGACGGCGGTGCCGGTCGCGGCGGTGACCTCGTGACGGATCCGGTCGGCGAACGGCGTCTGGTACGAGCGGCCGTAGGCGGGGGCCTCGTCCCTGGTGACCTGTCCCGAGGAGACGTCGATGGCATCCGCGCCGTGGGCGACGAAGGCGCGGGCGATACCGACGGCGTCGTGCTCGGTGTTGCCGTCCGGCACCCAGTCGGTCGCGGAGATGCGCACGATCATCGGCCGCTCGGCCGGCCAGACGGCCCGGACCGCGTCGAAGACCTCCAGGGGGAACCGCAGCCGGTTCCGCAGCGAACCGCCGTACTCGTCGGTGCGGTGGTTGGCGACCGGCGAGAGGAACGACGACAGCAAGTAGCCGTGCGCGCAGTGCAGTTCGAGCAGGTCGAAGCCCGCCTCCGCGCCTCGGCGGGCGGCTGCGACGAAGTCGGCGGTGATCCGGTCCATGTCGGCCCGGGTGACCTCGCGCGGGACGGCCGACCCGGGTCCGTACGGCAGGGGTGACGGGCCGACGGTCTCCCAGTTGCCGTCCGGCAGCGGATCGTCCATGCCCTCCCACATCAGCCGGGTGGAGCCCTTGCGGCCCGAGTGGCCGAGCTGGAGGCCGACGCGGGCGGTGCTGCGGTCGTGGACGAAGGACACGATCCGCGCCCAGGAGTCACGCTGTTCCTCGGTCCACAGCCCCGTGCAGCCGGGGGTGATGCGGGCGTCGGGCGAGACGCACACCATCTCCGTCATCACCAGTCCGGCCCCGCCCATGGCCTTGGAGCCGAGATGGACGAGGTGGAAGTCGCCGGGCACGCCGTCGACGGCCGAGTACATGTCCATCGGGGAGACGATCACCCGGTTCTTCAGCTCCAGCTCCCCGAGCCGGAACGGCTGGAACATCGCGGGCGCGACCTCGTCGAGGCCCTGCGACTTGGCGAAGGCCGCGTCGACTCGGTCGGCGAACTCCTGGTCGCGGGTGCGCAGGTTGTCGTAGGTGATGCGGCGCGAGCGGGTCAGCAGGTTGAAGCAGAACTGCGTCGGCTCCTGGTGGACGTACATGCCGATGTTCTCGAACCACTCCAGCGAGGCCTGCGCGGCCCGCTGCGTGGATTCCACGACGGGACGGCGCTCCGCCTCGTAGGCCGTCAACGCTCTCTCGATGTCCGGGTGTTCGTGCAGACAGGCGGCGAGGGCGAGCGAGTCCTCCATGGCCAGCTTGGTGCCCGACCCGATCGAGAAGTGCGCGGTGTGGGCGGCGTCGCCGACGAGGACGAGGTTGCCGTGGTGCCAGCGCTCGTTGCGTACGGTGGTGAAGGCCAGCCACTTCGAGTTGTTGGCGAACACCTGGTGGCCGGCGAGTTCGTCGGCGAAGAGGTGGCGGACGCGTTCCACGGCCCGCTCGTCGGAGGCGCCCGGCGGGAACTCGGTCTCCTCGGTGTCGTCGAAGCCGGCCCGCCGCCAGACGTCCTCGTGCATCTCGACGATGAAGGTGGAACCGCTCCCGGAGTAGGGGTAGCCGTGGACCTGCATGGTCCCCCACTCCGTCTGCCTGACGAAGAACTGGAAGGCCTCGAAGACCCGGTCCGTGCCGAGCCACATGTATCTGTTGTGCCGCCTGTCCAGGGACGGCCGGAAGACGTCCGCGCGGGCCGCCCGGACCTGGGAGTTGAGACCGTCGGCCCCCACCACCAGGTCGTACGAGGCGCTCAGGTCGTCCACCGCGGGGGCGAGCGTCGAGTAGTGCACGGAGACACCGAGCTTGCGGCAACGTTCCTGCAGCAGGCGGAGCAGGTCCTTGCGGCTCATCGCGGCGAAGCCCTGGCCGCCGATCGTGTGGCTGCGGCCCCGGTAGTGGATGTCGATGTCCGTCCAGCGGGCGAACCGTCGTGCCATGGCGTCGGCGAACTCCGGGTCGGCGTTCTCGATGCCGCCGAGCGTCTCGTCGGAGAAGACGACACCGAAGCCGAACGTGTCGTCGGGGGCGTTGCGTTCCCAGACGGTGATCTCGTGGGCCGGGTCGAGCTGTTTCATGAGAGCAGCGAAGTAGAGGCCGCCCGGGCCACCGCCAACGATCGCGATCTTCACGGGAGTTCCTCTCACTGCTCGACGGCGGCCGTGGCGGCCTGCTCGTCCTCGACGATCCTGCGGAGCGCGAACCGCTGCAGCTTGCCGCTGGCGTTGCGGGGCAGCGCGTCGCAGAACCGCACGTCACGCGGGTACTTGTAGGGAGCGATGACCTGTTTGACGTGGTCCTGGATCTCCCTGGCCTTGGCGGCGTCGCCCGGCACGCCCTCACGGAGCACGACGAACGCGCAGACGACGAAGCCCCGTTGCACGTCGGGCTTCCCGACGACGGCGGACTCCAGCACATCGGGGTGGGTGTCCACGGCGGCCTCCACCTCGGGCCCGCCGATGTTGTAGCCGGAGGAGACGATCATGCTGTCGCCGCGGGCGTGGTAGTGGAAGTAGCCGTCCTCGTCCCGGTGGAAGACGTCACCGGTGACGTTCCAGCCGTCCGCCGTGTAGTCCTTCTGGCGTTCGTCGTCGAGGTAGCGGCAGCCGACCGGGCCGATGACACCGAGCCGCCCCGGCTCACCAGGGCCGAGCTCCGAGCCGTCGGGGCCGAGGATGGTGGCGCGGTAGCCCGGCACCGGCTTCCCGGTGGCTCCGGGCCTGATGTCGTCACCCGCGGCGGAGAGGAAGATGTGCAGCAGCTCGGTGGCGCCGATCCCGTCGATGATCCGCAGTCCGATCCGGTCCCTCAGTGACTCCCAGACGGCCCGCGGTATGTGTTCGCCGGCCGACACCCCGACGCGCAGCCCGGCGAGCCGTTGTTCCTGCCCCTCTCGCAGGATCGCCTGGTACGCCGTGGGGGCTGTCGCGAGCACGGTGACGCCCAACTCGTCGACGTACTGGGCGAGTTGGAGCGGTGTGGCGGCTTCGGTCAGCAGGGCGCAGGCGCCGGCCCGCAGCGGGAAGACGACGAGCATGCCGAGGCCGAAGGTGAAGGCGAAGGGGGCGCTGCAGGCGACCACGTCGTCGGGGAGAAGGCGCAGCACATGGCGGCCGAAGGTGTTGTCGATGGACAGGATGTCGCGGTGGAAGTGCATGGTGATCTTCGGGACGCCGGTGCTGCCGGACGTCGGCGCGAGGAGCGCCACGTCGTCGGCGGCGGTGTCCACGGCGGTGAACTCGCCGGACTTGGTGCCGGCCCGCGCCACGAGGTCGTCCGGGCCGGTGCCGCCGAACTCCACGACCGTCAGTGCCGGCGCCTCGGCGTCCCGGTCGGCTTGGGCGTCTTGCGCCTCCCTGACGGCGTGCACGTCCTCGGCGAACCGCTGGTCCACCAGCGCGACGGAAGGGCACGTGCGCTCGACCACCGGGGCGATCTCGCGGGCGCGCAACGCGGCCATGACGGTGACGACCACTCCCCCGGCCTTGAGCACACCGAGCCAACTCGCCACCGCCCAGGGGTTGTTGGGTGACCGCAACAGAACCCGCTGCCCGGGGACCAGCCCCAGGTCCTCGGTGAGCACCTGGGCGACCTGGTTGGCCCGGGTCCGCAACTCGCCGTAGGACCAGGTCTCCCCGGCAGGTGTGCGCAGCGCCGGACGGTCGGCCCCGAACGTCGATACGGGGATGTCGATGAGCTCGGCGGCGGCGTTGAGCCGGTCCGGGTACCGCAGCTCCGGTGTGCCGAACTCGATCGTCGGCAGCAGGTGCGCGGGAGGCAGGTGATCCCGCGTGAAGGTGTCCAGGTGCGCGGATATCGCGGATATCGGGAGAGGCGACGGAGGAGTCAACGCGGGATTCCTTCCGGGAGCCCACCGGTGGAGGCGGCGGGTCAGGTGGGGCGGATCATGCCCTCCTGGACGACGGTGGCCAGGTGACGGTGGTCGCGAGTGAAGAAGCGACCCGAGCCGAGACCGCGGCCCGCGTCGGCGGCGCCGGCCTCCTGGAGGTAGAGGAGCCAGTCGCCGACGGGTTCGGGGCGGTGGAACCACATGGCGTGGTCGAGGCTGGCGGTGACGAGTCCGGGTTTGGCCCAGGGCAGGTCGAGTACGCGCAGAACGGGTTCGAGGATCGTGTAGTCGCAGACGTACGCCAGCGCGGCCAGGTCCCGCTGGGCGTCGGTGAGCCCCTCGACGGACCTGAGCGGGTCGAACGGCTTGAGCCACACGGCCTGTTGGGGGACCTGCTTGCCCTCGACGGTGAGGTAGACCGGGCCGGGCACGTGCCGCATGTCGAAGCCGCGTCCGCCGGACCAGTAGGCCTTCGACTCCTCGGTCATGGAACCGCCGCTGAGCCCGGCGAGATACGCCGCCGAGCTGGGCAGTTCCTCGGGGGCGGGCAAGTCCGCGGCGAGTTCCGGGAGTTCGGCCTCGAAGCTCGAACCGGCCTCACCCGCGGCGAAGTTGGCCAGGCACACGTACAGCGTCTTGCCGTTCTGGTAGCCGCGCACCTGCCGGGTGCTGTAGCCGCGGCCGTCGCGCAGCACCTCCACCTCGTAGCGCACGCTCGCCCCGATGTCGGCCGGGCGCAGGAAGTAACTGTGCATGGAGTGCAGGGACTTGCCGTCGGTCACCGACCGCATGGCCGCGGCGGCGGCCTGGGCGACCAGGTCTCCGCCGTACGCCTTGGGCCAGGGACAGGGCTGGGTGACGGCGGTGAAAGCAAGATCGAAGTGCTCGGGCTCGGCCGGTGTCAGCGCGACGGCCGCGGTGAAGATCTCCGAGGTGGGCGGTGTCCCGGTCGTCATCGGTCCAGCCAATCCCGCAGGTCCGCGTCCGCGATGTCGGGCAGGTTGACGACGATGTTCTCCGGCGTCCGGGTGGTCATCCACGTCAGCGGCTTGTTGCGCGAGAGGTTGCACTCGATGTGCGGCATGAACGGCGGCACGAAGACCCAGTCGCCCTCCGCCATGTCGACGTAGTCCTCGAACTTCTCGCCGAAGTAGATCCGGGCCCGCCCCGACAGGACATAGCCGCCCGTCTCCGCCTCGCCGTGATGATGGGTCACCGAGCGGTAGCCGGCTTCGTTGCTGACCTTGCCGAACCAGAGTCGCTGCGCCGGGGTGTGCTGGGCGCTGACGCCCGAGACCCGAACGGCCCCACCGGAGTCCGCGGTGTTCCCGCTCTCGGAACCGGCACGGGTCACCACGGGCGCGACGAACCCGCTGGGCAGCCGGTACATCGAGTTGTCGCCCTCGAGGCGGTATTTGCTGAGGTCGGGCTCCATGGAGGGGGCTCCGTTCCAGTCGTGACGGCTCGGACGACTTCGGTTCGAACGGCTTCGGTTCAAACGGCTTCAGTCCCGTTCGCGCTATCTCGTTTTTTTCACGACCGTCATTTACTGTCAATACATGCCACTGTACGGATCGTCGGACCGGACCGCGACCCACCTCGAACCGGAGGCCGCATGAAGCACATCCCCGTGAACCCGGCTGCCCTGCCGACGCCCAGTGGCTACTCCCACGGAACCCTGGCGGGGAACACACTGCATCTCGGCGGGCAGACCGCCCTCGACGCCGATATGAAGATCGTTCCTGGGGGCGTCGTCGAGCAGTTCCGCCAGGCGTTCGGCAACGTCCTGACGACGCTCCGGGAGGCGGGCGGCCTGCCGGAGGACCTGGTGAGCGTGACGATCTACCTCACCGACATCCCCGACTACCAGGCACACGGCAAGGAGATCGGCAGGGTCTGGCGCGAACTCGCCGGGCCCGTGTACCCGGCGATGGCCGGCATCGGCTGCACCGCCCTGTGGCAGCCCGAGGCGATGATCGAGATCCTCGGCGTGGCGGTGATCCCGGAGGAGCGGCTGGTTCGACCGAGTCGGTGAACAGCGCGGGCCGCACGGTCGTGCCTTCGGCACGAAAACGGCTTCGGTGGCCGCCCCTCCGCAGGGGCGGCCACCGAAGCCGTGTGTCCAGCGCGAGACCCTCGCTCAGTTCGTGGGCGCCGCCTTCCGCAGGGCGGTGATGCACATGCCGACGGCCTGCTGGAGTTCCTCCAGGCGCTGGAGCATGTCGTCCTCGTAGATGGTGTCGAGGTCGTCCACGTCGTCGAAGGTCAGCTCCTCGAAGACCTTCGTCGCCTTCTGCAGGCTGCTGTAGAACTTCGTCCGGCGCTCCTGGAGGCGGAGTTCGGGGTTGGCCTGGACGGTCTGGGCGACGAGGTCCTTCACCGTGTCGTAGGCGTCGGTGGCCCACTCGCCGGTGTCCTCGTCCTCGTCGAGTTCGTCGATGAGGGACAGGTGGCGCTCGGCCTCGGCGCGGAGTTCGGCGGGAGCGTCGATCGTCTGCCCGGCGGGGGTCTTGACCTGGCCGTTCTCGACGATCTGCCGGACATAGCCGATCCGGCTGGCCGCCTGCGTCTCGGTGGCGACCGCCTTCTTGAGGTCGTCGGTACGGGCGATGTCACGCGCCAACTCGGTCTGCAGGGACGGGTCTTCCTTGAGCCGGTCCAGGAGCGCGGCGCGGGCCGCCTTGGCAGTGGAGGGGTCGGCGAGGATCGCGGCGCGCAGCGCGGTGGGGTTCTCGGCGACCTCCAGGGCCTTGGTGGGCCGGATGCCCTCGGCCTCGGCCGCCGCGGCGATCGCGGTGCCCCGGTCGGAGGAGGCACTGGAACGGGAGATGTAGTACGAGTGCCACACGTCGGAGTCCGGCAGCTCCACGTCCTGGCCCGGGGCCAGCGCCTCGAAGAACGGGACGAGACCGTCGTCGGCCGCCTTGTCCCACGCCTTGTAGTAGCGCATGACCCGCTCCGGCGAGCACCCGGCCAGCTCGGCGAACTCCTTCGCGGAGATCTTCGCCGTCTCCCCCGCGGCCTCCCCGCCGGGCCGCACACTGCGGGCGACCTTCAGCGCGAACGCCCAGCCGCCGGCCCGGACGTACGCCCCGAAGTCACGGGCGTCCTGCGCGACGATGCCGTTCGACGTGCTCGGCGCCACCACATCATTCGACGTACTCGGCGTCACCACGTCGTTCGAGGTGCCCTGCGCCACGATGTCGAGCCCGGAGCCGGCCGGTTCCCCGTCGTCCGACGCTCCGGGCTCCTCCCAGAAGGCCTCGTCCGCGGACGAGGCCTCTCCGGTTGTCTGGTCGGCGGACTGGACGGCCGGTGCGGGCTGAGCGATCTCCACGGTCACTGAGAGACTCTCCTGGGGAAGGTGGTACGGGCTGCAACGGACAGAGCGTGCAGCCTATATGAGCCTGCTCATGACGCTTTGGACCCTCACGGACTCAACGGACTCATGAGCGCCCGAACTCGCCGGAGTCGTCCTTCCGGACCACGCACAGCGCCCAGATGATGAACCCCGAGAACGCGATCATCACGATCGACCAGACCGGGGAGTACGGCAGGGAGAGGAAGTTGGCGATGATGATGAATCCGGCGATCGTCACGCCCGCGACGCGCGCCCACAACGACGCCTGGAAGAGTCCGAGGCTGACGATCACGGCGACGGCGCCCAGGATGAGGTGGATCCAGCCCCAGCCGGTGAGGTCGTACGCGAAGACGTAGTCACGTGTCGTGACGAAGACGTCGTCCTCGGCGATCCCCATGATGCCCCGGAAGATGTCGAGCACGCCGGCGATCATGAGCATGACGGCTGCGAAGACGGTCAGGCCTTCGGCCCACGGCCGCCCGGCCGTCTGCGGGTGGTGCCCTGTGTGTGTGGCGGTCATCGTGCTGCCTCGATTCAGTCTCGTGCGGTGCCTTCGGCCGGTGCGTGTGCCGTCAGCTGCCGGAGGCGGAGGTGCCGGTGCGTTGCGACGGGCCGTGGCCGCTGAGGACCAGGTCCTTCGCCCTGCGGAACTCCTCGTCCGTGATGTCGCCGCGACCGCGGATCTCGGACAGCTTGGCGAGTTCGTCGGCGCTGCTGGGCCTGCCGTCGCCGCCCTTGGCGGTCTCACGGACGTAGCTCGCGAAGGCCTCCTGCTGTGCCCGTGCCTGCGCGGCCTCGCGACGGCCCATGTTCTTGCCACGGGCGATCACGTAGACGAAGACGCCCAGGAAGGGCAGGACGATGGCGAACACCAGCCAGCCGGCCTTGGCCCAGCCGCTCATCCTGTCGTCGCGGAAGATGTCGACGACGACCCGGAAGAGCAGGACGAACCACATGATCCACAGGAAGAACACCAGCATGGACCAGAAGACGCTCAGCAGGGGATAGTCGTACGCGAGGTACGTAGGCCCACTCATGTCTTTCCTCCGTCCCCGGCGTTCGTCCGCCGGCCGTTGTCTGTCGCGTCCAGCCTGCACACGACAAGGCCCGGGCGTCCTCACCCGAGGCGGGTGAGGGAAAGGGGCGACGGGGTGCGGTGCCCGGCACGTCTCACGGGACCGCGGGTCCCGGTTCGTGGGTGGCCGGGGCGGGTCCGGAGGCTGCTGCGAGCACTGCCACGAGGGCCGTCACGACCAGGACCACGGCGAGGACGAGTGCCACCGCACCGACCGTGGGGTGGTTCCAGAGCACAAGCGCCAGGGCCCCTGCCCCGATCGTGATTCCGGTCGCCCACGACCGGTGCTCGGCCAGCCGGCGCCCCACGGTGCCGGTGCGCAGCCCGGCACGGTTCAGGGCCTGCCCGGCGGCCGTGGCACCGCGCCGGGCCAGGCGCCGTACGCCGCGTGCCGCCCGCCCGGGTCCGTACAGATAGGCGCTCAGCGCCGTGATCAGGGCTACGACGAGGAGCGTGCGCGTGCTGTCGCGCAGGAAGCGGACGAAGGTGTCGAAGATCGCCGCTGCGGCGTCGGGAGGCAGCGCCGCCGGTGGGACCCCGTCCAGGTAGGCCCGCCGCAGGACGGCCACCGCGACGAGCAGGAGCACCATCATCACGCCGACGCCGAGGGCCGTGACCAGCAGCATCACCCGGTGTCCGGGAGCGGTCCACACGGCGAGCGCGGCGAGGGCGACGGTCAGCACGGGCAGCCACGCGCCGACGATGTCGAGCAGTCGCAGGCCGTCCTGCGCCTTGCCCAGTTGTTCGGTCTCGAACAGCGTGACGGTGCGGTCGGTGTCCGGGATGGCGGCGGCCTTCTCGAAGCCCTGGTCGACGAGGCGCTGCCGCACCTGGTCGACCACGGACCCGATGTCCAGCTCGACGGTGCCGCCCGTGGCGCGGAGCGCGCCCTCCCGCTCTCCGGTGAGCATGTTCAGCACCGCGGCGTGGACCCGTCGGTTGGACCCCTCCCAGGCCTCCTGGAAGGCGTCGCTGGTGATCACGCGGTCGACGTTGCGGTGCACGACGGTCCGCACCGCGGAGCGCAGCGGTCCGGTGAGGGTCGCGGACGCGTCCACCACCCTGGGTGGCGCCCCGGTGTCCTTGAGGGCCTTGGTGAGCGCGGCCGTCACCGCCTCGACGTCCACGTTCTCCACGACACGGTTGGTCAGCCGGTCGGTCGCGACCTTCTGGATCGAGGGATCCGACGCCAGCGGCGCGACTGTCTGTACGTACCGGTCGGTGTCGGTGACGGTGTCGTGGACCCAGGCCGCGACGACGGCCAGCGGCGCGAGCAGGAGGGCGAGCACCAGGAACACCGGGGCGACGACACGGCGCAGCCGCCGGTGGCGTGCGCCCGCGGCCCGGCGCAGCCGGTCGTACTCCGCGCGCTCCTCGGCGGTCAGGGTGTGTCCGGACTCCGCGGGCGTAGCCGGGCGGGCCGGTTCGCCGGGACCGGACGGTCCGGGGGTCTTCTCCGAGGCCATGGCTCCTCCTGGGTGAGGCGTGCCGTTCTCGGCGGCGGGCCGCACCATCCGTCGGGGCGCGGTGCCCCGGGACGTACGCGTACGGTCCGCAGCCGCGTCGAGCGGGTTCTCGGACGGACCGGGCGCGGGCTCAGGTGGTCCGGGCGGGGTCGTGCGGCCCCGTGATGCCGGCCCTGCGCAGTGCGGCACGCCAGGCCAGGGCGAGGGCCACCTCGGCCAGGCCGAGCAGGACGAGCCACAGTCCGAGCAGGCGGGTCAATGCCCGGGCGGACTCGGAGGGCAGGGCCAGCACCACGATCCCCGCCACGATGCCGATCACCGCGATGCCCAGGACGAAGCCCCGGTGGGGCAGGTCCCGGGCGGCGATGGCCGTGTAGAGGGTGAGGATGCCGGACACCACCCAGACGATCCCGACGATCAGTGAGAGCGCGGCGATGGTCTGCAGCGGGTTCCGCAGGCACAGCACCCCGCCGAGGACGTACAGCACGGCGAGGAGCAACCCGGGCAGCCGTTCGCCGTGGTCCTCCCGGGCGAAGGTCTCGACGAACCGGAACGCCCCGGTCACGAGCAGATACAGGCCGACGAGGACCGCCACGACGTGCAGGGTCCCGTCCGGCCAGACCAGGATCAGGATGCCCGGTACCAGCGTGGCGATCGCGGAGCCCAGGACCCATGTCCAGGAGTGCCCGAGTCTCGCCAGCACCGCCGCGGGGTCGGCGGCGGGAACGGGGGCCGCCCCGTAGGGCGTGGCCGGTCCGTCGGACGCGTCGGCCGGTCCGTCGGGCAGGTGTGCCGGTCCGGTGCCCGGTGCCGGATCACGCGACACGGTCATGGCTCCTCCTCGCGCGATCGAGAGGGTCGCTCCCGGACCGCCGACGAGACGGCGTACGGGGATCGCACGGTTCAGCGTCCCGCCCTTCGTCGGCCACCGGGTCACCCCCGGCGGGTGATCCGTGCGCGCTCCCGGAGCGATGAGGTGGGGGCCGGAGGACACGCGCCGACGCGCGGCGCGCAGAGCGAAGAGACCCGTAGAGGACAAGAGACACGAGATGAAAGATCGAGCGGCCGGCCGGAGCGATCCCCAGGCCGCCCCGACGGAGTCCGCCCGGTCCGAGCAGTCGGCGTACCGGAGACCACAACCGGGTCCGGGGCGGCGGGAGACAGTCATGTCCGTCGCGCGGGCCGTGGGCCTCGCGGCGGGTCTCGTCACCGCGTACTACCTGCTGCCCCTGGACGGGCGCGGCACGGCCCGCACCGCGGCGCTGCTCACCTGCGGCCTGCTGGTGGTCGTCCTGGTCTTCCTGTGGGAGGTGCGGGCCATCGTGCGCTCGCGCTCGCCCCGTCTGAAGGCCGTCGAGGCACTGTCCGCCACGCTGGCGATGTATCTGGTGCTGTTCGCCTGCGCCTACTACCTGATGGAGCGTTCCTCCCCGGGTTCCTTCAGCGAGCCGCTGACCAGGACCGACGCGCTGTACTTCACTCTGACCACGTTCGCGACCGTGGGGTTCGGCGACATCACTGCCCGGTCCCAGACGGGACGCGTGGTGACGATGCTCCAGATGGCCGGCGGACTGATGCTCGTGGGCATCGCCGCCCGGGTGCTCGCGAGCGCGGT
This sequence comes from Streptomyces sp. NPDC020747, assembly GCF_044334695.1. Classification (NCBI taxonomy): domain Bacteria; kingdom Bacillati; phylum Actinomycetota; class Actinomycetes; order Kitasatosporales; family Streptomycetaceae; genus Streptomyces; species Streptomyces sp. NPDC020747. Next base: position 22,447 of record NZ_JBIRTJ010000031.1, on the reverse strand, counting down.
CCGGGCGGGTCTGCGGAGGCAGGGCCGGGAGCCACCGCCGGAGTAGGACTCCTCGGCACAGCAACAGCGCACAGGAGGTGTGAGTCATGGCCGTACCGAGCGCATTCACAGCGTCCCTGACACCGTCCGAGCGAGCCGCGTACGGAAGGGACGCGCGTACGCGCGCCTCGCGTTCGTGCCACGGCTGGTTCGAGGCGGACAAGGAGCGGCCCGACCCCATCGAGGTGATAGAGCGTCAATCGGCCACTCGGCTGCCCGAGTTGGTGCCGATCCGCTACGGCCGCATGCTCGAATCGCCGTTCCGCTTCTACCGGGGCGCGGCGTCGATCATGGCGGCGGACCTCGGTCCCGCCCCGAACGCCGGCCTGACGGTCCAGCTCTGCGGGGACGCCCATCTGCTCAACTTCCGGCTGCTCGCCTCGCCCGAGCGTCATCTCGTCTTCGACATCAACGACTTCGACGAGACCCTCGCCGGTCCGTTCGAATGGGACGTGAAGCGGCTGGCCGCCAGCTTCGCGATCGCCGGCCGGGCCAACGGCTTCTCGGTCAAGGAGCAGAACGGCGCGGTACGTGCCTGCGTGCGGGCCTACCGGCAGCGGATGCGGACGTTCGCCGGCATGGGCACCCTCGACATCTGGTACGCCCAGGACGACGCCGACCGGCTACGGGAACTGCAGGCCTCGTCGATGGACAAGGAGACCAGGCGCCGTACCGCCGAGGCGACGACCCGAGCCCGTACGCGCACCCAGCTCCAGGCCTTCGCGAAACTCACCCGGATCACGGCCGAGGGCCGGCGGATCGCACCTGACCCGCCGCTGATCACCCCGTTCCGGGACCTGCTGCCGGACTCCTCCGAGGGCGACGAGGAGAAGGAGCTCCAGATCGTCCTGGACGGGTACAAGCGGACCCTGTCGTCCGAGCGCCGGCACCTGCTGCGCCACTACCACCTTGCCGACATGGCCCGGAAGGTGGTGGGCGTCGGCAGCGTCGGTACGCGCTGCTGGATCGTGCTGCTCCTCGGCAGGGACGACTCCGACCCGCTGCTGCTGCAGGCCAAGGAGGCGCAGGAGTCGGTCCTCGCCACCCACACGGGCGGCGACCGCTACGACAACCAGGGCCGCCGGGTGGTGGCCGGACAGCGCCTGATCCAGACGACCAGTGACATCTTCCTGGGCTGGACCCATGTCGTGGGACTCGACGGGCGCGAGCGCGACTTTTACGTACGCCAGCTCAAGGACTGGAAGGGCATCGCGCGGCCGGACACCATGGACCCCGGCATGCTCCGCCTGTTCGCGCGGCTGTGCGGGGCCTGTCTGGCGCGGGCCCACGCCCGCTCGGGCGACCCGGTGGCCATCGCCGCCTATCTGGGCGGGAGCGACCGTTTCGACCGCGCGCTCGCCGAGTTCGCCCAGGCCTACGCCGACCAGAACGAGCGGGACTTCGAGGCGCTGGGCGCCGCTGTCGCGTCCGGCAGGGTCCGGGCGGAAAGCCTGTGACCGCTGCTCACGCCGATCGCCGTACGCGGCTGGTTCGCGCTGGCCGTCGTACGCGGCGGGATCACGCCGATCGTCGTACGCGGCCGAATGCCGGGTCACTCCGGCAGCTGGCGCATCTCCAGGACCCGTAGCCCCAGCGACCGGCAGCGGGCCAGCAGGCCGTACAGGTGCGCCTCGTCGATCACGGGGCCGAACAGGACCGTGTGTCCGGACATCATCACGTGCTCGAGCTCCGGGAAGGCACGCGTCAGCGTCTCCGACATGTGTCCGTCGACGCGGATCTCGTAGCGCATGAGCTGCTCTCCCGCGGGTGGCCTGGGACAGGCGGGCTGCGGCCTTACGGTGCGATCCTCCGCCTCGGCGGACCGCCCGGCCTCACCCCGTAGAGGTGATACGGCGTCCGGCACGGGCTTCACCTGCGTCGTTGCTCTCCGGGGCGGGGCTTCCAGGGACGACACCGTGAACGCGTCAACGCCGTCAGTGCGTCAGGTAGAGCTTGAACGCGATGATCAGCAGCCCGAGCAGCAGGTTCACCGTGGCGGTGACGGCCACCAGACGCCAGGAGGCCCCGGCCCGCCGTGCCGCGGCCGCCGACCAGCCCACCTGGCCCGCCACTGCCACTGAGAGGGCCAGCCACAGGGAGCCCGACAGGTCGAGGCCCAGGAGGGGGCTGACGGCGAGGGCGACGGCGGGAGGGACGGCCGCCTTGACGATCGGCCACTCGTCACGGCACACCCGCAGCACGATCGCCCGGTCAGGACTCAGTTCCGCCAGACGCGCCCCGAACAGCTGGGCGTGCACATGCGCGATCCAGAACGCCACGCCGGTCAGCAACAGCAGCAGCACCAGTTCCGCACGGGGGAACTCGCCCAGGGATCCGGCCCCGACGATCACGGAGGCGGCGAGCATGGATCCGTAGACGCCACCGGTGTAGTCGGCGCGTTCCCGGCGTTCGGCGCTGCGCGCTCCGGCCGTGACGTGTGCGGCCTCGGGCATCGCGGCCTCCCTGGACGTCAGCGGGTGGTGCCGGTCGCGTCGGCGGCGGGCGAGTCGGTGTCGGGTTGCCTCGGGCGGCCGGCCGTCCGGGTCGGCAGATGCGTGGTGACCAGGAAGCTCGCGAGCGTGATGCCCCCGGTGGCGAGGATCGCCGCCTTCAGGCCGTCGAGCTGCGCCGACGAGTACGAGTCGGCGACGGCGTCGACCTCGGAGGGCGGGAACCCGGCGCGTTCGGCCGCCGAGCGCACCTGGTCGGTGGGCACGAACGTGATCCCGGCTTCGAGGGCGACGCCGGTCTGCTTGCGGGCCTCCTGCGAGAGCTGCGGGTTCTCGTCCACCTGCTTGGTGAAGGCGTGGGCCAGGGCGCCGATGAGCAGCGATCCGATGAGGGCGGTGCCCAGCGCGGAGCCCAGGTTCTGGGCGGTGAACTGCAGTCCGCCGACCTCGCTGCGTTCCTCCTCGCCCACGCTGGACTGGACGACGTTGCCCAGCTGCGAGGCGAGCAGGCCCATGCCCACCCCGAGCACGGCCATGGCTCCGGCGAACTGCGCGTCGTCGATGACAGGGTCGATGGTGGCCAGCAGCCACGCGATGGCGCCGGTGAGGGTCAGCAGGGCCAGTCTGACCACCCGGCGTGGTCCTGCCCTCCGCCCCAGCCGGGCAGCGATCATGGAGGCGGCGAGCATGGTGACGGACACCGGGAGCAGCCGCAGCCCCGTCTGGAAGGCGTTGAACCCCTGAACCACCTGCAGATACAGCGGGATGGTGAAGAACAGACCCAGCAGGATGAGGTTCTGGCTCAGCAGGGCCATCAGGCCGGATCTCAGCGGAGGCTTGCGCAGCAGGGGCAGATGTACGAGGGGCTCGTCACCGCGGGCCTCCCGCCGCCGCTCCCAGTGGTGGAAGAAGGCCAACACGGCCACTCCCGCGGCGACGACGAACAGCGTCGGCGCGAAGCCGAAGACGGTGAAGGGCGGGTTGCGGGGCTGCACCCAGCCCCAGGAGCCGCTCTGCAGCACACCGAAGACGCCGAGCCCGAGCCCGATCGCCGAGAGTGCGGCGCCGATACCGTCCAGGCGAGGGCTCGGACCGGTTCGGGGAGATTCCTTGATCACCCCGTGGAAGCAGAGGACGATCACGACGACCACGACCTCACCGGCGAACACCAGCCGCCAGGTGAGGTACGTCGTCACCCAGCCGCCCAGCAGCGGGCCGACCGCGATGCCGGCTCCGGCGAGGCCACCGATGACGCCGTACGCGACGGCCCGGTCCCGTCCCCGGTAGGCCTCGGCCACGAGGGCCGCCATGGCGGGCAGCACCAGCGCGGCGCCGAGTCCCTCGATGACCGACCAGCCCAGCGCGAGGACCCACAGGGTGGGTGCCGCGGCGGTCAGGGCCGACCCCGTGGCGTAGACGACGAGTCCGAGCAGAAACAGGCGACGGCGTCCGTAGATGTCTCCCAGCCGGCCGCCGATGATCATGAACGCGGCCATGACCAGCGCGTACAGCGTGATGACGGCCTGGATCGCGGTGACCTCCGTGTCGAAGTCCTCCACCAGCTGGCTGATGGAGACGTTCATGACGGAGGTGTCCAGGACCATCAGGAACTGGGCCGTGCCCAGGACCATCAGCGCCCGCCAGTGCTTCAAGGTGCTCACCTCGCCGAGTCGCCCCGGGACCCGGCGGAGTCCACCGGGCAGCGGCCGGCCGATGCCCTGCCGCCATCCCCCATCGCACCCGAAGAACGTGCCCCTCGCCTCACCCCGCACGGGCGAACCGGGCATGGCTGAACAGTCATGTGCTCACAGCAGGCCCAGGTCGCGCGCGCGGTGCACCGCGTCGTGGCGCCGGTTCACCGACAGCTTGCGGTAGACGCTCTTGAGGTGGGTCTTGACCGTGTTCACCGACACGTACAGGTCGGCGGCGATCTCCTCCGTGGACATCATCTGGGCGAGCCGTTCGAGGACGTCGTGCTCGCGTCCGCTCAGCTCCTCCACGACAGGTGCCGCCTGCCGGTCCCCGGGGACCGGCCGCGTCTCGCACGGCGGCGGTCCGGGGGTGAGCCAGCCCGCGGCCGGCCCGCGCAGCGGCGCCGTGCCCAGCAGGGGCCTGATCCACGGTCCGGCTTCGAGGAAGGGGCGCCGCAGCCGCTCGCGCCGAGCCTCGTGGAGGGCATGGGCGACGTGCCTGCGCGCGGTGGCGGAGTCCCCCGCCCGGTCCGCTGCCTCGGCCCGCACCAACGAGGCCCGGACGGTCACCGCGGGACCCGTACGGCCCTCGGGGCGCACTCGGTCGAGCAGGCCGAGCGCCTCGACGGGCCGGCCCGCGGCGAGCTGGGCCCGGGCGGCACCCACGACACACGCCGGCTGGTCGCCGGACACCTCTTGAAGCAGCTCGGCGGCGGTCTCCGGCCGGCCCTCCGCCAGGTGCGCGGCCGAGGTCACCAGCGCCTTGTGCGCCTCCGACCAGGGTGAGACCACGTCGGCGGCGACGCCCGGTTCCGCCGCTTCGAGCGCGGCGTCCGTCTCACCGCGGGCCAGGAGCAGCCGCGCGGTGGCGAGGGCCCGTCCCGCCCGCATCACCGGGTCCCGCATCGCGTGACGGGAGCCGGCCGCCGTGTCGAGCAGAGCCTGGGCCCGGTCGAGTTCGTTGCGGTCGACGGCCACGGCGGCCAGGACGAGCAGCTCGATGCCGGAGCCGGACTCGTCCCTCAGGCCGAACCGCTCGGTCTCGGTGATCGCCGCCAGGGCCTTGCGCTCCGCCCTGCCGGGCCAGCCGTTGAGATAGTCGATCAGGGCCAGATGGCCGAGGGACTCCTCGCGCGGAAGGGCCGTCGAGGCTCCCCCGGAGCAGGCGACGGCCGTGCTCAGGGCGGCGCCCGCGTCCTCGAAGCGCCCGGCCCACAGCCGCGTCGAGCCGAGATGGGTCGACAGGAGGGCGGCCAGTTCGGGATGTGCGTCGAGGAGCTGGGCGGGCACCTCGTGCTGGAGTTCCCCGGCCGTCTCCGCCGCCGTCTCCGCCCTCGCGGGCGAACCGGTCAGCCGGGCCGCGAGGGCTTCCAGCAGGGCGCAGCTCAGCCGGGCCGCCGCGAGGCCGGGTGGGCCGTCCCCGGCCGGTGTCCGCTCCTCCGCCGCCAGGCTCTGCTCGGCGTGCCTCAGGTGGGGCAGGCCCTGGTCGACGTCGCTCCGCGCCAGCTCACGGGCCGCCCGGACGAGATCCGCGGCGGGGCTCGTGGCCTCGGGGCCCATCCCCGAGAACAGCTCGGCCAGATGGTCAGAGCGAAGACCGGTGAAGAGCTGGCCGATGGCGAGGTCGTCGACGAGGGCACCGGCGGTGAACTCCCAGTCGCCCGCGGCGGCACTGTGCCCGAGCGTCTCGGTGAGGGATCCGGAGTCCCGCAGCCAGGCCGCGGCCCGTCGGTGGAGTTCGGGCTCCAGACCGGGAGAGCGCAGCCGCAGATGGGCGTGGAGGATCTCCCCGAACAGCGGGTGGAGCCGGTACCGGTCGTGCCCGAGGTACTCGACGAACGCGTTCTCGCGGTGCAGCCCGGCCAGGACGGACTCGGCATCCGTTCGCCCGGTCAGCGCGTTCGCCAGCTCGGGACCGAAGCGATCGAGGACGCTGACCCGCAACAGGAGGTCCTGCGCCTCGGGAGGTTGTCGCTTGAGCACCTCCGCCAGCAGGAAGTCGGCCACCGTGGTGCGATCGACCTCGAACTCCTTCAGATACGTCTCCGGATCCGGGCTCTCCTGCGCGGCCAGGGCGCACAGCCGCAGACCTGCGGCCCAGCCCCGGGTGCGCTCCACGAGGGCCCGCGCGGCGGACACCGGCACGCGCAGCCCGTGCAGTTCCAGCAGCGCGGCCGCCTCCTCGGGGGTGAAGGCCAGTTCCGCCGCTCTGATCTCGGTCATGTCGCCGACCGCCCGGTAGCGGTGCAGTGGCAGCAGGGGCTCGGTGCGGGTGACGAGGACCAGCCGCATGCCCCGGCCCGCGTGGTGGAGGACGAACTCCAACTGCTCCGCGATCTCCGGCGCCGTCACACGGTCGTACTCGTCGAGCACCACGATCACGGGCCGTTCCCGGTCGCTCAGGCCCGCGGCGAGCCGCGTCAGCAGCGTCTGGTCCACTCGGCCCGCGTCGGCGGGGGAACCGACCTCGGCAGGCGGGGGCACACCGGAGGCGCTCAGGGCCTGGAGGAAGTACGCCCAGAACATGCCGCAGCCCTGGGCCGTGGCGTCGTTGGTGAGCCAGGCCACGGACTCGTCCCCTCGCGCGGCCCAGTCGGCTGCCAGCAGGGTCTTGCCCGCGCCCGCGGCCCCGCTGACCATGGTCAACGGCGTCCGCAGCGCCTGGTCGAGATGCCTGACCAGCCGCTCCCGTCGCAGGAACGTCGCGGGACGTGCCGGTATCGCGAACCGCGTGTGCAGGAACGGGTCTCCTCGGGGATCGGCGCACGACGTGCTCGGTTCCGGACCCTTCTCCTCCAGCCCAGCCATGGCGCTCACCACCACTGCTCGTCAGGTCATGGGCAGCGCTCCCCCTCAGCATCCCGCGGTTTCCACGCATGTGCGCGCCAAACCGGCGCCGGTGGTTCCCACGGAGACGGCAACGGCAGCCGGGTCATGTGGGTTCCTACGAGGGCAGGGCCGTCCCGCTCGCGCGAGCGTGTGGACGTACGGGAAACCGCGCGGGGCGCAGGTGCCGTCCGTCGGCCGGCGGGGCGTCGCCGCGACCGCGCCGGAGCGGTCCGACTCACGACCCCGGCCTGAACTCCCCGCTCGAATAGGTCACTTACCACCAACCCCGGCTCCACGCTCGTTACGATCTCCGGCGTGTGCGCAAACATCATGGTCGCTGAAGACGACACGAAGCAGGCCGAACTGGTGCGCCGTTATCTGGAGCACGAGGGACACACGGTCACGGTGGTGGGGGACGGCCGTACGGCTCTTGAGCAGGTTCGGCACCAGGAACCGGACCTGCTCGTCCTCGATGTGATGATGCCCCGGGCCGACGGCCTCGACGTGGTGCGGATTCTGCGCGCCGAGGGCCGCGAGGTGCTGGTGATGATGCTGACGGCCCGCAGTACCGAGGACGATCTGCTGCTCGGCCTGGATCTCGGTGCCGACGACTATGTGACCAAGCCGTTCAGCCCGCGTGAGCTGGTGGCCCGGGTGCGTACGCTCCTGCGCCGCAACCGGAGCTCCGACGGGCCAGCCCCCGCGGCACCTGACCCCACGCCCGCCGCCGAGGACAAGACGCTGTCGGTGGGCACGCTCAGAATCGATCCGGACCGGCACGAGGTGTCGGTCGGCGGGGCCCCGGTCGTGTGCACACCGGGCGAGTTCCGCATCCTGGCCGCGATGGCGGCGGAGCCCGACCGGGTCTTCACCCGGCAGCGGCTCCTGGAGGAACTGCACGGCTTCGACAAGTACATCAGCGGCCGCACCGTGGACGTACACGTCATGAATCTGCGCAAGAAGATCGAGCGCGCCCCCCGGCGGCCGGACCGGCTGCTCACCGTTTTCGGCGTCGGCTACAAGCTGACGGATCCCGCGAGGACGAACGCGAGGAACGTGCGCCGTGCGTCGTCGTGACGAGCGAGCGCGGCTGCCGCTCCGCAAGAGCCTGCTCGGGCGGCTGCTGACCGTGTCGGCGCTGGTGGCCTTCTGCTCGGTCGCCGCCACCGCCTGGCTCGCCGTGCAGACGACCTCCGGCGCGATCCGCCAGGAGCAGGGCCAGAACCTCAGCACCGATGCCGAGATCTACAACACCCTGCTGGGGTACGCGGCGACCCACCCGGGCTGGGAGGGCGTGGACGGCACCGTGCGCGAGCTGGCCGGTCAGTCCCAGCGCCGGATCGTGCTGACCACCCAGGACAAACGCCCACTCTTCGACTCCTCCGACGACTCGAACGGCACCTCCGGCGCCTCGTCCGCCGACCCGCTGCCGCCGCAGGCCTCCGCTGTCGTCGACCCGCTGTCCATCGACACCGTGCTGGTGCCCGACACCGCCTCCACGGGTGCGGACCGCGTCGATCCACGCGCGGTGGGGCCGTTCCTGCTGCCCGCGAAGGAACGTACCGTCCTGCGGAGGGCCAGCACCGAGAGCGCGGAGTGCCTCGGTGCGGCGGGCATCGCCGCGGACATCGTCGAGAGTCCGAGCGGGCGGTCCCGCGTCCAGTTCGTGAGCAGCGAGACCGACCGCTCCATGGAAATGAAGTGCCTGACGTCCTACGCGGCCGGTCCCACGCCGACCGAGAAGAAGGCCCTGCACGCGCTCAACCAGCTGACCGACGCCTGTCTGAAGCGGCAGGGCCGCACGGGCGTGAAACTGAACCTGGACATGTCCTGGGACCGGGGATACGGATCGGAAGGCACGGACACCGGCCTGCCGGCCGCGCTTCCCACGACCGGGGCCGGCCTCACCAAGGAGCAGGAGGATGCCCAGCAGCGGGCCGCGGAGCAGAAGGCGGTCGAGGAGAAGGCCGCGCTGGCGAGAGCGACCAAGGAGAAGGCGGCCGGCGACGGGCGCCTGTCCCCGGCCCACAGCAGCAAGCACGACCGCGCCATAGCCGCCTGCGTCGGCAGCGCCCGCCGCGAACAGCTCACGTCCTATGTCGCGGCGCCCGCGCTGCTGTTCATCGACAGCACCGACGCCGCCGCCGGCGTGCCCGGTTTCGATCTCTCACCGTCCAACACGGCGCGCATCGCCGGGGTCACGGCCCTGGTCCTCGCCCTCACCGTCGGCGCCTCGGTGATCGCCGGAGCCCGGCTCGTACGCCCGTTGCACGCGCTCACCGGCGCCGCCCAGCGGATGCGGGACGGCATGGACTCGGCGCCCGTGCCGGTCGGCTCGGACAACGAGATCGGACGGCTGGCGGCGGCCTTCAACGACATGGCCGCGCACCGGGCGCGGCTGGAGGAGCAGCGCAAGGTGATGGTCAGCGACGTCGCCCATGAGCTGCGTACTCCGCTGAGCAACATCCGTGGCTGGCTGGAGGCGGCACAGGACGGTCTGGCCGAACCGGACCCGGCGTTCGTCTCCTCGCTGCACGAGGAGGCGGTACAGCTCCAGCACATCGTCAACGATCTGCAGGACCTGGGCGCGGCCGACGCGGGCGCGCTGCGCCTGCACCTGGAGCCGGTACGCGTGGACGACCTGCTCGGCCAGGTCGCCGCGGCACACCAGGGACTGGCCGAGACCGCGGGTGTCACCCTGGCGGTCTCCGCGCCGCCGGGCACCCCTCGACCGCCGTTGCTCGACGCCGACCCCGTGCGGCTGCGGCAGGCCATGAGCAACCTGGTCTCCAACGCCGTACGCCACACACCGTCCGGTGGCAGGGTGGCGCTGCGCACCTACGTCACGGATTCCGGGGACAAGGTGGCCGTGGAGGTGGCCGACACCGGCAGCGGCATCCCCGCCGACGACGTCCCCCATGTGTTCGACCGGTTCTGGCGGGCGGAGAAGTCCCGCAACCGGAGCACCGGCGGCAGCGGCCTCGGCCTGGCGATCGTCCTCAAGCTCGCCGAGGCCCACGGTGGCACGGCGAGCGTGGTGAGTACGGAGGGACTGGGCTCGGTCTTCACCCTGTGGCTGCCGGTCACGCGGGACGAGACGGCCTCCACCGGACCGGAAGCGGCTGAGCGGGGCCGCGGAGTCCAGGGGGCCGGGGAGACCCCTGGACAGCCCTGATGCGATGACCATGACCTTCTGACAGCTTCTTCACAAGTGGGCGCGAGTGTGGGGCCATGCCCGGAACCTGGTGCGGCTCGCCAACCAGGTACCACCAAGGCCGGGCTGGAACTGGAGCGATACATGTCCCGCCATCTCACCCTGCGTTTCGCCGTTCTGACCGCCGTCGCGGCCGGCGCGTTGCTCGTCCCGGTCAGCGCGGCCGTCGCGGACGACCCGACCCCCACGGCGACCGCGGCCACTGGGGACGACAAGGCCGCGGCCAAGAAGAAGGCCGAGGACGCCGAGAGGGCAAAGGCGCTCGAAGCCAAGAAGGCCGCGGCCGCCAAGGAGCTTCCGAAGGGTGGCGTCGCCGCGGGCGAGGCCCCGGCCGGCAACTCCGGCACCGGCACCACGACCCTCGTCGGTTCGGCCACCGGCGCTCTGCTGCTCGCCGGCGCCGGCACCATCGTCCTGCGCCGCCGCGCCGCGGGACGCCACAACGGCTGACGTTCGGCACGGCCCCACCGGGCACAACAGTGGCGCCGCCCGTCTCCGGGCGGCGCCACCGCGTGTGCGCCGGTCCCGTAAGTCGTTCGTCGTTCAGATCCCGCAGTCGTTCAGGTCCCTCAGTTCTGCTCTGGAGTCCGTTGTGTCACCTGCACCCCATCCGGTACGGAGCTTCGGCACCCTGCCGGTCCTTGCCCGTCTCGCCCTCGTCGTACCCGTGGTCCTCACCGTGCTCACCGGCTGTTCGTCGGCCGCCGACAAGCCCGACCCGGCTTCTCCGAACACCCCTGCCGCCGCCGGTACCGCCTCGCCGGGCGCTGAGGAGGCCACCAAGTCGGCCGTCCCCACCAAAGTCGCCGTCCCCTCGCTCGGGATCACCAGTTCCCTGATGGAGCTCGGTCGCAACACGGACGGAACCGTGGAGGTCCCCCCGGCCGAGAAGGGCATGACCGCCGGCTGGTACATCGGCGGCTCCGTGCCCGGTGAGGTCGGTCCCGCCGTGATCATCGGCCACAACGACACCCGCTTCGGCAAGGCCGTCTTCCACGACCTCAAGAAGATCACCAAGGGCGCGGACATCACCGTCACCGACGACCGCGGCGAATCGGCGAACTTCACGGTCACGGACACCGAGAGCGTCAGCAAGGACGCCTTCCCCACCGAGAAGGTCTACGGCCCGACGAAGGACCGCGCCCTGCGACTGGTCACCTGCGACGGCGGCTTCGACGCCCAGGGCCACCCGGTGAACAACCTCATCGTCTACGCGAAGTTGGCGTGACCCGTGAGCCGATGACACCGCGGCTGCCGGTAATGTGCCCCCGACGAACAGGGGGGCGATGAGTGCAGTTCGCTGGGATCAGCGTGCCGTCGCGCAGGTCACCGTCCGGGGCACCGCCACGGACCAGGAACTCTTCACCTCCGCCTTGAGCGAGCAGGGCTGGGTGGAACTGGACTCCTCCGTTCCCACCGGCCTCACACCGCTCACAGAGGGTCGCGCCGAATACCTCGTGGAGGCGCGCTTCCCGGGCTCCTCCTACCGTGCGGTGACCGGGGCCCGGCAGAGGCTGGAAGTCCTCGGCGAGCGGCTGAGGCTCGAACTGACCGTACGGGCGGTCGATCTCATTCGCCGAGAGCCGGATCCGCGCCCGCGCTGGACCGCCTTCCGGCCGGCCGCCAGCCAGGTTCGGGCAGCCACCGCCGGCCGCTTCGGCAGGCTGCGGCTCGCCGTGGCGGAGGCCCGTGGGACGGGACGGCAGACACGGGCGGACACCGAAGCGGAGGCCCTGTCCCTGTCCCACAGCCCCCTGCCCGGAACGGCGCCCCCGCCTGCGGACATACAGGTCAGACCCTCTTGGGCGGAGGCGGGGTTCGCGGGCCCCGTGGCCGCCGCGTCCCGCCCGCACCTGCTCAAGGGACTGCGCTACTGCTTGATCATCCTGCTCGCGATCGGGGTCGCGGGCACGCAGAGCGCGGAGACCTCACCCGCACAACCGCGGTTCTGGATCTTCGGCGTGACAGGTCTGGGCGCGCTGGCCGCCACGGCGCTCGTTCTGCGGCACAACCGCCCCGACTGGCCACGACGTGTACGCGCCCTGGCGCTGGTCTGCGCCTGCGGCGGAAGTCTCTTCTTCGGCATGCTGACCGGCGAGGCGCTCACGGCGTTCGCGCCCGACGGCTTCAGCGGCGGCTACGCCCTGCTGATCCTGCTGGCGGCGCTCACCACCGCCAGGTGCCTGGCGCTCCTGTTGCGCCACGCCTCCCTGCGGGCCGTCCTGCCGTGGCTGCTTCCGGCCCTTCTGCCGTTCCTGCCGGGTCTGTTCCCCTCCGTCGGACTGTGGCAGCCCACGCTGTATCTCAACGAACTCGGGGTGGACGTCGAGGACGTCGAGGTGTCCGCATGGGACCAGTTCCAGTCCGTCCTCGCGGTGTTGGCGGCGATCAGCCTGTGGCTCGTCGCCCCCGCACTGCTCGGACTGGCCCACCACCTTCACTTCATGGTCCGGGAACGGTGGATCGGCTACGCCGGATTCGTCCTGCTCTCCGTGTGGGGCATGGCCATCGGAGCCTGGCAGTTCGCCTACCTGCCCGCCGTCGACGCAGGGGTCGCGGCCTCCCACGCCGTCAGTGAAGGAGACACCGCACCCCCGGGCTATGGCGTCGAGCCGGAGTGGGTGTGCGTCATACCCGTCGACACACTCAAGAAGACGCCCGTCGACGGCGGAATCCTCGATCCGAAAGAGCCGTACCTCGAAGTGGGAGACGCCGACGGCACCGCCGTCCTGATCTCCTCCGAACACTCCCTCGACCCCATCAGGGTCCCGCTGTCGTCCGTGCACCTCGTGGCACTCGGCACAGCACCCGGCTCCCACGCGTGCACACCGGAAGGCACCCTGGCGATGTGGTAGCACGCGGGCGACCGCTGAACTCGTCGGATTGTTGTCATCACTGTGCGGTGAGCTTGGCGCGCATCCCCAGGATCAGCAGTTCCAGCGTGGTCTCGAAGCTGCGGTCCATGGGCCGCTCCCTGCCGGAGTCCCAGCGGACCAGGAAGGCGTTGTTCTCCAGCAGAGCGAGATTGCGGGTCAGGGCCGGGAAGGAGTTCGGGTTCACCGCGCGTAGCTGGGCCGCGTATTCCTTCTGCCAGCCCTCCTCCACGTCCGCCGGCACGCTGGAGAGTTCAAGGGTGACCCAGCCGAGCACGAATCCGACCACCGCGTTGTAGACCTCGACCAGGCTCCGCCCCGAGAAGCCGGCCTTCTCCAGCACGTCCACCACGCGCTCCGTGAACGGGACCGCGGTGGTGCTCACCACCAGCTGGGAGCCCAGGATCGGGGCGAGGTTGGGGTGCCGGTGCATCGCCTGGCGGCACAACCGGGCGACCTCGGCCAGCCACTCTTCCCAGGCCATGCCGTGGTCGGAGGGGAGCACGATGTCCTCCAGCACCCGTGCCGAGACGGCTGCCAGGAGCTGTGCCTTGGTGCCGGTGTGCCAGTACAGCGCCGTGGGGTAGACCCCCATTTCCTTGGCCAGGGCCCGCATGGTGAGCGCGTCCAGGCCGTGCAGGTCCACATAAAGCAGAGCCGCGTCGATCACCTCCGCGCGCGACAGCGGACTGCGGGCCGCCTGCCTGCCACCGCGGCGGCCGCTGCTATCGCCCATCGGTTGTCCCTCTCTGCACGGTTACTGCGAACAGAGACACGTTAGCCCGCGATCTCGGGTCACGAGCACAGCAGGCGGGCCGGGTTGGCCGTCGTGATGTGCTCGAACTCGCCCGCGTCGAGTCCGGCCGCGAGCAACTGCTCGCGGAACCGGGTGTGGACGAACCCGTACCCTCCCCCTCCGTTGGCGCGGAGGTGCGACAGCAGGCATACGTCGTGGGAGAGCAGGATGTTGTCGATGTACCCGGCCCGCACCAGCTCCAGCACCATCCGTACCCGGCGCTCCACCTCGCCGGCGTGGTCGGTGTTGATCGTGTCGATGCCGACGTACGCGCCGCGGCGGGCGATCTGCTCGGCGTAGCCGGGGGCGGTCACCGTGTCGCAGTGGCCGATGGCGACGCGCGCCGGGTCGGCTCCCTCGGAGGTGAGCAGGTCCAACTGCGGCAGGCCGACCGGCCAGCGGGCCGCGTGGGTGTGGATGCCCGCTCCGGTCGCCCGCTGCGCGCGGGCGGCCGCGCGCAGCGAGCGCTCCTCGGCCGCGGAGACGTACCACTTGTCGCAGCCCACCTCGCCGATGATCCCGGCACGGATTCCCCCGGTGCCGGGAAAGCCCTCGGTGAGGTCGCGGACGATCTCCTCGGCGATGGCGTCGGCTCCGTGCCGGTCGAACCAGTCCCGGTCCAGGAACGGATCGCGGTAGTGCCCTGTGCCGAGCACCACGTGCAGCCCGGTGGCCTCGGCGACCCGCTGTACGGCGAGGACATTGGCCGGGTCCCGGCTGGCATCGGGCGGGGGCGGAGAATCCCCGGCGTCCGGGGCGGCGCCGGGGGTCAGCTCGGCGGTGGTCAGGTCGACGACGGTGGCGCCGCCCAGGCCGGTGAAGACGTTCAACTCCTCGGTGACGGCGGCCTCGTCGGCGATGAGCCCGTCGCCGCGGCGCTCCCGCATCAGGTTGATGAACAGGTGCTCGTGGGGCAGGACCGTACCGAGTTCCTGGCGGGCCACCAGGCCTCGGGCAGTGGACACCGTGCTGGTCATGCGGTCCTTCCGGGGAGGGTGAGAAGCCGGGCGGGGGTGGTCCGGGTGATCCGGGCGATGTCCTCGGGACCGATGCCGCGCGCCAGCATCAACGGCAGTACGCGGCGCAGGATATGGGCGTACCCCTCACCGCCGTAGCGGATCAGCTGCGTGCGGCGGCAGACGTCCTCGGCGATGGTGATCCGGTCGCCGTGCCCGGCCGCGACGAGCGCGGCGATGTGGCGGACCCGCGTTCCGTCGTTCGGCAGGTCGACCGTGGGATCGGGCGGGTAGTAGCTGGACTCGGTGCCGAAGAGGTCGAATTCCAGTACGCAGCCGGTGTCGGCGAGCGCGAGCATCTCGTCGGGCTCGAAGAGCGTGCGGTCCACATGGCACAGGACCGTCCGCGTGGGGTCGGCGCCCGCCTCGACGGCCTGGCGCAGGTGCCGCAACGGGGCTTCGGAGTGCCGTCCTGGGTGGATCAGCAGGGCGGCGCCGGTCGCCGCCTGCGCCTGGGCGGCGGCCTGGAGGACCTTCACCTCGTCGGGGTGCGCGGGCCACGACATACCGATCTCGCCAATGATCCCGGCGCGGATGCCGGTGCCGTCGGCGCCCTCCTGGATGTCACCGGTGATCTGCCGGGTGATGGCATCGCGGGAGAGGGCGGCGACCTCGGGCGGGTGGAACGCGGCGACGTAGTAGCCGCTGCCCATCACCACGTGGACACCGGAGCGGCGGGAGATCTCGCGCAGCCCGGCCGGGTCGCGGCCGAGGCCCACCGGAGTGGCGTCCACCACGGTGCCGCCACCGGCCTCGCGGTAGAGGGCCAGTTCGTCGACGGCGGTGTCCACCTCGTCCAGCACCATGTCCCGCCGGTTGTTCCGGTCCACGCGCGTGGCGAAGTAGTTGGCCGGGGCGAGGGGTTCGTCGACGGCGTCGTCCGGTGCGTAACGGCTGAGATCGGCGAGCAGGTGCTCGTGCGGCTGGACGTGCCCGAGCCGGTCGGGAGCGACCGGCCCGAGCACTGTGTGGACGACGCCGCTCATGCGCCCAGTTCGGTCTTGTGGGTCTCCCGGGTCAGCAGGACGGCCACCGCGGTCACGGCGCAGGTGCCCGCCATGAACCAGGACACGTACACGGCGTTGGGCGCTCCGCCGCCCGCGGCCAGCAGGCTGGTCGCGGCGATCGGAGCCAGCGCGCCGCCCGCCACCGAGGCGATCTGGTAGCCCATGGAGGCCCCGGTATAGCGCGTTCCGGTACCGAACAGCTCGGCCAGGAAGGCGCCCATCGGCCCGTACATCAGGGAGTGCAGGCCCAGCGCCAGCGCGTAGCCCAGGAGGAACAGCGGGGTGGAGTCCGCGTTCACCAGCGGGAAGAGCAGGAAGGAGTTGAGGCCGAGCAGTACCGCGCCGGCGAAGTAGACCGGTCGGCGGCCCACCCGGTCGGACAGCGCGGCGGCCAGTGGCAGACAGACCAGGGAGACCGCCGAGGCGACCATGAGGCCGTTCAGGGCGGTGGAGCGGCTGTGCCCGACCTGGGTGGCGTACGAGATCACGAAGGTGATCAGTACCGAGTTGGCAGCGAACGGGCCGAACCCGATGAGCGACGCCAGCAGCAGGTCCTTGGGCTGCGTGCGCAGCAGCTCGATGATCGGCGGGCGCTGCCGCTCTCCGCGTTCGCGCTTCTTGGCCTGCTCGGCCTGCGCGGCCTCGAAGGCCGGGGTCTCGGACACGCCGAGGCGGATCCACAGCCCCACGGTGGCCAGGACGACGGTCATCAGGAACGGCACTCGCCAGCCCCAGGACATGAAGGCCGACTCGGGCAGTCTGTTGGCCAGCGAGAAGACGAAGGTCGACAGCAGCAGGCCGGTGGGCGCTCCCATCTGCGCCACGCTGCTCCAGAGCCCGCGCCGTCCCTTTCCGGAATGCTCGACGGTCATCAGGACCGCGCCGCCCCACTCGCCGCCGACGGCGACTCCCTGTACGAGGCGGAGCAGCACCAGGAGGGCGGGGGCCCAGATGCCGATGGTGTTGTGCGTGGGCAGCAGTCCGATGAGGGTGCTTGCCGCGCCCATCAGCAGGATGCTCGTCACCAGCATGCTCTTGCGGCCGAGGCGGTCGCCGAAGTGTCCGAAGAGGATGCCGCCGAGCGGGCGGGCTCCGTAGCCGACGGCCAGCGTCCCGAACGAGGCGAGTGTGCCGGCGGCCGAGCTGAGCTCGGGGAAGAAGAGCTTGTTGAACACGAGCGCGGAGGCCGTGCCGTAGAGCAGGAAGTCGTACCACTCCATGACGCTGCCGAGGTACGCCGAGACCAGCACCCGGCGCGAACCGGCGGGCGGGAGCTCTTTCTCGGGGGACGCGGGGGAGGGTTTGTTCGGGGAGGGCGAGGTTGCCGTCATGGGGACTCCGGGGGCATCGAAGCGGCGGGGACGGGACAGCCGCGGTGAGCTGTACGTTGGACAGGGTTACTTGTCCAACGTACAACGGTCAATAGGTCGACGCCGGGCGTAACACCGCGTAACGCTTCCGCAACACCTCGACACCTCCGTCGGGCTCGACGTGAGCACGGGGGCTTTCTCTTGTCCCGCGTACAATGCATACTGTCCGATGTACATGACGACTTAGGTTGCTCCGTTTCTCGCCCCCACCCGATCCAGGAGTCCAGCATGCGCCCAGCCGCCTCGCCGCCCCATACGGCTATGCGTCCCGACGGCAGCCGACTGATCAAGTTCTACTTCGGTGAGGACCTCCCCTTCGTCAGCCACGGCCGCGGAGTGTTCGTCCACGACACGGACGGGCGCCGCTACCTCGACGGGTGTTCCGGGGCGGTGACCGCGAACCTGGGACATGCCGACCCGGAGATTCTGCGGACCATGAGCGAGCAGGCCGAGCGGATCACCTTCGCGCACCGCGGCTCGTTCCACAGCGAGCAGTCGGAGCGTCTGGCCGACCGGCTCAGCGAGATGACGGGCTACCCGTACGTCTTCCTGTGCAACAGCGGGTCCGAGGCGGTGGAGACCGCGCTGCGGCTGACCCTGCAGTACTGGCGGGAGCGGGGCGAGCCCGAGCGGGCCAGGTTCGTCTCCCACGCGGTGAGCTACCACGGCGCCACCCTCGGCGGGCTGTCGCTGTCCGGCCACCCGCAGCGCCGCTGGGCCGCCGAAGCACTGCTGCACGGGTTCAACGAACTCACTCCGCCGTACGCCTACCGGTTCGCCGAGGGCCGCGACGACGCGTCGTTCACCGCGCTCCTGACCGAGCGGGCGGCCCAGGTACTGGACGCCCACGGTTCCGCCGCGGCCGGGGTGGTGGTCGAGCCCGTCGGCGGCGCGGCCGGCGGCGCCATCACGCCGCCCGACGGCTACCTGCCCGCGCTGGCCGGCCTGTGCCGCGAGCGAGGGCTGCCGCTGATCGCCGACGAGATCATGACCGGCATGGGCCGCACCGGCACCATGCTGGCCTCGCAGCACTGGGACGTACAGCCCGACATGGTGGTCCTCGGCAAGGGGATGGGCGCCGGCTACGCGCCCGTGTCGGCGGTGCTGGTCGGCGAGCACTTCATCGACACCATCGCCGCCGGGACCGCGTCCGTCACCAACGGGCACACCTACGGCGGCAATCCGCTCGGCAGCGCCGTGGCCCTGGCCGTCCTGGAGGCCATCGAGTCCAGGGATCTGGTGGCGAACGCCGCGGCACGCGGCAAGCAGCTGCGCGCCGGCCTGGAAGAGCTGGCCGCACGGCACGAGGTCATAGGAGAGGTCCGCGGTCTCGGGCTGCTCCAGGGGCTGGAGCTGGTCAGCGACCGCGCGACCCGAAGCCCCGGCGATCCCATCGGCTCCCTCACGCGTGCCGCCGTGCTGGCCGCCCGCGACGCCGGACTGCTCGTCTACCCGGCGACCGGCGGGATCAACGACGCGATCCTCGTCGCCCCGCCGCTCACCGTCACCGCCCAGGAGACCGATCTGCTGCTCGAACTCCTCGACACCGCCCTGACCGCGCTGGACAAGAAGCTGAACAAGACGCTGAACAAGAAGCTGGACAAGAAGACGAGCGGGAAGACGAGCCCCACCGCATGACGACACTGCCTGCCGACCGTCCGAGCCCGACCCACGGCTCCGCCGTGCTGGAGGCGCTGCTCGCCGAGTACCGGGCCCGCACCCCCGGGTCGGCGACCGCTTTCCGGCGGGCCACCGCCGCGCTGCCCGGGGGCGAGACCCGGTTCGTCACCTACTTCCCGCCGTACCCGGTCATCCTCGCCGAGGGCCACGGCTCGCGGCTGCTCGACGTCGACGGCATCGAGTACCTGGACCTGGTCAACAACTACACCTCACTCATCCACGGCAACGCGTACCCGCCGGCCATGACGGCCGCCGCGGCGGTACTGGCATCGGGCGCGGTCTTCCCCAGCCCGCACGAACTGCAGCTGGAACTCGCGGAGTTGCTGGCCGCCCGTATCCCGTCGGTGCAGCGGGTACGGTTCACCAACTCCGGGACCGAGGCGTCGGTACTGGCCGCACGGCTCGCTCAGCGCGCCACCGGCCGCGGGCGGTTGCTGCTGTTCGACGGCGCCTACCACGGCAGTGCGCCTCCGCTGCTGGCCGACGGCCCCGATGTGGTCACCGTCCCCTACAACGACCTCGACGCCGCACGAGAAGCGCTGACCGAGGACATCGCCGCGGTGTTCGCCGAGCCCTTCCTCGGCGCCGGCGGAGTGATCCCGGGCCGGCCGGAATTCCTGCGGGCCGTCGCCGAGTCGGCCCGTGAGCGCGGGGCCCTGTTCGTCCTGGACGAGGTGCAGTCACTGCGCAACGCCGTGGGTGGCGAGCAGGCCCGGCTCGGGCTGCGCCCGGATCTGACGGTCATGGGCAAGGTCATCGGCGGGGGTATGCCGATCGGCGCGATCGGCGGAAGCGAGGAGCTGCTGCGACTGACCGCGGCGACCACTGACCGCAATCTCGCGCACTCCGGCACCTTCAACGGGCACCTCACCGCCGCGGCCGCCGGTACCGTCACCCTCCGGCATCTCGACGCGTCCGCGATCGACCGCCTGGACCGGGCCGCACGCCACCTCGCCGACGCCATCACCGATGCGGCGACCGCAGCCGGAATCCCGGCCACGGTGACGCGCGCCGGATCCATCCTCAACGTGCACTTCACCCCGACCGCGCCGGTCAACGCCGAGCAGGCCCGCGCGGCCACCGCCACCCCCCTGCTCAGCGCCCTGCACCTGGCGCTGCTCCTCGACGGGGTCTACACAACCCCGCGAGGAATGATCAATCTGTCGACGGCGCTGGACGCGAACGACCTCGACCGCGCCGCACAGGCGTATGCCCACGCCTTCCAGCGGCTCGCGGACGCCGAAACCCAAACCGACGCGGACGCCGACGCGGGCCGGCCGGACCGGTCCGGCCAGGCCGTGCCGGACCACTCGGAGGACGTTCCCTTCCGCCAGGCGAAGGAGGCCACCCCATGAACGAGCCGGAGTTGCTGCGCGAACCGGCTCCCGACGCGCTCCGCACGACCGCGATCGGTGACTATCTCGCCTGGTTGAAGCGCACTCGGGACCTCGCCTTCACCGGCTACCGCGACCTGCACCACTGGTCGGTCACGGACATCGAGGGCTTCTGGTCGTCGATCTGGGACCACTTCGACGTCCGTACGCACACTCCCTACGACCGAGTGCTCGGCCGACGGGACATGCCCGGCGCCGAATGGTTTCCCGGAGCGACCCTCAACTACGCCGAGCACGCCCTGCGGTGGGCGGAAGCCACACCCGACGAAGTGGCCGTGCTGGCGCGTTCGCAGACCCGTGGACCGCTGGAACTGACCTGGGGTGAACTCGCCGACCAGGTCGCCCGCGCCCGGGCCGGCCTGCGCCGCCTCGGGGTCGGCCGCGGTGACCGCGTCGTCGCCTACCTGCCGAACATCCCCGAAACCCTCGTGGCGTTCCTGGCGACCGCGAGCCTGGGGGCCGTCTGGGCAAGCTGCGCACCGGAGTTCGGCGCCCGCGGTGTCATCGACCGGTTCTCGCAGATCGAGCCCACCGTGCTGCTCGCCACCGCCGGATACCGGTACGGCACGAAGGACATCGACCGCCGCGACGAGGTCACCGCGATCCGCGCGGGCCTGGCCACCCTGCGCCACACCGTCCACGTACCGTACGGACCTGGAGAACTCACCGACACGGTCGCCTGGGCGGACCTGCTCGCCGAACCCGCCGACCGCTCCGAGTCCGCTGACCCCGGCTTCGACCCCGTCCCCTTCGCCCACCCGCTGTGCGTGCTGTTCTCCTCCGGCACCACGGGCCAACCCAAGCCGATCGTCCACGGCCACGGCGGGATCCTGCTGGAACACCTCAAGAACCACTCGCTGAGCTGGGACCTGCGCCCCGGCGACCGCGTCCTGTGGTTCACCACCACCGCGTGGATGATGTGGAACTCCCTGGTCTCCGGGCTGCTCGTGGGCGCCTCCGTCGTGATGATCGACGGCAACCCACTCCACCCCGGACCTGACTGGCAGTGGCAGCTGGCCGAGGAGACCGGCGCCACCCTCATGGGCGCCAGCCCCGGATTCCTGATGGCCTGCCGCAAGGAAGGCATGGCCCCGGCCAAGGAGCACGACCTGTCCCGGCTGCGCCAGATCGGCGCCGCGGGAAGCCCCCTGCCACCCGAGGGATTCCGCTGGGTTGCCGAGCAGTTCGGCCCCGGCGTACTGCTCAACGTGGGCAGCGGCGGGACCGACGTGTGCACGGGAATCCTGCAAGGCGGTCCGCTGCAGCCGGTCTGGGCAGGAGAGATCTCCGGCCCCTGCCTCGGCGTCGCCGCCACCGCCTACGACGAGCAGGGCAGCGAAGTCACCGACGCGCTCGGCGAGTTGGTCATCACCGAGCCCATGCCCTCGATGCCCGTCGGCTTCTGGGGCGACACCGACGGCACCCGCTACCGGGACACCTACTTCGACACCTATCCGGGCGTGTGGCGTCATGGCGACTGGGTGCGCTTCACCGCGGCGACAGGGAGTTGCACGGTGGCCGGACGCTCCGACGCCACCCTCAACCGCGGCGGGGTACGCCTGGGCACCGCCGAGTTCTACCGTGTCGTCGAAGAACTGCCCGAGGTCGACGACAGCCTGGTCGTCCACCTGGAGGACCCCGCCGGCGGCCCCGGCGAACTGCTCCTGTTCGTCGCGCTGCACAACGGCTCCGAGCTGGACGATGCCCTGCGCAAGCGGATCGCGACGGCGCTGCGCGGCGCGCTGTCTCCGCGCCATGTGCCCGACAGTGTCATCCCCGTGCCGGTGATCCCGAGGAACCGCACCGGCAAGAAACTCGAACTCCCGGCGAAGAAGATCCTGTTGGGAGCCGCCCTGTCCGAAGCCGCCAGCCGCGACACCCTGGCCGAGCCGACATCGCTGGACACGTTCACCGCCCTGGCCGCCCAGCGCTCCACGCACGCTGCGGGGGCAGTACGACAAGGGGCGGAACAGCACCACGGAGCGGAACAGCACTAGATGATCAATTCCAAGGGGTCCGTGGCTAGCTAGTGCTGTGGCCGCGTTGGTTCGCCGGGTCGGCGGTCGTGGCGGTTGGATGTGCGGTGAC
>NZ_JBIRTJ010000030.1:0-69468 GCF_044334695.1 Streptomyces sp. NPDC020747 | reverse complement strand
ACCGACAACCCCACCTCCCCCAACGGCACCACCGCCGTCAAGGACAAGGCCGACGACACCACACCCATCGTCCAGCTGAAGGGCGCGGGCAAGGCCTACGGCAACGTCAAAGCCCTGCACGGCGTCGACCTGGCCGTCCACCCCAGCCAGGTCACCTGCGTCCTCGGCGACAACGGCGCCGGCAAGTCCACCCTGATCAAAATCATCTCCGGCCTGCACCAGCACACCGAGGGCGAGTTCCTCATCGACGGCCAGCCCGTCCACCTCAGCAACCCCCGCGAAGCCCTCGACAAGGGCATCGCCACCGTCTACCAGGACCTCGCCACCGTCCCCCTCATGCCGGTCTGGCGGAACTTCTTCCTCGGCTCCGAGATGACCAAAGGGCCCTGGCCGATCCGCCGCCTGGACATCACACAGATGAAGGCGACCGCCGACCAGGAACTACGCAACATGGGCATCATCCTGGACGACCTCGACCAGCCCATCGGCACCCTCTCCGGCGGCCAGCGCCAGTCCGTGGCCATCGCCCGCGCCGTCTACTTCGGCGCCCGCGTCCTCATCCTCGACGAACCCACCGCGGCCCTCGGCGTCAAACAGTCCGGCGTGGTGCTGAAATACATCGCCGCCGCCCGCGACCGCGGACTCGGCGTCATCTTCATCACCCACAACCCCCACCACGCCTACATGGTCGGCGACCACTTCAGCGTCCTACGCCTGGGCACCATGGAACTCTCCGCCGCCCGCAGCGAGGTCACCCTCGAAGAACTCACCAACCACATGGCCGGCGGCGCCGAACTCGCCGCACTCAAACACGAGTTGGCCCAGGTCCGCGGCGTCGACGTCGAAGAACTCCCCGAAGCCGAAGACCTCAAAACACCCACCACCACCGCCGCCAGCACCGCTGCGTCCTCCTCGGAAGGAAAGGCCTCCTGATGGCCAACGCGCTCGACCGCATCCGCGTCGGCTCCGCGCCCGACTCGTGGGGCGTCTGGTTCCCCGACGACCCACAGCAGGTGCCCTGGGAACGCTTCCTGGACGAGGTCTCCGAGGCCGGTTACTCCTGGATCGAGCTCGGCCCGTACGGCTATCTGCCGACCGACCCGGCCAAGCTCACCGACGAGGTGAACAGGCGCGGCCTGAAGGTGTCGGCGGGCACGGTGTTCACCGCGCTGCACCGCGGCCCCGACGTCTGGGACGCCACCTGGGAGCACGTCAGCCAGGTCGCCGAGCTGACCCGGTCGATGGGCGCGAAGCACCTGGTGGTCATCCCGTCCTTCTGGCGGGACGACAAGACCGCCGCGTTGATCGAGCCGCCTGACCTGACGGTCCGTCAATGGTCGTACCTCGCCAAGGGCATGGAGCGCCTCGGCCACGAGGTGAAGGAGCGCTTCGGTCTCGACATCGTGGTGCACCCGCACGCCGACACGCACATCGACACCGAGGAGCACGTCGAGCGCTTCCTCGACTCGACGGACTCCGGCCTGGTCAGCCTCTGCCTGGACACCGGGCACTACGCCTACTGCGGCGGCGACAACGTCAAGCTGATCGAGACGTACGGCGAGCGCATCGGTTATCTGCACCTCAAGCAGGTCGACCCGGAGATCCTCGCGGACGTCGTCAAGAACGAGGTTCCGTTCGGCCCGGCCGTCCAGCGCGGCGTGATGTGCGAACCGCCGACCGGCGTCCCCGCGCTCGAACCGGTGCTGGAAGCCGCTCAGAGGCTCGGCGTCGACCTGTTCGCCATCGTCGAGCAGGACATGTACCCCTGCCCGCCGGACAAGCCCCTGCCCATCGCGGTGCGTACCCGCAAGTTCCTGCGCTCCTGCGGCGCCTGAGAAGGGATCAACCGACCATGGCTCAGCGCGGAACGCTCGGCGTGGCCGTCATCGGCACCGGAAAGATGGGCGCCGATCACGTGCGGCGCCTCGACCAAGTGACCAACGGGGCACACGTCGCCGCGGTCGTGGACGTCGACGCGGAACGGGTCAAGCGGATCGCCGACGGTATCGAGGGCTGCACGGCCCACACCGACGCGGCCGCCGCGATGGCCTCGGACGGTGTCGACGCCGTACTGATCGCCTCTCCCGGCCCCGCCCATGAGGCGGCGCTGCTCACCGCCTTCGAGCACGACCTGCCCGTCCTGTGCGAGAAGCCGCTCACCCCGGGCTCGGCCTCGGCGCTGCGGGTCCTGGAGGCCGAGCAGAGGGTCGGGCACCGCCTGGTGCAGGTGGGCTTCATGCGCCGGTACGACACCGAGTACACGAAGCTCAAGGCGCTGCTGAACACCGGGCAGTTGGGCCGCCCGCTGATGCTGCACAACCGGCACCGCAATGTCGCGACCCCGCCCGGCTTCACCAGCGAGATGCTCATCAACGACTCCGTCGTGCACGAGATGGACATCACGCGCTGGCTGCTCGGCCAGGAGATCACCGCGGTCACCGTGCTGAAGCCGACACCGTCCGACAACGCCCCGGACGGCCTCCAGGATCCGCAGCTCGTCCTGTTCGAGACCGCCGGCGGCGCGATCGTGGACGTCGAGATCAACGTCAACTGCGGCTTCGGCTACCAGGTACAGGCCGAGGTGGTCTGCGAACGCGGCACGGCCCGCATCGGCGACGGCCACGCCCTGGTCACCAACCAGGCGGGCCGCTGGGGCGGCACCATCGCCCAGGACTTCGTGGAGCGCTTCGAGGACGCGTACGACCGCCAGGTGCAGGCCTGGGTCGACGCCACGCGCCGCGGCGAGGTCACCGGGCCCAGCGCCTGGGACGGCTATGCCACGGCCGCGGTCTGCGAGGCGGGCGTCCGCGCCCAGTCCGAGGGCGGCCGGATCGAGGTCGAACTCGTCGAGCGCCCGGCCTTCTACAGCTGACCGGACCAAAAACCATTCCGGAGGGTGGCGCCGCACGAGGAGTCCACCCTCCCGGCGGTGACGAGCGAGGAAGCTCGGTACGCCCCCGCCGCCCCACTGCCGTACACACGACGCCACGGTCGTCCAGGTGCGGCAGGGCGAGGTTCGACGCGGCCGGCGGTGACACCCGGGGCAGTTCCCTCAGCCGTTGGGCCGCAGCGTCCAGATGACCGTCATCTCGCCGGTCACGGCACCGTCCTCGCGCTGGATGGCGACAACCACGGGGAACTCCGGCCGCTCCCCGGCGTCGAGTTCGGCGACGACGTCCTCGATGGAGCGCCCCAGCGTGGCGGTGGCGGTGACGGGCCCCCTGGCCAGCTTCTTGAACGCGATCTCGGCGGTCACGGGCAGCGGCACGGCCCGTGCGAGCTGGTCCCCGAACGCGGCCAGCACGACCGCGCCGCTCGCGGACTCCCCCAGCGTGAACATCGCCCCGGCATGCGGCCCACCCACATGGTTGTGGTACTCGCTCTGGTCGGGCAGCGCGAGGACGGCCTTCTCCGGAGTGGTCTCGAGATACTCCAGCTTCAGGGTCCGCACCATCGGAACCGTGGCGGCGAGCAACTCGCCGATCGACATCTGGTCTGCGCTCATGGCGGGCATGTTACCCACGGGTAGCAAGCCGTGACCAGTGGCGGAAAGTGATCGTCGGGAGCACCGGGGGAACTCGCCCACGGGGCACGGACATTCGCGTTCGAGAATTCCCGAGGGGCCCCGTCGGTACGGTACGCCTCCATAAGTACCCATCTGGGCCCTGCTCCGGTACGTCCCTGACGAAGGGCGGTGACCCAACCGTGTCCGGGGCGGCACTAGGGTTACTGCTCATGTGGCCAGGAAACCAGCCGCCCGGGGGCGAGCAGAACCCGCAGGACCAGAACCAGAACCCGTACCAGCAGCCGGGGTACCAGCAGCCGAATCCGTATCAGCAACCCGGATTCCAGCAGCAGCCCGGACCGCAGGCACCGAACCCGTACACCCAGCCGGGGCAGCCCGGTTGGAGTGCGCCCGGTGTGCCACAACCGCCGCAGGGCGGCGGTGACGGGAACAGGACGAAGCTCGTCGCCATCGTGGCGGCCACGGCCGTCGTCGTCGCGGCCGGTGTGACGGGCGTCCTGGTCCTGGGCGGCGACAAGGACGACGAGGCCGACGGCGGCAAGGACGGCAAGACGAAGCAGTCACCGTCGGCGAGCGCGTCGAAGGACCCGAGCGCCTCCGCGTCCACCGGCGAGGACAACCCGCGCGGCACCGACGGCGAGAAGCCGACCATCGCGGGCTGGAAGGTCGTCATCAACCCCCGCTTCGGCACGATGTTCGACGTCCCCGCCGACTGGGAGATCGAGAGCACCGACACCAGCGTGGGCTTCGAGTGGGAGGAGAAGGGCAAGACGGACCGCACCACGGTCACCGCCCCCGCCTATCTCAAGTCCAAGTGGTGCACCACGGACAACGACAAGGACGGCCGCGACGAGGACACCGCGCTGGCCACCGCCGGAACGCGCGGCGAGAACGGCGCCAAGGACTCGGCCGAGGCAGCCGAGACCCGTGTCCCGTGGTGGATCTTCGGCGGCTACACGCAGCCGGACAAGAAAAGCGTGAAGTGGGACAAGGCGAAGTCGTACACGACGAAGTCGGGCCTCAAGGGCAGCACCGCCACCGCGTACTCGAAGAACACGCCGCAGAACGGCAAGTGCGACAGCGAGGGCAAGGCCATCACCTTCGCGTTCAAGAACGGCGCGGGCGATTTCGTCACCTGGAACCTGTACGGCGCCAAGGGCGTCGGCGACGAGATCCCCGAGGCCACCGTCCAGAAGATCCTGAGCACCGTACGCCTCACCGAGGCCGCGCCGACGGACGGCTAAGCGGAGCTGGTGAAGTTGGTTGCGTTGGGTAGGCGTCCTTGGGGAGGGACGCCATGCCGAACATCCTCCGAGTCGCGCTGACCGACGAGCAACGCCGTGACCTGCACGCGCTGCTGGCCCGCCGCGATCTGACCCAGTACACGCGGCAGCGCGCCGAGTGTGTCCGGCTCCTCGACCAGGGCCGGTCCGTTGCTGAGGTCGCGGGCGTGCTGGAGTGCCATCCGGTCACGGTCCGAGCTACTGTCCACCGCTTCGAGAAGGGTGGGATCGCGGGGCTGCCGGATGCCCCGCGGCCGGGCAGGCCGGCGAGGCTGCTGGGGGCGGAGGACCGAGCCGCGCTGGGCGGGCTTCTGGACGACTCTGCCCAGGCCGGGATCACGTGGACTGTCCCGGCCCTGTGTGAGTGGCTGCGGGACGAGCGCGGGGTGGAGATCTCCTCGGACTGGCTGGGCGAGCTGCTGCGGCGCGAGGGTTTCCGCTGGAAACGTACCCGCGACAGCCTGCGGCACAAGGCCGACCCCGTCCTCCAGCAGTCCGCCCGGGCCCATTTGGAGGCTTGCGGCCTTGCGGCAGGCCGCGCACGCGGGAGAACGCGATCTGATCTTCCTGGACGAGTCCGGGTTCGCTCCCACCATGCCCACCGGCTACACCTGGTCCAGGATCGGGCAGCGCGCTGTGGTGCCGAAGGAGGACACCCGCAATCGCCGGGTCAACGTGCTCGGCGCGAAGGTCCTCGGCAGCGAGCCGGACCTGGTCTGGCAGAGCACCAGCGGGAAGATCGACGCGGAGATACTGCTGGACTTCGTCTGCTCGCGGCTGGCGGGCCTGGGCGGTGGCGCGGCCGTACTGGACCTGGCCGCCGACGGCCTCGGCGTCGACATCATGCCGGTCTGGGAACGGCGCAGGCCATGCACGGTCGTACTGGACAACACCTCGGCCCACAGGGCCAACGCGTTCAAGAACCGCCGACGTCAACTGGCGAAGACCGGAGTGGAACTGTTCTGTCTGCCGCCATACAGCCCGGAGTTGAACGACATCGAGCTGGTCTGGCGGCAGGCGAAGTACGAGGACTATCCGCAACGCAGCCAGACCAGCACCGACTCCCTCGGCGAAGCCGTCGACCAGGCAATGACCCAGCGACGAAACCGAATCCGAGGATCAGCAAAGAACTTCACCCAAGCCGCTTAGCAGACTGAGGATTCCCACCCAGACTTGCGCGCCCAAAGCATGGACGGCGCCCAGACATGTAGCGGAGTCCGGGCGCCATGCATCGCTACGGGTAGGTCAGTTCCGGGCGTCGTTCAGGAGATGCCGCCACCCGCCGGGGACCTGCTCCCACTTGCCGGTCGTGTTCTCCTGGAGGACCACCATCACAGATGCGGCGCCCCCTGGGCCCAAGTCGACAGTGAAGTTGTAGTCGGTGCTGGTGCCGGTCCCCCGGCCGCACGCCGTGCGCGTTTCTACCTTCGGGGTTGACCACGCGGTCTCGTAAACCTCGAACAGTGCCTGAGCACACCCTGTCGTGTGGGATTTCACCGTCCCCTGCACCACAACGTCACGGTTGTAGAAGGAAACACCCCCCTTGGTGTAACCGTACGTGGCATCCCATATATCATAATTGTCGGTATCGAGCGGGGCGGCCGCAGCCGTTCCGGTGCCCACGACTCCGAAGAGTCCAGCACACACCGCGATGGTGGCGGCGCCACCCAGAAACCTCTTCATGGAATTTTCCCCCTCCTGCAAGCAAGTGAGCAGCACCGCCCACCTGCTGGTCGTCCGCGACCTTACCTGGCTGACCGCCTTACTGACCGGGTCAGGCTGAAATCGGTGCGTTGGATGGGCAGTTGTGTGCTGATCGGCAGGATCTACCGGCATCGTGTTGGCGGTCCCGCCAATGCTGCAGTCGTACCTACTAAGCGGCTCGGGTGAAGTTCGTTGCTGACTGCCGGATCCGGTCTCGTTGCCGTGTCATGGCCCGGTCGACGGCTTCACCGATGGCATCGATGCTGGTCTGGGCACGCTGTGGATAGTCCTGGTACTTCGCCTGGCGCCAGATCAGTTCGATGTCGTTCAACTCCGGGCTGCGCGGCGGCAGGTAGAACAGGTCGACCCCGATCTTCGCCAGCTGGCGGCGGCGCCCCTTGAACGCCCTGGCCACGTGCGCGGAAGCGTTGTCCAGCACGATCGTGCACGGCCGGCGGCGCTCGCAGACCGGTATGGCGTCCACGCCGACGCCGTCGGCGGCCAGGTCCAGCACGGCCGCCCCGCCGCCCAGGCCCGCCAGGCGGACAAGGACGAACTCCAGCAGCATCCCGGCGTCGATCTTGCCGCTGGTGCGCTGCCAGAGGAGGTCCGGCCCGGTGCCGACGACCTGCGCGCCGAGCACGTTCACCCGGCGGTCCTGGGTGTCCTCCTTGGGCACCACCGCCCGCTGTCCGACCCGGGACCAGGTGTAGCCGGTGGGCATGGTCGGGGCGAACCCGGACTCGTCCAGGAAGATCAGATCCCGCCCGCCCGCGTGCGCCTCCATCCGTAAGTCCGTAAGTCCTCCAGTTCCGCCTTTGCGGACTGCTGGAGGACGAGGTCGGCCTTGTGCCGCAGGCTGTCGCGGGTCCGTTTCCAGCGGAAGCCGTCGCGGCGCAGCAGCTCCCACAGCCAGTCGGCGGAGATCTCCACCCCGCGCTGCTCGCGCAGCCACTCGCGCAGCGCCGGGACGGTCCAGGTGACGCCGGCCGCCGCGGACCGGTCCAGCAGACCGGCCAGCGCCGCGCGGTCCGCACCGCCCAGCACCTTCGCCGGGCGGCCCGGACGCGGGGCATCGGGCAGCGCCTCGACCCCGCCGTCTTCGAAGCGGTGGACCGCCGCGCGAACGGTGACCACGTTGCATTCGAGCAGGTCGGCCACCTCGGGGGCGGTCTTGCCCCGGTCGAGCAGGCGGATGCACTCCGCGCGTTGCCGCGAATATCGGGTCAGATCCCGCCGTGCCAGCAGTTCGTGCAGCTCTCGCCGCTGATCGTCAGTCAACTCGATACGGAGGATGTTCGACATGACGCCCCTCCCACAGGACGCCTACCCAACCCGCAGCCGACTTCACCCGAGCCGCTTAGCGTCCT
Source organism: Streptomyces sp. NPDC020747 (assembly GCF_044334695.1). Taxonomy (NCBI): domain Bacteria; kingdom Bacillati; phylum Actinomycetota; class Actinomycetes; order Kitasatosporales; family Streptomycetaceae; genus Streptomyces; species Streptomyces sp. NPDC020747. Next base: position 61,585 of record NZ_JBIRTJ010000030.1, on the reverse strand, counting down.
GGGGCAGCCCTGGCCCCCCTGTCTCCGTCCTCCGTACTCCGGCGGCGGAAAGAAAGAGGGGAAACGGCGCAAGAAAGGCCGACAACTCGTTTGGCAAGGCGGCCCGGTGACCGAGACAGTCGCCGGATGGACCCCGCCGCCGACTCTCGCGCCCGCCTGCGCCGCCCTTCCTGGGCGGGCCGCAACTACACCCTGCTGACCGCCGCCGCGGTGGTGACGAACCTTGGCAGCCAAGGAGCGTTGATCGCGGCGGCGTTCGCCGTCCTGGACGAGGGCGGCGACGGCGGCGACGTAGGTCTGGTGGCGGCGGCCCGCACCTTCCCACTGGTGCTCTTCCTGCTGATCGGCGGCGCGGTCGCGGACCGGCTCCCCCGGCACCGTGTGATGGTCGCGGCCAACACCCTCAACTGCCTCTCCCAGGCGGCCTTCGCGGCACTCGTCATCGCCGGCGAACCGCGGCTCTGGCAGATGATGCTGCTGACCGCGCTCGGCGGCACGGGCCACGCGTTCTTCAGCCCGGCCGCCGAGGGGATGCTGCTCTCCTCCGTCAGCGGCCGGCAGGCCGGCCGTGCCTTCGCGCTGTTCCGCCTCGCGATGCACGGCGCGGGCCTCGGCGGGGCCGCGCTCGGCGGTGCCATGGTCGCGGTGGTCGGCCCGGGCTGGGTGCTCGCCGTGGACGCGCTGGCGTTCGCGGTCGCGGGTGCCCTGCGCGCCTTCCTCGACGTGAGTCACATACCGTCTCGCGCACCGGGCGGCGGAATGCTCACCGACCTCCGCGACGGCTGGCGGGAGGTCATCGGCAGGCCCTGGCTGTGGTCGATCGTCGCCCAGTTCTCCGTCGTGGTGGCCGTCGTCGGCGCCGCCGAGGCGGTGTACGGCCCCCTCGTCGCCCGGGACAGCCTCGGCGGCCCGGGGCCCTGGGGCCTGGCCCTCGCAGCGTTCGGCGCGGGCACCGTCGGAGGCGCCCTGCTGATGATGCGCTGGAAGCCACGTAGACTCCTCCTCGCCGGCACCCTCTGCGTCTTCCCCCTCGCCCTCCCGTCGGCCGCACTCGCCGTGCCGTTCCCGGTGGGCCCCCTGTGCGCGGTGATGTTCGTGACCGGCACGGCGATCGAGGTCTTCGGCGTCTCGTGGATGACCGCGCTGCACCAGGAGATCCCCGAGGACAAGTTCTCCCGTGTCTCGGCGTACGACTGGTTCGGCTCGATCGCCATGGTGCCGCTCGCCACGGCGCTCGCGGGTCCGGCGGAGTCCGCCTTCGGGCGTTCGGCGTCCTTGTGGGGCTGCGCGGTCCTGGTCGTCGTGGTGACGGCGGCGGTGCTGTGCGTTCCCGACGTGCGGAATCTGAGGCGGCGTACGAAGGAAGTGGCCCAGGGAATACCGGTGAAGAGCGAGCCGGCGCACTCGGACGGCTGATCCTGACCCGACCGCCGACCGCCGCGCGTATTCGGATCGGTCCTCGGGCGGCCCGGCCCTCAGCCGATGCTGAACGCCCCGTCAGGCGGCTCCGGCGACGGCACCGCGTCCTCGTCCCGTACGGGACGCGCGTCGCCCACGAAGACCCGCAGGGTGTCTCCGTACTCGACCCGGGCCGGAAAGGCGTCGGCGGCCGTGCGGCGGGTGAGGGCGGGGGTGTCGAGCGGGTGGTGGGAGGCGACGAGCACCGCGTTGCCGAAGCGGCGGCCGCGCAGCACGCCCGGCTCGGCGATCAGCGCCAGCTCGTCGAAGACCGTGGCGAACGTGGCCAGTTGGGAACGCAGAAAGGCGAAGGGCGTGGCGTCGGCGAGGTTGGCCAGGTACACGCCGTCGGCGCGCAGCACCCGCTCGGCCTCACGGGCGTACGCCACCGAGGTCAGGTGCGCGGGCACCCGAGAACCGCCGAAGACGTCGGCGATCAGGACGTCGGCCGAGTCGGCGGGCGCGGACTCGATCCAGGTGCGGGCGTCCGCGCCGTGGACCGTGATGCCCGCGTCGTCGGGGACGGGCAGATGCTCCGCGACGAGGTCCAGCAGCCCGCCGTCTGCCTCGACCACGTCCTGCCGGGACCCCGGCCGGGTCGCCGCGAGATACCTGGGCAGGGTGAGCGCGCCGCCGCCGAGGTGCAGCACGTCCAGCGCCCGCCCGGGCGCCGCGATGGTGTCCAGGACGTGCCCGAGCCGCTGCGCGTACTCGAACTCAAGGTGCGTCGGCGCGTCGAGATCCACGTACGACTGTGGCGCCCCGTCGACCGTCAAGAGCCACGCCCGCTTCCGGTCGACGTCCGGCATCAGCTTGGCGGTCCCGTGATCCACGGCTCGCGTCACGGGTATCGGCTCGTCCACGGCTCCATTGTGCCCGTACGGGCACGAGTGGGCGCCAACGTGCGCGCGGGGCACCCCGTCAGACGTGGGTGTCCACCCTCCGTACGAAACGGGGGGTGGACACCCACGCGACCGCGCCGGATTCAGCCGACGGTGGTCACCGTCCCGGCGCCGACCGTGCGGCCGCCCTCGCGGATCGCGAAGCCGAGGCCCGGCTCCAGCGGCACGTCGCGTCCCAGCTCGACCGTCATGGTGACGGTGTCGCCGGGCCGCGCGACCGCCCGCTCGCCGAGGTCGACATCGCCGACGACGTCCGCGGTGCGGATGTAGAACTGCGGCCGGTAGCCGGTGGACACCGGCGTCGTACGACCGCCCTCGCGCGCCGACAGGACGTACACCTGCGCGGAGAAGCGACGACTCGGTACGACGCTGTCGGGCGCCGCGACGATGTGCCCGCGGCGCACCGCGTCACGGGGTACACCGCGCAGCAGCAACGCCACGTTGTCGCCGGCCTGCGCCTCGTCCATGGGCTTGCCGAAGGTCTCCAGGCCGGTGACGACCGTGTCCACGGCGGCGCCGAGCACTTCGACGCGGTCGCCCACGCGGACGGTGCCGCGCTCGACGGCTCCCGTGACGACCGTGCCGCGGCCGGTGATGGTGAGCACGTTCTCCACCGGCAACAGGAACGGCGCGTCCAAGTACCGCTCCGGCATGGGCACATACGTGTCCACGGCGTCGAGCAGCGCACCGATCGCCTCGGTCCACCGGGGGTCGCCCTCCAGCGCCCTGAGTCCCGAGACGCGTACGACCGGTACGGAGTCGCCCCCGTAGCCGTGCGCGGTCAGCAGCTCGCGGACCTCCAACTCCACGAGGTCGGTGAGCTCCTCGTCTCCCGCGTCGGCTTTGTTGAGCGCAACCACGATGTGGTTCACACCCACCTGCCGGGCGAGCAGCACGTGTTCGGCGGTCTGCGGCATGATCCCGTCGAGTGCGGAGACGACGAGGATCGCCCCGTCGAGCTGCGCGGCCCCGGTGACCATGTTCTTGACGTAGTCGGCGTGGCCCGGCATGTCCACGTGCGCGTAGTGCCGGATGTCGGTCTCGTACTCGACGTGCGCAATGTTGATGGTGATGCCGCGCGCGGCCTCCTCCGGCGCGCGGTCGATCCGGTCGAAGGGAACGAACGTGCCGGAGCCGCGCTCGGCGAGGACCTTGGTGATGGCGGCGGTCAGGGTGGTCTTGCCGTGGTCGACATGACCCATGGTGCCGATGTTCAGATGCGGTTTGGTGCGCACGTAAGCCGTCTTGGGCATGGCAGTACCTCGAAGCCTCTTCGGTGTCAGCGGAGCTGAGTGATGGCCCCGGCGTCAGAGCGGCCGGGACGGGGACCCCAAGGACTTGCCGACCCTCCCCCTGCGGGGTCCGCCGGACGATCCGGGAAGGGTCAGCTTCGGGCGCCGTCTGCGGCGGCCAAGGTGATCAGGACGGCAGCCTTCGGCGCATCCGCGACTGCGGACGCTGCGAGGAGGAAGGCGTACCGGAACATGAGGAGATCATCGCCGACGCGCATGACCGCGTCGAATGGTTTTTCGCGGCCGTGGGACGCGGGGAGCCGGGTGTTTCCGCAGGTGTGCGAGGTGCCGATGGTCTGCTTTGTGAGGCACCGGTGCTCTGCTGTGCGAGGAGCCGATGGTCTGGTGTGTCAGGGGCCGATGTTCTTGAGCGCCTCGCGCACGGACAGCGGTGAGAGGCGGTCCCGCTCGCCGGCGACGAAGTCCCGTACCGCCCGCGGATCCGTCTTGGCGTACTCACGCAGACACCAGCCGATCGCCTTGCGGATGAAGAAGTCGGGGTGCCCGGACTGACGGACGCAGTACCCGAAGAGGCGTTCGGTGTCGGTGGTGTCCTTGTAGCGGAGCTGGTGGAGGAGGGCGGTCCGGGCGACCCACAGGTCGTCGTCCGCGATCCACCTGTCCATGTCGGTCCTCAGCTTCGGGTCGGCTGCCACGAGACCGCCGACCACATGGGCGGCGAGCGCGTCGACGGTGTCCCACCAAGGGACAGTGGAGACGAGATGACGTGCCACGGGCAGGAAGCCGGACGAGAGACGCCTCACATGCCGACGCAGCTGGTCGACGGCGAAGTACTGGTACTCGCGCTCCGGCAGCCGCCAGCAGCGCAGCGCCACCGCCGTGCAGTCGGCCTCGTCCGGACGGGGTGTTCCGTCGAGGACCGTGCGGGAGAGCGCGCGGCGATCGGGCGTGGTCAGGCCCAGGAAAGGGGCGATGTCCTTCATGTACGCGCGCATCTCCCCGGCCCGCCGGGGATCGGCCGCCGCGGCGTAGGTGACGGTGAGCCGCTCCAGCACGGTGTCCGCGAGGGCGCTGCGCGGCAGCTCCAAGTGGCCGTCTGACGTTCCGGAAGCTGTGACGCCCATGAGACGAACCATACGGCGATCACACACACCGGTCGGTTAGTGTCACCGGATGCTCGATGCCACCACCCGCTCTGGGGGCACCGCCACGGCCACTCCCCCGGTCCCCGCAACGGAACTCGTCCCCACCGAGTTCGCCACCGCGCCGACAGGTCCGGCCGCCCGCTGGACGAGAGCACTGCTCTCTCCGTGGTGCCGGTTCTCACTGCTGGTGTCGCTGCTGGTGTCGGCGGGCGCGACGGTGCTGCTGCTGGAGCCCCAGAAGCTGCTGGCCGATGGCTGGCCGCCACAGCTGAACGGTGCGGCGGCGTCCGTGGTCTTCGCCGTGGCGTACGGGCTGTGCACGGTCGCGTTCGTACCCCGGCCGCTCCTCAATCTGGCGGCGGGCGCCCTGTTCGGCTCACAGCTGGGCCTCGGGGCCTCGCTCGGGGGTACGGTGCTCGGGGCCGGGATCGCCTTCGGGCTCGGCCGGATGCTCGGGCAGGACGCGCTGCGGCCACTGCTCCGCGGCCGCTGGCTGACGGCGGCGGACGGCCAGCTCAGCCGTCACGGCTTCCGCTCGATGATGGCCGCGCGGCTCTTCCCCGGAGTGCCGTTCTGGGCCGCGAACTACTGCGCGTCCGTCTCCCGCATGGGCTGGTTCCCCTTCCTCCTCGCCACGGGCCTCGGCTCGATCCCCAACACCGCCGCGTACGTCGTCGCCGGCGCCCGCGCCTCTGCCCCGACGTCCCCCGCCTTCCTGATCGCCATGGCCTTCATCGCCCTCCCCGCCCTCGCGGGAGCGATCATCGCCTGGCGCAAGCGCCACCACTTCCGGGACCGCTGAGGCGGGTTCCTCGGGGGCTGCCCGAGGGGAGACACCTCCAACCGCGAGGCCGTCGGGCGGAGGCCGGGCCGCCGTCCGCTTGGCTGCCCGGGGGCCGGCCCGCGAGACGCCGTACACACAGCCATCAGGTCGGCAGCGCCCCCTGCTGTGCGGGCGCAGCGCGCCGGTGTCCGCACAGCCGTCGCCCATCAACGCTCCCCGGGCGGCCGGCCCGCGTCGCTCCCAACCCGTGGCCCAGCTCGTGATCCTCCAAAGGCTCCTCCAAAGCCCGCGTGCCCCACCCGCACCCGCCTACAGCCCCTCCAGCACCATCGCGTTCGCCAGGCCGCCCGCCTCGCACATCGTCTGGAGGGCGTAGCGGGCACCGCGTGCCCGCATCGCGTGGACGAGCGTGGTGGTGAGCCGTGTGCCGCTCGCGCCGAGCGGGTGGCCGATGGCGATGGCGCCCCCGTGGACGTTGACCTTGGAGAGGTCGGCGCCCGTCTCCTGACGCCAGGCGAGCACGACGCTGGAGAAGGCCTCGTTGACCTCGAAGAGGTCGATGTCGTCGAGAGTGAGCGAGGCCCTGCGGAGCACCTTCACCGTGGCGGGGACGACTCCGGTGAGCATCAGCAGCGGGTCGGACCCTGTGACGGCGAAACTGTGCAGCCGGGCCAGCGGCCGCAGACCGAGCCGGGCCGCGGTCTCGCTCGACGTGATGAGCACGGCGGACGCGCCGTCGTTGACGGGGCTGGCGTTGCCCGCGGTGACGTTCCAGTCGATCTGCGGGAAGCGCTCGCCGAAGGCCGGGTCGTAGTAGGCGGGCTTCAGACCGGCCAGGACCTCCGTGCTGCTGCCGGGCCGAACGCACTCGTCCCGGGTCACGCCGTCGAGAGGCGCGACCTCGTCGGTGAACAGCCCGCTCTCCCACGCCGCCGCGGCCTTCCGGTGCGACTCCACCGCGAAGGTGTCCATCTCCTCGCGCGAGAGCGACCACTTGGCCGCGATCAGCTCGGCACTGATCCCCTGCGGAATCAGCCCTTCGGGGTACCGCTCGGCGACTCCGGGCCCGAAGGGGTCCTTGCCCTCCGGCACGTTCGACCACATCGGCACACGGCTCATGGACTCCACGCCACAGGCCACGACCAGGTCGTACGCCCCGGAGATGACGCCCTGCGCCGCGAAGTGCACCGCCTGCTGGGAGGACCCGCACTGGCGGTCGACCGTCGTCGCGGGCACCGACTCGGGGAAGCCCGCCGACAGGACCGCGTACCGCGTGGTGTTCATGGCCTGCTCGCCGACCTGGTCGACCGTCCCGCCGATCACGTCGTCGATCAGCGCGGGATCGACGCCGGAGCGCTCGACGAGCGTACGGAGGGTGTGTGCGAGCAGTTCCACGGGATGGACGTGGGCGAGCGAGCCGTTCGGCCTGCCCCTTCCTATCGGAGTGCGTACGGCTTCGACGATGACTGCGTCACGCATGGTCCGGCCCCTCGAAGTCACAGGGTTTGCTTTCCAAACCCACTGTGTGCCCCCACGGTAACCCAGTGGGTTGGAAGAACCAACCCACCCCCATAGACTGGGTCGCATGAAGGACGCCCGCCCCTGCTCGATCGCCGACACCCTCGCGCTCGTCGGCGAGAAGTACTCCCTGCTCGTCCTGCGCGAGGTGACCCTGGGCGCCACACGGTTCGACCAGCTGGTCCGCAACATCGGCGCCCCGCGCGACGTGCTGACGAGCCGCCTGAAGCGGCTGGTGGAGGCCGGTGTGCTGGAGAAGGTCGCGTACAGCGAGAAGCCGCCGCGCTTCGAGTACCGGCCCACGCGGGCCGGTCTGGAGCTGGAGCCCGTACTCCTCACGCTCATGGCGTGGGGCGACCGCCATCTCAACGACGGCGATCGCCCCATGGTGCTCGAACACGTCGGCGGCCCCGGACACGCGGGCGGCCACGAACTGGTCCCGGTCGTCACCTGCGCCGAGTGCGGCGAGGCGGTCCGGCACGACGACCTGACGGCCCACCCACAGGCCCCGGGGTGGACGGCGACGGGACCCGCGGCGACGTAGTCCGGACGTCGCCGCTCACGTTGCCCGCCGGAGCCGGTGCTACGCCCCCCGGTACACGTCGAGCCGCCCGCACATCCCGAACTTCCCGTACGCGGACGGCTGTTCGGCCCGTACGACGGCGTCGGCGAGGTGGGACACGTCCCCCCGCTCCAGCCGGTCGAGCTGTTCCCCGGTCGCCGCGGCCGCCGCCTCGGCACCCCGCCGCCACCGCTCACGCCACTCGGCGAGCCGGGGGCGTACGAGCTCGGCGGCGGCCCGCTGGAACGCGGCGAGCGGCTCGGGCCCGTCGGCCTCGCGCAGCGCGCGGTATCCCTCCAGGGCGAGGTCGCGCCGGGCGCGGGCGAACCGCTCCTTCTCCTCCTCGGGCGCGTCCGCCGGAACGACCGTCGCGGCGGCGTACGTCTCCGGGTCGGTCAGGTACTTCGGCGGCAGGGTGAGCACCGCGTCCCCGGCCTCCGGAAGCCCGCTGTTCTGCATGAGGACGGTGATGCGCAGATCGTCCTCGTTGACCAGCCGGTGGATCGTGCCGGGCGTGAACCAGGCGACCGTGCCGGGCGCGAGCGGTGTGACCTCGTACCCGGACGCCGTCAGGGTCTGCACCGCGCCCCGCCCGCCGGTGACGACGTATGCCTCCGAACAGGTCAGGTGCAGATGGGGAGTTCCGCCGCACACCCCGTCGTCGGCGGGCCAGTCGTAGACCGACAGGTGCGAGACGGCGACGCCTCCGGGGAGCCCGGCGAAGCCCTCGGCCGCGCTCACCACGGGTGCACCGCCAGGTACTTGGCGATCTCCTCGCGCTCCCAGGCACCGTCGGCGACGACGACGCGGTAACGACGGGTGAGGGTCTCGCCGGGTGCGAGTTCCAGCTCGTCGAAGAAGGCGAAGGAGGGGGCGACGGCCGCGAACGGCTCGTTGCGGACGAACCAGTGGGCCGGGTGCGCACCGCCCTCGCCCGTGTGGTCGTTCTCGGGGGCGTGCGCGAAGACGAGCGTCGCGTACCCGTCGGCGACGTCGTGCTCCGCGGAGTACGCGAGCCAGGGCGCCTGTTCACCCATCAGGTCGGGGCCCTCACCGTCGGGCCCGATGATCCGGCCGTCCCGGAAGCCGCGGGGGCCGCGCCAGAACAGGCCCGTGTAGCCGGCCATCTCCCGCCCGGCCGTCGTGGGGCTGCCGAACCGCAGGGGCTCGTCACGGCGGTTGGTGACGGAGGTCGTCCAGGTCAGCGCCCAGGATCCGGACACCGGGTCCACGTCGTGCACCTCTACGCGGCGCTCCTCCTCCGCCCAGAGCGAGCCGTCGTACGGATGCCAGGTGAGCCGCTCGGCGATGACCACGCGGTCGCTGTCGGCGCGCACCTCGTCGAACTTGACGTGTGTCATCGACCCGACACGCTCAGGGAGTTCGAGATACCCCTCTCCGTGAACGTATGTGTTGCCGCCCCACAGGTTCGCCCCCGACAGATGAGAGGCGGTCATCTGCAGGCCCTTGTGCCAGCGGTGGTCGTTGGGCCGGTAGTCCGTGACAACGTTGCCCGCGAGCGTTTTGAGCGGGTGCAGATACGGCTTCGGGGCCTCCCAGGCCGCCTCGGGGCCGTACACGTAGCTCAACAGGTCGACACCGGTGGTGGGTTCGGTGATCGTGATGCGGTCGCCGTGGGCGTGGACGATGCGCAGGCCGTCCTGTGCGGTCATACCGATGCCTCCTCGTGCGTCGTGGGTGCCCAGCCGGGCGCGCCGCCGTGCAGGGCGGTGTAGTAGGGGTCGCCGGGCCCGATCTCGCCGGCGCGGACGGTGACGTCCGTGAACGCCGACTTGTAGAGCGCGGTGATCAGCTCCAGGCTGGTGCGCCCGTCGGCACCACTGCTGCGCGGCCGCTCGCCCGCGCGCATGCTCGCGACCAGGTCACGCAGCTGGGCCAGGTGCGAGCTCGGCACGTCGGCGCCGAAGTCCTGCCAGGCCGCCACGTCCTCGATGGGCGCGTCCGGCGCCGGGGTGATGCGCCAGTTCTCGTTGCTGTGCCCGTAGAGATGGGTGAGTTCGACCGTCGCGTGCTCGCAGTCGACGCGGATCCGGCTGACCTCGTCCGGGCTGAGCACGCTGTTGACCACGGTCGCGAGCGCGCCGCTCTCGAAGCGCACGAGCGCGGTCGAGACGTCCTCCGTCTGCACGTCGTGCACCAGACGCCCGGCCATGGCCCGCACCTCGCTCCACGGCCCGAGCAGGTCGAGCAGCAGGTCCATCTGGTGGATGCCGTGTCCCATGGCGGGCCCGCCGCCCTCGGTCTCCCACTTTCCGCGCCAGGGCACGGCGTAGTAGGCGGCGTCGCGGTACCAGGTGGTCTGGCAGTGCGCCACGAGGGGCCGCCCCATGGCCCCGTCGGCGATCAGACGCCGTACGTGCCGGGCGCCCGAGCCGAACCGGTGCTGGAAGACGATGGAGGCGTACGGGCCGCCCTCGGTCCCCTCCTGTGCCTCCACGGCGTCGAAGTCGGCGAGGGTCGGCACGGGCGGCTTCTCGCACCACACCCAGGCGCCGGCGCGCAGGGCGGCGACGGTCTGGTCGCGGTGCAGGGTCGGCGGGGTGCAGATGGAGACGAGGTCCGGGCGCTGTTCCGCCAGCATCCGGTCGAGATCGGTGTAGCCGTGCGGAACACCACCGTCCGCGCAGAAGCGCTTCACCGCGTCGGCGTCGATGTCGACCGCGGCGACGATGTCCACCTCGCCCTCGGCGGCGAGCGCGGCGAGTGCGGGCAGATGGCTGCCGGAGGCGATGGCGCCGGTCCCGATGACGGCGGCCTTGATCCGCCGGCCGTCGAGCGGGACGGCCGGTCGGCTCTCGCGCTCGGTGCTCTCGTACTGGTTGCTCGCGTGCTCGATGTCCTCGTGCTCGGTCGTCTTGCTGGTGGTGGCGTCGCGTGAGGTACGCATGGACGTGATCAGCACTCCATCGGACGTGACAGCGGTTCTGGCGGACGCCTGCCCTCCTCGGTGACCACGAGATGGCCATCGATCGCAGCAAGCGCTTTCACTCCTCGCGGAAACGTAAGCGGCGGCGTCATGGCGGGTCAACACCCTGGTCACCGTGGCGGGGTCCGCGGCAGGGAGGCCCTGTCGCCACACGCTTCCCGAGGGGCGCTACGCTGCCCCGGGCGCGCCCGATCACCGCAGACGACAACACGGCACGTCCGTCCGGCCATTCACTCCGCTCCCGCCCTCAGCACTTGGATCACGAAACTTCATGTCTCTGTTTGAATCCCTCATCCTCGGACTCGTCCAGGGGCTGACCGAGTTCCTTCCTGTCTCGTCCAGCGCGCACCTGCGGCTGACCGCGGCGTTCGCGGGCTGGGAGGACCCGGGGGCGGCCTTCACCGCGATCACCCAGATCGGTACGGAGACGGCGGTACTGATCTACTTCCGCAAGGACATCGCGCGGATCATCTCGGCGTGGTTCCGCTCGCTCACGAACAAGGCGATGCGGAGTGATCACGACGCGCAGATGGGCTGGCTCGTGATCATCGGCTCGATTCCGATCGGTGTGCTGGGCGTCACTCTCAAGGACCAGATCGAGGGGCCGTTCCGCGATCTGCGCATCACCGCGACGACGTTGATCGTGATGGGCATCATCCTCGGCGTCGCCGACCGGCTCGCGGCGCGCGACGAGACGGGCGGGAAGCACCGGGTCGCCAAGGAGCGCAAGTCGATCCAGGACCTGAGCGTGAAGGACGGCCTGATCTTCGGCGTCTGCCAGGCGATGGCCCTCGTTCCCGGCGTCTCCCGCTCCGGCGCCACCATCAGCGGCGGCCTCCTCATGGGCTACACGCGCGAGGCCGCGGCCCGCTACTCGTTCCTGCTCGCCATCCCGGCGGTCCTCGCGTCCGGCGCCTTCGAGCTGAAGGACGCGAGCGAGGGCGGCCATGTCTCGTGGGGCCCCACGATCTTCGCGACGGTCATCGCTTTTCTGGTGGGTTACGCCGTCATCTCCTGGTTCATGAAGTTCATCACGACCAAGAGCTTCATGCCGTTCGTCTACTACCGCATCCTGCTCGGCATCCTGATCATCGTGCTGGTCAGCATGGGCGCGCTGAGCCCGCACGCGGCCGAGTCTGCGGGCTGACGGCCGCAGTCCTCGCAGGAACCCCCGACATGACGGAGCCGCCCGCCTGATTTCCCCCGTGGCGGGCGGCCCGTGCTCGGTGTCCAGAGGTGGTCGCGGCCTTCACACCTGGACGTCAACCACCGTAGCGGGGCGGGCTCTTGGGGGCACCCGATTATCCGCGGGGTTCCACGGCTGTCCGCGGCCCCGGTCGGCTCACCCCTCCGGGAACGCCCGCGCCCACGGCTCCTGTTCGATCTCAAGCCCGTTGGCCACGTACGCGATGGTCCGGTACCAGCCCGACAGGACCAGGAACTCCAGGGCTTCGAGTTCGTCGAGGTGGGCGCGGAGACCGGTCCAGCCGTCGTCCGACAGGCGAGCCGTCTCGTGGAGTTCGTCCACGGCCCGGAGCAGGGCCGCCTGGCGGGGCGTCCAGGCCGGATCGGCCGGGGTCCCGGTCACCGTCAGGGGAATCCGCTCCGGCCCCAGACCGGAGGCTTCGGCGTAGGCGGCCATGTGAACGCCCCACTCGTACGCGCAGCCGCAGCGGGCCGCGACCCTGGCGATGACCAACTCACGGTCGGCGTCGGAGAGCCGGCCGTGGACGAGCAGGCCCGCGCCGAGGGTCCTCATGCGGGAGGCGAGGTCGGGGTGGCGCTGCAGGACCTTGAAGAGCATCAGGGGTTCGTGGGTGACGCCGGGCGGCATCCAGCGGCGCAACTCGCGTTCGGATTCGGGGTCATGGGGCGGCGTGACGCCGTCGATGCGTTGCTTCATGCCTTCCGACCCTTGCGCTTCTGAAATCGAAGCGCAAGGGTGGGAACGCAAAGGAACGCGTCGGCAGTTGTCGGTTCAGTGAGGCACGGTCGCCGGTTCGCCGAGACACACCGAGGCGCGCGCCGAGACACTGCGAGGTCCGCGAGTCGCGGTGAGACAACCGACGGGGAGGGAAGGCGTCTTGGGCACGGCACCCCGTCCCGGCCGACCCGTGCGCGGTTCGGCCACCGGTCGTCCCGTCATGGCCGCGCTGGACCTGCTGGGCCGCCGCTGGACGCTCCGCGTGATCTGGGAACTCCACCGGAGCGGTGCGCCGATCGGCTTCCGCGACCTCCAGCGCCGCTGCGACGCCATGTCGTCCAGCGTCCTGTCCGCCCGCCTCACCGACCTCCGCGAGGCCGGCGTCGCGGCACCCACCGACGAGACGACCTGGCGCCTCACACCCCTCGGCGAGGACCTCGTGACGGCGATGGGGCCCCTGCTCGACTGGTCCCGCACCTGGGCCGACCAGCGGTGATTCGGAACGGCGGCCGACCCTCTCCCCCAACCCATCGCCTCTCAAACGTCTTTGGCGTGACCAACCACATACTGCATGGGTAGCCGTTTGGTAGCGCACTGTCAGTCCTTGGCCCTACGCTTGTGCGCATGTCCCCCAATTCCGTGAGCCCTGGTTCCGCGCGGTCTGCTGCCGTGCTGAATGAGCAGATCCGCGCGTTATGGATACGCGCCGGCGGTTCCCTGTCGGCCCAGGAGAGGGCCGAGTACGAACTGCTGGTCGTGCAGTGGGCCGCGGCGATACGTCATGAGGTCATCGAGGCGGCGTGACGCCCGGCGAGTGATGTCCGCGGAGTGAGGGCCTCTTGAGCGTGCGGGCCCGCCACCAGGCCCGGCCCCTCACCTCACCGACCCCCTGCCACCCGCAGCACCGCTCCCGTCGCATACGACGACTCCGGTGACAGCAGCCACGCCACGGCCGCCGCGACCTCCGCGGGATCCCCCGGCCGCCCCAGCGGAATCGACGGCGCCAGGCGGGCCGGACGGTCCGGATCCCCCATCGCCGCATGCATCTCCGTGTCGATGAGGCCCGGGGCGACGGCGTTGACACGGATGCCGTCGGGACCGAGTTCCTTCGAAAGGCCCACCGTCAGCGCGTCGACCGCCGCTTTGGTGGCCGCGTAGTGGACGTACTCCCCGGGGCTGCCGAGCGTGGCCGCCGCCGATGACACGTTCACGATGACACCGGCGCCCCGGAACGCCATGTCCCGCGCGGCCCTGCGCGAACACAGCAGCGTGCCCAGGAGGTTGACCTCCACGACCCGGCGCAGCTCGGCGGTGTCCGTGTCGGCGAGCCGCCCGAGCGGACCCGTCACGCCGGCGTTGTTCACCAGGCCCGTCACCGCCCCGAGCCGCTCCGCCGCCGTGTCGAAGAGCCGCTCGACGTCCGCCTCGTCGGAGGTGTCCGCGCGTACCGTCACGCACCGCGCACCGGCCTCGCGTACGGCGGTCGCGGTCCGCTCGGCGGCCTCGCCGTCGCGGGCGTACCCGACCGCCAGGTCGTGGCCGTCCGCCGCCAGCCGCAGGCAGGTGGCGGCACCGATCCCCCGGCTGCCACCCGTGACGACCGTGACGGGACGAGACATGTGCGCTCCTTCGTGATCTTTGACGCGTGATCTCTGATGCGTGATCCGTGGTCCTGCCCGGACCAGGACAGGACGGTTGATCGTCTCCCGGGACCGGGTCCGTTGGTCCATACGGCGAACCGCCGTTGAATATCCCTGCACGCCCCTTGGCGCCGACCTCCCCGTGGCCAACACTGAGCCGATGACTCAGCGCGTGGAACTGGCTACGGTAATGGACCGGCTCGCGGTCGACGGACTGGTCACCGAGTACGCGGTGGCGGTCGACGACGGGGACTGGGAGGCGTACCGCGGACTGTTCGCGCCGGACGGGCGGGCGGACTACAGGTCTGCGGGCGGTATCGAGGGGGACGCGGGGCAGATCGCCGGATGGCTCGCGCAGACCATGGAACTGTTCCCGATGCGGCAGCATCTGATCGTCAACCGGCGGGTGCGGTTCGGGGCGCTGGAGCAGGACACGGGCGACACGGCCCGGATCCAGGCGGACTACGTCAATCCGATGCGGTTCGCGGGACAAGACGGCGGATCGACCGAGCCCGACTTCGTGTGCGGCGGCCGGTACGACTTCGGGCTGGTGCGGACGTACAACGGCTGGCGGCTGCGTGAGGTGGTCGTCCACGAGAAGTGGCGCCGGGTCACGCAGACGCAGCAGGAACCCGCCGCCCATTGAGCCCGCGGTCGGCCTGTTCGCGCGTGCCCACCTGAGTGGATACCCCCTTACGTAGATCGTCCCGGTGCGCGCACACTGGAGTCACGCACCGTGCTTCGGGGGTCGAGGGAGGCGCTGCATGAAGCTGTCCGCCGCTGACTGGCGCCGACGCCTCGGCTCCCCCTGGTGGCGCGGCGCCGCGGCCGTGCTCGCGGGTGCGCTGCCGATGCTGACCTTCCCGGCGCCGTCCCTGTGGTGGTTCGCGTACGTCGCGCTGGTGCCGTGGATCCTGCTCGTCCGCTCGGCTCCGACGGCCCGGCGGGCGGCGTACGACGGCTGGCTCGGCGGGCTCGGTTTCATGCTGGCCGTGCACCACTGGCTGCTGCCGAGCCTGCATGTCTTCACCGTCCTGATAGCGGCGCTGCTCGGCGCGCTCTGGGCTCCGTGGGGCTGGCTGACCCGCAGGTTCCTGGCCGGTGTGCCCTCGGCGGGCCAGGTCGTCGCCGCCCTGTTCGTGCTGCCGTCCGCCTGGCTGATGGTCGAACTCGTGCGCTCCTGGGAGGGGTTGGGCGGTCCCTGGGGTCTGCTCGGTTCGAGTCAGTGGGACGTGGAGCCCGCACTGCGGCTGGCCTCGGTGGGCGGGGTGTGGCTGCTGAGCTTCCTGCTCGTCGCCGTGAACGTCACGGTCGCCGTCCTCGTCGCCGTACGGCAGTCCCGTGTCCCCGCGGTCGCCGGGCTGCTCGCGACGGCCGCGGCCACCTCGGCGGCCTGGGTGTGGTCCCCGAGGCCGGACATCGACGGCCGGGTCCGGATCGCCGTGGTGCAGCCCGGCGTGATCGACGGCGTCGGCGGCCCGGAGAAACGGTTCGCGCGCGAGGAGACGCTCACCCGGCGACTGGCCGGGCAGGACGTGGACCTCGTGGTGTGGGGCGAGAGCAGCGTCGGCTTCGACCTCGCCGACCGCCCCGACCTCGCGGACCGGCTCGCCGCACTGTCCCGCCAAGTGGACGCGGACATCCTGGTCAACGTGGACGCGCGCCGCTCCGACCGGCCCGGCATATACAAGAGTTCGGTGCTCGTGGGCCCCGAGGGGCCGACCGGCGACCGCTACGACAAGATGCGGCTCGTGCCCTTCGGCGAGTACGTTCCGGCCCGTTCCCTCCTCGGCTGGGCCACGTCCGTGGGCAAGGCGGCGGGCGAGGACCGTATGCGCGGTACCGAACAGGTGGTGATGGACGTCGGGAACGGACTGCGGATCGGCCCGATGGTCTGCTTCGAGTCGGCGTTCCCCGACATGAGCCGTCATCTCGCGCGGGACGGCGCCGAGTTGCTGCTCGCCCAGTCGGCGACCTCGTCGTTCCAGCAGAGCTGGGCGCCCGAGCAGCACGCGTCGCTGGCGGCGCTGCGGGCCGCCGAGACGGGCCGGCCGATGGTCCACGCGACGCTCACCGGCGTCTCCGCGGTCTACGGCCCGAGCGGTGAGCGCGTCGGCTCCTGGCTCGGCACCGACGCCAGCGCCTCGCAGGTGTACGACGTACCGCTGGCACACGGTGTCACCCCGTACGCGCGGTTCGGCGAGTGGCCGGTGTACGCGGCGCTGCTGATCCTGGCCGCCCTGGGCGCCACGGAGGGTGCCCGGTCGTTGCGGGTCAGGCGGGCCGGTCCGTCACCGCACGTACCACCCGCTCGCACAGCTCATGAGTCGCCAGCGCGTCCCGGGCGCTGAGCACCTTGCCCGCGCGCACCGCGTCGAGGAACGCGAGCACGACCTGCTCGATCCCGCGCTGCCTGGACACCGGCACCCAGTCGCCGCGGCGGCGTATCGTCGGCTGGCCCTTGTGGTCGATGACCTCGGCGAGGTTGACGACCTGACGCTTGGTGTCCTGCCCGGAGACTTCGAGGATCTCCTCGTTCGAGCCGCTCAGCCGGTTCATCACGCCGAGCGCCGTGAACCCGTCCCCGGCGAGCTGGAGCACGACGTGGTGCAGCAGTCCGTCCTCGACCCGGGCCCGCACGGTCACGTCGTCGACCGAGCCCGGCGCCAGGAACCGCAGGGTGTCCACGACGTGGATGAAGTCGTCCAGGATCATCGTGCGGGGCTGTTCCGGCAGGCCGACGCGGTTCTTCTGCATCAGGATCAGCTCGCGCGGGTGGTCGGCGCACTGCGCGTACCCGGGTGCGTAGCGCCGGTTGAAGCCGACGGCCAGGCTGGTGTTCCGCTCCTCCGCGAGCTTCACCAGACGTTCGGAGTCGCCGAGTTCGTACGCGATCGGCTTGTCGACATATGTGGCCACGCCCGCTTCGAGGAGACGGGTCACGATCTCGGGGTGCGCGTGCGTGGGCGCGTGCACGAACGCGGCGTCGAGGTCCTGCGCGAGCAGCTCTGAGAGGTCGGTGTGACGCTGCCCGGCCGGGAGGTGGAGGCTGTCGGCGACCCTGGTGAGGGTGGCGGGCGTCCGCGTGTGCAGATGCAGTTCGAGCCCCGGCCTGGTGGCGAGCACCGGCAGATACGCCTTCTGCGCGATGTCTCCGAGTCCGATGCAGCCGACCTTCACAGGGGTCTCCTCCGGGGAACCGACATGTCCGGTCAACACATCCAGGACGTGCTCACCCGTGTCTCCTCGGAAGCATACGGCGCCCGTGACGGCCCCCGGCCGGCGATTCCGTCGAAACTCCGCAGGAAGAGGGCGGGTCCGGCCTTCGACACCGCGGCGACCGCGACATCGCGCGGGGCCATGCCGGGACGGCCGCGCATCATGTCTGAGACGGGCTGTCCGGACCGCCTTGCGGGCGATGGCGGTCGGGCGGCGTACCCCGGAAAGGATTGGGCCGCCGGTCGGCCCTCCGCGATGATGCGGGCATGACGATTGAGCGCAGCGAACCCGCGATCGACGCCGGCGAACGAGCCATGCTGGAGGGCTGGCTCGACCATCACCGCGAAACCCTCGCATGGAAGTGCCAGGACCTGGACGACGCCCAGCTCAGGACCGCCTCGGTGCCCCCTTCCGAACTCTCCCTGCTCGGGCTCGTCCGGCACATGGCGGAGGTGGAGCGCAGTTGGTTCCGCAAGGTGCTGGTCGGCGACGATCCCGGCCCGATCTACTACAGCGACGAGGACCGCGACGGCGAGTTCCACCTCACCGAGGCGGACACCTGGGAGGAGGCGCACGGCACCTGGCAGCGGGAGATCGGGGTCGCCCGGCGGAACGCGGCGCGCTTCACGCTCGACGACCTGTCCGAAGGCAGGAGCAGGTTCACCGACAAGCCCTTCAACCTGCGGTGGATCTACACCCACATGATCGAGGAGTATGCCCGCCACAACGGTCACGCCGACCTGATCCGCGAGCGGATCGACGGAGTCACGGGCGACTGAGGGACGCACCGGTCGTTCACCCATGCGGGGCATCCTCCGCTTGTCAGCTCCCCAAATGGGGGCGGACACAGCAGAGTTGCGCGGGTGCATCGAACCGCGACCACCGCAACGCTCCTGGTCACCGTGGCCGTCTCGGCCGTCTCAGGCTGTGTGACCGTCCAGCGACCGCTCGCTCCCGGCGCCCCGTCCGCGCCCGCTCCGGCCTCGGAGCCGCGCCCGGGCGGCAGGGCCGAGCCCCAGATCGTGCAGGCGCCGGCCCGGGAGGCCCTGGAGATGATCGGCCCGTCCCGGCGCCCGTCGGCCCCCGCGTCCACACCCCGCCGTACGACCCCTCCGGCACCCGCCGCGGCCCCGGCGGCCCCTCCCCGTCGTGCCGCCGCCGATCCGCCGCGACGCCCGGAGCCCCAGCGGCCGGAGCGCCCCGCGGTTCCCCGTCAGCCCAGGGCGACGGCTCCGGTGGGCGCGGACGTGTGCGCCCTGGGCAGGCAGTACGGCGGCTGGAACCCGGACAGCCCGCAGGCAACCATCTGCAAGGACGTGTACGGACGTTGACCGACCCGGGCTCCGATCCACGGGTCCGCTGTACAAGCCCGGGCGGCGCCCAGTAAGCAGTACGCCCGACGCCCCGCTCCCGGATCCGCGCCGAGTACGGATGGACCACCGGGCCGCAGGGACCGTGCCGGAGGCCGAGTGCCGGAACCGGAGGCCGAGTGCCAGGAGCCGGGTACCAGAGCCGGATGCCGGGAGCCAGGAGCCGGACGATCGTGCGACGACTTCTAGGGCCGCTGCCGCGGCGGCCCCAGCGTCTCGCCTCCCGGGCCTCTCCCCTGCCCCGGCGTCTGACCCGGCGTCGGTTCGGGCGCCCCGCCCGACGGCCCCTCCTCGTCGAGCCTCAGCTCCAGGCGGCCGATGCCCGCCCGGACACCGTCCCCGTACGCGTCGTCGCCGAGGACGCCCACGGTGTCGCGGGCCCGGCGCAGATGGCCGCGGGCAGCCTCGGAGCGGCCGAGGTTCGCGTAGTCGACGGCGAGGCTCAGATGCAGGGAGGGATAGAAGGCCCGCACCGCGGGCGACGGCTGGTGCTCCGCGATCCGCACGTCCGTGGGTCCGTCCGTCGTCAGCCCGTCCGCCGCAGACAAGGCCCGCAGGTCCCAGACCAGTTCGTCCGCGGGGTCGTCCTGGGCGTCGGCCATGTAGTGCGCGAGTGTGCAGCGGTGCAGCGCGTCGCCGTCCTCGCCGATCTCGGCCCACAGGTCCAGGAAACGGCCTCGGGCCTCTTCGCGGTCACCGCCGTGGAGGAGCATGGCGACCTGCCCGATCCTGGTCATCATCGCGTCCGCCGCCGCCTGTTCCTGTTGCTCCGCCACCGGATCGTCCTCCACGCTCGTCCGCCGGCCGCAGCGCCCGCGCCGGTCGTTCCGTCACTTCTCCCGACGCTAACGGCAGACACTGACAATCGAGCTCAGGCAGCCCCGGGGGGCCCGCGCGCCACTGGGCCAGGACGGTGACGGGCGATCCACCGACGGACCTGGGAGGACCCACCGACCGAACGGCCGGGACCCGTCGACCGGCCGAACCGGTCCCTCTCACCAGCAGGACCCGGCCCGGCGCGCGGCCGGACCGGGTCCTCGTAGCAGTGGGTCGTGACGGCTCGTAGTGACGACGGCTCGTGGCGCACGCCGTGGTGACGAGGGTGCCGCCGTGACGCGATGCCGGCCCAGGTCGGGGATTGTCAGCCCAGGTCGGGGATCCGCCAGTCGATCGCGTCGTGGCCCTGCTTGGCGACCGCCTCGTTGATCTGCGTGAACGGCTGCGAGCCGAAGAACTTCTTCGCGGACAGCGGCGAGGGGTGCGCGCCCTTCACCACGATGTGCCGCTCCTCGTCGATGAGGGGGAGCTTCTTCTGCGCGTAGTTGCCCCACAGGACGAAGACCGCCGGGTCGGGCCGGTCGGCCACGGCCCGGATCACCGCGTCCGTGAACTTCTCCCAGCCCTTCCCCTTGTGCGAGTTGGCCTCGCCGGAGCGGACCGTCAGCACCGCGTTGAGCAGCAGGACGCCCTGCTCGGCCCACGGCATCAGATAGCCGTTGTCCGGGATCGGCGTACCCAGCTCCGCCTGCATCTCCTTGTAGATGTTGCGCAGCGAGGGCGGGGTCCTCACACCCGGACGGACCGAGAAGCACAGGCCGTGGCCCTGGCCCTCGCCGTGGTACGGGTCCTGGCCGAGGACGAGCACCTTCACGCTCTCGTACGGCGTCGCGTCGAGCGCGGCGAAGACCTCCTCGCGCGGCGGGTAGACGGGACCCTTCTCGCGCTCCTCCTCGACGAACTCGGTGAGCTCCTTGAAGTAGGGCTTCTGGAGCTCTTCGCCCAGGACGCCGCGCCAGGACTCGGGCAGCATGGCGGTGTCGGTCACGTCAACTTCCTCCGGTGTGCGCTCACTTCACGGCCGCGGAACACACGGCCGTGGGCGGCCGCGCGAGGCACGGCCACCGTCAGAGCACAGAACCTACAGGCGCCCACTGACAATCGGGCCCGAGCGCCCAACTGCCCGCGCCACCAGCCGGTCCTAGCTACCAGCTCGTCTTCCAGTACAGCTCCCACATCGCCATCATCGTCGCCGGGTCGATGGCGTTCTCCGCGCCGCCGATCTCCTCGTTCGCGGCGACGTGCTGCTTGCCCTGCCACAGCGGCAGCAGACGGGCGTCGTCCAGGAGGATCTGCTGGGCCTTCTCGAACTCCGGTGCCACCGCCCCGCGGTCGCTCTCCCGGCGCGAGTCGGGTATCAGCTTGTCGGTGATCTCAGGGGTGTCGTACGGCGTGCCGAGCGCGTTCTGCTCGCCCACGAAGGGGGCGATGAAGTTGTCCGCGTCCGGGAAGTCGGGGAACCAGCCGCGCCCGAAGACCGGGTACTCGCCCTTCTGGTAACCCGAGACGTACGTCTTCCAGGGGCGGCTCTTGAGCGTGACCTTGAACAGGTCGGAGGCCTCCAGCTGCCGCTTCAGCTCCTCGAAGGCCGGCTTGGTCTGGGACCCGTAGCGGTCGGTCGTGTACCAGAGGGTGATCGGTACGGGCTCGGTGATGCCGTCGTTCGCCAGGATCTGCTTGGCCTTGGCGGAGCTGGGGTTCCCGAAGTCGTCGAAGAAGCCCGTGGTGTGCCCGACCAGGCCCCTGGGGATCATCGAGTACAGCGGCTCGACGGTGTCCTTGTAGATGTTGTGGGCGAGCGCGGGCCGGTCGACGACCTGGGCGATCGCCTTGCGGACCGAGGCCTTCTTGGCCCACGGGTCCTTGGGGTTGAACACCAGGTAGCTGATCTCGGTGGTGGGGTTCTCGACGAGCTGGAGACCCTCACCCCCGCCGTTGTCCTGGATGTCCACGATGTCCGAGGCGGGCAGACCGCGGTAGACGACGTCGATCTGCTTGTCCCTGAGGGCGTCGGCCATCGCGGCCGAGTCCCGGAAGTAGCGGATGGTGACGGCGCTGTTCTTCCGGTCCGCGATGCCCTTGTAGTTGCCGTTCTTGACGAGATCGGCCTGCTTGCCCTCTTCGTAGGACTCCAGGCTGTACGGCCCGGAGCCACTGACCTTGCCGTCCTTGCGGAGCGCGTTCGCGGGGTAGTCCGCGGGGTCCACGATCGACATGGCGGGCGTGGAGAGCACGAAGGGGAACGTCGCGTCGGGCTGGTTCAGATGGAAGACGACCTCCCGGTCGTTCTTCGCGTCGACCCGGGCGAGGGTGTTCAGCAGACCGGCGGGGCCGCCGTTGACGTTGATCTTCTTGATCCGGTCGATGGAGTGCTTGACGGCCTTCGCGTCCAGCGTGTGGCCGTTGGAGAACTTCAGCCCTTCGCGCAGCTTGCAGCTGTACACGGTGCTCGCACCGTCGGTGAACCGGCACTTCTCGGCGGCGTCGGGTTCGGGCTCGGACGCGCCGGTGGGGAAGTTCAGGAGGGTCTGGTGGACGTTGCGGAACAGCTCCCACGAGTTGTCCCAGGAGGCCGCCGGATCCAGTGTGCTGGGCTCACTGGTCGTTCCCACGAGGATCGACTTCCCCTCGTCGGAGGAGTCCGAGGAGAATACTCCGCATCCGGCGACCAGGGATATGGACGTGATCGCCCCCATCTGACGCAGGTATCTGTCCCGCTTGAACACGCGCACGCTCCTCGATCGGCCATAGCACAAGGGTGGGCGCACGATACCGCAGCGCCCGGCCGCGTGGGCCTTCACAATGGCAAGGCCCTTGATCAGCAGGTATGGCCGTACGGTGTCGAAACGGTGTCCTTCGCTGGTGCGCTCTTGATCGGCGAATGCCCGGGCGGTTTTCAGCCAAGCCGCCCGGGCGTCCGCGAAGTGCCGTCAGACTCCCGCGTTGAGGAACTTCCCGCCGTCGACCACCAGCGTCTGCCCGGTGATCCAGTCCGACTGCTCCGAGGTGAGGAACGCGGCGGTGCCGCCGATGTCCGACGGGACGCCGAGCCGGCCGAGCGGGTAGCCCGCGGCCGCCTCCTCCTCGCGGCCCTCGTACAGGGCCTTGGCGAACTGCGTCTTGACGACGGCGGGCGCGATGGAGTTGACCCGCACCCTGGGCGCGAACTCGTGCGCCAGCTGAAGCGTCAGGTTGATCATCGCGGCCTTGCTGATGCCGTACGCGCCGATGAACGGCGAGGCCTGGACGCCCGCGAGCGAGGAGATGTTGACGATCGCGCCGCCGTTCTCGCTCTGCCACGCCTTCCACGTCCGCTGGGCGAAGCCGAGCGCGGAGACGACATTGGTCTCGAACACCTTGCGTGCCACGTTGAGGTCGAGGTCTGCGATCGGTCCGAACACCGGGTTCGTACCGGCGTTGTTGATCAGGAAGTCGACGCGGCCGAACGCCTCCATGGTGCGCTCGACGGCGACGGCCTGGTGGGCCTCGTCGTGGGCCTTGCCCGCGACGCCGATGACACGGTCGGCGCCGAGCGTCTCGACGGCTTCCTTGAGCGCGTCCTCGTTGCGTCCGGTGATGCACACCCGGTCGCCGCGGGCGAGCAGCGCCTCGGCGACGCCGTAGCCGATGCCGCGGCTCGCGCCGGTGATGAGGGCGACCTTGCCCGAGAGTTCCACAGTGGTCATGTCCCTTGTCCCCCGGCCCTAGTTGAGCGGTCCGCCGGCCACGTACAGCACCTGGCCGGAGACGAACCCGGCCGCGTCGCCCGTGAAGAAGGCGATCGCGTTGGCGATGTCGTCCGGGTTGCCGACGCGCTGGACCGGGATCTGGGTGGCGGCCGCGGCCTGGAAGTCCTCGAAGCCCATGCCGACCCGCTCGGCGGTGGCGGCGGTCATGTCGGTGACGATGAAGCCGGGCGCGACGGCGTTCGCGGTGACGCCGAACTTGCCGAGCTCGAACGCGAGGGTCTTGGTGAAGCCCTGCAGACCGGCCTTGGCGGCGGAGTAGTTGACCTGGCCGCGGTTGCCGAGCGCCGAGGAGGAGGAGAGGTTGACGACGCGGCCGAACTTGGCGTCCACCATGTACTTCTGGACGGCCCGCGTCATCAGGAAGGAGCCGCGCAGGTGCACGTTCAGGACCGTGTCCCAGTCCGACACGCTCATCTTGAACAGCAGGTTGTCGCGGAGCACGCCCGCGTTGTTCACCAGGATCGTCGGCGCCCCGAGCTCCTCGGCGACGCGCGCCACGGCGGCCTCGACCTGCGCCTCGTCGGAGACGTCCGCGCCCACCGCGATCGCCCTGCCGCCGGCGGCGGTGATCTTCTCCACGGTGTCCTTGCACGCGGCCTCGTCGAGGTCGATCACCGCGACGGCGCGGCCCTCGGCGGCCAGTCGTACGGCGGTCGCGGCGCCGATGCCGCGCGCGGCACCGGTGACTACGGCGACGCGCTGCTCTGAGGTGGACATTGCTGGTTCTCCTCGCCCTTGGGAAGCCCTTGAAAGACCAAACCTGCGGCTCTCACGGTACGCCCCTCCGGTGAGCGACCGCTTAGTACCTTCAGCAGATGTGACGCTAGAAGCCTTGGCACCCAGTGTCAACGGCCTGCTCGGCGGGTGTGAGCCATTACCTGACCAGCAGGTCGAGGAGCCGCACCGCCTCGGCGGCGGGATCCGCCGTGAGCCCGGTGTGCACGGGCCCCGGCTGGACGACAGTGGAGCGGGGCGCGATCAGCCAGCGGAAGCGCCGCCCGGCGTCGTCGCGCGCGGCCTGGCCCGCCGCCGCTCCCCCGGCGCAGACGCCCTCGACGGCCCGCAGAGCGGCCCTGATCCCGGCCGCGTCCGCCTCCGGGTCGAGGGCCCGCAGCTTGGTCTCGTCGAGCTGGGTGTGGGCGGCCACGAAGGACTTCGCGCGGCAGTACACGAGCACGCCCGCGTTGAAGTACTCGCCCCGCTCGACCCGCGGCACGACGCGCAGCAGCGCGTACTCGTAGACATCGCGACCGTCACGGCCGTCGCGCTCGCTCACTTCGTGCCCTCCTGGCTCGTCCGGACGCGCTCGTGAATCGTGGCGGCGCGGGCGAGGAGCGGCTCGGCGTACGCGTGCCTGAGCGTTTCCGTCGACTCGAACCCCGGCTCGTCCCGCAGCCACTCCTCCGGGATCGCCGCGGTCACCTCGGCGAGCAGTTCCTCGGTGACGCGGGGCGCCAACTCCGCGGCGGCGGAGGCGATGTCGGGGCCGAACGGCGCGAGGGCGTGGTCGGAGGCGTCGTACGGCTTGGCCGCGGAGGCCGCCGCGCCGGGCCAGTTGTGGTGCCAGATCATGGTGGCGCCGTGGTCGATGAGCCACAGATCACCTTGTCGTACCAGCATGTTAGGGTTTCGCCACGATCGGTCGACATTGTTGACCAGCGCGTCGAACCAGACGATCTTCCCGGCTTCTTCCGGGCTCACCTGGTGCGCGAGGGCGTCGAAGCCGATCGCCCGGGAGAGGAAGTCCATCCCGAGATTCAGCCCCCCGCTCGACTTGAGCAGCTCCTGCACTTCCTGGTCCGGTTCACCGAGCCCGATGACCGGATCGAGTCCGATCGTGACCAGGCCGGGTACGCGCAGGCCCAGGCGACGGGCGAGTTCACCACAGACGACCTCCGCGACGAGGGTCTTCCGTCCCTGTCCGGCACCGGTGAACTTCATGACGTACGTTCCGAGATCGTCCGCCTCGACGAGTCCCGGCAGCGAGCCGCCCTCACGCAACGGCGTGACGAAGCGGGTCGCGCTGACTTCCTTGAGCATCGCCCCAGGTTACTGGGGCGTTCCCCGTCCACTCGCACGAAGGGACCACCTGTGACCGCCGAAGACCTGCCCCTGCAGTACGCCCGTACGAAACGCTTCTCCCTCGGTGTGCCGCGCGGCTTCACCGTCTCACCGGACGGTGACCGTGTCCTCTTTCTGCGCACCACGAGCGGCCGCTCCACGACGGGCCTGCTGTGGCTGTACGAGAACGGCGAGGAACGGCTGCTCGCCGACCCGCTCGCGCTCGGCGACGGCGGGGAGGTCCCGGAGGCCGAGCGGATCCGCCGCGAGCGGGCCCGCGAGACGAGCGCGGGGATCGTCTCGTACGCCACCGACGCGGCCGTCCGCCTGGTCGTGTTCGCCCTCTCGGGCGCCCTGTGGACCGTGCGCACGGACGAGGGCGTCCCGCGCCGGATCCCCACCGCGGGCCCGGTCGTCGCCCCGCGCCCGAGCCCCGACGGCTCCCGCATCGCGTACGTGAGTGACGGCGCCCTGCGCGTCGTACGCATCGACGGCACGGCCGACCGCGCGCTGGCCAGGCCGGAGGGCCCGGAGGTGACGTACGGGCTCTCCGACCACGTCTCGGCGGAGTCGCTGGACCGTACGCGGTCCTTCTGGTGGTCACCGGACGGGGACGCGCTGCTGGTGGTGCGGGTCGACAACTCACCGGTCCAGCAGTGGTTCATCGGCGATCCGGCGGACCCGACGCGTCCGCCGCGCGCGATCCGCTACCCGGCCGCGGGCACCGCCAACGCCGAGCCGTCGCTGCACGTGGTGCGGCTCGACGGCGACCGTGTCGACGTACGGCTCCCCGAGGAGGCCTCCGGGCCGCATCCGGCCGGCGAGTGGACCGATCCGGCCTTCGAGTACGTCGTGCACGCGGCCTGGGACGACGACGGACCCTCCGCCCTCGTGCAGACCCGGGACCAGCGCTCGGCGTATCTGCTCCGGATCGGTTCCTCCACGGGCCTGACCACGACGCTCCACCATCTCCGGGACGCCTCCTGGCTGGAGTTCATACCCGGAACGCCGGCCACCACCGCCACCGCCGGTCTCGTCCTCACCACCCAGGAGGGCTCGCGCGGACTGCTGCTGACCGGGACCGGTGCGCGCACTCCGGAGGGCATGTACGTCCACGCACTGCTCGGAGTGGTGGGCGACCGGCTCTACTTCACGGCGAGCGAGGAGCCGACGGAGACGCACGTCTGGTCGTACGAACCGGAGAAGGGCTTCGAGCGGCTGACCGACGAGCCGGGCGTGCACCGCGCCACCGTCGGGGGCGACACCGTCGTCCTGGACAGCACCACCCTCGACGGGCAGACGGTGAGCGTGCTCCGGTACGGCGGACCGGCCGGGCGGATCCGGGTGCTGGCCGAGCGGCCCGTGACCGAACCGCTCCCCCGCTTCCTGACCCTCGGCGAGCGGGAGCTGCGGACGGCGCTGTACCTGCCGACGTCGTACGAACCGGGGCCGGGGCGTCTGCCCGTGATCGTGCACTCGTACTCGGGGCCCGGCGCGCAGAAGGTCGTGAAGGCCGCCGCCTGGCACCACGCCGTGAACCAGTGGTTCGCCGACCAGGGCTTCGCGGTGCTGTGCGTCGACGGACGGGGCACTCCGGGGCGCGACCGGGCCTGGGAGACGGCCGTCCACGGGGACCAGCTCACGCCCGTGATCGAGGACCAGGCGGACGCCGTACGCGCGGCCGCGGAGCTCTTCCCCGAACTGGACACGGGACGCGTGGCCATCCGGGGCTGGTCCTTCGGCGGCTATCTCGCGGCGGGGGCCGTGCTGCACCGGCCCGACGTCTTCCACGCGGCCGTCGCGGGCGCCGCCCCGACCGATCTGCGGCTGTACGACACGCACTGGAAGGAGCGGTTCATGGGCCACCCGGACGTCCGGCCGGAGAACTACGAACGCTGCTCCCTGGTGGCGCACGCACACAAACTCACACGCCCCTTGATGCTCGTCCATGGGATGGCCGACGACAATGTGGCGCCCGCACACATGCTGAGGTTCTCGGCGGCACTGCTCGCCGCCGGCCGGCCGCACACCGTGCTGCCGCTGCCGGGGGCCACGCACCTGGTCACACAGGAGGGCGTGATAGACACCCTGCTCAGGCTGGATCTCGATTTCATCAAGAAGTCGCTCAATTCCTGAACCGCCTGAACTGCGCGGGTGACGTACCCGTACCCCCTGTTGGATCAACACACGACTTTACGAACGCACATCTGCACATCTGTGGAAGGGACCGCCACTATGTCCAGCGAATCGCTCAAGCCTGCGCCGGCGCTCTGTCGTCGCACCCTCCTGGCGGCGCTAGGCGGGGCCGGTATCGCCGCCACGCTGACCGCCTGCGGGGGCTCCGACGACAGTTCGTCCGGCTCCTCCGACTCTTCCGGCTCCTCCGAGTCGTCGGGCTCCGGCGGTGGCGCGGCGCTGGCCAAGACCGCCGACATTCCGGAGGGCGGCGGCAAGGTGTTCGCCGACCAGGGTGTGGTCGTCACACAGCCGACGGCCGGTGAGTTCAAGGCCTACTCGACGGTGTGCCCGCACCAGAAGCAGCAGATCAACAGCGTCGCCGACGGCACCATCACCTGCCCCGCCCACGGCAGCCAGTTCAACGTCACGGACGGCAGCGTCAAGAAGGGGCCCGCGACCAGTGGCCTCACCGCCGCCAAGATCACCGTCAGCGGGGACTCGATCACGCTCGGCTGACCCTGCGGGGTCGCTTGAGGCAGGCCAGTACCTCGTCCGTGGTGGCGATCGTGGCCACCAGGGCGAGCGTGTTGCGGATCATCGCGGGGGTGTAGTCGGAAGGCACCCCCGCGATGGCGTCGCTGGGGACGACGACGGTGTAGCCGCGGTTCACCGCGTCGAACACCGCGTTGGGCACGGCCACGTTGGCGGAGACGCCGGTCACGACCAGCGTCCGGCAGCCGAGGTTGCGCAGCAGCGCGTCGACGTCGGTACCGGCGAGGGGCGACAGACCGTGCAGACGGCGTACGACGAGGTCCTCCTCGGCGACCTCGATGGGCGGCGCGACACGTACCGCGGTGGTCCCCGACAGCTGCCGCACCGGCAGACGTTCGGCCGCGCGGAACAACCGGGCGTTGTGGTTGGCCCCCCGCCCGTCGGGACGGCGCTCGGCGATCGCGTGCATGACCTGTACGCCGCTCTCGTGGGCCGCCGCGACGAGACGGGCGACCTGGGCGAGCGCGCCCGAGGCACGGAACTCCTTCGCCAGTTCGGGCAGCGCGCTGTCCGGCCCGACGACACCCTGCTGGCACTCGACGGTCAGCAGGACCGTGGTCGCGGGATCGAGGAGTTCACTGAGCTGTTCGTGGGACGGCATGGGCTCCCCCTGTCACGGGCGGTTCCCCGGGCCCGGCGCGGCCCGGTCGACCTGGTCTGCGGTGGCGGGCGAGCGTAGCCACCATTGCGTACGGACGGAAGACGGCACATGCTCTTCTGACGTCACGTCAGAGATGAGGGAACCGTATGGCCGACACTCAGCGCCGGGGTCGAAGGATCATGATGACACCCGACGAGCTGGACGAGTTCCTGACCACCCAGCGCACCTGCCGGGTGGCGACCGTGTCGGCCGACGGCGCCCCGCACGTCAGCACGCTCTGGTTCGCCTGGGACGGCAAGTCCCTCTGGCTGTACTCGATCACCCGCAGCAAGCGCTGGGCCGACCTGCGCCGCGACCCCCGCGTCGCCGTGGTCGTCGACAAGGGTGAGGAGTACGGCGAACTGCAGGGCGTCGAGCTGTCAGGCACCGTCGAATTCGTCGGCGAGGCCCCGCGTACGGGCGAGCCGTGCCCCGAACTCGACGCCGTGGAGCGGCTGTTCGCCCGCAAGAACTTCGGCCTGGACGAGATGCCCCACGACGGCAGACACGCCTGGATGCGCCTGACCCCAGAGGCAACGGCCTCATGGGACTTCCGCAAACTCGCCGCACTGTGAGGTGAGGCGGGGCGGCCGGCGCCCGTAGGGGCGTGGGGCACGGCTTCGCGAGGGCGGGGCCGCGCCCCTTTTGAGGGGCGCGGGGGACTGCATAAGGGGCGCGGGGAACTGCGCGACCAGTCCCCACCGACCCGCACCCGACAAACAACCCCACCTAGGAAACCCGGGCCCCCGCGGAGCGCAACGCATCCACGGCCGCCCGAATGGCCGGCCGCCGATCCGCGTCGGCCCGCCACACCGCGTACACGTGCCGCGTGACACGCGGCCGCACCGGCACGGTCCGCACCCCGGCCGGAACGGGATCCCGCCCGAGGCGGGGCGCCACGCACACGCCGAGCCCCGCCGCGACCATCGCGAGCTGCGTGTGATGCTCCACCGCCCGGTGCGCGATGACCGGCTCGATCCCCTTGCCCCGCAGCGTGAAGAGCAGCCACTCGTGACAGAACTCCCCCTCGTCCCAGGCGATCCATTCGTCGTCGACGAAATCCGCCAGGTCCACCTCCGGACGATCGGCGAGGCGATGCCCGACAGGCAGCGCCAGATCGGTGGGATCGTCGAGAAGCGAGGCCTTGACCAGACCGTCCGGCAGCGGCAACGGCTTGTTGTACCAGTCGAGAACGACCGCCAGATCGAGGTCACCACGCGTCACCCCGGCGACCCCGGTCTCCGGCTCCAGCTCACGCGAGCGAACCCGCAGCCCGGGATGCTCGGCACGCAGCACGGCGAGCGCCGTGGGGAACAGCCCGCGCGCCGCCGTGGGGAACGCTGAGAGCCTCAACTCCCCCACCACCAGCCCTCGCTGGGCCTCCAGATCGGACTGGGCGAGCTCCACCTGGGACAGGATGCGCGCGGCATGGTCGGCGAGCAGCCGCCCCGCGTCGGTGAGCCGCACCCCCCGCCCGTTCTTGGCGAGCAGTTGTTGCCCCACCTCCCGCTCCAGCTTGGACATCTGCTGGGACACCGCCGAGGTCGTCACATGCAGCCCCTCGGCCGCGCCACTGACCGAGCCGTGCCGGGCCAGGGCGTCGAGGGTACGCAGGCGCTCCAGGTTCAACATATAAGCAATACTACGAGGTACCACGCGAAAAGTCTCGCTTGTGCTACGAGATCGTGATCCGTCATCGTGGTCGGCATGAGCCCCGCGACCGAACCCCAGACCTCTCCCGTCTCCTTGTCCACCACACCTCCGGGCTCGCTCCACACCGCCCCTCCCCGCGCCCGCCGAGCCCTCGACTGGCGCCTCCGCTTCGCCGGACTGTCTCTGATCTGGGGTTTCAGCTTCCTCCTCATCAAGGTCGGCACGAACGGCTACGCCCCCTTCCAAGTGACGTTCGGCCGCCTGCTGTTCGGCACGCTGGTGCTCGCGGTCGCGATCGCCTGGAAGGGGGACCGGCTGCCGCGCGGAGCGCGCACCTGGGGGCACCTGGCGATCTCGGCCCTGCTCCTCAACGCCCTGCCGTTCTCGCTGTTCGCGTACTCCGAGCTGACGATTCCGTCCACGCTGGCGGGTATCTGCAACGCGACCTCACCCCTGTGGGGCATGGCCCTGTCGCTGGTCGCCCTCTCCGAGGACCGGCCCACCCGCCGCCGGGTCGCGGGCCTCGGTATCGGCTTCCTCGGCGTGCTGACGGTGCTCGGCGCCTGGCAGGGCTTCCACGGCCTGGACGCCGCGGGCACCACGATGGCCCTGCTGGCGTCGCTCAGTTACCCGATCGGCTGGATCTACATCCGCCGCACGCTGGCCGGCTCCAGCCACTCCAACCTCTCGCTGACCGGCGCCCAGCTGCTGCTCGCGACGGCCCAACTGGCCGTCGTCACCCCGCTGTTCACGACCCTGCCGACCCGCTTCCCGCTCATACCGCTGCTCGCGATCATCGCGCTGGGCACGCTCGGCACTGGCCTCGCCCTTCTCGTCCAGTACGGCCTGGTCGCCGAGATCGGCCCGACGACGGCCCAGATGGTCACGTACTTCATCCCGGTCATCGCCACCGCCGCGGGCGTCGCGATCCTCGGCGAGTCGCTGGCCTGGTCGACACCGGTGGGCGCGGTCATCGTGCTGGCGGGCGCGGCACTCACCCAGTCCAGGGCCGGCAGGCCCACCAAGCTCGCCAGACCCAAGCCCTGAGCCCACCGCGCAACCGCGCCATCAGGTCTCCGGCTCACCGACTCACCGCGCCCCGGACTTAGACGTACCGGCGCTCAGGTGCCGGCCCGACCGCGGCGGCGACCGCGTCCGCCACCACCCCGACCTCGTCCGGAGCGAGGGTCGAGACGGTGATCCGCAGCCCCGGCGGCGCGTTCATCCGGAAGCGTGCCCCCGGCGCGACGGCCCAGCCCGCGTGCAGCAGCCGCGCGACGGCCCCGGTCTCGTCCGGCACGGGCACCCACACGTTCATCCCGCTGCGTCCGTACGCCTCGACGCCCCGCTCCGCGAGCGCGCCGATCAACGCGTCCCGCCGCCGCCCGTAGGCCGCCGCCACGGCCCGCGCGTCCACCGCACCGTCGGCCCACAGCCCGGCAACAGCCCGTTGCAACAGCCGGCTCACCCAACCCGGCCCCAACCGCTGCCGCCCCTGCACCCGGTCCATGGTGACGGAGTCCCCGGTGAGCACGGCAAGCCGCAGATCGGGCCCGTACGCCTTGGCGACCGAGCGCATGAACGCCCAGTGCCGGGTCACGCCGGCCAGCGGATTCAGGGGCAGGTCGACGATGCGATGCCCGTGGTCGTCCTCGACGAGCAGGGTCTCCGGGTACTCGGCCAGCACGGAACGCAGGGCACGCGCGCGCGTGGCGCTCACCGCGGCGCCGGTCGGGTTCTGCGCGCGGTCGGTGACGATCAGGGCACGCGCCCCGCCCTCCAGCGCGGCTCGTACGTCGTCGGGCAGCGGTCCCTCGTCGTCGACGCCGACCGGAACCGCCCGCAGCCCGAGCGCCGGGATCAGATCGAGCACACTGCGCCAGCCGGGGTCCTCGTGGGCGACGGCGTCACCGGGCCTGAGGTGCACGGCCAGCACCCGCTCGATGGCGTCGAGCGACCCCGAGGTGACCACGACCGGCCCGCCCGGCACGCCGTCCGCGTCCAGGTCCCCGCGCGCGAGGCGTGCCAACTCCGGCTCCACGGCGGCCTCTCCGTAGAGCACCGGTTGTCGGTCGGCGTGGGCCGCGGCCGCCGCGAACACCCCGGCGAGCGCGGGCAGCAGAGCCGGGTCCGGATTGCCGTCGGACAGGTTCCGCACCCCGGGCGGCACATCCAGGCGGGAGATCTCCCGAGCGGTCGTCACCGGCTTCGACCGTACGCGACTGCCGCGCCGGCCCGCCGTCTCGATCACCCCGCGCTCACGCAAAGTGCGATAGGCGGCCGCGACGGTATTGGGATTCACCCCGAGCCGTCCCGCCAACTCCCGCATCGGCGGCAGCAGTTGACCGGGTTCGAGGTCCCCCGAACCCACCGCACGCTCGACGCTGGCCGCAATCTCAGCTGCGCGCCTACCCTCGATCCGATACTCTTCTAGCACAAAACAGAGTATGCACTAGTGCAATACGCCACGCAAGGCGAGCACGGCGTACGTGCCAGAACAGACGACGACGCAGACCTGGAGAGCACCATGACGGAGACGGCCGCCCCGCGCCCCGCCACGTACCCCCCGACCGACCGCACCGTCCCCACCCGCTCCAGGGAGCGCGCCGCGTACGACCACGAGATGGTGCACTCGATCCTCGACGAGGGGTACGTCTGCCATCTGGGCTTCGTCCGCGACGGGGCGCCGGTCGTGCTGCCCACGCTGTACGGACGGGTCGGCGAGCACCTCTATCTGCACGGCTCGACGGGTTCGCGCCCGCTTCGGATGGCGGGACAGGCCGACCCTGGTCTGCCGGTCTGCGTCACCGTCACGCACGTCGACGGGCTGGTGCTGGCCCGCTCGGCCTTCCACCACTCGATCAACTACCGCTCCGTGGTGGTGCACGGCGTCGCCCACCAGATGACGGACCCCGACGAGAAGCGGGAGGCCCTGGACGCGCTGGTGGACCACGTGGTGCCCGGCCGCTCCTACGACTCCCGGCCCGCCAACGCCAAGGAACTGGCCGCCACCGCCGTGCTCCGCCTGGACCTCGCCGAGGTGTCGGCGAAGCTGCGCACCGGCGGCCCGAACGACGAGCCCGAGGACCTCGGCCTGCCGCACTGGACCGGAGTCCTCCCGCTCCGCAAGGGATACGGCGCCCCGGTCCCCGCGGCCGGCCTCGCCCCCGGGATCGAGGTCCCCGACTACCTGGCGGTCCTCTGATGCTCATACATCCCTGGGACGCGCCCCGCGACGACACCGAATGGCAACAGTGGCTGGCCGTCCACGACTTCGGCCAGCTCTCCGTGAACGGCCTGCCCGGCGAACCGCCGCACGTCCAGCCGATGCACTTCCTCCACGAGGCCGAGCCCGGACCGTACGGACTGGTCCTCGCCCATCTGGCCCGCCCGAACCCGGTGTGGCCGGCCCTTGAGGCGAACCCGGTCGTGACCCTGAGCGTGGTCGACGACTACGTGTACGTGCCCGGCCCCTGGCAGGCTCCACCGGACTCCCCGCCCGAGCACGGCACTCCGACGAGCTTCTACGCTGCGGTCCAACTCCGCTGCACCGCCCAGGTGGTGGACGCCCCGGCGGAGAAGGCCGAGCTCCTCAACCGCCAGCTCGGCCACTTCCAGCCCGAGGGCGGTTCCGCCCGTGCGACGGTCGGCGAGGCCCCGTTCGGCCGTCTCCTCTCCGGGATCCGCGGGCTGCGGCTCGAAGTGACGGACGTACGGGCGAAGTTCAAGTACGCGAATCACCGGCCGGAGGAAATCCAGAACCGCGTTGTGGCCGAACTGACCACAAGAGGCGGTCCGGGTGACACGGCGGCGCGGGAACACCTGCTGCGGCGGCGCGACAGCAGGTGACGCCGAGGTGGCGCAGGCCGCCTCATAGGTGACCGGCCGTGTGGACCCTACGGGGTGGGGCCCACACGGCCGGGTACCGACGCTCGTCCGACACCGGCGTTCTCCGGTACCGACAGTCCGGTGGCGGCAGGTCTTCAGAGCAGCGCCGGTTCCCCCTCGGGGGCCCGTCTCGCGGTCCCCGAGCCCCGTGCCTCCGCGAACGCGAGCCCCGCCACCGACCCGAGCATCAACAGCGTGCCCGCGACCGTGGCCGCGGTCAGCCGCTCGCCGAGCAGGGCGACGGCCAGGACCGCCGCGCTCACCGGTTCGAGCAGCATGATCACGGAGACGGTCGCCGAGCGGACGACGGCCGCGCCCGCGAAGTACAGGGCGTAGGCGAGGGCCGTCGGGACCGCGGCGATGAACGCCACCAGCGCGATGACCCGGACGGGTTCGGCGGTGTGCGGCACCAGCCCCTCGGCGAGCCCGAACGGCAGCAGACACAGGGCCGTGACGGCGAACGCCCCCACCGTGGTGGACGAGGCGTCGGTGCCGCCGTCGCGCCCCCACCAGCGGGTCAGCAGCGTCATCACCGAGTACCCGGCGGCGGACACGACCGCGAGCGCGACGCCCGACGGCCGGACCGACGCGCCACCGCTGCCCAGCACGAGCACCGCGAGCCCGGCGAACGCTCCGGCGACGGAGGCGTACCCGGCGCGTCCGAGCCGTTCTCCCATGGTCAACTGTGCACCCAGCGCGATGAGTACGGGACCGGCCCCGAGGGTGACGACGGTGGCCACGGCGAGTCCGGTGGCCTCGACGGCGGCGAAGTACGCGGTCTGGAAGACCGCGAGCCCCACGCCTGTGGCACCGGTCCGCAGCAGCCTCGTACGAAGGAGGGGGCGTGCGGTGGGGCGCGGCCGGCGCCGGAGCGACCGGGCTGCGAGCAGCAGGGCGAGGCCGCCCGCGCAGCGCCAGAAGGACAGGGCGACGGGGCCCATGTCGCTGGCGCGGTAGACAAGTGAGGCGACCGCGCCCGCGGTGCCCCAGGCGGCGCCGGCGACGGTCAGATAGAGAAGGCCTCGCCCGATGGGCAGGCCGGAGACAGCATGCGACACGTGTTCTCTCCGCAGATCCGCAGAAGTTCGGGAAAGGACCACGTCACGCGCCGTACGAGCGGCACACCGACCGGATGGGGCGTACGAGCCCCGTCAGGCGGGTGAGTCGCCGCGACCAGGTCGGTTGCGATCAGGTCGGTCGTCTCGGCGCGGATGGTCCTCGGACTTCATCCGCGGGCAGCACCGTTCCGCCCGGCCAATGGCCGGGCGGGAATTCCGGAGGGCCCGCCTCAGGCGGCCGGAGGCGGAAGAACGAGTGCGCTCGAATGCATGATCGGGAGCCTAGACGGCGGTGCCTCGCGCCGACAACTCCCTTTCGGCGTCGCCCGTGCCGCCTGCCACCGGTGTCTGCGCGGCCTTGGCGGGCGTGGACGACTGGGCGATGAAGGCGCCGCAGAGGACGACCGCGCCGCCGATGATCTGTGGCGCCGACAGGTGCTCACCGAGCAGGACCCAGGCGAGCACGGTGGCGATGACGGCCTCCAGACAGGCCACGACGCCTGCCACCTGCGGCGAGAGCCTGCGCACGGACTTGACGCCGGTCACGTAGGCGACGACGGTCGCGATCAGCACGATCCAGCCCAGCAGCAGCGAGGCCGCGACCGCCGTGCCGTCCATGTCCGCGGTGCCCCCGAGCACCGACCAGTCCATCCCCCACGGCCGCGCCACGACCGTCAGGACGAGCGCGCCGACCAGCAGCCCGTACGCGATGACGCCGAGCGGATCCGGGGCCTCCTCGCCCGCGTCGCTGCCCTGGTCGGACAGGACGAAGTAGCCGACCTGGCAACAGGCGGCGCCGAGCGCGAGCAGCAACCCGAGGACGTCGAAGCTCAGCCCCGACCACACCTCGACGACGCAGGCGAGACCGCCGACGGCGAGGACGACACCCAGCGCCGCGGCACGGGTCACCGGCCGCCGCTGCACGAACCGCACCCAGCCGAGGACCAGTGCGGGCGCGAGGTACTCGACGAGCAGCGCGACCCCGACGGGTATGCGCGAGATCGAGGCGAAGTAGAAGGCCTGGACACCCGCCACGGCGAGCAGTCCGAACCCGGCGAGCAGCGCGGGCCGCCTGCGCACGAGCCCCCGGTGGCGCACGGCCAGCGGCAGCATCACCACTGCGGCGCCCGCGACCCGCAGCCACACCACGTCCAGCGGGTCGAGCCCCGCCTCGATCAACGGCTTGGCCGCGACACCGGATCCCCCGAAGGCGACCGCCGACGCGAGAGCGAGGCCGAGCCCGAAGCCCCTCCCTCGGTTGCGCTGACTGCTCTCAGACGTATGCACCGGCACATGATGACAGGCGACGACATGAGCGTCACCCCCGATGACACCTGTCTCACCGAATGGACCGGCGACGCCCCCGCACGCCCCGGTATCGGCTCAGGCCCCGATGCCCCGGTCCGCCGCGGCGTCGATCCGCGCGAGCAGCACCGGTACGTCGACCCCCGCGCGTCCCAGTACCTCCACCGCCCGCGACTCGGGTTCGGCGACGATCGCCGCGAGCAGGTCGACCACGCCCGCGCGGTCGTCGCCCCGTCGCAGGGCCCGTTCGCAGGCGACCTCCAGGGTGCCCGCCGCCACCGGCGACCACCCGTCCTCGGCCACCACGGGTATGGCACCGGAGTCCTCGACGGAGCTCTGCCAGCGGAGCCCGTAGCCGATGCTGCGCTGCACGAGATAGCCGAGCAGCCGGGCGACCTGAGGGCCGCTCTCGAAGACCTCGCGCACCTCGGGGTCGGACTCCAGGAGCGTGTGCAGCAGATGAGCCGTGTCGAGCTGCCGGTCCCCGTCCCGCAGCGCTCGTCTGCGCGCACCGCTGACCACCACTGCCAGCTCAGCGCTGAGCCGGGCCTCGATGTCCTCGCGGACCGGGTCGCGCCCGGCGGCCTGCTGGTGGGAAGTACGGGATTGCACACCCCTCACCTCATCAGTCCCTTCGGACCGAGTCATCCCCGTGGGGAAGCATTTCCGCGTCCGACACAGGGTGGAGCAGCACTGTCCGACCCCTCCTCCTTACGGATGACATCGCGCCGCCGCCCCCGACGGGCGCGCGCCGCCTTGCGCTGCGCCCCTCACGCAACCGCGTCGCACCGGCGCTCGTCCAACGCAGCATGGAGAGCAGGTGCTGGCTGGTGGTCCTGCCGGCCATCGACGGCAGGCAGTACGCGTACCGGGTCTACGCCCCCGACGACGCGCTGCTCGCCGACCTGTTCTGGGACGCCTGGCACTGCCACGACGAAGGGCCGTACCCGCGCGCCTGGGACCTGTTCGACGCGGCGGCGATACGACGGATCGACTGAGGGCCCGCCCGGCGCACTCATCCGGAGCACTCACCCTCTCCCGTCTCCACACTTCCTGACGGTTCATCAGTATTGAATGTTCAGGGCCCTGCGACTACGTTCCGCGACACCGTAGCCAGCTGCGCCCGGCGCAGCACCCGAGACGAGGGGTGGTCGCATGGCCGAAGTCAGCGCGGAAGCACGGATAGAGGCGCCCGCCGAGAAGGTCTGGGCACAGCTCACGGACTTCTCCTCGTACGGCGAGTGGAACTCCACCCACACCAACTTCCCGAAGGGCGGTCCCGAGACGCTCGAAGTCGGCGGCACCTTCGAGGAGAACATGAAGATGATGGGCTTCCCCGCCGAGGTCAACTGGACCATCGAGGAGGTGGAGGCGGCCCGCACGCTCGCGATCCGCGGCAAGGGCCCGATGGCCGTGATCGTCGCCACGCGTTACACGCTGACCCCCGACGGCGAGGGCACGACCGTCCGTATCGACGGTGAGTTCACGGGCGCCGCCGTCTCGCTGATGGCGGGCAAGCTGAAGGACTCGGCGACGGCGGCCCTGAACGAGTCCCTGCGCAAGCTGGACGGACTGGTGGCCTAGAGCAGGCCCGGAACACGGCCCATCACACGCTCAATGGGGGTACTTCGAAGTCGAAGCACCCCCATTGGTGAACCACATCGGCGGACCATCAGTCCTCGTCGGCGAGGATCAGATACAGCTTCTTGCGCGCGTCGTTGATGACGGTCAGCGCCTTCTCGCGCTGCTCCTTGCTGCCGGTCTTCCAGACCTGCCCGAACGCCTCCATCAGACCGAAGCCGGCCTGCCGGATGTCGCTCAGAGCCTCCCAGTCGACCCCGCGCCCGGCGTCCTCCCAGGGCGCGTCGGGACCCTCGTCGGCCGCGACCCGGCCGTCGTCGGTGAGCGAGAAGAGCTTCTTGCCACCCTCGCTCGCACTGCTGATCAGCCCCTCGTCCTCCAGAAGCTGAAGGGTGGGGTACACCGAACCGGGGCTGGGCTTCCACGCCCCGCCGCTGCGCTCGGCGATCTCCTGGATCATCTCGTAGCCGTGCATCGGCCGGTCCTTGAGCAGGGCCAGGATCGACGCGCGTACGTCGCCACGCCGTGCCCTGCCACGCGGTCCGCCCCTGCCTCCGCGCCCACCCCAGGGGCCCGGGCCGAAGCCGGGACCACCGAAGCCGGGCCCGAAGGGACCGAAGGCGGAACGCCGGCCCTCGAAACCACCCCGACCGGGGTGTCCGGGCCCGCCGTGTCCACGGCCACGTCCTTCACCGGGGCCGAACCCCGGTCCGTATTCCTCTCCATGGGAACGCATCGCAATCACTCCATTCGATCGTTGATCTGTCGCGATGCGTCAACGATATATCGGAACAGTTCGCCCGGCAAGGCCCACCGACGAAGGAGAGCTGCCTCGTCTCAATCGATCTGGACTCCGTCTCAGGTGATCGGGTCCGATTTGCCTGCGGTCTCAGGCGACCTGGTTCGGCTACGCGGTTGATGCGAGCGCCGCAGTCGCGGCTTGTCAGCCGGCGGTGGTCGGCGGTTCTGCAATGCCGATGAAGTTCGCGGCCATGGACCGGATGCGGACCGACCACCCCAGCGCGGTGAGGTCGTCCGTGAGGGTCTGGACATCGTGGAACACCTTCACGATGCGGTATCGGCTGCCGTCATCGAGCCGGCGCAGCGCCGCGGGGGTCGGCTGGTCCGCGAGGACTTGCTCGTAGGCGGCTGCTGCGGGGCCGTCGTCGATGAAGATCGCTTTGCCGCCCGGCGCGAGCGCGGCGGCGACGGTGTTCCAGAAGTCGGGCAGCCGCGTCGGCGGGACATGGGAGAGCCAGAAGGCGAAGAACACGGTGTCGTAGCGTCGTGGCGGCTGCCACTCGAACAGGTCGGCCTCGAGGAATTCCACGGTGGGGAACGCGGTGCGCGCACGAGCGAGGGCCAACACTTCGCTTGCCGCGTCGACAGCCGTCACCGAACGCGCCCGCCCGGCGAGCAGAGGGGTCCACTGGCCCGTTCCGCAGGCCAACTCCAGCACATCCCCGGCAATCGGGAGGTCATCGACGACAGCCAGCAACCTCCGCAGGTCTTCGTACTCCGCGTAGGGCCGGTCGTATTCGGCCGCGCCGGCACTGTAGTAGGCCATCTGTTCCGCCAGGAGAGCGTCGTCATCCATGGAGGTTCCCCTCATCCGGGTTCGGTCGGAGACAAGCGCTCAACTCGCCGGTTTGATCGCCACAGACAGCGTCGGCCTTCGCCTTTGGGCAAGGTCAAGAGTCATGAGGGCCTGGGCACAGCCCGACCGGATCAGCTGAGACAGCATCCGGCATCCCCGGCCAGGACCACGTCACCTGAGATTCCCGGCATCCTCACGTCTCAGACGAACTGGTCGCCGCACATCAGGAGGGCGATGCGGAACCAGATC
Source organism: Streptomyces sp. NPDC020747 (assembly GCF_044334695.1). Classification (NCBI taxonomy): domain Bacteria; kingdom Bacillati; phylum Actinomycetota; class Actinomycetes; order Kitasatosporales; family Streptomycetaceae; genus Streptomyces; species Streptomyces sp. NPDC020747. The sequence goes on along the minus strand of NZ_JBIRTJ010000030.1, from coordinate 21,515 downwards.
ATTCAAGACGGGACAAGAGCGTCGCCGCCGAGCAGGCACACCCACGAGCCCCAAGACCCCTCGTGGATCCCTCCACACCCCACCACCGGTCCACCCGCCCCGGATTGGCCTTGGCCCAGGCCTCCGACCAGCGCCTAGCGTCTGCCTCATGCGGATTCGAATCGTCGACGCCTTCACCGACCGCCCCTTCGCCGGCAACCCGGCCGGGGTCCTCCTCCTCGACGCCTCCACGTCCTTCCCGGACGACGCCTGGCTCCAGAACGTGGCCCTGGAGGTCAACCACGCGGAGACCGCGTTCGCCCACCCCCTCCCGGCGGGCGGAGAGGCCGACTGGGCGCTGCGCTGGTTCACGCCCGCAGCCGAGGTGGCGATGTGCGGTCACGCGACACTCGCCACCGCTCACGTACTGGCCACGACGGGCGCCGCCCCGGGACCCGTACGGTTCGCGACCAGGAGCGGCGTGCTCATCGCCACCGCGCACGACGACGGCTCGATCACCCTCGACTTCCCGACGGCCCCGCTCACCCCGGTCGAGGTCCCGCGGGGCGTCGCCGAGGCACTGGGCGCCGAGCCGCTCACCACCCACGACACCGGCCCGAACGTCGGCGACCTGCTGATCGAACTCGCCGACGAGAAGACGGTCCTGGGGCTCTCCCCCGACCTCGCGTCCCTCGCCCGTCACTCCGAGCGCGGCATCATCGCCACGGCCCGCGCCGGGGACCCCTCCGAGGGCTACGACTTCGTGTCCCGCTGCTTCTTCCCGAACATCGGCATCGACGAGGACCCGGTCACCGGCAGCGCCCACACAGCCCTCGCGCCCTTCTGGTCCGAGCGCCTCGGCCGCACCGGCCTCACCGGCCGCCAGGCCTCGTCCCGCTCCGGTCTCGTACGGACCGAACTCCGCGGCGACCGCACGCTGCTCACCGGCCGCGCGGTCACCGTCATCGAGGGCGAACTGCTCGCCTGAACAGTGCGAAGGGGCGTACGAGGATCTCGTACGCCCCCTTCGCACTGTTCAGGCGTCGCGCTTCCGGCGGTCTTCGCGTTTCCGGCTGTTCACGCGGTGGGCAGCCAGCCCACCTTCCCCGCCAGCAGCGCGTACCCGACGAACGCCCCGATGTCGAGCAGCGAGTGGGCGACCACCAGCGGCCCGACGCGGCCCCAGCGGCGGTACAGGTAGACGAAGACCACGCCCATCACCATGTTGCCGATGAACCCGCCGATGCCCTGGTAGAGGTGGTACGAGCCGCGCAGCACCGAGCTGGCCACCAGGGCATTGACCGGTGTCCAGCCCAACTGGTCGAGGCGGCGCAGCAGATACCCGACGACGATGACCTCCTCCAGGACCGAGTTCTGGATCGCGGAGAGGATCAGTACCGGGTACTTCCACCACACCTCGGGCAGCGCCTCGGGCACCACGGTGAGGTTGAAGCCGAGACCGCGGGCCGCCAGGTAGAAGGCGATGCCCGAACTGCCGATCACCGCGGCGATCGCGGCCCCCCGGGCGAGATCCGGCCAGGGCCGGGTGCGGTCGAAGCCGAGCGTGCGCAGCCCCTTCCCCTCACGCAGCAGGAAGTGCGCGACAAGGGCGACCGGCACCAGCGCGGAAGCGATCCCGAACAGCTGCCACGCCAGATCGAGCCATGGACGGCCGGGCGCGGCCGAGGCGTTGAGCGTGGCCGCCTGGTCCTTGAGACCTCCTGGTTTGGTGACCGAACCGACAAAGCTGATCAGCGCCGAGACCCCGCTGGCCCCGAGCGAGACACCCAGTACGAGCAGCGTCTCGTCGCGGAGAATCCGCCGTGCGGGCCGGTCCTCGGGAAAAGAATCAGCCACCGACCCTGCCTCCACGTGCACTCCTGCCTCCAGTTGAGCAATCCCGCCTCATCCCCATCTTCACCCCGCTAGGGTCTCGAATGAAGTTGCGAAGATCGTGCGCGACCAGCCGTCGGGGGGACGGACGCCCTGGCGGGCACCCCTCCCCCGATGCCATAGCATTCGGCCATTTCCGGCTTCAACGACTCCGGCTCGACCAGGGAAGGGCACGACCGCCATGGGACGTCACAGCTTGCCCGACGGGTTCCGGAGGGGCGCCACCGACCCCCGGCGGCGCGCGCGGCGCCGCAATGTGGCGCTCACGACGGCCCTCCTGCTCGCTGCCGCCGCGGGCACGGCCGCCGCGGTCGACGGCGGCGTGCTCTCCTTCGGCTCGTCCTGCTGGGACAGTGCCGTACGGCTGAGGATCGCCGCCGCTCCCGGCATCGCGCCCGCGCTCAGGGACGCGGCCGGCTACGCCCGGGACAACGACGTGACGTCCGACGGCAGTTGCCTCGACGTCCAGGTGACCGCCCGGGAGGCGTACGAGGTCACGGACGCCCTGCGGTCGAAGGCGAAGGGCGCCGGCGAGTTCGAGGCATGGGTGCCGGACTCGGGTGTGTGGGTGAACCGGATCATGGCGGACGGCAGGTCGGTTCCGGTGACCCCGGCGGGCAGCGTCGCCTCGTCACCCGTCGGCGTCGCCATGATCCCGACGGCCGCGAAGTCGCTCGGCTGGCCCGTCAAGACGTACAGCTGGACCGAACTGGCCGACGCGACGACGACGAGCGAGCGGCTGAAGCTCGGGGCGGGCGACCCCTCACGCAGTGCCACCGGTCTGCTCGCCCTGACCCGGCTGACGCACGCGGTGGGCAAGGCCAAGGACGGCGACATCCTGGCGGCGGCCACCGCGAAGGCCCTCTCGCTGCGCGCCTCCGACAGCGACAGCCAGGTCCTGGACACCCTGCCGCGCGACCTCTCCGGCACCGAGCAGGGCAACCCGAAGCGCAACCAGGCGCTGATCCTCTCCGAGCAGGCGGCGTTCGCGTACAACACGACCGCGGACAGCGGCGACGATCTCGACCTCTTCTACCCGAAGGACGGCTCGCCCCTGCTCGACTTCCCGTTCGCGCTGGTCGACGAGCCGGCGCTGTCCACGGACGAGAGCCGGGCCGCGCTGCGGTTCATGACCCTCCTCGGCGAGCCGGAAGGACGCCTGATCCTGGAGAAGCACGGCTTCCGTACGGATGACGACGACATCCCGGACAAGCTGGTGACCCGCGCCGGCGGCCGCGCCCCGCAGCCGTACGAGAAGCTGCCGGAGACACCGGCCACGGACAAGGAGATCGAGGAAGCCCTCGGCATGTGGACGATCACCGTGCAGAGCGCCCGGCTCACCACGGTCGTCGACGCCTCCGCGTCCATGAAGAAGCCGGTGCCGGGCACCAGCGAGCCCCGTATGGACGTGACCAAGGCGGCACTGCTGCAGGCCCTGGCCACCCTCACCCCGGAGGACGAGGTCGGGCTCTGGCAGTTCTCCACGAAGCTCGACGGCAAGCGCGACTACCGCGTTCTCGTCCCCACCGAGCGGCTCGGCGACCGCGTGGGCGGCAGCACCCAGCGGGACCGGCTGTCGGCGGCCTTCAGCAGCCTGAAGCCGGTCAAGGACGGCGCCACGGGCCTGTACGACACCACGCTGGCGGCGTACAAGGAGGCCACCGCCTCCTACACGAAGGGCAAGTTCAACGCGCTGGTGCTGCTGACCGATGGAGTGAACCAGGATCCCGGGAGCATCTCGCGCTCCGCCCTCGTCGCCAAGCTCCGGGAGCTGACCGATCCGGACCACCCGGTACCGATCATCGCGATCGCGGTGGGCCCTGAGGCCGACAAGAAGGAGCTCGACGAGATCGCCGAGGCGACCGGCGGCTCGGGCCACCTGGTCACCGACCCGTCCCAGATCCACTCGGTGATCCTGAAGGCCGTCGTACGGGCCGGCGACCAGGCCTGATCACCCACTCGCCGCACCACACGTCACCCCACTCGCCGCACCACCACGCGTCGCCCCGCCATCACACGTCACCCCGCCGACCTCACCCGAGCGAAACGGCGGGCGCCGGTAACCCGACCGGCCAGGTGTGCACGGGCTCACCGAGGTGCATCAGCTCGGCGTACCGTTTCGTCGTGGCGGCCAGCGCGGCATCCCGCCCCATGCCGCCCTCCAGTGCCTTGTGGAACGTGCGGGACTGCCAGGAGGCCCCGTTGACGCCCCGTTTGCAGCGCTCCTCGATGACACCGAGGTAGAGGTCCCGGTCGGCCGGTTCGACACCCCACGCGTCCAGACCCGACGCCGCTAGCGGCAGCAGCTCGTCCAGCACCAGCTGCGTCGCGGGCAGCCGCGTGGTCCCGCCGTACCTGCCGCGTCGCGGCCACTCCAGCCGCGCGTCGATGCCGTACCGGCAGGCATGGTCGAAGTTGGCCGCCGCGGACTCGAAGGGCAGCCGTGTCCACACCGGCCGCGCCTCGCCCGCGAGGGCCCGTACGAGCCCGTAGTAGAAGGCCGCGTTCGCGATCACGTCGGTGACCGTGGGGCCCGCGGGCAGCACGCGGTTCTCCACGCGCAGGTGCGGGACGCCGTCGTCGATGCCGTACACCGGACGGTTCCAGCGGTAGATCGTGCCGTTGTGGAGCACGAGTTCGGCGAGCCTGGGCGTACCGCCCTCGTCGAGGACGCTCTTCGGATCCTCCTCGTCGCAGATCGGCAGCAGAGGCGGGAAGAAGCGCAGGTTCTCCTCGAACAGGTCGTACGCCGACGAGATCCACCGCTCCCCGAACCAGGTCCGAGGACGCACCCCCTGCGCCTGGAGCTCGGGCGGCCGGGTGTCCGTCGACTGCAGGAACAGCGGGGGCCGCGACTCGCGCCACAGCTCACGGCCGAACAGGAAGGGCGAGTTGGCGCCCACCGCGACCTGGACGGCGGCCACCGCCTGCGCCGCGTTCCACACGTCGGCGAAGCGTCCGGGCGTGACCTGTAGGTGCAACTGCACGGAGGTGCAGGCGGCTTCGGGCGCGATGGAGGCCGAGGTGCAGCTGAGCCGCTCCACTCCCTCGATGTCCAGCCTGAAGTCCTCGCCGCGCGCGGCCACGATCTGGTCGTTGAGCAGCGTGTAGCGGTCCACGTCGGAAAGGTTCGCGGAGACCAGGTCGTCGCGGGCGAGCGTCGGCAGAATACCGATCATCACGATTCCGGCATCGACCTCGTTCGCCTTCCGGTGGGCATAGGCGAGTGACGTACGCAACTCCTCGGCGAGCCGGTCGAATACACGGCCGCCGAGCCGATGGGGAGCAATGTTGACTTCCAGATTGAACATGGCGAGTTCTGTTTGGAAATCCCGGCTCGCGATGCGCTCAAGTACTTGCGCATTCATCATTCTCGGCATGCCGTCAGGACCGGCGAGATTCAGCTCGATCTCCAGGCCCATGAGATTCTTGGGGCGGTCGAACCGCTTCTCCGCCAGCAACCGCGCCAGCCCCGCCAGACACTCCTGGAGCTTTTCGCGGTAGCGCTGCCGATCGGACAGGCCGATCGGCCCCGCCACGACCTTCTCCCCCATCGAAGTGTCCCTCCTCGACTGGGCAGCCCGACGAACCGGCCGCTGATGTCCCGGGTCACGTGGGATGATGCCCAGACAGTGTGATCGATAACGCCCCGGAACAGACCCCCGGGCGCTACTCCGAACGCAGATACCCGCAGGCACATTCACCAGGCATGGGTCAGTGCTCGCTTTCGACGATCTGCCCTGTCGTGAGAAACGCCGACAGGAACCGGCCGTCCACCCCGGTGGCATATTCCGAGGCCATCGACGGGTACCCCTGGAGAACCAGGACCAAACGCACGTCACGCCGACCGAATTGTCTCTTGCTCTTAATGCGCGGAACGGCTAGACGAAACACCGTCAGAACACGTGTCGTATAAACTCCGCGAACGAGGCAGAGAGTTGGCGTCCGCCATGGTAGGTCCTGCCGTCAAAGTGCCGCCCGCCACGCGGCCGACCCTTCGGGTGAACGACGCCACTTTGACGACCGGACCTTGGGCCCACGCTCCTCTGACCCGAGAGCAGACAGCGCCGTCCGCCCCCGCCCTCGCGCCACCCTGCCTGTCGAATGAGAGGCGACCCACCATGCCGCTGCACGTGCCCCCGGCTCCCGCGCCCGCGTTGCGCACCGTCCTCACCGCCCTCGGTTCCCCCACCGCGGTCCGTGAAGCGCGTACCCCGTCCCTGCGCAACGCCCAGGGACCCGCCACACCCGATCTGCCGCTGCCCGTCCACGTACTCGACCGGATCACCCCGGCGGGCACCTCCGCCACCCGCCTGGCAGGGTGGCGCTTCCTGATCCGCTGCGGCGAACGCGCCGTGGCGGCCGCGGAAACGAGGCTGACCCCCGACGGCTGGGCCTTCTCGCACTTCTTCGAGGGCCCGTACGTCACCGCCACCGAGCGCGCCCTGCGTCAGGCCGAGACGATGACCGGGTCGTACCAGGCCCGTCTGTTGTCCGTACCCGAGCTGTACATGCTCACACTCTGGCTGCACGGCGACTGCGCGGCCGACGGCGCCGAGGGCCGTCTCGCGGCCACCGACCTCCTGGTGCCGCTGGCTCCCGCGCCGCCCGGCATCGCCGCGCACCGACCGCACCGCGTGGCCGAACTGCTGCCCGTCCTGACCCATCGGCTCACACCGACGCCGACGCCCGCCCCGCTGCTCGGCTCACCCGCCTGAGCGCACCTCTGCTTCCGTGCCCCGCGGCCCCACCCCGGCCGCGGGGCACGTTGTTGCTCGGAGTGACATGACAGGGACTCAACGCACCCCCGGCCCGTCCGGACTAGCCCCATCCGACCATTCCTAACCACCCGAAGAGACAGCCCAGTTGGAATGAACCGTCCGCACGGGTGATGCGTCATCAACCTGTGAGGAGCGCTGACGCCAAATCCCTGCGGATTGACGCCCGTAGGGCAACACTGGGTTCCGGACCATCTGACAAACGGGGGGCGGCAATGAGCATCAGTTCGAGCCGCGGAACAGACACGACACCGATCACCGACCTCACACCAAAGCGAAAGATCCCATCAATGTGCCAGCACCAGCCACCGTGCCCGACAGCCGACTCCGCCGACCGGGAGGCCGCACATCTCGTTGCGCACCACCCGGAACAGGGATGGAGCCTGCTGTGCAACGGCGTTCTCCTCTTCGAGGACACCGGTGAGCTTCTGCCGGACGGCCGGATCATCGCTCCACATCGGCCTGTGGCCATGACCGTGATGACCGCCGCCTGAGCGGCGCGGTGCACCAAGGGCGGCGTACAGGCCGTCCGGACACATGAGGGGCCGGCCCGGGAAACAATCCCGGAACCGGCCCCGACGCATGTCTGTCGGTGATTACTCTTCGTAGGCGTCCAGCGGCGGGCAGGAGCAGACCAGGTTCCGGTCGCCGTACGCCTGGTCGATCCGGCGCACCGGCGGCCAGTACTTGTCCGCGGCCGAGACACCGGCCGGGAACACCGCCTCCTCGCGGCTGTACGCGTGCTCCCAGGCGTCGCCGAGCGCGGCGGCCGTGTGCGGAGCGTTCCGCAGCGGGTTGTCGTCCGCCGCCCACTCGCCCGAGCCGACCTTCTCGATCTCCGCACGGATGGCGATCATCGCGTCGCAGAACCGGTCGATCTCGGTCAGGTCCTCGCTCTCCGTGGGCTCGATCATCAGCGTGCCTGCCACCGGGAACGACATCGTCGGCGCGTGGAACCCGTAGTCGATGAGCCGCTTGGCGACGTCGTCGACGCTCACACCGGTCGCCTTGGTCAGCGGACGCAGGTCGATGATGCACTCGTGCGCCACGAGCCCGCCGGGACCGGTGTAGAGCACCGGGTAGTGCGGCTCAAGGCGCTTGGCGATGTAGTTGGCACTGAGCACGGCGACCTGCGTGGCCCGCTTGAGCCCCTCACCGCCCATGAGACGGACGTACGCCCAGGAGATGGGCAGGATGCCCGCGGAGCCCCAGGGAGCGGCCGAGATCGGGCCCACGCCGGTCTCCGGGCCCGCGGCGGGCTGCAGCGGGTGGTTCGGCAGATACGGCGCCAGGTGCGAGCGCACCCCGACCGGACCCACACCCGGACCGCCGCCGCCGTGCGGGATGCAGAACGTCTTGTGCAGGTTGAGGTGCGAGACGTCGCCGCCGAAGTGCCCCGGCTTGGCGAGACCCACGAGCGCGTTGAGGTTGGCGCCGTCGACGTACACCTGGCCGCCCGCCTCGTGCACCTGGGCGCAGATGTCGGCGACGTGCTCCTCGAACACCCCGTGCGTCGAGGGGTACGTGATCATCAGCACCGACAGCTCGTCGCGGTGCTGCTCGATCCTGGCCCGCAGGTCCTCGACGTCGATCTCGCCGTCGTCGGCGGTCTTCACGACGACGACCTTCATCCCGGCCATCACGGCGCTCGCGGCGTTCGTCCCGTGCGCGGACGACGGGATGAGGCAGATCGTCCGCTGCTCGTCGCCATTGGCCCGGTGATAGCCGCGTACGGCCAGCAGACCGGCCAGCTCGCCCTGCGAACCGGCGTTGGGCTGCAGGGACACCTTGTCGTAGCCCGTGACCTCTGCGAGGCGCTCCTCCAGCTCACGGATGAGCGTGAGGTAGCCCTGCGCCTGCTCGGCGGGCGCGAAGGGGTGCAGCTGCCCGAACTCGGGCCAGGTCACCGGCTCCATCTCGGTCGTCGCGTTGAGCTTCATCGTGCAGGAGCCCAGCGGGATCATGCCGCGGTCGAGCGCGTAGTCACGGTCGGCGAGCCGGCGCAGGTAGCGCAGCATCGCGGTCTCGGAACGGTACTGGTGGAAGACCGGGTGCGTGAGGTACTCGTCGGTGCGCAGCTGCGCGGCCGGCAGCGTGTCCTCCGTCGCCTCGTCCAGCGCGGCCACGTCCCCGTCGACCCCGAACGCCGCCCAGACGGCGCCCAGTTGGGCCCGCGTGGTGGTCTCGTCGCAGGCGAGGGACAGGCGGTCGGCGTCGACGAGCCGGAGGTTGACCCCGCCCCGGCGCGCGGCGGCGAGCGTCTCGGCCGCCTTGCCCGGCACCCGCACGGTCAGCGTGTCGAAGTACGCCTCGTGGACGACCTCGACCCCGCCGGCCTTCAGACCCGCGGCGAGGATCGTGGCGTACCGGTGGGTGCGCCGCGCGATGGACTTGAGGCCCTGGGGACCGTGGTAGACCGCGTACATCCCGGCCATCACGGCGAGCAGCACCTGAGCCGTACAGATGTTGCTGGTCGCCTTCTCACGGCGGATGTGCTGCTCACGCGTCTGCAGGGCGAGCCGGTACGCCTTGTTGCCGTCCGCGTCGACCGAGACGCCGACGAGCCGGCCGGGCAGGCTGCGCGCGAACTTCTCGCGCACGGCCATGTATCCGGCGTGCGGCCCGCCGAAGCCCATCGGCACACCGAAGCGCTGGGTCGTACCGACCGCGATGTCGGCGTCCAGCTCACCCGGCGAGGTGAGCAGCGTCAGGGCGAGCAGATCGGCGGCGACAGTGACGACCGCGCCCAGCTCGTGCGCCCGCTCGACGACGGGCTTGAGGTCCCGTACTGCCCCGGAGGCGCCGGGGTACTGGAGGAGCACGCCGTTGATCTCGCGCTCGGCGAGCCCGGCCGGAATGCCGTCGCTCAGGTCGGCGACGACGACCTCGACGCCGGTCGGCTCGGCGCGGGTCTCGATCACGGCGATGGTCTGCGGCATGGTGTCCGCGTCGACCAGGAACAGGCCCTTCTTGTTCTTGCCCATGCGCCGCGACAGCGCCATGGCCTCGGCGGCCGCCGTGCCCTCGTCGAGCAGCGAGGCCCCGGAGGTCGGCAGCCCGGTCAGCTCGGCGACCACGGTCTGGAAGTTGAGCAGCGCCTCCAGCCGGCCCTGCGAGATCTCCGGCTGGTAGGGCGTGTACGCCGTGTACCAGGCGGGACTCTCCATGACATTGCGCAGAATGACAGGCGGCGTGAACGTCCCGTAGTACCCGAGCCCGATCATGGAATCCAGCACCTGGTTGCGGTCCGCGAGGGAGCACAGTTCGGCCAGCACCTCGGCCTCGGTGCGGGCGCCCGGCAGTTCGAGCGCCTCGGCGTTCTTGATCACATCCGGGACCGCGGTGGCCGTCAGCTCGTCGAGCGAGCCGTACCCCACGTGCGCGAGCATCTTGGCCCGGGCTTCGGTGTCGGGCCCGATGTGGCGCTGCTCGAAGGGGATTCCCTGTTCGAGCTCTGAGAGCGGAATACGATGGGCGGTCATTGCGGAGGCCTCCTGGTCTGACGACCTTCGAGGGGCACCACTGCATGGGTGCCCGGACGGCCTCCCCCTCTGTCATCTCAACCTGAGAGCTTCACCGGCCCGCCCGTGAAGGCGCACCGGCTTTCACCGTCGGTGAGAGCGGAACCCGTCAGAAACTCGGACACCACTCTGCTTTCCAGAGTGACCTCGTCCATGCGGTACGTGGGCCTGAGAGATTCCGGGGAGGATTTGCTCCTTCGGCGCCTCCGATGAAGCCTGGAGGACTCTCCCGCACGGGGTCAGCAGCCGTTGCCCAGGGTACCAGCGGGGTTCCCCCGAGTGGCCGCCCTCCTCAAAGTGCTCTTTCGTAGTGCTTACGGATGAGTTGCGAGCAGCTGGAGGGCCCGTGCAGACCGACATCGATCCGCGCAACCTGATAGGCCGCAAGGCGTTCGACCGCAACGGCACGAAAATCGGCACGGTCGACGAGGTCTACCTCGACGACGCGACCGGCGTACCGGAGTGGGCGGCCATACGCACCGGCCTGTTCAGCAGGGACGCCTTCGTCCCCCTGGAGCCCAGCGAACTGACCGACGGGGGTCTGCGAGTCCCCTTCGAACGCGCCCTGATCAAAGACGCCCCCGACTTCGGCGTAGGCCGCCACCTCTCCCCCGAACAGGAACTCCAGCTCTACCACCACTACGGCCTGGACGTAGCTCCCCCACCCCCCTTCCCGGACCACGACTTCGGCCACCTGGCAGGCAGGGACGACTCCCAGTAAGGGGCTCCAAGGGGGCAAGGGCGACGCCGGTCTGTCTTGGGGGCGCGGGGAACCGCGCACGAGGCCACAACCGACCCGCACCCACAAACACACCCGCACCGACCTCACCCCTCCCCGCCCGCCGCAGGCGACCCCGCAGACGCCCCCACATCACCACCCCGCCGCTCCACCAACGGCAACGGCTCAGCCCCCTCCAACAAAGGATCATCGCTCCGAAACGTCCGCACCCGCCCCGGCACGGAGTCCGGCGTCTCGAACCGCACAGTCACCCGCCCCAGCCCACTCCCCTGCACCCACCCGTGCCCGAACTCGGCATGCCGCACATCGTGCCCGGCATGCCACCGCCGCTCCGCAGGAGGCACCGGCTCCTCGACCGCCTCCTCGGCTTCCTCCTTCTCCGCGTGCTCGATCTCCTCGGCAGCAGCGGACGCGGCAGCGGCAGCCGTCCGAGCCTGAGCGAACAGATCCTCCTGCGTGTAGTCGGCGAGCCCCGAGACGCCCACCCCCAGCAGCCGTACGCCGCCCGTGGTGTCCACGGACTCCAGCAACCGCCCGGCGGCCTCCCGCACCACCGCGGGGTCGTCCGTGGGCCCCCTGAGCGTCTCGGACCGGGTCAGCGTCGAGAAGTCGTACCGCCGCACCTTCAGCACGATGGTCCGCCCCGACAGATGCGCGCCCCGCAACCGCCCCACACACCGGTCGGCCAGGCGCTGGACCTCCATCCGCACCCGCACCCGGTCGTGGATGTCCACGTCGTACGTGTCCTCGACGGACACCGACTTGGTGTCCCGCTCGGCCACCACGGGCCGCACGTCGTGCGCGAGCGCCATGGCGTACAGCGCGACCCCGTGGGCCTTCCCCAGGAGCCGTACGAGCTCGTCCTCGCCCGCCTCGGCGATCTCCCCGACCGTGGTGATCCCGGCCCGCCGCAGATGGTCTCCCGTGGCGGGCCCCACCCCCGGAAGCGTTCGCACGGACATGGGGGCGAGCAGCTCCCGCTCGGTACCCGGCTCTATCAGCACGAGCCCGTCCGGCTTGGCCTGCTCGGAGGCGATCTTCGCGAGCATCTTGGAGGCGGCGAGGCCGACCGACCCGGTCAGTCCGGTGACGGCCCTGATGTCCCCGCGCAGCTTCACCCCGGCCAGCCGCGCCGACTCCGCGTCCCAGGCCTTGTGCCCGGCCTCCAGGTCCACGAACGCCTCGTCCAGGCTCAACGGCTCCACCAGGGGCGACAGATCCCGCAGCAGGCCCATCACCTGCTCGCTGACGTCCCGATAGAGCCCGAAGCGCGGTACGAGATACGCGGCGTTCGGCGCCAGCCGGCGGGCCTGCGCCATGGGCATCGCCGAATGCACCCCGAAGACCCGTGCCTCGTACGAGCAGGTGGCCACCACACCCCGCGGCCCGAGCCCTCCCACGATGACCGCCTTCCCGCGCAGGCTCGGCTTGGCCGCCTGCTCCGCCGAGGCGTAGAAGGCATCCATGTCGAGATGCAGGATCGTGGGCGCGGTTCTCACATGTCCGATGCTGCCCTACGCCACTGACAATGCCCCGGCACACACCCTGCGGACCGGCGCCATGCCGGACCCGCCAGTGCGCCGAGCGGCAGACACCGGGCGGTGGGCACTAGGCGGGGGCGCCAGGGCCGGAAGGACTCAGACAGAGCCGGGCCGGAAGGCCCGGACAGGACCCACCGGCCCAGACAGCGCCCGCCGCCTCAGACCGCGCGATTACGGCGCCGAGCCAGCTCGTCCGCCGGATTGGGCCGGAGAAGCGTCTCGCCCGTGTCGACGCGCTCCCCGTGCAGCTGTGACAGGGCGCTCTCCACGTCCCGCCAGACCACACCCACCGCGATCCCGAAGATGCCCTGTCCGCCCTGGAGGAGCGCGTGGACCTCGTCGGGCGAGGAGCACTCGTAGACCGTCGCGCCGTCGCTCATCAGCGTCATCCGCTCCAGGTCCCGGAACCCGCGCTCACGCAGGTGCTGGACCGTGGTGCGGATGTTCTGCAGCGAGACACCCGTGTCGAGGAACCGCTTGACGATCTTCAGGACCACGACGTCCCGGAAGCTGTAGAGCCGCTGCGTCCCCGACCCGTAGGCGGCCCGCACGCTCGGCTCGACCAAGCCGGTTCTGGCCCAGTAGTCCAACTGCCGGTAGGTGATGCCCGCGGCCGCGCAGGCCGTGGGCCCCCGATAACCGACCTCCTCGGACGCCACCCCGCCGTCCTCGGGCACCGCTGTCGGCCGCTGTACGTGATCGGCCGCGCTGCTGTGAAGCGGGTACGGGCTGCTCTCCCCCAGACCGGGTCCGGGGGCACCCCCAGCCGTACCGTCGCCGCTGCTTCTCACGCCGACCTCCGTCCTTGACCTGCCTTCTCGAAGGTAGGCAGCCACCAGGGGTGCGTCAACGACCGCCACACTCGGCACGCCGAGTGATAATCACCCTAGGAGTGGTTTCCCGTGTCCCACCGCGGGGAAAGGCTAGCCGAATGCTCTCGGAACAACCGCCGCACGGCCTGTTGTCCGGCGGTCCCGGAGGGTCACTGGAGCCCGGACTGGAAGGTCACTGGCTGTTGGTCCCGAAGTCCTCGGGCGAGATCTGGTCGAGGAACTCGCGGAACTTCTCCACCTCGTCCTCCTGCTCGTCCGGGATCGCGATGCCGGCGTCGTCCAGCACCCCGTCGCTGCCGTAGATCGGCGTCCCGGTGCGCAGCGCGAGCGCTATGGCGTCGGACGGCCGGGCGCTGACCTCGACTCCGCTGGCGAACACCAGCTCCGCGTAGAAGACGCCCTCCCGCAGGTCCGTGATGCGCACCTCGGTGAGCTCCTGGCCGACGGCCTCCAGCACGTCCTTGAACAGGTCGTGGGTCAGCGGTCGCGCGGGGGCCATGCCCTGCTGTGCGAAGGCGATCGCCGTCGCCTCCCCCGGCCCGATCCAGATGGGGAGGTAACGGTCGCCTCCCACTTCACGCAGGAGCACGATCGGTTGGTTGGAGGGCATTTCGACCCGGACACCTACGACGTCGAGCTCGTTCACACAGCAACCCTAGGCCGTGCCCGGCATCTTTGGGTAGTCGGGCACGGAATGGGCGCCCGATCCCACGTCCGCGCGACCACCCTGTCAGGGCAGCCGCACCCCGAGGGCGGACTGCACCAGCGCGGCGTGCAGCTTCACCGCGAGCCCCGCCAGTTCCTTGGTCTGCGCCTCCGCGTGCGCCCTGGTCTGCGGATTGCGGTGCCGCCGCAGCGGGGCCACCACCTGGTCGACAAGGCCGGCCTCGCGGTCGGCGGCGGCCTTCACGGCACGCAGATGGCGCGGCTCGATCCCGAACCGCCCCAGTTCCACGACGAGACCGGCCACGGTCACCGCCTCGGCGTCGTAGACCCCCTCGGGCAGCGGTGTGATGAGCCCGTACGACTCCCACTCCTCGAGCTGCTGCTCGCCGATCTCCACGGCGGCCAGCAGCTCGGCACGCCCGATCCGGGCCACAGTCGGCCCTTCGGACTCGCAGAGCACCTCGCCATCGCGCTGGCGCCCCACGGACGGCAAAGGCAGCGCCTCACCGCGCTCCACGGCGTCCAGGTGCTCGCGGATCACCTTCAGGGGCAGATAGTGGTCCCGCTGCATCCTCAGGACGTGCCCGAGCCGCTCGACGTCGCCCGGGCTGAACTTCCGGTACCCCGACGGTGTCCGCTGCGGCTCGATGAGCCCCTCCGACTCCAGGAAACGGATCTTGGAGATGGTGACTTCGGGGAACTCGTCGCGCAGCACGGTGAGCACCGTGCCGATGCTCATCAGTCCGTTGTCCATGGCGGCGGTGCCGTGGCCGACACCGCCGCTCGGTGTTCGAAGCATGGACCTTCCTGAGGGTCCCCCCGGACCGGGTCCGGGGGCGGGTCAGATACCCCGCTGGCTCGCGTGGAAGACCAGCCGGTACTTGCCGATCTGCACCTCGTCGCCGTTCGACAGCGGGACCGAGTCGATCCGCTCCCGGTTGACGTACGTGCCGTTGAGGCTGCCGACGTCCGCCACCGTGAACGAGCCGTCGGAGACGCGACGGAACTCCACATGGCGGCGCGACACGGTCACGTCGTCCAGGAAGATGTCGCTCTGCGGATGACGACCGGCGGTGGTCAGCTCGCCGTCCAGCAGGAAGCGGCTGCCCGAGTTGGGCCCGCGGCGCACCACCAGGAGCGCCGAGCCGAGCGGCAGCGCGTCGACGGCGGCCTGCGCCTCGGGCGAGAGCATCGGCATCTGCGTCTGGCCGGTGACCTCGGCGTCGTAGGCCTCTAGGCCCGAGATGGAGATCGTCGAGGTGGTCTCCGACGGTCGCTCGGGGGTCGCCCCGGCCCGCAACGGAGCACCGCAGTTGGAGCAGAAGCGGCTCGCCTCCGCGTTGCGGTTACCGCACCTCGTACACACCAGGGCCGACATCGACGGATCCTCCTGCCGCGGCTGCCCCGCAGGGGCGTTGGACGCATACGGGTCGGAGCCGAAACCTATGCGTCCCGACTGGGCAGGGTCAACAGACGGCGCGCCCTGACCACCGGAAATGTCACCGCCAGGACCACCGACCTGATCCCGGAACAGGGGGCGGTCCCCCTGATCCTCGCCCTCCGCGGGGCGCGGTGCACGATGGCGGGCAGTCGCGTTGTCGCTGCCCTCTCGCGCGCTCTTGCCGAACAACTTCGCAAACAACTTCACGGGCGATTCCCCTTGACCGAAACAGACCCGCCCGTGGGGCAGGACGAACCCTGATTGCACACACCGGCCGAGCCGGACACCCTCACAACGTCCGTATCCACCAGACAGTTTCCACCACGCACCACCCATTCGGTGCGTCGACCCCCCGCAACCTCATGCCCTCGGGGAGCGGCCCCCAAGCGCCCCCGGTTCACTGGGAGGACGACCGAGCGTAGTCAGGCCGCTTCGCCGGTCGCAAGGCGTCCACGATGATCTTGTCCGATCGTTCCACCGTGACAGTGGCCTGCTCCTTCTCCAAAGTCTGCACCACTCCGCCAGGGATGTTGAGCGCCGGTTCGAGATCCTGAGGCTTGCCGATGACCTTGAAACGATAGGGGGCGCTGATCTTGTTCCCGTCGACGGCGACTCCGCCGCTCACATCCGTCAGATAGGTGCCAGCGACGACCCGTACACCGTTGACCTGGATCGCCTCCGCTCCGGCGGCACGCAGCTCCTGGATCGCGTCGAGCAGCATGTCGGCCTCGACCGTCCCCTCCTCGTCCTCGATGGTCAGCGTGATGCCGGGACCCTGCGCCGCCACGGTGCCCGCCAGGATGCCGAGCTGCTTCTCCTTCTCGACCGTCTGCTTGCGGGCTTCCTCGGCCTGGTCCGAACTGTTCTCCAGCTCGGTGCGCTGATCCTCCAGCCCCTGCTTCTCCTCTTCCAGACGCTGCGTACGGTCGTCCAGTTCATCGAGGATGCGTACGAGATCCTCCTGGCGCGCGCCGCGGAGGGCACCGTCGCTGTCGCTGTTGGACGCCACCTGGACGGCGAGACCGAAGCCGAGGCCGAACAGCAGGAGGGCGACGATGAACTGCGCACGCGACACGCGCGGCGGCCACAGGCCCTTCACGAGCCGCTGCCGGCCGGTCAGAGCCGGCTTGTCCGGTTCCGGCGCGGCGTCCGGCGACTCCGGGTTCTCCTGCGCGCGCACCTCTTCGGGAAGTTCCTTGCGCAGACGGTTCGCGGAGGTCTCCGGGGCTTCCGGGGCTTCCGGGCTCTTGGGAGCCTCAGAGGACTCTGAGGCTTCCGGAGTCTCTGGGGTCTCTGGGGTCTCTGGGTTTTCGTCCTGGCTGCTCATCGGCCTCACGCCCTGAACACGTGACGGCGGATCGCCGCGGCGTTGGAGAAGATCCGGATGCCGAGGACGACCACGACACCCGTGGACAGCTGGGCGCCCACGCCCAACTTGTCACCGAGGAAGACGATCAGCGCGGCCACGACCACGTTGGACAGGAACGACACCACGAAGACCTTGTCGTCGAAGATGCCGTCGAGCATCGCCCGCAGACCTCCGAACACGGCGTCGAGCGCCGCGACGACGGCGATCGGAAGATAGGGCTCGACCACCGCCGGAACCTCGGGCCGGACCAACAATCCAGCCACGACTCCCACGACGAGGCCCAGTACGGCGATCACGATGTGCCTTTCTCTGTGCTCGGTTGCGCTGTTCGTACGATCACACTCGGTGCGGCGGGCAGCCGGAGGTCGTCCTCGACGGAAATGCCTGTCCGGATATGGAAGTTCTTCCGCAGGGCGTCCAGATACTGTCCGTCGCCGCTGTTCTGGAACTCGGTTCTCAGCCGCTCGCCGTCCCCCACCGCCAACACCGTGTAGGGCGGCACCAGGGGCTTGTTGTCGACCAGTATCGCGTCACCCGCGGCCCGGATCGCGGACAGTGCCGTCAGCCGCTGCCCGTTGATCGAGATGGCCTCGGCGCCCGACTCCCACAGCCCGTTGACCACGCGCTGCATGTCGCGGTCACGCACCCGACCGGTGTCGGAGAAACCCGACGTCTCGCGTGCGTCTCCGTTGCCGCCCTCGTCTGCTTCCTTGGCGTCGTCCACGACGAGCTTCACACCGGGGCCGTGTACTTCGATCGCGCCGGCCAGGATGCCCACCAGCTCGCCCTGGTCGCCACCGTGCTTCTTCAGCGCCTCGCGCTGCCGCGCGCTCACGTCGTCGCGGAGCTTGTCGATACCGTCCTCGAGCTTGTCGGCCGCCGACGTCTCGCGATCGATGCGGTCGATGAGCTCCTCGCGCTCCTTGGCGACGACCGGGGCCGCTACCCGCGCCTGCGCCGCTCCCACGGTCACCACAAGGGCCGCGAGCACCAGCCCGGCCGCGAGTCCGAGCTTCGCCCGCAGCGTCTTCGGCAGGGCGCCGGTCCCGTCGGCCTTCTTGCGGGCAGCCGCCTCCGCGTAACCCTCGTCGAGGCTGTGGTCCATGACGTTGGTGAGCAGCGACATGGATGCGTCCAGGCGCGGGGGGCGCGTAGGAGTGCTCCGAACGGGGGGCTGCTGCGGCATGCCGCACATCGTCGCACGTCGCGGGCAGTACCTCCGAATGGCCCCACCGTCGTGCCGGACGTGCCCCTTTGGACCACGTCCGGCACGCGCGCGTGCGGCTCAGCGACCGGCGCTGTCCACCACCGACGACCACTCGTCGAGCAGGGCCTGCGCGGACGCGTCGTCGGGCCCTTCGGCCCACAGATGCGTGACCGCCTCCGCCCGGTCCGGAAGAACCATCACCCAGCGCCCGTCGGTCTCCACCACTCGTACGCCGTCGGTCGTGTCCACGAACCGGTCACCGGCCGCTTCGACCACGCGCCGCATCACAAGTCCCTTGACCGCCCAGGGAGTCGCGAGATCGCGCTTGAGGACGTGGGCCCGCGGAATCCGCGCGTCGATCTGGCTGAGAGTGAGCTGCGTCCGCGCCACCAGCCCGATGAGCCGTACGAAGGCCGCCGTGCCGTCGAAGACACTGCTGAACTCCGGCACGATGAAGCCACCGCGCCCGTCGCCTCCGAAGATCGTCGACTCCTCGCGCCCCACGCGCGTCAGATCGTCCGGCGACGTCGTCGTCCAGTCGACCTGGGTCCCGTGGTACGCCGCCACCTGCTCGGCGATCCTCGTGGTGGTCACGGGCAACGCCACCCGCCCGCTCCGTCGTTCGGCGGCCACCAGATCGAGCATGACGAGCAGCGCCCGGTCGTCCTCGATGATCCGCCCCTTCTCGTCGACGAGCGACAGCCGCTCGCCCACCGGGTCGAACCGCACCCCGAACGCGGCCCGCGCGGACGCCACGATCTCGCCGAGTCGCACCATCCCCGACCTGCGGGCGTCCGCGGTCTCCGTGGGCCGCGACTCGTCGAGACCGGGGTTGATGGTCAGCGAGTCGACCCCGAGCTTGCCCAGGAGGCTGGGCAGCACCAGCCCGGCGCTGCCGTTCGACGCGTCCACGACCACCTTGAGCCCGGATTCGGCGACCCCGGTGTTGTCCACATTCCGCAGCAGAGAACCGGTGTACGAGTCGAAGACGCTGGCCGGGAAGTGCAGGTCCCCGATCTCGCCCGGGAACGCACGCCGGTACTCCTGCCGCGCGAACACCCGATCCAGTTTCCGCTGACTCCCCTGCGACAGGTCCGCCCCGCGCCCGTCGAAGAACATGATGTCGACGGAGTCGGGAACACCTGGCGTAGTCCGGATCATGATCCCGCCGGCACTGCCCCGCGCGGTCTGCTGCCGCGCCACCGGCAGCGGTACGTTCTCCAGGTCCCGTACATCGATGGCGCTGGCCTGCAGCGCCGAGATGACCGCCCTCTTGAGCGCACGAGCGCCTCGCGAGTGGTCACGGGCGGTCGTGACGGTCGAGCCCTTCTTGAGCGTCGTCGCATACGCGCCCGCGAGGCGAACGGCGAGCTCGGGTGTGATCTCCACGTTCAGGATCCCGGAGACTCCGCGGGCTCCGAAGAGATGGGCCTGGCCCCGCGACTCCCAGATGACCGACGTATTGACGAAGGCGCCGGCCTCGATGGTCTTGAACGGATAGACCCGCACATTGCCCTGAACGATCGATTCTTCACCGACCAGGCACTCGTCGCCGATGACGGCGCCGTCCTCGATGCGCGCGGCCCGCATGATGTCGGTGTTCTTGCCGATGACACAACCGCGCAGATTGCTGTGCTGGCCGATGTAGACGTTGTCGTGCAGCACGGCCTTGTGCAGAAACGCCCCGGTCTTCACGACGACATTGGAGCCCACCACGGTGTGCTCGCGGATTTCGACGTCGGCCTCGACCTTGGCGTAGTCCCCGATGTAGAGCGGCCCTCGCAGCACGGCGTCGGGATGTACTTCGGCGCCCTCCGCGACCCAGACCCCGGGCGAGATCTCGAAGCCGTCGAGCTCGACGTCGACCTTGCCCTCCAGGACATCGGCCTGCGCCTTCACATAGCTCTCGTGCGTGCCGACGTCCTCCCAGTACCCCTCGGCGATATAGCCGTAGATCGGCTTGCCCTCCTTCATCAACTGAGGGAAGACATCGCCGGACCAGTCGACGGAGACATCGGCCTCGACATAGTCGAATACCTCTGGCTCCATGACGTAGATACCGGTGTTCACCGTGTCCGAGAAGACCTGGCCCCAGGTGGGCTTCTCGAGAAAGCGCTCGACCTTGCCTTCCTCGTCCACGATGGTGATACCGAATTCCAGTGGATTAGGGACACGAGTCAGACAGACCGTGACCAGCGCGCCCTTTTCCTTGTGGAAATTGATCAGATCAGTGAGATCGAAGTCGGTCAGAGCATCACCGGAGATCACGAGGAAGGTGTCGTCCTTCAGCGCTTCCTCGGCATTCTTGACACTGCCGGCAGTACCGAGTGGCTTCTCCTCATTGGCATAGGTGAGCTCCATACCGAGCTCTTCACCGTCACCGAAGTAGTTCTTGACGAGAGAGGCCAGGAACTGGACAGTAACGACGGTCTCGTTGAGCCCATGCCGCTTGAGCAGCCGTAGCACATGCTCCATGATCGGGCGATTGGCCACGGGCAGGAGCGGCTTGGGCATGCTTGAGGTCATGGGGCGAAGGCGTGTGCCTTCACCTCCGGCCATCACGACGGCCTTCATGTCGGAAGCGTCCTCCTTGAAGAGACGACGGTCTAGCCGACTTCACCCGTCAGATTGTCCCGCACATTCTGCTTGCGGGCCATCAGAGGCCACTTACGGCCGCCCATTCGGCGAGCTCAATCGGCCATGGTGTCCGCGCGGACAAGGCGGCGGACCTGAACCACGTAGAGGATCCCTGCCCACCAGTAGAGCGTTGTACCCCATCCTGCGAACGCCCATCCGAAAATAGCAGCGAGTGATGCAAGCCATCCACTCCCGTCACTGAGCAGCAGCAACGGGAAGGCGTACATCAGGTTGAACGTAGCAGCCTTCCCAAGGAAGTTCACCTGCGGGGGTGGATAGCCGTGCCGTCTGAGGATGCCCACCATCACCAGAAGAAGCAGCTCACGCGCCAGCAGGACACTTGTCAGCCAGAGCGGCAGAATCTCGCGCCAGGTGAGCCCGACCAAAGTCGACAGAATGTAGAGCCGGTCGGCCGCGGGGTCCAGCAGCCGGCCGAGGCTGCTGATCTGGTTCCAGCTACGGGCCAGCTTGCCGTCCAAATAGTCGCTGATGCCGCTGAGCATGAGCACCAGGAGTGCCCAGCCGTCACTCTGGGGACCGCCGAACTCCGGCCTGAGGATCAGCCACAGGAACAGCGGCACGCCTGCGAGGCGGGCCATGCTGAGGATGTTCGGGATGGTGAGGACCCGGTCTGTCTGGACGCGGGTCTCCTGGACCTCCACCCGGGGGCCTCCTGTGGGAACGTGCCAACGTTGCCCCCTGACCTTACCCTCAGCCATCTGCCCGCAGCGCGGAGGGGGTTGGGTCCGGCGTCCCGAAAAACAAAAAAGCTCCGGTTCTTGGACTGAAAGTCCAAGAACCGGAGCTCTAAAAGGAGTTCGGCGGTGTCCTACTCTCCCACAGGGTCCCCCCTGCAGTACCATCGGCGCTGTAAGGCTTAGCTTCCGGGTTCGGAATGTAACCGGGCGTTT
>NZ_JBIRTJ010000029.1:0-87203 GCF_044334695.1 Streptomyces sp. NPDC020747 | reverse complement strand
TCACCCTCTCGGGCTTTCCTCCGGGCGCTTCCCTTCGGTCTTGCGTTTCCGACTCTATCAGACCGTTTTCCGATCCGATTTCCTCGGTGCTTTCCAGGTTTTCGCTTTCGCGTTTCCCTTTCCGGCGACTCCGACTTTATCAGAAGTTCTGAGTCGGAATTCCCGCCCCGGTCGGGGTGGTCCGGACACGCAGTTGTGCCGGGTTCCCGTTCAGGCGGAGCCGTAAACGTACTGGAGCGGGGCGCCCCGATGCAAATCGAGGGGCCCCGCTCCGGGTTCACGCGTACGAGGTGCTCAAACCTCGACCACGACCGGCAGGATCATCGGCCGGCGGCGGTAGGTGTCCGAGACCCATTTGCCCAGCGTACGGCGGATCAGTTGCTGCATCTGGTGGGGTTCGACCACGCCGTCCTGGGCCGAACGCTCCAGAACCTCGGTGATCTTCGGGAGGACGTCACCGAAGGCGGAGTCGTCGATGCCCGAGCCGCGAGCCTGGATGTGCGGACCACCGGTGATCTTGCCCGTGCTGGAGTCCATCACCACGAAGACCGAGATGATGCCCTCGTCGCCGAGGATCTTGCGGTCCTTGAGCGCGGGCTCGCCGACGTCACCGACCGAGAGGCCGTCGACGTACACGTATCCCGCCTGGACCTTGCCGGAGATCTTGGCCTTGCCTTCGACGAGGTCGACGACGACGCCGTCCTCGGCGATGACGATCCGGTCGTGCGGGACGCCGGTGAGGGCGCCCAGCTCGGCGTTGGCGCGCAGGTGGCGCCATTCGCCGTGGACCGGCATCAGGTTGCGCGGCTTGCAGATGTTGTAGAAGTACAGGAGCTCGCCCGCGGACGCGTGGCCCGAGACGTGCACCTTGGCGTTGCCCTTGTGGACGACGTTGGCGCCCCAGCGGGTGAGGCCGTTGATCACGCGGTAGACCGCGTTCTCGTTGCCCGGGATGAGCGACGACGCCAGGATCACCGTGTCGCCCTGGACGATGCGGATCTGGTGGTCCCGGTTCGCCATGCGGGACAGCGCGGCCATCGGCTCGCCCTGTGAGCCCGTACAGACGAGGACGATCTCGCGCTCCGGGAGATCGTCGAGCGTCTTGACGTCGACGACCAGGCCCGGCGGGACCTTCAGATAGCCCAGGTCTCTGGCGATGCCCATGTTGCGGACCATCGAGCGGCCGACGAAGGCGACCCTGCGGCCGTACTCGTGAGCGGCGTCGAGGATCTGCTGGATGCGGTGGACGTGGCTGGCGAAGCTGGCCACGATGATCCGCTTGCTGGCGCCGGCGAAGACCTGGCGCAGCACGTTCGAGATTTCGCGCTCGGGCGGGACGAAGCCCGGGACCTCGGCGTTGGTGGAGTCCGAGAGGAGGAGGTCGATGCCCTCCTCGCTCAGACGCGCGAACGCGTGTAGATCTGTCAGACGACCGTCCAGCGGGAGCTGGTCCATCTTGAAGTCGCCGGTGTGGACGACCATGCCCGCGGGAGTGCGGATGGCGACCGCGAGGGCGTCCGGGATGGAGTGGTTGACCGCGACGAACTCGCAGTCGAAGGGACCGATGCGCTCTCGGTGCCCCTCCGCGACTTCGAGCGTGTACGGACGGATGCGGTGCTCCTGGAGCTTCGCCTCGATGAGGGCGAGGGTCAGCTTGGAGCCGATGAGCGGGATGTCCGGCTTCTCGCGCAGGAGGAAGGGGACGCCGCCGATGTGGTCCTCGTGACCATGGGTGAGGACGATGCCCTCGATGTCGTCGAGGCGGTCCCTGACGGAACTGAAGTCCGGCAGGATCAGGTCGATTCCGGGCTGCTCCTCCTCGGGGAAGAGCACGCCGCAGTCGACGATCAGAAGGCGGCCTCCGTACTCGAAGACCGTCATGTTTCGGCCGATTTCACCGAGGCCGCCGAGCGGGGTGACCCGCAGGCCGCCCTTCGGGAGGACCGGCGGAGCGCCGAGTTCAGGATGCGGATGACTCAAAAGACTCTCCTCACCACACACGCCACGTACCTGGCAGGGCACGTGGCGCGCGTGACGTTCGTGCAGTAGCAGTTGTCTGGTGGTGCAGGCCCTCCGGCCTGCGGGTCGTGCGTATTCAGTTGTGAAGTCTGTGGTTAGAGCTGTACCCCGCCGGCGGCAAGATCGATCTTGAGCTGGGCGGTCTCGTCGGGTGACAGGCCGACCATGGGCAGACGCAGCGGTCCGGCGGGCAGGCCCTGGAGGGCGAGTGCGGCCTTGGTCGTCATGACGCCCTGGGTGCGGAACATGCCGGTGAAGACAGGGAGCAGCTTCTGGTGGATCTCGGTGGCCTTCTGGACGTCGCCGCTGACGTACGCGTCGATCATGGCCCGCAGCTCGGGGGTGACGACGTGACCGACGACGGAGACGAAGCCGACCGCGCCCACGGAGAGCAGCGGGAGGTTCAGCATGTCGTCGCCGGAGTACCAGGCGAGGCCGGAGCTGGCGATGGCCCAGCTGGCACGGCCCAGGTCGCCCTTGGCGTCCTTGTTGGCGACGATACGCGGGTGCTCGGCCAGACGCACCAGCGTTTCCGTGTTGATCGGGACACCGCTGCGGCCGGGGATGTCGTAGAGCATCACCGGCAGGTCGGTCGCGTCGGCGATGACCTTGAAGTGCTGGTACAGGCCCTCCTGCGGGGGCTTGTTGTAGTACGGCGTGACGGTCAGGAGACCGTGTGCGCCGACCTTCTCGGCCGACCGGGCCAGCTCGACGCTGTGGCGCGTGTCGTTCGTGCCGACGCCCGCGACGACGTGGGCGCGGTCGCCGACCGCCTCCAGTACGGCTCGTACGAGATCCGCTTTCTCCGCGTTGCTGGTGGTCGGGGACTCGCCGGTGGTGCCGTTGACGATCAGGCCGTCGTTGCCTGCGTCCACCAGGTGGGTGGCGAGCCGCTGAGCGCCGTCGAGGTCGAGTGCGCCGTCCGCCGCGAAGGGCGTGACCATTGCGGTGAGGACCCGCCCGAAGGGGGTCTGCGGAGTGGAGGTCGGAGCCATGGGTAACACGCTACTCGCTGCTCAACGTGCGGTCTGCCCTCGGGGGCGGTGACAAGTCACGACAAAAGAGGAGCCCGGCACTGCCTGCTCGGGGGTTCAAGCAGTGCCGGGTCCGTTTGATCAGGCTAGATGAACTTCTCGAAATGCCGCAATACGGACACTTCGCAGGGTTGACCCGTACACATGTGCCCGACCGGGTGACGGAGGTGCGCTACGGCGCCACGCGCCCGTTGCCATTGAAGGCGGCGTACGTGAGGGGCATGAGCCTGGCCCATTCCGCCTCCATCTTCTCGCCGACCATCTCGATCTCCCGCTGGGGGAAGGACGGGACCTTCGCCAGCTCGTGCTGGGTGCGCAGCCCGAGGAAGTGCATCAGCGAGCGGGCGTTGCACGTCGCGTACATCGACGAGAAGAGGCCGACCGGGAGGACCGCACGGGCGACCTCGCGGGCCACGCCGGCGGCGAGCATCTCCTGGTACGCCTCGTACGCCTGGCGGTAGGAGTCCTCCATGACGCGGCCCGTCAGCTCCTGCTGGGCCTGGGTGCCCTCCACGAAGACGTACTTGCCGGGGCGGCCCTCCTGGACCAGCTTGCGGGACTCGCCCGGGACGTAGAAGACCGGCTGGAGCTCCCTGTACCGGCCCGACTCCTCGTTGTACGACCAGCCGACGCGGTGGCGCATGAACTCGCGGAAGACGAAGATCGGGGCATTGATGAAGAACGTCATCGAGTTGTGCTCGAAGGGGCTGCCGTGCCGGTCCCGCATCAGGTAGTTGATCAGGCCCTTTGAGCGCTCCGGGTCCTTCTGCAGCTCTTCCAGGGACTGCTCCCCGAGCGTCGAGACGCGGGCGGCGAACAGCACGTCGGAGTCGGAGGCGGTGTGCTTGACCAGCTCGACGGTGACATCGCTGCGGAAGCTGGGCTTGAGGTCGTCGGCGGGTGTGTCGGTCACGGCTTGGAGGGTCCTTCCCATCACTGGCTCGGGCGGCGTCCACTCTACGGCCCGGCACTGACAACGGGGCGTTCGGTGCCGTGCTGCGACATTCTTTGCCGAACTTCTGCGAAGTCGGTGAAACTGGGCACCAATTGGGGCTCTCGCTCGTCTGTATTGGTGACAGCGATTCGTTCGATTCGACTGTTCCGTCAGACCCCCTTCGAGCCTCCAGAGGAGAAGCGCACCCCATGTTTCGTCGGCGCGAGCCCGTTCCGTTCGCCTTCATCGCCGAAGCCGACAGGTTCCGCAGCAATGTCACTCCCCCACCGCGTCAGCGGGCCTCCGCCGGTGAGCTGGCGGGCCGATGGCTCATAGGCCTCACCGTGGTCGCGGGCCTCGTGGGTTCCCTGCTGATAGGGACGCCCGCCCTGTCGGCCGACAGTTCGCCCGCGCATACGCAGCATTCGGACGCGTCGCAGGGCCGTTGACCCTCCTCCACCGCCCCGGATGGCCTGGGAGCACCCCCATGGACCCCCGAGGGTGGTGACCGGTGATCCCGCTAGGTAGCCTCACCGGGCATAGCCCATGCGTGGATTGAGTGAGGATCAGTCGTGCCCCTGCCCTTTCTGACCGCCGATCGCGCTTTCGACGAGGCGGGCGAGGATCTCGCGCTGCCGTTCGACGATCGCGACCAGTGGCGACGCCCCTACCGGCCCGGACCGTGGCGCGTCGCCGCGTCGGCGCTCCTGCTGCTGCTCGCGTCGTACGTGCTGTTCGCGGCGGTCATCGTCGCGGCGGCCGGCAATCGGTCCGGTGGCGCGGTCTTCCTGGGGCTCGCGGGGCTCGTCATCGTGTGCGCCCTGCGGCTGCTTCGTATGGGCGCGTGGGTGAGCGCGCACGGGCTGCGCCGGGTCCGATTCCTGATCACCAGTACGGCTCCCTGGGCGAAGGTCCAGACGGTGCGGACGGTCCAGCAGCCGGTGCGCTGGCTCGGGCTGCCGCGCACCGTGCAGGGGCAGGCGCTCGTCCTCATCAGCAGCGACCGCTCCGGTGCCGAGCCGATACACCTGCTGACCACGCACAACGCGGACTTCCTCGGGCGCCCCGACGCGTTCGACCGGGCCGCGGACGGCGTCGAGGTGTGGGCGGACGAGTACGGCGGGCACGCCTGACCGTCGGCGCGGACAACACAGTCGGCATGGTGAAGGGGCCGGTCCGCGGGTGCGGGCCGGCCCCTTCACCATGTCTGTGTGTCCGTGCCTGTGTGTCCGTGTCGGTGCCTCAGGCCCGTACGGGTTTCCCGTCGTGCAGGGCGATCGCGTGCTGCATCGCCTTGCGGGCCCGGGGAGTGTCGCGGGCGTCGTGGTAGGCGATGGCCAGCCGGAACCAGCTGCGCCAGTCGTCGGGGGCGTCCTCGGTCTCGGCCTTGCGCCTGGCGAAGACCTCGTCGGCCGAGTCGCGGTCGATCCGGCCGGCCGGGGTGCGCTTCAACTCGTCGACGGGCAGGCCGCCTTCGGCGTCGAGCTCGGCGGCCAGCCGGTTGGCCCTCTGGACGAACTGGGTGTTCTTCCAGAGGAACCAGATGCCGATCACCGGCAGGATGAGGACGGCGACACCGAAGGTGACGGTGAGCAGGGTGCCGCTCTGTATGAGCATCACTCCGCGGCTGCCGACCAGGACGAAGTAGACGACCAGGACGGCGGCCGTGACGGCGTAAGTGATCTTCGCGCCCATGGCGGTTACTTCAGATCCAGGAAGTTTTCCAGGCCGAAGGTCAGGCCCGGGGTGTCCACCACACGGCGTACGCCGAGCAGGATGCCCGGCATGAAGCTGCTGTGGTGGAGGGAGTCGTGGCGGACGGTGAGGGTCTCGCCCTCGGCGCCGAGCAGCACCTCCTGGTGGGCCAGCAGACCGCGCAGGCGCACCGAGTGGACCGGGACACCGTCCACGTCCGCGCCGCGGGCGCCGTCCAGGGCCGTGACCGTGGCGTCGGGCTGCGCGGCGCTGCCCGCCCGCCGGCGAGCGGCAGCGATGAGCTGGGCGGTGCGGTGGGCGGTGCCGCTCGGGGCGTCCACCTTGTTCGGGTGGTGCAGCTCGATGACCTCGACGGACTCGAAGTAGGGCGCGGCAGCCTCCGCGAACTTCATCGTGAGGACTGCGCCGATGGAGAAGTTCGGGGCGATGAGCACGCCCGTCTCCGGTGAGGCGGCGAGCGAGGTGTTCAGCTGCGCCAGGCGCTCGTCGGTCCAGCCGGTCGTACCGACCACGGCGTGGATGCCGTGGCGGACGCAGAAGTCGAGGTTGCCCATGACCGAGGCCGGCGTGGTCAGTTCGACGACGACCTGGGCGCCGGCGTCCACCAGCGTCTCCAGTTTGTCGTCGCGGCCGAGGGCGGCCACCAGCTCCAGGTCCTCGGCCGCCTCGACGGCTCGTACCGCCTCGGATCCGATACGGCCCTTTGCACCGAGGACCGCCACGCGCAGCTTGCTCATCTTCTTGCTTCCTTACCGGATTCGAGGGTTACGCGACCGCTTCGTGCAGACGGGAAGCCTGTTTGTCCTTCAGCGGGCCGATGACCGCCAGCGAGGGCCGCTGTCCCAGGATCTCGCGGGCCACCTCCCGTACGTCGTCCGGGGTGACCGAGGCGATCCGGGTCAGCATGTCGTCGACGGACATCTGCTCGCCCCAGCACAGCTCGCTCTTGCCGATACGGTTCATCAGCGCGCCCGTGTCCTCCAGGCCGAGGACCGTGGAGCCGCGGAGCTGGCCGATGGCGCGGCCGATCTCGTCGTCCGACAGACCGTGCTCGGCGACCTGGTCGAGTTCGTCGCGGCAGATCTTCAGCACGTCGTGGACCTGGCTGGGCCGGCAGCCCGCGTACACACCGAAGAGGCCGCAGTCGGCGAAGCCCGAGGTGTACGAGTACACGCTGTAGGCGAGGCCGCGCTTCTCGCGGACCTCCTGGAAGAGGCGGGAGGACATGCCGCCGCCCAGCGCGGTGTTCAGGACGCCCAGGGCCCAGCGGCGCTCGTCCGTGCGGGCCAGGCCCGGCATACCGAGGACGACGTGGGCCTGCTCGGTCTTGCGGCCGATGAGCTCGACACGTCCGGAGGTGCGGAGGGTGCGGGAGCCGTCGCGCGGGGCGATCGGACCGGCGTCCGGTCGCTTGAGGGCGCCCGACTTCTCGAAGGCGGCGCGGACCTGGCGTACGACCTTGTCGTGGTCGACGTTTCCAGCGGCGGCGACCACGAGGTGGGTCGGGTCGTAGTGCTTCTTGTAGAAGCGGCGGATGCGGTCCGCGGTGAGGGCGTTGACGGTGTCGACCGTGCCGAGGACCGGGCGGCCGAGGGGGGTGTCGCCGAGCATGGTGGCCGCGAACAGGTCGTGCACGCAGTCGCCCGGGTCGTCCTCCGTCATGGCGATCTCTTCGAGGATCGCGCCCCGCTCGACGTTCACGTCCTCTTCGCGGATCAGCGAGCCCGTGAGCATGTCGCAGACGACGTCGATGGCGAGCGGGAGGTCGGTGTCGAGCACGCGTGCGTAGTAGCACGTGTACTCCTTCGCCGTGAACGCGTTCATCTCGCCGCCGACCGCGTCGATGGCGGAGGAGATGTCCAGGGCGCTGCGCTTCCGCGTGCCCTTGAAGAGGAGGTGTTCCAGGTAGTGCGTGGCGCCGTTCAGAGCCGGCGTCTCGTCGCGCGAGCCGACGTGCGCCCAGATGCCGAAGGTGGCGGAGCGCACGGAGGGCAGGGTCTCGGTGACGACGCGCAGGCCACCCGGGAGGGTGGTCTTGCGGACCGTACCGATGCCGTTCTCGCCCTTGATCAGGGTTTGGGTACGGGCGACGGCCCGCGCCTCCGAGGAGGTGCGGGCCGTCGCCGTGGAGCTACTCGACGTCACTTGTCGGTGTCGTCCTTCTTCTCATCGTCGCCTTCGCCCTCGATCACGGGGATCAGGGAGAGCTTGCCGCGGGAGTCGATCTCGGCGATCTCGACCTGGACCTTGGAGCCCACGCCGACGACGTCCTCGACGTTCTCCACGCGCTTGCCGCCGGCGAGCTTGCGGATCTGCGAGATGTGCAGCAGACCGTCCTTGCCCGGGAGCAGCGACACGAACGCACCGAAGGTCGTCGTCTTCACGACGGTGCCCAGGTAGCGCTCGCCGACCTCCGGCATGGTCGGGTTGGCGATGCCGTTGATCGTGGCGCGGGCGGCCTCGGCCTGCGAGCCCTGGGCGGCACCGATGTAGATGGTGCCGTCGTCCTCGATCGTGATGTCGGCGCCGGTGTCCTCCTGGATCTGGTTGATCATCTTGCCCTTCGGGCCGATGACCTCACCGATCTTGTCCACGGGGATCTTGACCGTGATGATCCGCGGGGCGTTCGGGGACATCTCGTCCGGCGTGTCGATCGCTTCCATCATCACGTCGAGGATGTGGAGGCGGGCGTCACGGGCCTGCTTGAGGGCCGCGGCCAGGACGGAGGCCGGGATGCCGTCCAGCTTGGTGTCGAGCTGGAGGGCGGTGACGAACTCCTTGGTACCGGCGACCTTGAAGTCCATGTCGCCGAAGGCGTCCTCCGCACCGAGGATGTCGGTGAGGGCGACGTAGTGCGTCTCGCCGTTGATCTCCTGGGAGATCAGGCCCATGGCGATACCGGCGACGGGGGCCTTGAGGGGCACACCGGCGTTCAGCAGCGACATGGTGGAGGCGCAGACCGAGCCCATGGACGTCGAGCCGTTGGAGCCGAGGGCCTCGGACACCTGACGGATCGCGTACGGGAAGTCCTCGCGCGAGGGCAGGACCGGGACGATCGCGCGCTCGGCGAGCGCGCCGTGGCCGATCTCGCGGCGCTTCGGGGAGCCGACGCGGCCGGTCTCGCCCACGGAGTAGGGCGGGAAGTTGTAGTTGTGCATGTAGCGCTTGCGGGTCACCGGGGAAAGGGTGTCCAGCTGCTGCTCCATCCGGAGCATGTTGAGGGTGGTGACGCCCAGGATCTGGGTCTCGCCACGCTCGAACAGCGCCGAGCCGTGCACGCGCGGGATGGCCTCGACCTCGGCGGCGAGCGTACGGATGTCCGTGACGCCGCGGCCGTCGATGCGGACCTTGTCCTTGATGACGCGCTCACGGACCAGGGACTTGGTCAGCGAGCGGTACGCGGCGGAGATCTCCTTCTCGCGGCCCTCGAACTGCGGGAGCAGCTTCTCGGCGGCGATCTCCTTGATGCGGTCCAGCTCGGCCTCGCGGTCCTGCTTGCCGGCGATGGTGAGCGCCTGGGAGAGCTCGCTCTTGACCGCGGCGGTCAGGGCCTCCAGGACGTCGTCCTGGTAGTCGAGGAAGACCGGGAACTCGCCGGTGGGCTTGGCGGCCTTGGCGGCGAGGTCGGCCTGGGCCTTGCAGAGCACCTTGATGAAGGGCTTCGCGGCGTCCAGACCGGAGGCGACGATCTCCTCGGTCGGCGCCTCGGCGCCGCCCGCGACCAGCGCGATGGTCTTCTCGGTGGCCTCGGCCTCGACCATCATGATCGCGACGTCGCCGTCCTCCAGGACGCGACCGGCGACGACCATGTCGAAGACGGCGTCCTCGAGCTCGGTGTGCGTCGGGAACGCGACCCACTGGCCGTTGATCAGCGCGACGCGGACGCCGCCGATCGGGCCGGAGAAGGGCAGACCGGCCAGCTGGGTGGACGCGGAGGCCGCGTTGATCGCGACGACGTCGTACAGGTGGTCGGGGTTGAGCGCCATGATCGTGGCGACGACCTGGATCTCGTTGCGCAGGCCCTTCTTGAAGGACGGGCGCAGCGGGCGGTCGATCAGGCGGCAGGTGAGGATCGCGTCCTCGGAGGGACGGCCCTCGCGGCGGAAGAAGCTGCCGGGGATCTTGCCGGCGGCGTACATCCGCTCCTCGACGTCCACCGTGAGGGGGAAGAAGTCGAGATTTTCCTTGGGCTTCTTGGAGGCGGTGGTGGCCGACAACACCATGGTGTCGTCGTCCAGGTACGCGACGGCGGATCCGGCGGCCTGCCTGGCCAGCCTGCCCGTCTCGAAGCGGATGGTGCGGGTGCCGAAGGATCCGTTGTCGATAACGGCCTCGGCGTAGTGGGTCTCGTTCTCCACTAGCGTTTTCTCCGATACTTTTCGTCTTTTGTCCCGATCCGCCCGTGTGGCGGGGGGACGTGGGCGGAGAAGTGCGCCTTCTCGTGCGGGCCGGTCTTCGATCGAAGCACCCGGGGTTCGCATCGCCCGGGAGCCACTACCGAGGACCGGCGGCGGCGAGGTGCACTTCTCCTCGTGAAACTGTGTCGTGCTACCACACTACAAAGGTGCGGTGACACTGCGCACGTACAGCAAAGGGAGCGGCCCCCCAAGAGTGGGAACCGCTCCCTTCACGGCGTCTTACTTGGCGCCCGCCGCACCGCGGCGGATGCCCAGGCGGTCGACCAGCGCACGGAAGCGCTGGATGTCCTTCTTCGCCAGGTACTGCAGGAGGCGACGGCGCTGACCGACCAGGATCAGCAGACCACGACGGGAGTGGTGGTCGTGCTTGTGGGTCTTGAGGTGCTCGGTCAGATCCGAGATGCGGCGCGAGAGCATCGCGACCTGGACCTCGGGGGAGCCGGTGTCGCCCTCCTTCTGACCGAACTCGGTGATGAGCTGCTTCTTCGTAGCGGCGTCGAGCGACACGCGTACTCCTCGTAGTCTTTGAGTAGCCACCGAGTGCCCCTGGTCCACATCTCAGGGGAGCTTCCGTAACTCGGGAGGCGGGGATCCGCTGGGCGCGTCCTCCAGGGCCCTTGGGGGGCGGTCCGGGGGTGCGTACACATACGGCCGTCACACAGGGTACCAGGGGGTGGGGGTCCCGCTTACCGGGGTTCCGGGAGTCCGGGGAGGCCAGGGGCGGTCCCAGTAGGGTGACGCGACAGTTCGTTCGTCAGGTCGGCCCCGTACGTCGGATGCGTACGGGGCCGTACGTCGGATGCGTACGTCGGGAAGGGGTCGCTTCGTCATGGCCGAGGCAGAGGACAAGGACGTCAAGGCGCGCAAGGAGCGGGAGAAGGACGAGCTCTACGCCCTCGACATCTCGGGTGTCGAGTGGCAGAGCGCGCCGGGCACGGAGGAGCACGAGGAGCGGGTCGAGATCGCGTACCTGCCCGGGGGCGCGGTGGCCATGCGGTCGTCCCTCGACCCGGACACGGTCCTGCGGTACACGGAGGCGGAGTGGCGGGCCTTCGTGCTGGGGGCGCGCGACGGCGAGTTCGATCTGGAGCCCGCGCCGCACAATGGTGGGGTTTCGGCGGAGTAGCCGAGTAGCCGAGTAGCGGCGCAGTCGCCTTCGGGCGTGCGAGGGGCCGGTGGCTTGTATGCCACCGGTCCCCTTTGTTGTGTCGGGGTGCCGCCTTGTTGTGTCGGAGTGCTGCACGGTGGGGTGAAGGCACGCTTCTTAAGCACGCTTTTGTCCACTTTGCCGTCCGTACAAGGCCGTTCATACGTCACTTCTGCGCAGGGTGTTACGCAGTGGGTGGGACCGGAGGGGTGGACGGGCCTGCCGTGGGGGTGGTTGTGGTGATTAGGCTGGGGTGGGCGCGGCAGCAGAACCCGGGGACGGGGCCGTCGCGTCAGACAGGGGGAGCCGGGGCGCGACGGACGGCCTCGGACGATCGGAACGGTCGCCCCAGCTCGGTATGAGGGTGCTCGACCACACCAGGAGGAATTGTGAACAGCGATCGGGACGGGATCCGCGGGGGCTGGGCCACACCCGGCGATGACCAGTCCGACGCGGAGTCCGCCGTCGAGACGACGGGCGAGTTCACCATCGACTACGCCCCTCCCGCCTGGTACACGCAGAACGCGTCGGGGAGTTCGGAGGGGGCTTCGAACGCGCCGGCTCCGGTCGAGGAGGTGTCGGACGAGGCAGAGGCAGAGGCAGAGGTCTCGGACGGGTCCGAGGGAGGCGGGGCTGCGGGTGCGGCTGCGGCTGCGGGGGCACCCGAGGCGCCTGCGGTTTCGCCGGCTTCCGTGCCTTCTTTCGCGCCTGGGGCGCCTTTCGCTCCGCCCGCTGCTGTTCCTCCCTCGCCTGTTCCCCCCTCTGCTCCTGACGGTGGTCCGGGTGCCGTTCCGCGGTTGCCTGTCGGGAGTGGGTTCGAGCCCCAGGCTCCGGCTCCTGTCGCGCCCTCTGCCGGGCCTGCCGGTCTGCCGAAGCTGCCGAACCTCCAGGGTGTGCCGGTGGCGTCGCCGGACGAGGCCGAGGAAGACAGCGTCGAGGAAGACAGTGGGGACATCGAGAGCGGCGCCACCATGCGGATCTCCGCTGCCGCCGTGAAGCGGGAGGTCTCGGAGCGGGCCGCGGCTTCGGACGAGGTCGCCGACGCCGACGCCGACGCCGAGGATTCTGAGGAGAACTCCGACGCGGCCTCCGATGCGGGCCTCGACGCGGAGGTCGTCAAGGTGGCGTTCGGGCGTGAGTCCGATGACGACGACGGCGTGGACGACGTGGATGGCGTGGATGGCGTTGACGAGGGAGCCGAGGTGGCAGCCTCGGAGGACGTGGCCGCGGCTTCCGGTCGGACCGACGCGTCGGACGAGGCCGAAGAGACCGACTCGGTCGACGTGACCGACGAAGACAAGGACGCCGTCGCGGACGATGACGATCCCGCGGGGGTCGTCGAGCTGCACCAGGTTGACGTCGACGCCGAGGACTCCGTTGACGTCAGCGATGCCGTGCCCGTGGCGGACGCGGAGCCGCAGGACGCGACCCCGGAGACGACCGTGGACACGGACACGGACACGGACACGGACTCGGAGCCGGAGGATGCCGCGCCCGCGAACCAGGCCGAGCCTCAAGACGCCGAGCCTCAGGACGCCGAACCTCAAGACGCCGAACCGCAGGATGCGGAGCCGCGGGATGTAGTGCCCGAGCCCACCGCCGACGTGGCCGACGCCGTGCAGGACACGCCTCCCGCGTGGGCTCCGCCGCCGATGCCTCAGGGCGGGCTTCCGCCGTTGCCTCCCTCGTACCAGCCTGCCGCGCCCGCTTCGGCCGCTCAGTGGCCAGTGTCCGCGGAGAGTGAGGGCGGGCCGTCGCCGGCGGAGACTCCGGCTCAGCCGTCCGTACCGCCGCAGGGCCTGCAGCCCTTCCAGCCGCAGGCTCCCCAGCCCTCGCCGTCGGCCTGGCCCGCCGCGCCCGGTACGCCTGCCGTGACACCTGCCGCGGCCGACGCTCCTTCCGCAACCGCGCCGCCTGCCGCTGACGTACCCCCGTCGGCTCCGGCCCCCGCTGCTCCGGCGGCTCCCGGGCAGCCGGGCGGTTATGGATTCCCGCAGTTCAGCGCTCCGGGCACGGCTCCGGGTCCCGGTCCGCAGGACAGCGTTCCCCGTACGACTCCGGAGCCCCAGGACAGCGTCCCTGGTACGGCCCCGGCGGCGCAGGCCGTTCCCGGCTTCCCGCAGCCCGGACCTACGACCGCGCCTCCGGCTCAGGTTCCCGCACCGGCTCAAGCGCCCGCGCCTGGGCAGCAGAACCCGGCCCCGGCACCCCAAGGCGGCTACGGCTTCCCGCAGTCCGGCCCCGCCGCCGCCCAGCCCACTCCCCCGGCGCCCCAGGACGGCTACGGCCTCCAGCAGCCGGGCCTTCCCACACCGCCCCAGCAGCCCGCCCCGGCCCAGCCCGCTCCGGTGGCGCCGAACGCCCCGGCGCAGGCTCCCGGTTACGGGTTCCCGCAGCCGGGGACCCCCGCACCGAGCGCGCCCAACGCGCCCGGCCCACAGCCCGGTTACGGGTTCCCGCAGCAGGGCGCTCCGTCGCAGAGCGAGCCCAGCGCGCCTGCGCAGCCGCCCGCGGGCTACGGGTTCCCCCCGCCGGGAACCCCTGCCCCGAGCACGCCCAACGCGCCCAACCCGCCCGGCTCGCAGCCCGGTTACGGGTTCCCGCAGCCCGGCGCCGCGCCCGCCGCGAACCCCGCGGCGCCGCACGTGCCGAACCAGCCGGCCGGAGCCGGTGCAGGATCGGGCTACGGATTCCCGCCGCCCGGGGCGCCCAACCCGCCCGATCGGGCGGGGGGTTACGGGTTCCCGCAGCCGTCGGCCGCCCAGGCCCCGGCTCCCCCCGCGCCCCAGGCGCCGGCCCCGGCCGCGCAAGCTCCCGCCCCGCAGCACGCACTCGCGCCCCACCAGCCCGCCCCGCAGCCGCCCGCCGCCCAGCCGCTCCCCCAGCAGGGGCAGCCCCACCAGCAGCCCGTACCGCATCAGCCGAACGCGGGCGCCGGCCAGCACGGCGTACCCCAGCCGGGAGCCCATCAGCCGCAGCCCCAAGCACACCAGCCGCAGGCTCACCAAGCCCAAGCCCAAGCCCAAGGTCAGGGCCAGGGCCAGCCCCAAGGACAGCAACCGCCGCACCAGGCCGGTCAGCAGCCCCCCGTCGACCCCCGGACCGGCACCGCCTGGCCGCAGCCCGTGCAGCATGATCAGCGGCAGCCGACCAATCCGGGGGCGCCGCTCGGCTACACGGCGGCCGTGGAACTGTCGTCGGACCGGCTGCTCAACAACAAGAAGCAGAAGGCGAAGAGCGGTCGGCCCGCCGCCGGTTCCTCCCGGTTCAAGATCGGTGGGAAGAAGGAGGAGGCCGAGCGGCAGCGGAAGTTGGAGCTGATCCGTACGCCGGTGCTGTCCTGCTACCGGATCGCCGTCATCAGCCTCAAGGGCGGTGTGGGCAAGACGACCACGACCACCGCGCTCGGCTCCACGCTCGCCACCGAGCGGCAGGACAAGATCCTCGCCATCGACGCCAACCCGGACGCCGGTACCCTCGGCCGCCGTGTGCGCCGGGAGACCGGGGCCACGATCCGTGACCTCGTCCAGGCGATCCCGTACCTCAACTCCTATATGGACATCCGGCGGTTCACGTCCCAGGCGCCCTCCGGGTTGGAGATCATCGCCAACGACGTCGACCCGGCCGTCTCCACGACGTTCAACGACGAGGACTACCGGCGCGCGATCGACGTGCTCGGCAAGCAGTACCCGATCATCCTCACCGACTCGGGTACGGGCCTGCTCTACAGCGCCATGCGCGGCGTGCTCGACCTCGCCGACCAGCTCATCATCATCTCGACGCCGTCGGTCGACGGTGCCAGCAGCGCCAGTACGACGCTGGACTGGCTGTCGGCGCACGGGTACGCGGATCTAGTGTCGCGGTCCCTGACCGTAATCTCCGGAGTGCGCGAGACCGGCAAGATGATCAAGGTGGACGACATCGTCAGCCACTTCGAGACGCGCTGCCGGGGCGTCATCGTCGTGCCGTTCGACGAGCATCTCGCGGCCGGTGCCGAGGTCAATCTCGACATGATGCGGCCGAAGGTGCGCGAGGCGTACTTCAACCTCTCGGCGCTGGTCGCCGAGGACATCGCGCGGCACCAGCAGTCGCAGGGCCTGTGGACGTCGGACGGCAACCCGCCGCCGGTCGCCGCCCCTCCGATGCCGGGCCAGCCCTTCCCCGGTCAGCAGATGCCGGGCCAGCCGTACCCGGGCCAGATCCCCCAGCAGGGCCGGCCGCCCGCGCAGCCGGGTCAGCCCTATCCGCCGCAGCAACCCCAGCAGCACCCGGGCCAGCCGTACCCGCAGCAGCCCGGGGCCCAGCCCCCGCACGGGCACGGCGCTCCGCCGCAGCCCGGCGACTACCCGCAGCCGCCTCAGCAGCAGTACGCCCAACCCGGCCAGCACGCACAGCAGGCGCAGCCCGGCCAGCAGGGTCACCCCGGCGCCGCGCCCCAGGGCTGGCAGCCCCAGCCCGCCCCCGCCCAGCAGCCCGGTCAGCCCCAGCCGGGCGCCCCCTTCCAGCAACCCCCGGCCCCGGTCGCCGCCGGCCAGCCCTTCAACCCCAACGCCCCCGCACCGGACCCGGGCCAGCAGGTCCAGCCCGGGCAGCCCTACCAGCCCCCGCAGGCCGACCAGAGTGCGCAGGCGCCTCAGGCACCCCAGGCACCCCAGGGTCAGACCCCGCCGCCTCCGCCGCCCCACCAGTAACCGGCGTCACCCGTAACCCATACGGCCGAACTCGCCGCTCCCGTTCCACCCCGAAGGGCCCGCCCCGTATTCCACGGCGCGGGCCCTTCGCTTACCCCGCGACACCTCCCGGACGCGGCCGGTCCGTCGCGGCCCAAAACGGCTCCACACCAGCCACGTTCCCTGCCGCCACGCTCCGACCAGGGACCCTTCACCGGTATGGACCAATGACCGTGAAATCCGCGTCAACTCGTTATTTCCGCAGGCCACACGGGGTTCCCGGGCCGTTGACGCGTGCCGACCAGCGCTGATAGACACTCACATCTGCCCGGCCGCGGGCACCGGATCGAGCAGTGCAACAGCCCATCTCCGTGCCAGTGATGACGCGAGGTCAGCGACCCATGGACACACACGACCAGTACGGCGTGAGAGGCACTGTCCTCCGCCTCCTCGCGGCCGCCGGCGCCGCCGCCCTCACCCTCACGGTCGGTCTCGTGACCCCGCTCAATCCCTCGCCCCAGCGGGCCGAGGCGGACGGCAAGAAGGTCCTCACGGTCGCGGTGGCGCAGAGCGTCGACTCGCTGAGCCCGTTCCTGGCTCAGCGGCTGGTCAGTACGAGTATCTTCCGGCTCACGTACGAGTACCTGACCAACTACGACCCGAAGGACAACCACGCGATCCCGGGTCTGGCCACCAAGTGGGAGCCGTCCGCCGACAAGCTCACCTGGACTTACACCATCCGCGACAACTCCAAGTGGTCCGACGGCAAACAGGCCACCGCCGAGGACGCGGCGTGGACGTTCAACAAGATGATGACCGACGAAGGCGCGGCCACCGCGAACGGCAACTTCGTCTCGAACTTCAGGAGGGTCACCGCCCCCAGCCCCACCAAGCTCGTCATCGAGCTGAAGAAGCCGCAGGCCACCATGGCCGCGCTGGACGTACCGATCGTGCCCAAGCACGTCTGGGAGAAGGTCGACGACTTCTCGAAGTTCAACAACGACAAGTCCTTCCCCGTCGTCGGCAACGGCCCGTTCGTCCTCACGAGCTACAAGGCCGACAGCTACGTACGGCTGAAGCCCAACAAGTCGTTCTGGCGCGGGGCCCCGAAGTTCGACGAGCTGGTGTTCAGGTACTACAAGGACCAGGACGCCGCGGTCTCCGCGCTGCGCAAGGGAGAGGTCTCCTTCGTCGCGGGCTCCCCCGCGCTGACGTCGGCCCAGGCCGCGTCCCTCGAGGGCGACGAGAACATCAAGGTCAACGATGCCCCGGGCCGCCGCTTCTACGCGCTCGCGACCAACCCGGGCGCGAAGGCCAAGAACGGCGAGAAGTTCGGTGACGGCCACGAGTCGCTGCTCGACCAGAAGGTCCGTCAGGCCCTGTTCATGGCCGTGGACCGCAGGACCGTCATCGACAAGGTCTTCCAGGGCCACGCGGTCGAGGGCGAGGGCTACATCCCGCCGCGCTTCTCCACGTACTCCTGGAAACCGTCGGACGGTCAGAAGCTCGCGTACGACCCCGCGAAGGCGGGCCGGCTCCTGGACGAGGCGGGCTACAAGAAGAACGGTGACGGCAAGCGCGTCGGCAAGGACGGCAAGCCGATCGACTACCGCGTCCTGTGCCACGCCACCGACCCGAACGACAAAGCGGTCGGCAAGTACCTCCAGGAGTGGTGGGGCGAGCTCGGCATCGGCGTCGAGCTCGACTGCCGGGACAACGTGAGCGATCCCTGGCTCGCAGGCGAGTACGACCTCGCCTTCGACGGCTGGTCCGTCAATCCCGACCCCGACTTCGTGCTCTCCATCCACACCTGCTCCGCGCTCCCGGCGACGCCCAAGGACATCGGCGCGACCGACAACTTCATCTGCGACAAGAAGTTCGACGAGCTGTACGCGCAGCAGCTCGCCGAGTACGACCCCGCCAAACGGGCGGAGATCGTCAAGCGGATGGAGTCGCGGCTGTACGACACCGGGTACATGAACGTCATGGCGTACCCGAACGCGGTCGAGGCCTACCGCACCGACCAGATCGCGTCGATCACGAAGATGCCGGAGACCGCGGGCAACATCTACGGCCAGGACGGCTACTGGAGCTGGTGGTCGGCGACTCCGGCCGCCGCCAGCGAGTCCTCCGACGACTCCAGCCAGACAGGCGTCATCATCGGCATCGTCGCGGGTGTCGTCGTCCTGGCGGGCCTCGGGGTGTTCTTCGCGATGCGCCACCGCGCCACCGCCGAGGACCGCGAGTAGCGGCCAGGCACCGCGCACAACCAGTCGGCCGGGAGTGACCGAGAGTTGAGAACCGTTCATGACCGCTGAAGCGACACCCTCGCTGGTCGGGAAGACCGACGGTCCGGCCCCGCCCGGCCCGTCGGCCCGCGGACCGCGGGCGCGCACCACCGCCGGATATCCGCGGTACGTGGCGGGCAAGCTGGGCGGCGCTGCCGTCTCGCTGCTCGCTGTCCTCGTCACGAGCTTCTTCCTCTTCCGGCTGATCCCCGGCGACCCGGTGAAGTTCATGACCGGCGGGCGTCAGGTCTCTGCCGAGCAACTCGCCGCGTACCGACGGGAGTTCGGGCTCGACCTGCCCATGTGGGAGCAGTTCACGGACTACTGCGGCAAGGCGCTGACCGGCGATCTCGGTACGTCGTACCAGTTCCGGGCGCCCGTCATCGACAAGATCACCGAGGCGCTGCCGAACACGCTGCTGCTCACCGGCACCGCTTTCGTGATCTACACGGTGCTCGGCGTCTTCCTGGGCACGCGGGCGGCCTGGCGCAACGGCGGGCTCGGCGACCGGCTCAACACCGGGCTGGCGCTGACCCTCTACTCCATCCCGTCGTTCTGGCTGGGGCTGCTGCTCATCGTCGTCTTCGCCGTGGGCATCGGACCGATCCCCGGTCTCTTCCCGACGGGCGGCATGGAGTCCGGTGACGAACAGGGCTTCGCGTACGTCCTCGACGTCGCCCATCACCTGGTCCTGCCCGTCGTGACGCTGGTCGCGGTCGAGTACGGGCAGACACTGCTGGTCACGCGCTCGGCGCTGCTGGACGAGATGGGCAGCGACTATCTGACGACCGCGCGGGCCAAGGGGCTGCGGGACGATCTGGTACGCCGCCGCCATGCCGTGCCGAACGCGCTGCTGCCGACGATGACGCTGATCTTCATCAACCTCGGCCGGACCGTCGCGGGCGTGATCCTGGTCGAGACGGTCTTCTCCTGGCCTGGCCTCGGCGGGCTCTTCTACCAGGCGCTGAGCGTGCCCGATCTGCCGCTGGTGCAGGGGCTGTTCTTCGTCTTCGCCGCCGCGGTGATCGTGATGAACACGCTCGCCGACCTGATCTATCCGCTGCTCGACCCCAGGGTGGGCCGATGACGACGACGGACCCGGACGAGCCGATGACGACCGAGGCGCCTCCCCCGGCGAATCCCCCGGTGGCTCCCTCCGAAGCCCCCTTGCCCCCGAAGGCCGGTCCGCGCGCGCTCGCGTGGCAGCGCCGCCGCCGCTCCGCCGCGCGCTTCTGGCAGCGGTACCGCACCCATCGCGCAGGCGTCTTCGGCCTGTCGGCCCTCGCGCTCTTCGCGCTGATCGCGCTCACCGCGCCGCTGACCGTCGGCTCCGACGTGCAGAGTGTGACGGACGCGCCGGGGCGGCCCATGGAGAGCCCGAGCGTCGAATTCCCGCTGGGCACCGACCAGTTCGGGCGCAGTCTGCTCGGGCTGGTGGTGTGGGGATCGCGGGTCTCACTGCTGGTCGGGCTGCTGGCGGCCGTCCTCTCGGTCGCGATCGGCGCGCTCATCGGCATCACCGCCGGGCACTTCCGCGGCTGGTACGCGACGGTGATCATGCGGATCACGGACTGGTTCCTGGTCATGCCGACGCTGGTTCTCGCGATCGCGCTCGCGACCGTGATGTCCCGCTCGCTCGGCACGATCATCCTGGCGATCGGGGTCACGACCTGGCCGACGACGGCACGGCTGGTGCGCGCGCAGACCCTCGCCGTGGAGTCCCGGCCGTACATCGAGCGGGCCAGGGCGCTCGGCGGCGGCCACTGGCACGTCATGTCCCGTCACGTCCTGCCCAACGTCATGCCCCTTGTCCTGGCGCAGACGACCCTGATCATCTCCTCCGCGATCCTCGCCGAGGCGACACTCGCCTTCCTCGGCCTCGGCGACCCGACGGTCGTCTCCTGGGGCGGTCTGCTCCAGGACGCGCGCGAGGCGGGCGCGGTCAGCGCCGGGAAGTGGTGGTACCTCGTGCCGCCGGGTATCGCCATCGCCGTCGTGGCCCTCGCCTTCACCCTGTGCGGGCGCGCGGTCGAGTCCGTCCTCAACCCCAAGCTGGGGGTGACCCGTTGAAGACTCCGAGCACTCCGACCAGGCAACCCCTGCTGAACGTACGGGACCTGGAGGTGACGTACGCCGGAGGAGTGGCCGCCGTGCGCGGGGTGAACCTCACCGTGGACGCGGGCCAGAAGCTCGGCATCGCGGGCGAGTCGGGCTGCGGCAAGTCCACCCTGGCGCTCGCGCTGCTGCGGCTGCTGCCGTCCGGGACCCGGGTGACCGGGGAGATCCTCCTCGACGGCGAGGACGTGCTGACCATGAAGTGGGGGCGGGTCCGGGCGGTCCGCTGGGCCGGTGCCTCGATCGTGTTCCAGGGCGCGATGCACTCCCTCAACGCCGTGCACCGTGTCGGCGACCAGATCGCCGAGCCGATCCTGCTGCACAGGAAGGCGACCCCGGTGGGCGCTCGGAAGAGGGCCGCCGAACTCCTGGAGCAGGTGGGGCTTCCGGCGGCGCGGGCGTCCGCGTATCCGCACGAGCTGTCCGGCGGCCAGCGCCAGCGCGTGATGATCGCCATGGCCCTGGCCTGCGATCCCCGTCTGGTCATCGCCGACGAACCGACCACCGCGCTCGACGTGATGATCCAGGCTCAGATCCTGCGCCTCATCCAACAGCTGGTCTCCGAGCAGGAGTTGGGGCTCGTCATGATCAGCCACGACCTGGCGGTGCTGTCCGACACCTGCGACCGGCTCGCGGTGATGTACGCCGGGCGGGTGGTGGAGGAGGGTCCTGCCCGGCAGGTCTACGAGGACGCCCGACACCCGTACGGGCAGGCGCTGTCGGCGGCCTTCCCGCGGATCGGGGACACCGGATCGCGGTTCGCGCCGCGCGGGCTGCCGGGCGACCCGCCGGATCCCGCGGCCCTCCCGGGCGGCTGTACGTTCCATCCGCGGTGCGCGGTGGCGCTGGACTCGTGTGCCGCGGACGACCAGACCCTGCGGGCCGCGGCACCGGATCGCCGGGCGGCCTGCGTACACGTGGGGCCCGTGGCCGTGGCGGAAGAAGCGAGGATCACCCCATGACGACGACCGCGCCGGTCCCGCCGGTCCCCCAAATTCCCTCCTCCGCTCCCCTGCTGAGCGCCGAGGGCCTGCATGTCACGTTCCCCGCCCGGCGCGGCGACACCGCCCGGGCCCGGGCCGTCGACGGGGTGGACCTCGACATCCGGGCCGGCGAGATCGTCGCGCTGGTCGGCGAGTCGGGCTGCGGCAAGACGACCCTGGCGCGCTCGCTGCTCGGCCTCGTCCCGCCGACGGCCGGCCGCGTCACCTTCGCGGGCCGCCCCCTCGACTACTCCTCGCGCGCCCTCAAGGCGTACCGCAAGCGCGTCCAGCTGGTCCTCCAGGACCCGAGCGGCTCGCTCAACCCCCGGCACACGGTGTACGACGCGGTGGCCGAGGGGCTGCGCATTCACCGGTACGCGGGCGACGAGCGCGAGGCGGTCGGGGCGGCCCTCTCCCGGGCGGGACTTCGCCCCCCGGAGCGCTTCTTCCTGCGCTACCCGCACGAACTCTCGGGCGGTCAGCGCCAGCGTGTCGTCATCGCGGGCGCCCTCGTCCTGGAGCCCGAACTCATCGTCGCCGACGAGCCGGTGGCCTCCCTCGACGCGTCGGTACGCGGCGAGATCCTGGCCCTGCTCCTGCGACTGCGCTCCGAACTCGGCCTGTCCGCCCTGGTGGTGACACACGATCTGGGCCTCGCGTGGAACATCGCGGACCGGGTCGCGGTGATGTACCTGGGCCGGATCGTCGAGACAGGTGCGGTGGAAGACGTTCTGACGGCGCCTCAACACCCGTACACCCAGGCCCTGTTGTCGGTCCTGCCCGAGGCCCCCGGCGACCCGGTCGTCCTCACCGGCGAGCCCCCCGACCCGTCCCGCATCCCCACCGGCTGCCGCTTCCACGCCCGCTGCCAGATCCTGGCGACCGGCGAGGCGGAACGCGCGGGCGTCGCGGACGCGTGCAGAGGGGAGGACCTACCGGTGTTGAACGGGGGCGGCGGGGCACAGGTGGCATGCCACTGGGCCCGGGCATCCGCGATGCGCTAGTGGTCCAGCAGGGGCGCCCCTTTAGGGGCGCGGGGCTGTGACATTGTGCGGCTCCGCCGCGTGGGCGCGACCAGCCACGACGGCGCCGCACCCGAACACCCACCGCCTCGGCGAACCAACAACGCGGCGGGGCGAGGCGGGGGAACTACCGCCCGCCGTCGTACGCCTCAATCAGCTCCCGCGACCGCTTGACGTCGTCGGAGATCGCTTCGAGCAGCGCCTCGATGGACTCGAACTTCGCCTGCCCCCGCACAAAGGCGAGAAAGTCCACGGCCACGTGCAGCCCGTACAGATCGAGCCCCACCCGATCGATGGCGTACGCCTCCACCGTGCGCTCGGTCCCGTCGAACTGGGGATTCGTGCCGACCGAGATCGCCGCGGGCATCGCCTCGCCCTGCGCGTGCAGCCAGCCGGCGTAGACGCCGTCTGCGGGGATCGCGGTGTGCGGGAGGGTCTCCACGTTCGCCGTGGGGAAACCCAGCTCGCGGCCGCGCTGGGCGCCGCGGACGACGATGCCCTCGACGCGGTGCGGGCGGCCGAGGATCTCGCGCGCCCCTTCGACATCGCCCTCGGCGACCAGTCGCCGGGTCATCGTGGAGGAGAAGGGCTCGCCGCCGCCGGCCTCACCGGTCACGTGGAGATCCACCACCTCGACCTCGAAGTCGTACGTCTTGCCCTGCTCGGCGAGGAAGGCGACGTTGCCCGCGGCCTTGTGGCCGAAGCGGAAGTTGGGGCCCTCGACGACGGCCTTGGCGTGCAGCTTGTCGACCAGGACCTTCACCACGAAGTCGGCGGGCGACAGCTTCGAGAACTCGGTGGTGAAGGGCAGGATGAGCAGCGCGTCGACGCCCAGCTCGGCCATCAGCTCGGCACGGCGGTGGTGCGGGGCGAGCAGGGGCGGGTGGCTGCCGGGGCGCACGACCTCGCTGGGGTGCGGGTCGAAGGTGACGACCACCGACG
Organism: Streptomyces sp. NPDC020747; assembly: GCF_044334695.1. Taxonomy (NCBI): domain Bacteria; kingdom Bacillati; phylum Actinomycetota; class Actinomycetes; order Kitasatosporales; family Streptomycetaceae; genus Streptomyces; species Streptomyces sp. NPDC020747. Next base: position 63,915 of record NZ_JBIRTJ010000029.1, on the reverse strand, counting down.
GGACGCCCAGCTCACGCGCCCGTTCCACGGCATGCGTGATGATCAACTGGTGTCCGCGGTGGACCCCGTCGTACGAGCCGATGGTGACGACGCTGCGCCCCCAGTCCTGGGGGATGTCCTCCAAGCCACGCCAGCGCTGCACTGTGACCGCTCCTCGTCGAACCCGTGTCCGTGTCTGCCTCATACGCAGCTCTAAGAGTGCCATGCCGGGTCCGCTCGGCCCGCATCGGCATGGGGCGCTGTGACAGGTGGCACGTGACGGCCGCGGAGCACGCGCGGTCACACCGGAACCCGTGCCCCCGTCAGGTTCTCGATCATGCGCCGTGTGCTGGGGCCGACCACCGTGGACCAGTCCTCGGGAGCGTCGGTGAGCCAGCCGGCGACCAGGGCGGCGAAGCCGGGAATCCGGCGGCTCTGGTCGAGAAGGGCACGGTCGAAGACGGTGGCGCCGTCCGGGGTGCGGACGAGCAGGAGGCCGGCGCTGTGGACAAGCGCGCGGGTGTGTTCCTCCCCGCTGTGGGAATCGCCGCGGGACGCGCCCTCCGCGGCGGCCCGTACGAGCGCGTCGAGCACCACCGGGTCGTGCTCGCGTGTCAGCAGCAGATCCAGGAACTCGCGGCGCAGCGGGTGGGCCACGGGCGTGCCGGGTGCCGCGAGCACCTTGGCGAGCGCGGCCCGCAGCTGCGGCCTGCCCCCGTCGAGCAGCCCGGTGACCAGGGGATACAGCACGGAACGGGCGGCGGGGCCGTGCTCAAGGCGCCGGTCGACGTACGCCGCCACATGCGCGGCCGCCTCCGGACGCCGCTCCACGACATCCCGTACGAGCACGGCGACGCGGCGGGCCAGCGCGGGTGTGGTGACCTCGGCGAGCGTGCGCAGCGCCTCGCCCGTGTCCGGCTCGCGCAGACGGTCGCCGAACGCGGCGAGGACCGGTTCCGGATGCGTCGCCAGCGCCGCCACCAGCGCGCTCGCGGGCAGGCGCGGGTCGCCGGCCCTGAAGCGCGCGAGGGCCCCCGGCAGATGGCGGGCCCGGGTGTGCGGATCGCGGACGAGGAGCGCCAGCGCGGCGCCGTGCAGCGTGCAGTCGCCGGGGCGGGCGAGCAGGAAGAGCGCGGCGTAGCGCAGCAGCTCGCGGTCGGCCTCGGTGCGCACGTGCGGGGCGGCCCGCGACCCGTGGGCCATCGCCGCCGCCCGGCGGGCCGGCCGCTCGTCGTGCGTCCAGCGGTCGACCGCCCGGCACACCGCGGACGGTTCCTCCTCCGCGAGGACGGCCAGCAGCTCGTCGGCGCGCGGGTGCGCACTCTCGGCCAGGGCCTCCGTGAGGTCGTCCAGCGCGCGGCGCCGATGGGTGTGGAGCAGGGCCTGGGCGGCGGTCGCGACGGTGGCGTCGGGGGTCGCGGGCAGCGGACGCTCGTCGTCGAACCAGTGGGTCAGGTGGGGCTGAGCGGCGGTGGGGTCGGCGGCGAGCAGCCCGGACACGGCGTCCAGGTAACGGAGTTGGGTCGCGGGCGGTGCCTCGTCGGCGACGACGAGCCGCCTCAGCAGATCGAAGCGGTGTGCCTCCGGCAGCGGCAGCCGGGTCCAGAAGACGGGCCCGAACTCCCCCGGCGCGGCCCGCCCTTCGGCCCGCCACGTCACCACCCGCTCGGCGAGGTGCCGCAGCACTCCGACGTACGGGGTCGCGTCGGGTACCCGGAGCAGCACGCCGCTGAGGAGGCGGGTGGCCCACCAGGACCCGGTGTCCGTCGGCTCCAGTTCGTCGACCGCGCGAAGCAGCTCACGCAGCCGGAGGGTGAGATCGGCGTCCCCTTGTTGACGCGGCAGGAGTAGCAGGGCCTGGAGGACGGGGCCGATGCGGTGACGGGGTACGGGGGGAGGCTCGGGCTCGTACGGGGACTCGGGCTCGTCCCGCTGTCCGTGGTGCACCAGCGCCCGGAGTGCCGTGTCGAGGTCGAGGTGCATGCCCTGGATCCAGTCGGCCAGCTCCTCGTGGGCGAAGCGGTAGCCGTCTCCGGCGGGCACGAGGAGGCCCTCCGTGAGGACCGCGGAGGCCCACCCGGCGCAGCCGCCGAGGCGTCGGTCGGGCACCGGCCCCCACGGGAACACGGACTCGAACGCCGCCCGGTCCAACTCCCCCTGGCCCGGCCCCAGACAGCGCCGCGCGGCCGCGTGCACCTGGCCGGAAACCCTGGCCGCGAGCCGCCGTACGGCCGTGCCGCGCAGCCCGTTCGCCGCCGCCAGCCGCACGGCCACCCGCAGACACATCAGATCGAGGTACGCGGCGAACACCTCGTCCCGCCCGACGGGTTCGACCGACTCGTCCCGCGCCACCGGCCCGACCAACTCGGTCGGCTCGTCCGAGGCGCCGGTCAGCGACATCGCGGCCCGTACCTCCGACAGCAGTCGCAGCATCAGCGGATGGCGTGCGTCGGGGCCGCCCAAGGCTCCCTCGGGCACGCCGTACCGTGCCCGGGCCCGCCGTGCCTCGCCTTCGTCCAGCTCCCCGAGCCGTACGCAGGCGGGCAGGCCTCCGGGGGCCTCGCCACCGCCCCGCTCGGACCCGTACAGCAGCTCGCGCGGGAACTCCGCCCCCGCCCGCTCCCAGTACTCGGCCCGGCAGGCCACGACGAGACGTGCCCCGTGCGCCCGCAGCCACTCGGCCGTGCCCTCGGTCCACTCGGGCAGCCGGTGCGCGAGAGCGGGCGGCATCTCCTCGGGGCTGTCGAGGAGGAGCAGGAGGGGACGCCCGTCGTCCCGGGCGAGACGGGCCAGACGCTCGGGACGGATGTCACCGAGTTCACCGATCTCACCGCCCGCCGGACCAGCGGGGGCCGAGACCCAGGTCGATCCAGGGACCGGAGCCGAGGTCGATGCCGTGGTCGCAGTCGATGCCGTGGTCGCGGTGGACACCGAGGTCGAGGCCGCCACGATCCGCCCCGCCCGCTCCAGCGCCCTCCTCACCGCGTCGGCCACCGACGAGTCGGCGTCCAGCAGGTCGGCTCCGCGCAGCCACAGCGTCGGAGCCGGTTCCGCACCCCGGTCGCGCCGGGCGGCAAGGGCCGCCAGTTCCGTCGTGCGGCCGCTTCCCGGAGCCCCGACGAGCCCGAGAACGGCGTACGGGCCCTCGCCGAAGGCCCTGAACTCCCGTACCGCATCGGCCCGTTCGACGGGGTCGATCCCACCGGAGCCCGGCGGGGCCTCCGCAGTGGCTGCCAGCTCCAGCACGCCCGCCAGATTCAGGTCGTCCCCGTACGCGGGGACCGTCGCCGCGTTGCGGGCCAGCAGTTGGGCGAGCGCACCGCCAGAATCAGAATCAGAGCCGGGGCCAGAACCAGTGCCGGAGCCGGAGGCCATCCGCCCCGCGGACAACGGCACCGCGAAGCCCCCCACCCGTCGCCCGGAGTGAAGTGCCGTTCCCAGAACGGCGACGACCGCGCCGGTGGCCGCGTCGACCACCGGTCCCCCCGCCGCCCCGCCTCCGAGCCGCAGTGCGTCGCTTCCCGCCGTGCCGATCGCCAACTCCAGGGCGCCCTCGACCAGATGGAAGCGGTCGGTCGCCGTGTACGTCACGGCGGACGTGCCCAGCACCCGGGCCTCGCGCCAGCCGCCCGCGGCGATACGGACGTACGTGCCGCTCTCCACGGAGTCCCGGACGGTGATCGGGAGGGGGTCGAGGCCGAGACCGTCCGTGTGAAGCCCCTTCGTGTGGATCAGGGCGAGGTCCAGCGACGGAAAGGGGGTGACCGAGTCGGCCGTCACCAGGCAGGTGCGGTTCCCAGGGGCGTGCAGGACGAGGCGGGCGAGCCCGTCAACGGCCTCGTGGCTGGTGATCACCGTGCCCTGGTGGTCGGCGACGAACCCGGTGCCGCGCGGCCGCCCGGCAAGGTCGCAGATCCGCACCAGGGACCGTTCCGCGGCTTCGACCACGTCCGCTGCTTCGGTCAAGTGCGCTGCTTCGGCGACGTACGCTCCTTCGGCCGCGTGCGCCGCCTCGGGTGCGTGCCGGGCAGCGTCCGGCAACTGATGACGGCCCCCGGTCCGCGGGCCCCGTCCCGCCATGCTCGAACCTCCCCGCCGCGCGCGTCGCACCCGTGCCACCGACGCCTCGTCTCCGACGGTAGGCGCGAGGCGATCGGGTGCGACAGATCGCGAGCCGAACGAGCCCCCTTCCGCTCCCCCGGTTCACTCCGAGCGCCTGCCCGGACGGGTGAATAGACGAGGTCGGATGGATACACCTTTGGGTGGGGGAACCGAGGGGGACAGTGGAGCGGCGAACACAGGAATCCCCGTGAACGCCGCTCCACGACGAACCCGGCCGAGCGGGCCGACCCGGCCGACCACACAGGTCAGCCGAACACCGCCAGGCTCTTCGCCTTGCCCTTCTGCTCCTCCACCAGTGCCAGGAACCGACCCTCGGGATCGAACACCCCGACGGCCCCGGCCCCGGCGTACTCCTCGGGCATCTCCAGCCGCACACCGTTCGTGAGCAGCTGCCCGCGCTTGGCGTCCACGTTCCAGCGGGGGAACGCGGCCGCGGCGGCCTCCGCCATCGGCATCACGGTCAGCTCCTCCTGGAGCTGGTCGAGCGTGCGGGCGGAGTCGAGCTTGTACGGGCCGACGCGGGTGCGCCGCAGCGCCGTCAGGTGGCCGCCCACTCCCAGGTCGGCGCCCAGGTCGCGGGCGAGCGCGCGGATGTACGTACCGGACGAGCACACGACCGAGACGACCAGGTCAAGGACGGGGGTACCGTCCTCGGCGACCGCGTCCCGGATGTCGTACACGGCGAACGACGAGATCCGTACCGGACGGGCCGGGATCTCGAAGTCCTCGCCGTCGCGTGCCCGCTTGTACGAGCGCACGCCGTTGATCTTGATGGCGCTGACCTTGGACGGCACCTGCATGATGTCGCCGCTGAGCTTGGCGATACCGGCGTCGACGGCGTCCCGGACGACCTTGGAGGCGTCCGTGGACGAGGTGATGTCACCCTCGGCGTCGTCGGTCAGGGTGTTCTGCCCGAGCCGGATGGTGCCGAGGTACTCCTTCTCGGTCAGCGCGAGGTGTCCGAGGAGCTTGGTCGCCTTCTCGACGCCGAGGACGAGCACGCCCGTCGCCATGGGGTCGAGGGTGCCCGCGTGTCCGACGCGGCGGGTCTTCGCGATCCCGCGCATCTTGGCGACCACGTCGTGCGAAGTGAAGCCCGACGGCTTGTCCACGATGACAAGGCCGTCGGGCGTCTTCTGCTTCTGCGTCATTCCGCGGCGTCGCCGTCCGTCTCGTCGTCCTCGCCCGGCTTCTTGTACGGGTCCGCCTCACCGGCGAAGGCTGCGCCGGCCGAGACCTCACGCACCTTCGCGTCCGAGGCCCGTGCCTTGTCGAGCAGGTCCTCGATGGTCTTGGCGGTGTCCGGCAGGGCGTCCGCCACGAAGGTGAGGGTCGGCGTGAACTTCACACCGGCAGCCGCACCCACGGCCGAGCGGAGCACGCCCTTGGCGCTCTCCAGGCCGGCGGCGGCCTCCGCACGCTCCTGGTCATCCCCGTACACCGTGTAGAAGACGGTCGCCTCCCGGAGGTCCCCGGTGACCCGGGTGTCCGTGATGGTCACATGCGAACCGAGCCGCGGGTCCTTGATCCCGCGCTGCAGCTTCTGGGCCACCACCTCTCGGATGAGGTCCGCCAGCTTCTTCGCCCGCGCGTTGTCGGCCACTGGTCCGTCTCCCTCTTTCTTGCTGTTTCTGTGTACGGCCGATCCTTGTCGCCGCACGCTGCATACGCTCAGTCGTCGTCTTCGCCGTGGAACCGCCGTCTCACCGACAGCAGCTCCACCTCCGGACGGCCGGCGACCAGACGCTCGCAGTGGTCCAGTACGTCGGTCAGGTGCCCCGCGTCCGCCGACACCACCGCGAGGCCGATGCCGGCCCTCCGGTGGAGGTCCAGGTGGTCGACCTCCGCGGCGCTCACCGCGTACTTCCGGTGGAGTTCGGCCACGATGGGGCGGACGACGGAGCGTTTCTCCTTCAGTGACCGTACGTCGCCGAGGAGCAGATCGAAGGACAGAGTCCCCACGTACATATGTGTATCCGGATGTCCCGCCGGTACGGGGTAGATGGCCCGGCCAAGCTCTTGGCCGGACATCAGAACGGTACAACGAACCCCGGGCCCGCTCGACGGAGTTTTCGCCCCCGCCGCCCCTACCCGTCCCATCCCTGGGGGCTGCGCCCCCAGACCCCCGCATCGCGCTGACGCGCTCGTCCTCAAACGCCGGACGGGCTGAAACTCAGCCCCTCCGGCGTTTGAGGAGCGGGGGTTCGGGGGCTGGCCCCCGAGACGGGACGGGAAGGAGCGGCGGGGGCGGAAAACCCCGCGGGGGCCGGTCGACGAGGACATGTCCTCGTCGGCCAACCCCACACGGTTCAAACCCGCCGCAGGCGTTACGACCGCGGCTTCTCGCGCATCTCGTACGTCGCGATGACGTCGTCGATCTTGATGTCGTTGAAGTTTCCGAGGTTGATACCGCCCTCGAAGCCTTCGCGGATCTCGGTGACGTCGTCCTTGAAGCGCCGCAGACCGGAGATGGTGAGGCTCTCCGCGATGACCTTGCCATCGCGCAGCAACCGCGCCTTGGTGTTGCGCTTGACCTCGCCGGAGCGGACCAGCACACCGGCGATGTTGCCCAGCTTGGACGAGCGGAAGACCTCGCGGATCTCCGCCGTACCGAGCTCGACCTCTTCGTACTCCGGCTTGAGCATGCCCTTGAGGGCTGCCTCGATCTCCTCGATGGCCTGGTAGATCACCGAGTAGTAGCGGACGTCGACGCCCTCGCGCTCCGCCATCTGCGCCGCGCGGCCCGCAGCGCGGACGTTGAAGCCGATGACGATCGCGTCGGAGCCGGTCGCCAGGTCGATGTCCGACTCGGTGACCGCACCCACGCCGCGGTGCAGGACGCGGATGTCGACCTCTTCGCCGACGTCGAGCTGGAGCAGCGAGGACTCGAGAGCCTCCACCGAACCGGACGCGTCGCCCTTGATGATGAGGTTGAGTTCCTGCACCAGACCGGCCTTGAGGGCCTCGTCCAGGTTCTCCAGGGAGAACCGGACTCCACGCCGGGCGAAGTTGGCGTTGCGCTCACGCGCCGCGCGCTTCTCGGCGATCTGACGGGCCGTACGGTCCTCGTCGACGACCAGGAAGTTGTCGCCGGCGCCCGGGACGTTGGTGAGACCCAGGACCAGGACGGGGGTCGACGGACCCGCTTCCTCGACGTTGTTGCCGTTGTCGTCGAGCATCGCCCGGACACGGCCGTACGCGTCGCCGACCACCATCGTGTCGCCGATGCGCAGCGTGCCGCGCTGGACCAGGACCGTCGAGACGGCACCGCGGCCACGGTCGAGGTGGGACTCGATCGCAATACCCTGCGCGTCCTGCTCCGGGTTGGCCCGCAGGTCGAGCGAGGCGTCCGCGGTGAGGACCACGGCCTCCAGCAGGCTCTCGATGTTGAGGCCCTGCTTGGCGGAGATGTCGACGAACATCGTGTCGCCGCCGTACTCCTCGGCCACCAGACCGAACTCGGTGAGCTGACCGCGCACCTTGGTCGGGTCGGCACCCTCGACGTCGATCTTGTTGACCGCGACCACGATCGGCACCTCGGCCGCCTTGGCGTGGTTCAGCGCCTCGATCGTCTGGGGCATCACACCGTCGTTGGCCGCCACCACGAGGATCGCGATGTCGGTCGACTTGGCACCACGGGCACGCATGGCGGTGAACGCCTCGTGACCCGGGGTGTCGATGAAGGTGATGCGACGCTCTTCGCCGTTGACCTCGGTCGCGACCTGGTAGGCACCGATGTGCTGGGTGATGCCACCGGCCTCGCCCGCGACGACGTTCGTCTTGCGGATGGTGTCGAGGAGGCGGGTCTTACCGTGGTCGACGTGACCCATGACGGTCACGACCGGCGGACGCGCGACGAGGAACTCCTCGCCACCCTCGTCCTCGCCGAACTCGATGTCGAAGGACTCGAGCAGCTCGCGGTCCTCCTCCTCGGGGCTGACGATCTCGAGGACGAAGTTCATCTCGTCCGCGAGGAGCTTCAGCGTCTCGTCGGAGACGGACTGCGTGGCAGTGACCATCTCGCCGAGGTTCATCATCACGCCGACGAGCGACGCCGGGTTGGCGTTGATCTTCTCGGCGAAGTCGGTGAGGGACGCACCGCGCGACAGACGGACGGACTGTCCGTTGCCACGAGGCAGCATCACACCGCCGACCGACGGGGCCTGCATGGCCTCGTACTCCTGGCGCCTCTGCCGCTTCGACTTGCGGCCACGACGCGCGGGACCGCCGGGACGGCCGAAGGCGCCCTGCGTGCCACCACGGCCACCCGGACCACCGGGACGACCACCGAAGCCGGGACGACCGCCGCCGCCACCGCCGGGACCACCCGGACGACCGGCGAAACCGCCGCCACCGCCACCGGGACCACCGGGACGACCGGCGAAACCGCCACCGCCGCCACCGGGACCGCCCGGACGGCCGGCGAAGCCGCCGCCACCGGGACGACCGCCGCCACCGCCACCGCCGGGACGACCGCCACCGCCGGGACCGCGGCCACCAGGACCACCGCCGCCGGGACGCGGGCTACCGGCAGCGGGACGCTGCGGCATCATGCCGGGGTTCGGACGGTTGCCGCCGGGGCCACCGCCGGGACGCGGAGCGCCACCGGGACCACCCTGCGGGCGAGGCATGCCGCCCGGGCTCGGACGGTTGCCGCCGGGGCCGCCACCGGGACGCGGAGCGCCACCGGGACCACCCTGCGGACGGGGACCACGGTCCTGGCCGGCGCCCTGGGGACGCGAGCCGCCCGGGGCGCCTGCACCGGCACCGGGACCACCGGGGCGCGGGGCGCCGCCCGGACGGGGCGCCTGCGGGCGCGCCATACCGGTGGAGCCACCAGAGGTGAACGGGTTGTTGCCCGGACGGGGACCGGCGGGACGACCACCGGGACGCGTGCCCTGGCCGCCGGGACGCGGGGCGCCCTGACGGTCGCCACGGTCACCGCCGCGCTCGCCGCGGCCCTGACCGGGACCACCCTGACCGCCCTGTGCGGGACCGGCCGGACGGACACCGGGCTTCGGGGCGCCGGGACGGGCACCGCTCGGACGGGCACCCGCGGCCGGAGCCGCGGGGGTCGTCGGAGCGGCGGGAGCCGCCGGGGGTGCCGTGAACTCGGGCGCGGCCGGAGCCGGAGACGCCGGAGCGGGCTTCGGCGCCGGCGCCGGGGGCTTGGGGCCCGGAGTCGGACGCGGACCCGCGGCGGGAGCCGCCGGGGACGCGGGCGTCTCCGCGGCGGCCGGCTTCGGGGCCGGCGGGCGCGGCGCTGCCGGACCCGGACGGGCGCCCTGCGCCGGAGAAGGCACGCCGGGCCTGGCGGGCGCGGCCTTGCGCGGGGCGGGCTTGCCGCCGCCGTTGCCCTGCTGCAGGGCGTCGGTCAGTTTGCGTACTACGGGCGCCTCGATCGTCGAGGACGCCGAACGGACAAATTCACCGAGTTCTTGGAGCTTGGCCATGACGACCTTGCTCTCCACCCCGAACTCCTTGGCGAGTTCGTATACCCGGACCTTAGCCACTTCGCTCCTTTTAGGTCCGGGTTGCGTCCGGACCGTCGCTACTTCATGGGCGTACTCATCGCGTGCTCATCGAGTGCTCATCGCAATCTCGACCTACTTCCAACTCGCGGGGTACCAGGGCCGCACGGGGTTCCGTGCGACACGTTTTACGGTGTTGCCTGCTCAGCAACTGTCTGTCCGCTCGACGTACAGGCGCAACGCCTTTGTTTCGAGCGGACCCGGGGCACGCAGCGCCCTCGTGAACGCCCGGCGGCGGACCGCCAGGTCGAGACAGACGAGGGCGGGGTGTACATACGCACCCCGGCCGGGCAGCGTACCGCGAGGATCGGGGACGCATTCGCCTCCGGCCGCCACGGTGCGCAGCAGATCGATCTTGGCCGCTCGCTCCCGGCACCCCACACAGGTGCGCTCAGGGCATGCGCGGGCATGCGTCCGGCCAGACACTCTTAAGTCTACCTCCCCGCACCGACCTCACCCCTTTGGGGCAAGAACCGAACGGTTGTTGTCGTAATCCAAGCGTCACGCGGCGTGATCTATTCCCGATCCTGCCGCTGACGCCCCCGGACCAGGCCCTCTTTCGGCCCGGTCCCGCCCAGGACCCGTCGCGGATTCGCTCCGGACCCGCCTCGGATCCGTCCGGTCCCGGCTCAGTCCTGCTTCTCGGCGGGCTGCTCGGTGTCCGGACGGATGTCGATGCGCCAGCCGGTCAGGCGGGCGGCGAGCCGGGCGTTCTGCCCTTCCTTGCCGATCGCCAGGGACAGCTGGTAGTCGGGGACCGTCACGCGCGCGGAGCGGGCCGCGAGGTCGACGACCTCGACCTTGGAGACCCGGGCCGGGGACAGCGCGTTCGCCACCATCTCGGCCGGGTCGTCCGACCAGTCGACGATGTCGATCTTCTCGCCGTTCAGCTCGGCCATGACGTTGCGCACTCGGCCGCCCATGGGGCCGATGCAGGCGCCCTTGGCGTTCAGTCCGGACCGGGTGGACCGGACGGCGATCTTCGTGCGGTGGCCGGCCTCGCGGGCGATCGCGGCGATCTCGACGGAGCCGTCGGCGATCTCCGGCACCTCCAGGGCGAAGAGCTTCTTCACCAGGTTGGGGTGCGTGCGCGAGAGGGTCACGGAGGGACCGCGTACGCCCTTCGCCACCCGCACGACGTACGACCGCAGCCGCAAGCCGTGCTGGTACGACTCGCCGGGGACCTGCTCCTGCACCGGCAGGATGGCCTCCAGCCTGCCGATGTCGACGAGCACGTTCTTCGGGTCGCGGCCCTGCTGGACGACACCGGTGACGATGTCGCCCTCGCGGCCCGCGTACTCGCCGAGCGTCGCGTCGTCCTCCGCGTCCCGCAGGCGCTGCAGGATGACCTGCTTGGCGGTGCTGGCGGCGATCCGGCCGAAGTCGGACGGGGTGTCGTCGAACTCGCGCGCCTCCTGCCCCTCCTCCAGGTCCTCGGGGTCCTCCTTCGCCCACACGGTCACATGGCCGGTCTCCCGGTCGAGCTTGACGCGCGCGTGGCGGCGGCTTCCCTCGGTGCGGTGGTAGGCGATGAGGAGGGCCGACTCGATCGCCTCGACCAGCAGGTCGAAGGAGATCTCCTTCTCCCGCACCAAGCCCCGCAGGGCACTCATGTCGATGTCCACGGCTACGCCTCCTCCTCTTCCTTCATGTCTGCGTCGTTCTCGTTGTCGTTCTCGTTGGTCTTGCGGTTGAACTCGACCTGGACGCGCGCCTTGTCGATGTCCGTGAAGGCGATCCTGCGGGCGGTGGCCTTGCGTCCCTTGACGCCGGGCACCTCAAGGTCGATCCCGTCCTCGTCCACCGTCAGGATCCGGGCGACCAGTTCGTCGCCGCTCGTCAGCTGGAATCTCACCAGGCGGTCCGTGGCGCGTACGTAGTGACGGTGTTCCCTGAGCTCGCGCTCGGCACCGGGGGTTCCCACTTCGAGGGTGTACTCGCCCTGGCCCATCGCGTCGGTCTCGTCGAGCTTCGCCGAGAGCGCGCGGCTCACATCGGCGATCGCGTCCAGATCGGCTCCTTCGTCGGAGTCGACCACGACACGCAGCACACGCTTGCGTCCTACCGAGTCCACCTCGATCTCCTCGAGATCGAGTCCCTGCGAGCTGACGAGCGGTTCCAGGAGCTCTCGAAGCCTCTCGCTCTGGGTGGTGCTCATCCGGGTGACTCCTCGGCCGCGTGTGCTGTTGTGGGTAGGTCGTGTGTCAGGTCAAAGGGTATCCGGTCCCAAGGGGTGTTGCCGTCCACCGCGGCCCGCGCGACGGCGGGACGGCGCCGCTGGTGGGTGCGGGGGCGGTACCCGGGTACCGTGATCACGGGCCTGCCGCCCTTCCGTTCGTACGAGCCCTCCGAGGACGTCTGCCGTGCCGTTCACCCTGCCGTCCCGCACCCCCTCGGGGCCGCGCCGAAGGAGCCTGCTCGCCGGGGCCGCCGGCGTCGGCGCCGCGCTGCTCGCGGGCTGCTCCTCCTCCGACTCCTCCTCCGAGACCACGAAGGGGAGCACGCCCGCCGCCGAGCGGGCACGCGCGCGCGGGGCCCTCGACAGCGAGCGGCTCGCGGAGCGGTACGGGGCCGTGCTCGCCGTGCATCCCGCGCTGGCCGAGCGCCTGTCACCGCTGCGGGCGGAGGTCGTACGGCACGCGGAGGCGTTCGGCGGAGGCGGGAAAGCCTCCGAGGGTGCGTCGGCGAGTGCTTCCGCGGATCCGTCCGCTGCGCCTTCCCCCTCCCCTTCCGCCGAGGTGCCGGCCGTGGAGAAGGACGCCCTCGCCGAACTCGCCGCGGCCGAGCGGACGCTGGCGGACCGGCGTACGAAGACGCTCCTCGACGTGCCGGGAGAGCTGGCGCGGCTGCTGGCCTCGGTGGCGGCGGCCGGTGCGGTGCACGCGTTTCTGCTGACGGAGGGCGAGAAGTGAGCGGTTCCGGAACGGCCGGAAGAGCGGAACGGAAGGCCGAGGCGCCGGCGAAGCTGACGGCCGTACAGGCCGCGCTCGCGGCCGAGCATGCCGCCGTGTACGGCTACGGGGTCGTGGGCGGGAAGATCGGCGAGGCCCGGCGCAGCGAGGCCCGGGCGGCGTACGACGCGCACCGGGCCCGGCGGGACGAGCTGGCGCGGGCGGTGCGTGACCTGCGCGGGAAGCCCCGCCCGGCGGCGGCCGCGTACGCGCTGCCGTTCCCGGTGACGGACGCGGAGTCGGCCGTGCGGCTCGCCGCCGAGCTGGAGGACCGGGTGGCCGGGGTGTACTCCGACCTGGTCCGTGCCGCGGAGGGCGACCGGCGCCGGGCTGCCGCCGAGGCGCTGCGGGACGCGGCGGTGCGGGCGGTGCGGTGGCGGGGCGAGAGCGTACCCTTCCCTGGGCTCGCGGAGCGGTCGGCCCGGTCCACCGCGTCGGCGGCACCGCCGTCGTAACGCGTACAGGAAGGAAACGACTCGCGCATGGCTTTCGAACCGCCGCGGCGTCTCGTCAAGGCGCTCGGCGAGGCGGCACCGAGCGGTGACGACTGGCTGGAGAAGCTGCCCGAGGCGGCTCAGCAGGCCGTCGCGCTACGCGAGTTGACCGTGGAGCGCGTTCAGGTGCCCGGTGGGCGCAGCAGTCTGGTGGTCCTGGTGCGGCTGCCGGACGACACCCCCGCCGTCCTGAAACTCGCGCCCGGCCGGGCCCGCCCGGAGAGCGAACGGGCCGCCCTCGCGCACTGGGACGGCCTGGGTGCGGTACGGCTCCTGGAGCCGGCCGGTGCCGAGGGTGTGCTGCTCCTTGAGCGGCTGCATCCCGATGTGTCGGTGCGTTCGCTGGCCGACGCCAAGTCGATGCTGGAGGCCGCCGGGGCTCTGCGTCGCCTGTGGGTCGAGCCACCCGCCGGCCCGGTCTTCGAGACGGTGGCCGAGCGGACCGGGCGGCAGGCCGAGGCGATGCGGGCGGGCGCCGACGCGGAGGCTGCGCCACTGGTCGACGCGGCCCTGGCGGTACGCGACGAACTGCTGGCCTCGGCGCCCGAGGCCCGCCTCCTGCACGGCACCTTCCGGCAGAGCAAGGTGCTGGCCGGCGAGCGCAGCCCCTGGCTGGCCGTGGGGCCCGACCCCGTCGTCGGCGAGTGCGCCTTCGACCTGGCCCGGCTGGTCCGTGACCGGGTCGAGGACCTGATCGCCTCCCCCTCAGGCTCCGCCATCACCCGCCGCCGAGTGAAGCGCCTCGCGGAGTCCCTGGACCTGGACCAGGAGCGGCTGCGGGGCTGGACCCTTTTCCGGGCCGTGGAGTCGGGCGTACGGGCCCGGCGGGTGGGCCGGTCCCAGGACGCGGAGCTGTTGCTGGAGTTCGCGAGCTGGCTGTAGGGGTCGACCGTCCTTCGTGGGTGGCGTGGGTGCCTTCATGCCGCCGCGAGTCTGAGTGCCAGGACCGGGCAGTCCGCCGCCGCTCTGCGGGCGCGTTTCAACGTGCGGGCGGGGACGGGGCGCGCGTCGAGGAGCGGGTAGCCCCACTCGTCGAGGGTGACGTGTTCGGGCAGGAGCTCGGCGCACAGGCCGTGGGCCCGGCAGGACGTCCAGTCGATGTCCAGGTGCTGGGGAAGCTGGTCCATGTCCGTCAGCTCCTGTGGTCGGGGACGGGCAGCAAGGGGGTGCGGTCGGTCGCGGTGCACGAGCCCCGGGCGTGGGCGTCGAGTTCGGCGGCGAAGGTGGTCAGGGCGCTGCGGACCAGACGGACCGTGCCGTCGGGGTGGTGGCAGGCGCCACGGCCCTCGACCAGTCCGGCCCAGCGGGCGACGTCGTCGCGGGCGGTGCCCTGGGGACCGGGGGCGGCCAGGGTGCGGAAGGCGGCGGCGATACGCGGCAGGCCGTTGAGGCAGGGGCCGCACTGACCGGCCGACTCCAGGGCCAGGTACCGCAGGACGCGGGCCGTTTCGGCGGGGCCGCAGTGGTCGGCGGGGAGGGCGGCGAGGACGCCCGCGCCCAAGGTGGCGGCGGACAGGCCGAGTCGAGCCGCCTCGGCGGTCGGGACCCAGGTGCCGTGGTAGCCGCCGAGCAGGATCGCGCCGGTGCCCTCCAGCGGGAGCAGTCGGTGCAGGGGCATGCCGAGGGGTGCTTCCACGACCTGCGGCTCGCGGCCCGGCACATGGACCGTGCACAGGGCGCTGCCCGGTTCCGACGGGGTGCCGGCCGAGCGGAACCAGTCCGCTCCGTGGCGGGCGATCAGTGCGAGGTGCGCGAGCGTCTCGACGTTCTGGACGAGGGTGGGTGCCCTGCGCACGCCCTGTTCGCGCACCGGAGGGTCCTGGTGGCGGGGCAGGGCCGCGTGGCCGGAGAGGTGCTGGGCGAGGGCCGATGACTCGCCCGACAGAAAGCGCCTGGGCACGCGTACGACGCGTACGGGGAAGGGGTCGTCGCGTTCGGCCAGGGCCGTTTCGAGGCGGGTGGCACCGTCCTCCACGGCCAGGTAGGCCTCCCCCGCTCCGGTCGCCCGGGCCGCCAACCGCAGCCCGTCCAGGACCAGATGGGGCGAGAGGCTCAGCAGGGTCTTGTCCTTGGCGCTCGCCGGTTCGCCCTCGGCGCCGTTCGCGACGACGACCGGGGCGCGGCCGGTACGGCGGGCCGCGTCGATGACCGACACGAACTTGCGGTACGTGGGGAACGCGGCGCCTCCCCTGCCGGTGAGCCCGGACTCCGCGAGGGTGCGCAGGAGGGCCGCCGGGTCGGCGTGGGTGAGGGGGCCGTAGCGGGTCTCGTGCGTGGCGCGGTCGGCGGGGGCGCCGCCGGGGGCGAGGAGGCGTGGGGGCATGAGGAGGTCCGTGAACGTGCTGGTCATGGTCGCGCCCCTTCGGCGGTGAGGAGGGTGGCGGGGGTGCGGCGGCCGGCCCGTGCGGCCTGGGTGACGCGGATCGTGAAGGCGGTGAGGACCGCTGCCACGCAGATGACGGTCAGCCAGAGCATCCAGTCGGTGCCCGTGTCCGTACCGATGCCGATGCCGTGGATCAGGGCCATCGGCCAGGACGCGTAGGCCAGCCGGTGGACGGCTCGCCAGGTGCGGTGGCCGAGCCTCTCGCGGAAGAGGCTGGTGACCAGGACGGCGAGCATCAGGTCCAGGGCGACCGTGCCGAGGCCCAGCCAGAGGGGCTGGTAGTCGGAGGCGAACGGGATCAGGACGTCGAGGGTGGTGATGTCGACGTAGCCGTCGATGACCGCTGTGGCGATGTGGATGGCCAGGAAGGCCGTCGCGGAGAGGGAGATGGTGCGGTGGAGGGAGACCGTGCCGAAGCGGGGGAGGCCGGGAAGGCGGGTCCTCAGGCGTACCGCCACACCCAGGAGCACCACGACGGTGAAGAGCACGAGGCATACGGCTCCGGTGGCGCGGTTGGCGTACCAGAGGATGGAGGCGTCGGTCATGGGGTCGTCTCCGTGGTGGCCCCCGCCGCGGATTCCTCGCCCCCGCCGCCCCTTCCCGTCCCAACCCTGGGGGCTGCGCCCCCAGCCCCCCACTCCTCAAACGCCGGACGGGCTGAAATGTCGGCCCTGGCCGCGAAGTCTCCAGCCCCTCCGGCGTTTGAGGAGTGGGGGTTCGGGGGCGAGAACTCGTTCCTGGGCCAGCCCGGTGTCGTCACCACCGTGCCGTCCCGGGCGACCAGTCGTGCCGGGAGGCCCAGACCGGACAGCCAGCGTTCCGCGCCCGTGCCCTTGATGAGGGCCGCCGTGGCGGCCGCGTTCGCGTCGGCGCAGGTGGTGGCGGCGACCGAGACCGTCCGCCAGGGGGAATCCGTCGGAAGGCCGGTGTTCGGGTCCAGGATGTGGTGGAGGGTGTGCGGGCCCGAGCGCCAGGAGCGGGCCGTCGTGCCGGAGGTGGCGAGCCCACCGCCGTGCAGGCCGACCGTCGCGTACGGGCCCTGCTGAGGCGTCTCCTCGACCGGGCCCGTGGCGTCCTGGACACGGATCCGCCAGCCGCCGGCCGGGGGTTCGCCCGCGACCGCCGTGTCGCCGCCGAGGCTCACCAGGACTCCGCAGCCCGCCGCCCGCGCGAGTGTCTCCGCGGCCTTGTCCGCCGCCCAGGCCTTGGCCGTGGCGCCGAGATCGAGGCGGACACCGGCCGGGACGGTGACCGTGCCGGTCGCGCGGTCCAGGCGTATCAGGCGCCGGCCCGGAACCGGCCGCACGGTGAGCTTCACCGGTCGCCCCTCCTCCTGGACGAGCCGGAAGTCGCGGTCGTACCCGATGGCGTTCATCGCCGAACCGACCGTCGGGTCGACGGCTCCGTCCGTCGCCGCGGCGGCCCGCAACGCGACCGCCAGCGCCTCCGCGAGCAGCGGGCTGACCCTCATAGGCCGCCCTTCGGCGCTGTCGAGCGCGACCAGCTCGGAGTCCTCCCGGAACCTGCTGCACGCCGCGTCGACCTCAGCCAGATGCCGGGCGAGGAGGAGGTTGCAGGAGTCCAGCAGGGCCGGGTCGGTCGTGACGAGCCGAACACTCGTACCGAGCGCACGCCAGTTCGCGGCGGCCGTGGGGCGGGCGGCCGTGCCGCTCGGGGTGGCGGTCATCACGACGCCCCCGAGGTGGAGTCGGCGGTCCCGCTGTCGTCGGCGGAAGTCAGGTCGTCGGACGAGCCCTGCAGCGACGAGGACGAGGAGTCCGCCGCCGATGAGTCCGAGGAAGGAGACGAGTCGTCCGACTGGGACGTCGACGACGAGTCCGTGCTTCCGTTCGCCGCCGTCGTCGTCGCGGCCGACTCCATCGTGCCGATGAGCGCGAAGACGCCCGCCGCGGCCGCCAGTGTCACCGCCGCTGCCGCGGCGGCCGTACGCCGTGCGCCTCTGCGGACCGCCGCGGCGGCCCCCCGTTCGCTGCCTGACATGACTGCTCCCCTCCCGAATGACGCTGTGTCACGTCCTACGGTCGGGGAGCAGCCTGAGAGAAAACTGTGTGCCACCCATACGCCCGGCAAGAAGTCTCTGAGAGCCTTCTTAATCGCGCGGGGTCAGTTGCTCGGCGGCATCGGTCGCTCGGGCGGGGTGAGTTGCTCGCGCGGGATCAGTTGCTGAGGCGGGCGATCGCCTCGTCCACCGTCAGTTCCTCGCGCTCGCCGGTGCGGCGGTCCTTCAGTTCGAGGACGCCCTCGGCGGAGCGTCGGCCGGCCACCAGGATCTTCGGTACGCCGATGAGCTCGGCGTCCGTGAACTTCACGCCCGGCGAGACACCCGCCCGGTCGTCCACGAGCACGCGGACGCCCGCCGCGCCCAGCTTCTCCGAGACGTCGAGCGCCAGCTCGGTCTGCAGTGCCTTGCCCGCGGCGACCACGTGGACGTCGGCCGGGGCGATCTCGGCGGGCCAGACCAGGCCCTGCTCGTCGGCGTGCTGCTCGGCGATCGCCGCGACGGCACGCGAGACACCGATGCCGTACGAACCCATGGTGACGCGGACCGGCTTGCCCTGCTGGCCGAGCACGTCGAGCTGGAGGGCGTCGGCGTACTTGCGGCCGAGCTGGAAGACGTGGCCGATCTCGATGGCGCGGTCCAGCGTGAGGCCGGTGCCGCAGGAGGGGCAGGGGTCGCCCTCGCGCACGACGACCGCGTCCACGTACTCGTCGACCTCGAAGTCACGGCCCGCGACGACGTTCTTCGCGTGCACGCCCTCCTTGTTGGCGCCGGTGATCCAGGCGGTGCCGGGGGCGACGCGGGGGTCGGCGAGGTAGCGGACCTTCTCCAGGCCCTGCGGGCCGACGTAACCGCGTACGAGGTCGTCGCGGCCCGTGAAGTCCTCGGCCGTGACAAGTTCGACGGCGGCGGGGGTGAAGTGCGCCTCGACCTTGTCCATGTCGACCTCGCGGTCGCCGGGTACACCGATGGCCACGATCTCGCCGTCCACCTTGACCAGCAGGTTCTTGAGGGTGGCGGAGGCGGGGACCTCCAGGTACGCGGCGAGCGTCTCGATGGTCGGGGTGTCGGGCGTCGAGATCTCTTCGAGAGCGGGGACGGCCGTCCCGTCCACCGGCTTCAGCGCGTACGTGATCGCCTCGGTGTTGGCCGCGTAGTCGCAGTTCGGGCAGTCGGCGAAGGTGTCCTCACCGGCCGCGGCCGGGGCGAGGAACTCCTCGGACTTGGAGCCGCCCATGGCGCCCGCGGTGGCCGCGCAGATGCGGTAGTCCAGGCCGAGACGCGTGAAGATCTTCTGGTACGCCTCGCGGTGCAGGGCGTACGACTTGGCCAGGCCCTCGTCCTCCGTGTCGAAGGAGTACGAGTCCTTCATCAGGAACTCGCGGCCGCGCAGGATGCCGGCGCGCGGGCGGGCCTCGTCGCGGTACTTGTTCTGGATCTGGTAGAGGATCACGGGCAGGTCCTTGTAGGACGAGCACTGGTCCTTGACCAGCAGGGTGAAGATCTCCTCGTGGGTCGGGCCGAGGAGGTAGTCGCCGCCCTTGCGGTCGTTCAGGCGGAACAGCTCGGGGCCGTACTCCTCCCAGCGGCCGGTCGCCTCGTAGGGCTCCTTCGGCAGCAGGGCGGGCAGCGTGACCTCCTGGGCGCCGATGGCGTCCATCTCCTCGCGGACGACCCGCTCCACGTTGTTCAGGACCTTCTTGCCCAGCGGCAGCCAGGACCACAGGCCGGCGGCGGTACGGCGTACGTAGCCGGCGCGGACCAGCAGCTTGTGGCTGAGTACCTCGGCGTCCGCCGGGTCGTCACGCAGTGTCTTGACCATCAAACGGGACATGCGCTGGACCTGGGCCATGGTTCTCGACTCCTGCTGCGTAAGGGTGATGGCTGAGCGGTCTCGGGGAAGTGGGGTGCGTTCCCGCGTCGTCCGGTGCGGTGCATCGGCGTGCTGCCGCATCGCCCTCGTACTGGACGTACTTGGGTGATGCGGCAGTGCGTCGAGGTGCCGTGCCGGGCGGCGTGGGGGCGTGCCCCACTTCCCCGAGACCGCTTAGGAGGTTAGCCGGGGGGCCGCCGTCGCCGGAAATCCGTTTACGGCGCCGGAGGGATCCGTCGGCGGTGCCGGAAAGGTCGGTCGGTGGTGCCGGAGGGGTCGGTCCGTGGCGCGGGGAGGGCGGGTCAGCGGCGGCGGAGCGGGAGCGGGGCGCCCATCACCGCGTACGGCTTCGGGGCGCTGGGGAACAGGACCTGCCTGGCCAGGTCCTCGTACCCGAGCGAGCGGTACAGGCCGCGGGCCGGGCTCTCCGTGTCGATGGCGGAGAGGATCGAGCGGGGCTGGGCGGCGCTGTCCGTGATGGTGGTGATCAGGGCGCGGCCGGCGCCCTGGTTCTGGAAGCCCGGGTGGACGTGCAGTTCGGTGATCACGAAGGAGCCGTCCAGCCATCCGTCGGAACCCTGGCTGCGCAGATAGGGCTCGACGACGGTGGACCACCAGTGCGTCCTGTCGTTCGGCATGCCGTAGACGAAGCCGACGAGGCGTCCGTCCGCGGTGGTCGCGCCGAGCGCGCGGGCGCCGGGGTACGCGAGGTGCCGCAGCACGATCTGTCGTCGTACGGCGATCTCGTCCGAGCCGAGTCCGAACGCCAGGGCCTGGACGGCCAGCGCCTCGTCGATCCTGGCGGCCAGGTCCAGGGGGCCGATGACGATGTCGTCGGGCGTGACGGGGCCCTGACCGGGGAAGCGGAGCATGCCCGGAGACTACCCGGGCGATTCGTCGGAGTGCGCTGGGGACGGCGGGGTTGTCTTGTTGGTGCGGGCCGGAGGTGGCTGGTCGCGCCCACGCGGCAGAGCCGCACATGTCACGGCCCCGCACCCCTGAAGGGGCGCGGCCCCCTCAGAACAGGATGCTCATAAAGGCGCCGACCTCTTGGAAGCCCACTCTGCGGTAGGTGGCCCGGGCGGCTGTGTTGTAGTCGTTGACGTAGAGGCTGACGAGCGGGGCCACGTCCGCGAGGGCGTAGCGGAGGACCGCTGCCATGCCGGGGGCCGCGAAGCCCTGGCCCCGGTATTCGGGGGCCACCCAGACGCCCTGGATCTGGCAGGCCTGGGTGGTGGCCGCGCCGATCTCCGCCTTGAAGACGACCCTGCCGTTGTGGTCGAGGCGGGCGAACGAGCGGCCGGAGCCGACGAGTTCGGCGACCCGGGCCTGGTAGAGGAGTCCGCCGTCGCCCGCGAGCGGGGAGACGCCGACCTCCTCGGTGAACATCGCCACGCACGCCGGCATGATCGTCTCCATCTCGTCCTTGCGGATGCGACGGACGTACGGGTCCGGGGCCATGTCGGCGGGGAGCCGGTCGGTGACCATCAGGGGCTGGTGCGGGCGGACCTCACGGGCCGGGCCCCAGTTCGGTTCCAGGAGGCGCCAGAGCTGGGAGGTGGCGTCGGACGGGCCGACGATGGAGGAGCAGCGGCGGCCTGCCCTGCGGGCGCGGTCCGCGAAGGCGCGTACGGCTCTGGGGGTGGCGCAGATCGGGACCAGGTTGGCGCCCGCGTAGCAGAGGGACGTCAGCATGCCGTCCTCGTACCAGCCCCACATCTCGCCGCCGAGGCGCCAGGGGTCGAGGCCGGCTACCTGTACGCGGGAGGTCACGAAGGCGTTCGCCACCGGCTCGCGGTCGAGGACGGCGAGCGCGGCGTCCAGGTCGCTCGGTTCGAGGACCCTGGTGGTCGTCTGCGTCAACACGTGCGGGGCCTTCACCATCAGGTCTGCTGATCTCCGCACTGTACCTGGCGAAAATGTGCCGCGCCGCCTGATGGGTTCGGGGAGGGTTTCCTCGCCCCCGCCGCCCCTTCCCGTCCCGACCCTGGGGGCTGCGCCCCCAGACCCCCGCTATCGGCCTGAACGGCCTCGTCCTCAAACTCCCCCACTCTCGGCTTCGCTCGAGCGGGGGGACCCCCACGACGGGCTGAATGTGTCGGCCCGGGCCGCGAAGCATTCAGCCCCTCCGGCGTTTGAGGAGCGGGGGTTCGGGGGCCGGCCCCCGAGACGGGACGGGAAGGGGCGGCGGGGGCGAAAAACGCTCGGGTCAGCCCGCCACCGACACCGAAGGTTCGCCGGAGGGGATTCCGTCCGCCTCCATCTGTTCGGCGATCTTCAGCGCCTCCTCGATCAACGTCTCGACGATCTTCGACTCGGGGACGGTCTTGATGACCTCGCCCTTGACGAAGATCTGGCCCTTGCCGTTGCCGGAGGCGACGCCGAGGTCGGCCTCGCGGGCCTCGCCGGGGCCGTTGACGACGCAGCCCATGACGGCGACGCGGAGCGGCACCTCCATGCCCTCGAGGCCGGCGGTGACCTCCTCCGCCAGCTTGTACACGTCGACCTGGGCGCGCCCGCAGGACGGGCAGGAGACGATCTCAAGACGGCGCTGCTTGAGGTTCAGCGACTCCAGGATCTGCATGCCGACCTTGATCTCCTCGACCGGCGGGGCCGAGAGGGAGACGCGGATCGTGTCGCCGATGCCCTCGGCGAGCAGCGCGCCGAAGGCGACCGCGGACTTGATCGTGCCCTGGAAGGCGGGGCCGGCCTCGGTGACACCCAGGTGCAGCGGGTAGTCGCAGGCGGCCGCGAGCTGCCGGTAGGCGTTGACCATGACCACCGGGTCGTTGTGCTTGACCGAGATCTTGATGTCCCGGAAGTCGTGCTCCTCGAAGAGCGAGGCCTCCCAGAGCGCGGACTCGACGAGCGCCTCGGGGGTGGCCTTGCCGTACTTCTGGAGGAGCCGCTTGTCGAGCGAGCCGGCGTTGACCCCGATCCGGATCGGCGTGCCGGTGTCCTTGGCGGCCCGCGCGATCTCCTTGACCTGGTCGTCGAACTGCTTGATGTTGCCGGGGTTCACGCGGACCGCCGCGCAGCCGGCCTTGATCGCGGCGAACACGTACTTCGGCTGGAAATGGATGTCGGCGATCACCGGGAGCTGCGACTTGCGGGCGATGGTCGCGAGCGCGTCGGCGTCGTCCTGCGTGGGGCACGCGACGCGGACGATCTGGCAGCCGGAGGCGGTGAGTTCGGCGATCTGCTGGAGGGTGGCGCCGATGTCGGACGTACGCGTCGTCGTCATCGACTGCACCGAGACGGGTGCGTCTCCGCCCACCGCCACGGTTCCGACCTGGATCTGCCGGCTCTTCCGGCGCTCGGCGAGCTTGGTCGGAACGGACGGCATGCCGAGTGAAATCGCAGTCATCTGCTGTGCAACCCCAAGGTAAGGACGGTCGGTCCCGAAAGCTGACGGGCTCCAGCCATCGAGATTACGGCACCCCCGCAGACGGGAGCACATCCGCTGCACAGGTCCACTCAATGGAGGGCGGCCGGACACAAATCATGTCCGGCCGCCACAAACTCCGTATGACTAGGAGATTCTCACTGGGTTAACCACGTCCGCGATCAGTACCAGGATCGTGAAACAGATGAAGATCCCGGCCACCACGTACGCGACGGGCATGAGCTTCGCCACGTCGAACGGACCGGGGTCCGGCCGCCGCAGCACCTTGGCCAGGTTGCGGCGCAGGGCCTCCCACAGGGCGCCCGCGATGTGCCCGCCATCGAGCGGCAGCAGCGGGAGCATGTTGAACAGGAACAGGGAGAGGTTGAAGCCCGCGACGAGGAACAGCATCATCGCGATCTGGTTCTCCGGCGGGATGTCCAGCGTGAAGACCTCGCCGCCGACCCGGGCCGCACCGACCACGCCCATCGGGGAGTCCGCCTCGCGCGGGCCGTCGCCGAAGGCCGCGTCCCACAGGGCGGGGACCTTGGACGGCAGGGCGATGAGCGACTCGACGCCGTTCTGCATCATGTCGCCCATGCGGTCCACGGACTGCCCGAACGACTGCTGAACGATGCCGGAGGCGGGCGTAAAGCCGAGGAAGCCGGCGTACACGTACTTGCCCTCGACGTAGCCGCCGTCGCCGTCGGTCTTGCTGACCTGGTTGCGGATCAGGTGGGCGCTCAGGTCGAGCTGCTTGCCGTCGCGCTCGACGGTGAGGGTGACGTCCTTGCCGGGGTTGGCGCGGATGTCGGCCTGGAGGGCGGACCAGTCGGTGATCTTCTGGCCGTTGAAGGCCAGGATCTTGTCGCCGCCCTGGAGCCCGGCGGCCTTGGCGGGCGCGGCCGTGTCGCTCTTCTGGCACTCGGAGCGGTTCTCGCTCTGCTCGATGACACAGTCGGAGACCTTGCCGACCGTGGTCGTCTGGGTCTGGATACCGAAGGTCATCATCACGCCGAGGAAGATCGCGACGGCCAGGATCAGGTTCATGAAGGGGCCGGCGAACATCACGATGACGCGCTTCCACGGCTTGCGCGTGTAGAAGAGGCGTTTCTCGTCGCCGGGCAGGAGCTCCTCGAAGGACTGTGCTCTCGCGTCCTCGATCATGCCGCGCCAGGGCGAGGTGGAGCGGGCCTCGATACGGCCGTCGGGGCCGGGCGGGAACATCCCGATCATGCGGATGTAGCCGCCGAGCGGAATCGCCTTGACCCCGTACTCCGTGTCGCCCTTCTTGCGCGACCAGATGGTCGGGCCGAAGCCGACCATGTACTGCGGCACGCGGATGCCGAACAGCTTGGCCGTGGAGAGATGCCCCAGCTCGTGCCAGGCGATCGAGATGAGCAGGCCGATCGCGAAGACGACTATGCCGAGGATCATCATCAGGGTCGTCATGCACGAGCCTCCGCCGTTGTCGTAACTGTCGCTGTAGCCGTAGCTGTGGTCTGGGCTGTCAGTTCACGGGCCCGGGCGCGCGCCCAGGTCTCCGCATCGAGGACGTCCGGGACGGTGAGCGAGGTTCCCGTACGGGGTGTGCCGTGCTCGGCGACGACCTTCGTGACGGTCTCCATGATCCCGAGATACGGCAGGGAGCCCTTCAGGAACGCGTCCACGCACTCCTCGTTGGCCGCATTGAACACCGCCGGGGCCGTGCCCGCGAGCTGCCCGACGTGCCGGGCCAGCCCCACCGACGGAAACGCGTCGGTGTCGAGCGGGAAGAACTCCCAGCTCGACGCCTTCGACCAGTCGAAGGCGGGCGCGGCGTCGGGGACCCGCTGGGGCCAGCCGAGGCCGATGGCGATCGGTCCGCGCATGTCGGGGGGCGTCGCCTGGGCCATTGTCGATCCGTCCGTGAACTCCACCATCGAGTGGACATACGACTGCGGATGCACGACCACCTCAATCCGTTCGAAGGGAATGTCGTAGAGGAGGTGCGCCTCGATGACTTCCAGGCCCTTGTTGACCAGGGTCGCGGAGTTGATCGTGATGACGGGGCCCATGGCCCAGGTGGGGTGCGCGAGGGCGTCCTCGGGGGTGACGTCGGCCAGCTCGGCCTTCGTACGTCCTCTGAAGGGGCCGCCGGACGCGGTGACGACGAGCTTGCGTACGTCGGCCCTGGTGCCGGAGGCGAGCGCCTGGAAGAGGGCGGCGTGCTCGGAGTCGACCGGGATGATCTGGCCCGGCCTGGCCAGCGCCTTCACCAGCGGGCCGCCGACGATGAGCGACTCCTTGTTGGCGAGCGCGAGGGTGCGGCCCGCCTCCAGGGCGGCGAGGGTGGGGGCGAGGCCGATCGAGCCGGTGATGCCGTTCAGGACGGTGTGGCACTCGGAGGCGGCGAGGTGGGTGGCGGCGTCCGCTCCCGCGAGGATCTCGGGGAGGGTCTCCCCCGCTCCGTACCGCGCGGACAGGGCCTCGCGCAGCGCCGGTACGACGTCCTCGCGCGCGACGGCGACGGTCCGGACGCGGAGCCGGTGCGCCTGCTCGGCGAGCAGTCCGACCCTCCCGCCGGCGGCGGAGAGCCCGGTGACCCGGAACCTGTCGGGATTGCGCAGCACGAGATCGATGGCCTGGGTCCCGATCGACCCGGTGGATCCGAGGATCACCACATCCCGGACTCCGTCCACGGGATCGAAGACTAGATGCGGATCGGCGAGGGGGGCTGGACTGTCGGTCATCCCTCCATTGTTGCCGCAATGCCGCTCCAGCAGGACAGCGGACTCCCACCTGTGCCCCGTTAGGGGCGCGGGGAACTGCGCGACCAGCCCCATCCGACCCGCAGCCGCCACCGACCCACGCGGCCCCCACCTCACGCGCCCCCGACTACCCCTTGCGCTTCCGACGGTTCCTGGACCTGGCCGCACGCCTCTGCTGCCTGGGCTTCGCATCGACCACGCTCTCCGCCGGAGGCACCGGTTCGAAGTCCCCTTCGACAACCCCCTCCGCCGTGTCCAGCGTGGGCGCACTGAAGTGCAGGCCGTCGGTACGCCGACCGGACTCCAGCCCCTCCTGGCCACCGGCGGCCCTCCCGGCCGCGTCCAGGTTGAACACGTACCCGACCGACTCCTCCTTGATCGCCTCGGTCATCGCGGTGAACATGTCGTATCCCTCGCGTTCGTACTCGACGATCGGCTCCCGGCCGAGTGTCCACCGCAGGCCGATGCCGTCGCGGAGGTAGTCCATCTCGTACAGGTGCTCGCGCCATTTGCGGTCGAGGACCGAGAGCACGACGAGCCGCTCCAGGTCGCGCAGCGCGTCCGTGCCGAGTTCGGTCTCGCGTTCCTCGTAGCGGGCGTGGACGTCGTCGGTGACGGCCCCGACGAGTTCGTCGGCGGTGAGTTCGGCGCGCTGGCCGGCCGCGTCCTCCAGGTCCTCGATGGTGACCCGGACCGGGTAGAGCTGCCTGAAGGCGCCCCACAGCCGCTCCAGGTTCCACTCCTCGGGGAAGCCCTCGGCGGTCTCCTCGGTGATGTACGCGCGGATGGTGTCGTCCATGAAGTGGAGGATCTGTTCGCTCAGGTTCTCCCCGTCGAGGACGCGGCGGCGTTCGGCGTAGATGAGGGTGCGCTGCCGGTTGAGCACCTCGTCGAACTTCAGGACGTCCTTGCGGGACTCGAAGTGCTGCTGCTCAAGCTGGGACTGGGCGGAGGCGATGGCGCGGGTGACCATCTTGTTCTCGATCGGGACGTCGTCGGGGACGTTCGCCATCGACATCACGCGCTCCACGACCTGGGCCCGGAACAGCCGCATCAGGTCGTCCCCGAGGGAGAGGTAGAAGCGGGAGGCCCCGGGGTCGCCCTGGCGGCCGGAGCGGCCGCGCAGCTGGTTGTCGATGCGGCGGGACTCGTGGCGCTCGGTGCCCAGCACGTAGAGCCCGCCGAGGTCCTTCACCTCGTCGTGCTCGGCCGCGACCGACTCCTTGATCCGGTCGAGGGCCGCCCGGTGTTCGTCGGGGTTCTCCTCGGGGGTGAGGCCGCGCCGGTCGAGGTCGGCGAGGGCCATCGCCTCGGGGTTGCCGCCGAGCATGATGTCGGTGCCGCGGCCGGCCATGTTGGTGGCCACGGTGACCGCGCCCCTGCGGCCGGCCTGCGCCACGATGTGGGCCTCGCGCTCGTGGTTCTTCGCGTTGAGCACCTCGTGGCGTATGCCCCGCTGCTTCAGCCGGGCGGCGAGGGTCTCGGACTTCTCGACGGAGGTGGTCCCGACGAGGACGGGCTGGCCCTTCTCGTGCTTGTCGGCGATGTCGTCGAGGATCGCCGTGTACTTGGCCTCCACGGTCCGGTAGATCTGGTCGGGGTCGTCCGCGCGGGCGTTGGGCTGGTTGGTGGGGATCGGCACCACGTGGAGCTTGTAGATCTGGTGGAACTCGGCGGCCTCCGTCATGGCGGTGCCGGTCATCCCGCCGAGCTTCTCGTACAGGCGGAAGAAGTTCTGGAGGGTGATCGTGGCGAGGGTCTGGTTCTCGTCCTTGACCGTCACCGCCTCCTTGGCCTCGATGGCCTGGTGCAGGCCCTCGTTGTAGCGGCGGCCGGCGAGGATGCGGCCGGTGTGCTCGTCGACGATGAGGACCTCGCCGTTCACGACGACGTAGTCCTTGTCCTTCTTGAAGTGCTCCTTGGCCTTGAGGGCGTTGTTCAGATGCCCGATGAGGGGCGTGTGGTCGGACTCGTAGAGGCTCTCGATGCCGAGCTGGTCCTGGAGGAACTCCACTCCGCTGTCCAGGATCGCGACCGTGCGTTTCTTCGGGTCGTACTCGTAGTCGTGGGTGGCCCGCAGTTCCGCGAGGCGCTCCTTGTCCAGCGGCGAGGTGAAGTTCTCGTCCTGGACGGCGACGCCCCGCATCCGCGTGACCATCCTGGAGAACGCCTCGTACCAGTGCGTGGGCTGGTCGGCCGGGCCGGAGATGATCAGCGGAGTGCGGGCCTCGTCGATGAGGATCGAGTCGGCCTCGTCGACGATCGCGAAGTGGTGGCCCCGCTGCACGAGTTCGTCCTTCGACCAGGCCATGTTGTCGCGCAGGTAGTCGAAGCCGAACTCGGTGTTGGTGCCGTAGGTGATGTCGCAGGCGTACTGCGTGCGCCGCTCGGCCGGGGTCGACTGCGTCTTGATGACACCGACGGTCAGGCCCAGGAAGCGGTAGGCGCGGCCCATCCAGTCGGCGTCGCGCTGGGCGAGGTAGTCGTTGACCGTGACGAGGTGAACTCCCTTGCCGGTAAGGGCGTTCAGGTAGACGGGCAGGGTGGCGACCAGGGTCTTGCCCTCGCCGGTCTGCATCTCGGCGATGTTGCCGAGGTGGAGGGCCGCGCCGCCCATGATCTGTACGTCGAAGTGGCGCATCCCGAGTGTGCGGCGGGCGGCCTCGCGCATGGCGGCGAAGGCCTCCGGCAGCAGGTCGTCGAGGCTCTCACCGGCCTCGTACCGCTCCTGGAACTCCGGGGTGAGCGCCTGGAGTTCCTCGTCGGTGAGCTGCTCGAAGTCCTCCTCCAGGGAGCCCACCTGTTCCGCGATGCGTTGCAGCTTTCGGAGGATTCTTCCCTCGCCCGCCCGCATGATCCTGCCGGTGATGTTGTCGAGACCTAGAGCCGGCACTGGAATTACCCCCACTGAGCGCTCCGCTGGAAATACGTTGCTTCATCCACTGGTCCGTCGTGGCTGGTCGCGCAGTTCTCCGCACCCCTTCGGGGCCCTGCCGAACCACACAAAACTCACTCAGACCGTGTCCACCAGCAGCTGTATGCGGCGATTGGCGCGCTGCGGAATGTGGACGCCTTGTTGGTTCGCTTTGCTCACCTCGCGCAGTACGGGGTCCTTCGCATATCCCACCGCATCGCGGAAAAGCTGCTGGATCACAGGTCTCTCGCCCGGTCGCCCCGCGTCGAGCACTGCTACGAGTTCCGTGTCGTTCAGCTGTTCTCGCGCTTCCCCGCGCGCTCGCGTCAGCTGGACAGAAAATCCCTGACTGTATTCTTCCCCCACACCGTGGCGCATGTTTCATCCCCGTTCGCCATTCTGTTCATTGTTGACGCACAACTTCCGTGCGGCAAGCGGCAGAATGACGACGGGGACGGCAGCGCATTCCTGGGGAAAAGGTCAACGGATGGGACGGTGGACGTTCTCCTTTTCGGACGGGCCGGGTGTCGCGTCGGCGATCCAGGGGCCTTCGCCGGACGGGTCGACGACTCCCTCCTCCAGCCAGGTGTAGGCGCCGCCGAGGACGCCCTTGACGACCTTGCGGTCGAGGTCGTCGGTGTTGGACCACAGCCGGCCGAAGAGCTCCTCGACACGGACCCGGGACTGGCTGCAGAAGGCGTCGGCCAGCTGGTACGCCTCGCGGCCGTGGTCCCCGGTGGTGCGCAGGAGTTCGGCGCGGACGCAGGCCGCGCTCATCGCGAAGAGCTCGGCGCCGATGTCGACGATCCGGCCGAGGAAGCCCTGCTTGGTCTCCATGCGGCCCTGCCAGCGGGACATGGCGTAGAAGGTGGACCGGGCGAGCTTGCGCGCCGACCGCTCCACGTAACGGAGGTGCCCGGAGAGGTCGACATGACCGGCCGGGTGGAAGTCCCCGTACGAGCGCGGGAGTTGGCCGGGGCCCGCGACCAGCTTCGGGAGCCACTTGGCGTAGAAGACTCCGGCGTTGGCGCCCGCCTTCGCCTTGTCCGAGAGGGACTTGTCCGGGTCGATGAGGTCACCGGCGACGGACAGGTGGGCGTCGACCGCCTCGCGGGCGATCAGCAGGTGCATGATCTCGGTCGAGCCCTCGAAGATGCGGTTGATGCGCAGGTCGCGCAGCACCTGCTCGGCGGGGACGGCCCGTTCGCCGCGGGCGGCCAGCGAGTCGGCGGTCTCGAAGCCTCGGCCGCCGCGGATCTGGACCAGCTCGTCGGCCATCAGCCAGGCCATCTCGGAGCCGTAGAGCTTGGCGAGGGCGGCCTCGATGCGGATGTCGTTGCGGTTCTCGTCGGCCATCTGCGACGACAGGTCGAGAACGGCCTCCAGTGCGAAGGTCGTCGCCGCGATGAAGGAGATCTTCGCGCCCACGGCCTCGTGGAAGGCCACCGGCTTGCCCCACTGCTCGCGCACGGACGACCACTCACGGGCGATCTTCAGACACCACTTGCCGGCGCCGACGCACATGGCGGGCAGCGAGAGCCGCCCGGTGTTGAGCGTGGTCAGGGCGATCTTGAGGCCCGCGCCCTCCGGACCGATCCGGTTCGCGGCGGGCACCCGCACCTGGTGGAGGCGGGTGACACCGTTCTCCAGGCCGCGCAGCCCCATGAAGGCGTTGCGGTTCTCGACGGTGACGCCCTCCGAGGCGGTCTCCACGACGAACGCCGTGATGCCGCCCTTGTGGCCCTCGGACTTCGGTACGCGCGCCATCACGACGAGCAGGTCGGCGACGACGCCGTTGGTCGTCCAGAGCTTCACCCCGTCGAGGACGTAGTCGTCGCCGTCCGGCACCGCGGTGGTGGCGAGGCGTGCCGGGTCGGAGCCCACGTCCGGCTCGGTGAGCAGGAAGGCGGAGATGTCGGTACGGGCGCAGCGCGGCAGGAAGATGTCCCGCTGCTCCTGCGTGCCGAAGAGCTTGAGCGGCTGCGGTACGCCGATCGACTGGTGCGCGGAGAGCAGCGCGCCGAGCGCCGGGTTCGCCGAGCCGACCAGGGCGAGCGCCTTGTTGTAGTACACCTGCGTCAGACCGAGGCCGCCGTACTTGGTGTCGATCTTCATGCCGAGGGCGCCGAGCTCCTTGAGCCCGTTGATCGTCTCGTCCGGGATCCGCGCCTCCCGCTCGATGAGGGCCGAGTCGACCTTCGTCTCGCAGAAGTCGCGCAGCTTGGTGAGGAACTCCTCGCCGCGCTGCACGTCCTCGTCGGGCGGCATCGGGTGCGGATGGATCAGGTCCAGCCGGAAGCGGCCGAGGAACAGCTCCTTGGCGAAGCTGGGTTTGCGCCAGTCCTGCTCCCGCGCCGCCTCGGCGACCTGCCGGGCTTCACGTTCGGTGACAGCGGGCTGGTGGGGTGTTGCGGACAAGAGGCTCACCTCGCCGCGAATAGGGATCTTGGTCCGGTACGGTTACCGACCGGTTCTACTCGATCGTATTTACCCGATTCCAGGCGCCCCCACCAGCCCTCGCGCGCCGTTCGGCCCAACCCTTTCCGCCCTCCCCGCTGCGCCGGTCGGCTGACGCCTCCCACTCGGGCCCATGGGTGGACAGCGGGGGCGGAGCCTCCCACCAGGGCCGTGTCCCACATGGTGAGGCGGCCGTGTGTCTGCAGGCCGCCGTCATCGGGGAGGGCCGGGGCCTGTCCTCGATGACGGCGGCCCGGCCGACAGCGCCTACCGGCTGCCGCCCGCCGGTCGGCCCGGTCTCACTTCAGGTGTCGGTCCAGGAACCGGCACCCGTCCTCCAGCTCGAACGACGGGGTGCCGGTGTGCCCGCCCGGATTGGCATGCAGGGTCTTCTCCTTGCTGCCGAAGGCGTCGAACAGGTCCAGGGCCCGCTGCCGGGGGTTCCCCTCGTCGTCCCACTGCAGCAGGAAGAACAGCGGAATGGTGACCCGCCGGGCCTCCTCACGCTGGGCGCGGGGCACGTATCCCCCGGCGAAGAAGCCCGCGGCCGCGATGCGCGGTTCGGCCACCACCAGCCGAATGCCGAGGGCGGCCCATCCCCCGGAGTACCCGACCGGGCCGCCGATCCCCGGCAGATCGAGGAGGGCGTCCAAGGTGGTCCGCCAGTCCGGGACCGCCTTCTCGACCAGCGGGCCGATGAAGGACTCGAAGATCTCGTCGACCGGCTCGCCGGCTCGCATGGCCCGCCGGAGTTCGGCGCGGGTCTGCTCGTCGGCGGCGGAACGGGGGCGGTCACCGCACCCGGCGGCATCGATGCTGGCCACCGCGTAGCCGCGTGCCGCGGTGTACCGGGCCCGGGCCACCAGCCGGGGTTCCGCCTTGGGCAGGCCGTTGTTGTGGGCCATCAGGACCAGCGGAGCCGGTGCGGCCTGTGCGGCCTGTGCGGCCCCAGAGGATCCGGCGGAGCCAGGCGTCCACAGGGTGCCGGGGATCTCGCCGAGGGTGAATTCGCGTTCCAGGACGCCGTCGTCGAGGTGCTGTTCGGAAGTGAACTGCATGGTCGTGCCTTTCGGGAGAGCTCAGAACGGCGCTCCCGGACGACCTATCGCCCGACCGCGACCCCGGAGGGGAGCACCCATGTCGATACAGCGTTCACAGGTACCACCTCCTCGTTCTCCGGCACGGCCTCCAGGAAACTAGCAGTGGTCGCCGCGGTCCGCCAACGGGTTTTATGGAGGCTCCGTGGCCGGATGCCGCCTCACCGCGCAGGACACGGTCCGAGGGGTATGGGGACTGCGCGACAAGCCCTCACCACCCGCACCCGCGCCCACCACCGGAACCCCGCGCCCCAAGAGCCGCCCCGGAAACCGACAGAGTCGAAGCGCTTCGACAACCTATGGACACCCACCCGCCGTCAAGCTACTGTCGAGCCACCCTCACTCGCCCCTTATCCGCAACGCGCACTGTCGAAGCGCTTCACACAATGCTTGGAGAGCTGGATGGTCACCCTCGCCGAGGTCGCCCAGCACGCCGGAGTCTCGGCGAGCACGGTGAGCTATGTCCTCAGCGGCAAGCGGTCCATCTCCGCGGGTACCCGCGAGCGGGTCGAGCAGAGCATCCAGCAGCTCGGGTACCACCCCAACGCGGGAGCCCGGGCGCTGGCAAGCAGCCGGTCCAACATCATCGCGCTGATGGTCCCGCTCCGTACGGACATGTACGTACCCGTGATGATGGAGATCGCCATCGCCGTGGCGACCTCGGCCCGCACCCACGGGTACGACGTGCTGCTGCTGACCGGCGAGGAGGGCCCCGACGCCGTGCGCCGGGTCACCGGCAGCGGGCTCGCCGACGCGATGATCCTGATGGACGTCGAGCTCGACGACGAGCGGCTGCCGCTGCTGCGCGGCACGGAGCAGCCGTCCGTCCTCATCGGTCTGCCCGCCGACACCAGTGGTCTCACCTGCGTCGATCTCGACTTCGGTGCGACGGGCGCGCTGTGCGCCGAGCAGCTGGCGATGCTCGGTCACCGTGACATCGCTGTCATCGGCGAGGCGCCCGCGGTCTACGAACGGCACACGGGCTTCGCCGAGCGCACGCTCGACGGACTCCGGTCCCGGTCACGGGAGTTGGGCCTGCGCGTACTGCACCGCCCGTGCGAGGGCGGCTACGACGCGATGTCGCTGACCCTGTCCCGGATCTTCGACGAACGTCCGGGCACCACGGGCTTCGTCGTGCAGAACGAGTCCGCGGTCGAGCCACTGCTCGCCCTGCTGCGCCGGCAGGGCCGGGCGGTGCCCGAGGACGTGTCGGTGATCGCGATCTGCCCGGACCAGGTCGCCACCCAGGCCTCGGTGCGGCTGACCTCGGTCGCCATCCCCGCGCAGGAGATGGGCCGGCACGCCGTGGAGCGTCTGATCGCCAAGCTCGAAGGACACGGCAAGGACGAAGTCGTGCTTCTCGCACCCGAGTTGACGGTACGGGCGAGCACGGGCCCGGCCGCTTCCTGAACCACCCCGCCCCAACCACCCCGCGCCTCACGGGCGTCGGGGCATCCCAACCTGTCCCGGTCCGCCGGAACCGCGTCACCGGGTCCTGTCGCCACTCCTTCCTTCAGGAGCACCCAACGTGAATCAGCCTGCCGAAATCCAGCCCGGACAGCAGGGTCCGTCCGGTAACCCGGGACAGCCCGGCCGGCCCGGCCATGGGTCCGCGAGCCTCGCCCAGTCCTCCCCCACCGTCGGCACGTTCCGCGAACGCGACGGTGCCCTGGAGTGGAGCGGCCGCCAGGAGACCGTACGCATCGAGCCGTGGGGCCCCGACGCGGTCCGGGTCCGGGCCAGGCTCGGCGGGCCGGTCCTGGAGGGCCTGCCGGGCGCGCTGCTCGACGAGGCGCCCGCGACCGAGGCCTCTGTCAAGATCGAGGACGGGCACGGGCAGTTGACCGTCGGCGCGCTGACCGTCGAGGTCGACGCCGAGGGCCTCGTCCGCTTCCTCCGCTCCGACGACTCCGCGGAACTCCTCACCGAGGAGCGCGCCCACTTCTGGTGGCCGGGACCGCGCCTCTACACCCCTGTCGGCAACGGCCACCACCGGCTGGAGCAGCGCTTCGCCGCGTACGAGGGCGAGAAGCTGTACGGCCTGGGCCAGCACCAGCACGGGCTGCTCGACCAGAAGGGCGCCGTCCTCGACCTGGTCCAGCGCAACGCCGAGGTGACCATCCCGGTGCTCACCTCCAGCCGCGGCTACACCCTGCTGTGGAACAGCCCGGCCATCGGCCGCGTCGAGCTCGCGGGCAACGGCACGCGCTGGGTGGCGGACTCGGCCCGGCAGATCGACTACTGGATCACCGCGGGCCGGCCTGCCGACGCGCAGCGCCGCTACAGCGCGGTGACCGGCCGTACGCCGATGCTGCCCGAGTGGGCGGCCGGCTTCTGGCAGTGCAAGCTGCGCTACCGCACCCAGGACGAACTCCTCGGCGTGGCAAGGGAGTACAAGCGCCGGGGCCTGCCCATCGACGCGATCGTCTGCGACTTCTTCCACTGGACGCACCTGGGCGACTGGAAGTTCGACCTGGCGGAGTGGCCCGACCCGGCGGCGATGCGACAGGAGCTGGAGGAGCTCGGCATCAAGCTCGTCGTGTCGGTCTGGCCGTCCGTCTCCCCGCTCTCCGAGAACCATCAACTCATGGAGCAGCGCGGTTACTTCATCGGCACGCAGTACGGCCCGATGGCGCACGCCGACTGGCCGGACAAGGAGGTCGCCTCCACGGTCCAGGTCGCCTTCTACGACGCGACGAACCCCGAGGCGCGCGATTTCATGTGGTCGCGGATCAAGGAGAACTACCTTGATCCGTACGGCATCACGGCGTTCTGGCTCGACGCCTGCGAGCCGGAGCTGAAGCCGGGCTTCCAGGAGAACCTGCGCTACTGGGCGGGCCCGGGCCTCGAAGTCGGCAACATGTACCCGAGCGACAACGCCCGCACCTTCTACGAGGGCATGATCGCGGCCGGCGAGACCGAGATCGTCACCCTCAACCGCTCGGCGTGGGCGGGCAGTCAGCGCTACGGCGCCGCCCTGTGGTCCGGTGACATCGGCACGGACTTCGCGACCCTGCGCCGCCAGATCGCGGCGGGCCTCAACACGTCGCTGTCCGGCATCCCCTGGTGGAACACCGACATCGGCGGCTTCCACGGCGGCGACCCGGACGACCCGGCGTACCGCGAGGTGATGATCCGCTGGTTCCAGTTCGGCGCGCTCTCCCCGCTGATGCGGCTGCACGGCTTCCGGGACCCGGGCATGCCGCTCGGCCCGGACATGACCGGCGGCCCGAACGAGGTCTGGTCGTACGGCGAGGAGGCCGGCACGATCATGGAGAAGTATCTCCGACTGCGCGAGCGCCTGAAGCCGTACGTCCTCGACGTGATGCGGGCCGCGCACGAGGAGGGGCTGCCGGTGATGCGGCCGCTGTTCCTGGAGTTCCCGGACGACCAGGCGACCTGGTCGGTGGCGGACTCCTATCTCTTCGGCCCGGATCTGCTGGTCGCGCCCGTCCTGACGGCGGGGGCGAGCGTGCGTACCGCCTATCTCCCGGCCGGGGCGCGGTGGACGGACGCCTGGACGGGAACCTCGTACGAGGGCGGTACGAGCGTCACGGTCGACGCACCGCTGGACCGGATCCCGCTCTTCTTGAAGGACGGGGCGGCTCTCCCGATCACCGGGTAACAGCCTTTCCCCTCAAGGACGTTGAGGAGCGATCTCAAGGGAGTTGAGGCGCGACCTCGGCCGCCAGCAGGTCCAGGTGGTCGAGGTCGGAGAGGTCGCGCAGGCGTACGTACACGCGCGAGGCTCCGAGGTCGGCGTACTGGCCGAGCACGTCGACGATCTTCCCCGGCGGGCCGTGCAGCGGTTCCTCCGAGGGGAGGCGGGACGGCTCGTGCAGCAGGGCGAGTCGGGTGCCGATCTCGGATTCGGTGCGGCCGGAGGCGATGCCGAGGCACACCGAGAGGATCAGGGGCGGTCCGCCGATCGCTTCCCTGGCGGACCGCGCGCCCGCGAACAGGCCGGCGCTCTGCTTGGGCGAGGTGAAGGGCAGGTTGAACTCGTCGGCGTACCGGGCGGCCAGCCTCGGTGTGCGGCGGGGGCCCCGGCCGCCCACGATGATCGGCACCCGCGGCCGTTGGACGGGCTTCGGCAGGGCCGGCGAGTCGGTCAGGCGGTAGTGGCGGCCCTCGTACGAGAAGCGTTCGCCGGGCGGGGTGGCCCAGAGGCCGGTGACGATCCGGAGCTGTTCCTCCATCCGCTCGAAGCGCTCGCCCGGTGGCGGGAACGGGATGCCGTACGCGCTGTGGTCGAGGGCGAACCAACCGGCGCCCAGGCCGAGTTCGACCCTTCCGCCACTCATCGCGTCGACCTGCGCGGCGATGACCGCGAGCGGGCCGGGGTGCCGGAAGGTGGCCGAGGTCATGAGGGTGCCGAGCCGGATGTGTGAGGTCTCGCGGGCCAGACCGGCGAGGGTGGTCCAGGCGTCGGTGGGTCCCGGCAGGGCGTCGGTGTAGTGCATCGGGTGGTAGTGGTCGGCGACGAAGAATCCCTCGAAGCCGCACTCCTCCGCATGCCGGGCGGCGCGCGCCAGTTCGTCGTAGGTGGCCCCGTGGTACGGCTCGGTGAACAGGCGCAGCTCCATCTCCCCGCTCACACTCCCGTCCTGTGGCTGGCCAGCAGCAGGTCGTGCAACTCGACTCGGCAGCGGGCGAGTTCGGTGGCGTGGGTGGCGTGGCCCAGGGATCGGGGCCTGGGTACGGGGACGTCGAGGACCGTACGGACCTGGCCGGGGCGTGGGCTGAGCACGACCACCCGGTCGGCGAGCAGGACCGCCTCCTCGGTGGAGTGGGTGACGAGGACGACCGTGGTGGCGTACTCCATGTGCACGCGCTGCAGCACCTCGCACAACTCCTCGCGGGTCAGGGCGTCCAGGGCCGAGAAGGGCTCGTCCATCAGCATCACGCGAGGCCGCTGGATCAGTGAGCGGCACAGGGCCACGCGTTGCTGCATGCCGCCGGACAGCTCGTGCGGCAGGCGTTTGTGGAAGGGGACGTCCAGGCCGACGGTGGACAGCAACTGCCGTGCGGAATCGCGGTGTTCGGGGCGTGGTCGGCCGTGCACCTGGATGGGCAGCAGGACGTTGTCGAGCACGGACCGCCAGGGGAGCAGGGCCGGGCGCTGGAAGAGGATGGCGACGTCCCGGCGCGGTTCCCGCACGAGCTCGTCCGCGATCCGCACCTCGCCCGCGGAGGCCGGGAGCAGTCCGGCGATCACTCTCAGCAAGGTGGACTTGCCGCAGCCGGAGCGGCCCAGGACCGCCACGAACTCACCGTCCCCGACGTCCAGTTCGATGCCTCGTAGGGCCTCCACGGTCCCTCTGCGGCCGTTGAAGGTCTTCGACACGCCGCGCACTCGGATCACGGGCCGTCCCCCCATCACCGGTTCACCTTGAGTGGTAGCGGTAGCGGTACGGCCGAGGATAGGGCGGCGGAATCCGTGATCAACCACCCTGGTCGATGTTTGTTACATGACAACCAGGTCTTCGCTATCGACAACTTCCGGCTCAACAGCTCCACTTGAGAGCCATGAGACGGAATACGCGGCTACCCGCCGCGCTCCTGGCCGTCCTGCTGACGGCGGCACTCTCCACGGCCTGCGGATCCGACGACAACGATGGCAAGGGCGCGTCCTCCTCCGGCGGTTCCTCGCCCGACAAGGTCACCTACATCACCGGCTTCGGCACCTTCGGACGCGAGGCGTACGCCTATGTCGCCCAGGACAAGGGCTACTTCAGCGACGCGGGCGTCTCGGTCACCATCCAGCCGGGGCAGGGCAGCGCGATCAGCCTGGCCGCGCTGGCCGGCGGGCGGGCGCAGTTCGCGCCCGTCGACCTCAGCAGCACGATCATGCAGGTCGGCGGCGGCAAGGTGTCCGGTGTGACGGCGGTCGCGGCCGTCCACCAGACCACGGACGCCGCCGTGATGGCGCTGGCCGACAGCGGCATCACCAAGCCCGCGGACCTGGAAGGCAAGAAGATCGCGGACCCGGCCGGGTCGGTC
Organism: Streptomyces sp. NPDC020747; assembly: GCF_044334695.1. Taxonomy (NCBI): domain Bacteria; kingdom Bacillati; phylum Actinomycetota; class Actinomycetes; order Kitasatosporales; family Streptomycetaceae; genus Streptomyces; species Streptomyces sp. NPDC020747. The sequence continues at coordinate 25,956 of NZ_JBIRTJ010000029.1, read as the reverse complement.
ATCGGGGCCCTCTTCCCGGCGTACGCGAAGCTCGCCGGATTCGACGCCGACAAGGTCGACTTCGTCAACCTCGAACCCCAGCAGCTCGGGGTCAACCTCGCGGCCGGCAAGGTCGACGCGGTCGGCCAGTACCGGGTGGGCCGCCCCAACATCGAGAACGCCGTCAAGGGCAAAGAGGTCGTGGTCCTGCCGTTCGGCAAGTTCCTGACCGAGAGCTACGGCTCGGCCGTCACGACCACCACGAAGATCGCCGAGGAGGACCCCGACCTGGTCAGACGCTTCACATCGGCGCTGCTCAAGGGCATGCGCTACGCGATCGACCACCCGGAGGAAGCGGCTGCGGTGCTGGCGAAGAAGTACCCGACGGTCAACGAGAAGGCCGCCGCCGCGGAGATCGAGCTGCTCGGCGAGGCGGTACGGCCCAAGGAGGACGGGGCGCCGATCGGCACGATGGACCGGGACCGGGTTGCCGGGGCGATCAAGGCGCTGGTGGACGCCGGAGCGGTCAAGTCCGGTGTGACGCCCGAGCAGTTGGTCTCCTTCGATCTGGTGCCGAAGCCCTGAAGTGCTCAGGCGGGTGATGGAGTTCGGCTGGCCCGCGCTCGGGCTGGCCGCCGCGATCGGCACCTGGGCACTCGCCGTGGCCGTGTTCGACGTACCGGAGATCATCCTGCCGTCACCGGCCGACGTGCTGGACGCCTTCCTCCGCGTGCCCGGTTATCTGCTGGGCGAGGCGGTCACCACGCTCGTCGTCATCGTGCTGGGTTTCGCGCTGGCCGTGGCGGCGGGGCTGGTGATCGGGGTGGCGATCGCGGCGTCGCGGATCGTGGAGCTGATGTTCTCGCCGCTCCTGGTGGCGTTCAACGCGGTGCCCAAGGTGGCGCTGGCCCCGCTGCTGGTGGTGTGGATGGGGTTCGGGCAGCAGCCGAAGGTCGTCATGGCACTGCTCGTCTGCTTCTTCCCCGTCGTGCTGTCGGTCGCGGGCGGGCTCACCTCGACACCGGTCGAACTCGTCGAGCTGGCACGGTCGTTGCGCGCCTCTCGCACCCAGACGTTCCTCAGGTTCCGCTTCCCGAGCGCGCTGCCGCAGATCTTCGTCGGACTGAAGGTCGCCATGCCGCTGTCGGCCGTCGGCGCGGTCATCGGCGAGTTCAGCGCGGGCGACGAAGGGCTCGGCTTCGTCGTCGTGCAGTCCGGGGCGAACTCCGACACCGCGCTGGCGTTCGCCGCGATCGCCCTGCTCGGCGTGATGAGCGTGGCGCTGTTCTACGCGCTGGTGCTCGCGGAGCGGACGCTGCTGCCGTGGGTGAGGGAGACGACGTCGCAGCGGTAGGCGTAGCGATGGACGCAGCCCGGGCCGGCCCCGCGTGGGGAGCGCGCCGACCCGGGCGTACGGTCACCCGCCGGTGACGGTGGCGGTCCCGATGACGGCTGGGCTCAACTGCTGGAGACCGTCAGGTTGTTGGTGGTGAAGTCCAGGCCGCCGGACGACGAGGTGATCTCGAAGCCGAACTGCACGTCTCCGATGGTCTCGTTGCCCATCCAGCCCTTGGTGTCCTTGATCCACTTGAGGATCGGCAGGACGTTGACGGTCCCGGAGTTCGAGTCCGAGGTGCGCAGGAACGAGAAGACCTCGTTGGCGCCGTTGTTGCCCTTGTAGACGGTCCAGGTGTGGCCGCCGAGGGTGACGTTGCCCTGGGAGGTGCCGAGCGGACCGACGGCTCCGTTGTAGTTGACCCAGAGCATGATCTCGTAGTCGTAGTCGGTGTCCCAGATGTCGTACGAGGTGTTGTACGCGCCCGAGGACGGGACGGTGACGTTGTAGCTGCTGCTGAGCGAACCGAGCGAGGTGATCGTCTTGTTGACCACCTTCTTCGAGTTCGGGTACGACTTGATGCCGCCGGTGTTGGGGTGGTTGGCCCAGACACCCCAGTTGGTACCGGAGTTGGCCCAGACGCACTGGCTGCCGGCGCCGGAGCCCCAGATGTTGTTGTAGAGCGTGTAGCCGTTGAGGCTGGTGTTGCCCCACTGGTCGCAGGAGTTCCAGACGGCCGCCGAGGCGGGCGCGGAGGCGAGGCCGATGGTGGCGCCGAGCGCGAGCGCGGGGGCCAGGAGTGCTTTGGTGATCCGGGTCAGCGTGCGTGTTGCCATGGTGTCCCTTCCATGGGTGGGGGGATGTGGGGATGGTCGTTCTGCTGTGGATCTACCGCGGCCCCAGGGTGAGGACGCGGTCTTCTCCGGCTCGCAGGTGGAGCGGTCGCGCTCCGGAGGAAGTCCTGAGGTCGACGCGGTGGGTCCGGGTGGGCCGTACCACCGCGCGGGCGCCCGCCGGGCTCCAGCTGAGGTCGACCTCGGCGCCGAACCCCGTGCGTACGCCCCGGAGTTCGCCCTCCGGGAACGCGGCGGGCAGGGCTGGCAGGAGGACCAGCCGGTCGGGGGTCGACTGGATCAGCGTCTCGATGATCACGGCGGGGAGGGTGTGGGCGGCGTCCGCGTTGTAGACGTCGCGGCGGGGATAGTGCGCGCTCATGAGGGAGGCGTGGAAGAAGTCGCCCCCCAGCACCTGGCCGAGCGCGTGCGCGACCCGTTCGCCGTCGCGCAGCCGGGCCGCGACCAGCGCGTGGTGCAGATGCCCGTGCGCGGAGTCGTTCTCGGCGCCCCTCAGTTCCAGCGCCCGGTGCGCGGCGGCCGCGAGCTCCGGGGTGTCGTACGGGTTGATCTCGTCGAGCGGCCACATGCCGTACAGATGGCTGAGGTGCCGGTGGTCGTACGTGTCGTCGAGGCCGGGCCACGCCCACTCGGCGAGCGCTCCGTCGTCGTTGACGCGGTGCGGGGGCAGCCTTTCGGCGAGCGCGCGCCAGCGGTCGGCGTCAGGGCCCTGGTGGTACGCGGCCGCCGTGAGCAGGGCGTGCCGGGCCGCCGAGAGGTCCATGGCGGCGTTGATCGCGCCCCAACTCCCGTTCGCCGGGCGGTTCTCGGGTGAGTAGGAGGGGACGACGACGAGTTGGCCGTGTTCGTCGGTCCGGGTGAGGAAGTCCTCGTAGAACAGGGCGAGTTCGGCGAGTGCCGCCTTCAGCCGGGGGTCGTGCTCGCCGCGTGCCTCGTCATGGTCGACGAGCGGTTTGAGCAGCCAGTCGGCGCCCGCCGTCCACAGGTGCAGGGGGTATTCGCGGCTGAAGTGGTACGTGTACCCCGACTCGCCGTCCGTGTGCGGTGGGGCGACGATGCCTCGGGCGCCGAAGACCGCTCGGGCGTTGTCCCGCCAATGTGGCAACTGGCCGTGGATCAGGGCCGCGTGGGCCTCGACGACCTCGGGCAGCGCGCCCGCGACGGCCGACGCGGGCTGCAGGTTGAGGTTGGCGTCCGTGGTGAACGCCCCGGACCACGCCGTGTCCCAGTCGCCGGTCCACAGCCCCGTGAGCCTCGGCGGCAGCATCCCGGCGGCGGACAGCAGGTGGTATCGGCCGGCCGCGAAGAGCCGTTCGAGCAGGGCGGGGCTCTTGGGCCGCTTGAGCAACTCCGAGCCGGGGAGGGCACGTTCGGTGCCGTCGGCGTCCAGAGTGAGGGAGACGCGGGTGTACGCGGTGCGATGGAGGTCCAGATGACGCTCCAGGAGGCTGCCGTACGGCTCCTCGCCGCAGTCGTCCGGCAACAGCTCGCGCAGAGCCTGTGCCTCCGCCACCGTGTCCAGTTCCTCGGTGTGCCGCCGCACCCGGGTGAGCAGCAGGACCGACTCGGCCCCGGCCACGCGGACGCCGGGCGGGGTCAGCGTCGTACGGCCGCCGGTGACCACCGCCAGCGTCACTCCGGTGTACGCGCGGTCGCTGCCGGGATAGCGGGCGCTCAGGGTGAGCACGGCGCCCTCGGGCGTGAGGATCACCCCGTCACTGACCCTCAGCCCCTCGGGGGCGCCGGGAAGCCGGTGGTCCAGCGCGATGTCGGCGGTGAGGCCGGGAGAGGTCACATGCTGGACGATCACGTCGTCCGCGCGTGAGACGAAGACGCGGCTGCGCCGGCCCGTGCAGGCCGATTCGACGACGCCCGTGGTGAAGTCGACCGAGCGGCGGTAACCGCGCTCACCCTCGCCGGGCCGCCGCAGCCGCACCTGGAAGGCGGGATGGAAGGGCTGCACCCACTGCAGCGGACGCCCGTCGGTGAACTCCTCGGCCGCGGTCAGCTCCCCGGCGAGCAACCGGTCCTGGAGCGTGGCGAGTTGGTCCGCCAGGCCCGGGGGTCTGGCGTGCTCGCCGCCGTTGGGGCGGACGAGGGTGTGGTGCGTGACGATGACACGGTCGTCGTTCGGATCGCCGAACACCATGGCGCCGTGACGGCCGTTGCCGCTGAGGAAGGCGTCCTCCCAGCGGGCGGCCGGGCGCGGCTCCCAGGTGCCGTGCGGCGAGGGCGACGGTGAGGGTGAGGGCGATGTGTCGGCGCTCATGGTGAGAGCACCGCCGCTCCGAGGCGCGCCAACTCCAATGATCCCGAGACCTGTTGACCGGTGAGCAGGTCCCGATACGTCGTCCCCGGTACCTGCACGGTGACCGCCTCGCGCCCGTGGTTGAGCACGAAGAGCAGGTCTCCCCGGCGGACGGCCTCGACCTGCGGGGGCAGCCCGTCGAGCACGGGCCGCACGCCCGCGCCGGAGGCCATGCCCGCCAACAGCTCCTGCAGCGCGCCGGGTTCGGGCAGCGTGGAGACGTACCAGGCACGCTCCTTGCGCAACACCGCCGGGAGGCCGTCGAGTTCGCCGCCCTTGTAGCGGGCTTCCACGACCGCGTCCTCCTCGGCCTCGATCTCCTCGGACCACAACGTGCCCCGGAATCCGTCGCATTCGGCGGTCTCCCGCGCGTCCAGCGGCCACCACTCGTGCAGGGTGCGGATGCCGAAGAGCTTCCGCAGCCGCTCGTCCATGCCGCCGGGCCGTACCCGGTCGTCCTCGTCGGCGACACCGGTGAGGAAGCCGCTGATGAGGGTGCCGCCGCCTCGTACGTACGCGACGAGGTTGTCGATCGCCTCGTCGGTGAGCAGGTAGAGCTGCGGCACGACGACCAGCCGGTACGCGGACAGGTCGTGCTCCGGGTGGGCGAAGTCCGTGGTGAAGTGGGCCTCCCACAGGGCGCGGTGCCAGGCGCGCACGACCTGCGGATGGTCGACCTCGGAGGAGAGACGGCCCTCCTGCGCACCGGCCCACCAGGCGTTCCATTCGTGGAGGATCGCGACGTCCGACGTCGAGTGACTACCCGTCACCTCTGGGCTGATCCGGGCTAGTTCGGCGCCGAGGTGCTTGACCTCCTGGTAGGTGCGGCCCTGCTCCCCCGCATGACTGACCATTCCGGAGTGGAACTTCTCCGCGCCCTGGCGGGACTGCCGCCACTGGAAGTAGCAGACGGCGTCGGCGCCCCGGGCGACGGCCTGGAGGGACCACAGGCGGTTGAGGCCGCGCGGCTTGGGGTGGTTGACGCCCCGCCAGTTCACGGGCCCGGCGGCCTGCTCCATCAGCATCCACGGTCCGCGGGCCTGGGAGCGGGTCATGTCCTGGATGAGCGCGCCGTTCTGGGCGCCGAAGGGGTCGCGTGGGTCGGGATAGATGTCGACGGAGACGACGTCCTCCTCCCCCGCCCACCTCCAGGCATCCTGGCCGACCCACATCGGCATGAAGTTGGTGGTCACCGGGAGGTGCGGGGAGTACCGGCGGACGATGTCGCGCTCGGCGACGTAACACTCCAGCAGCATGTCGGAGGTGTAGCGCTTGAAGTCCAGCACCTGGGTGGGGTTCTTCATGTAGTGGGCGTGCCGCGGCGGCAGAACCTCGTCCCAGTCGCCGTAGCCCTGGCTCCAGAAGGCCGTTCCCCAGGCGGTGTTGAGGGCGTCGAGCGTGCCGTACCTGTCCCGGAGCCAGCGGCGGAACGTGACGGCGGCCTCGTCGCCCCAGTCGTAGGTGCAGTACTCGTTGTTGATGTGCCACATCGTGAGCGCGGAATGACTGCCGTAGCGGGCTGCCAGGTCCTCGGTGATGGCTGCCGCGTAGCGGCGGTAGGTGGCGCTGGAGTGCGAGAAGTGCTGGCGGCCGCCCCACCACTCGGTGCGGCCGTCCTCGTCGCGGGGCAGGGTGTCCGGGTGGAGGCGGCCCATCCAGGGTGGGGGCGAGGTGGTGGGCGTGGCGAGGACGACCCCGATGCCGTTCTCGTGCATGAGGTCCATCAGCCGGTCCAGCCAGCCGAACTCCCTTGCCCCCGGCCGGGGTTCGAGCTTCGCCCACGAGAAGACGCCGAGCGTGACGGAGTTGACGCCGGCCGCCTTCATCAGGCGTACGTCCTCGTGCCAGGTCTCCTCGGGCCACTGCTCGGGGTTGTAGTCGCCGCCGAAGAGGATGCGGCCGCGGGTGGCGTCGGCGAGGCCGGGGCGTGCGCGCCCTTCGCCGGCGGTCATCGGACGGGCTCCCCGTACTGGATGCCGCGCCCGTTGGTCGCCAGGTACACCCGGCCGTACACGCGCGGGTCGCCCACGATGACCTCGCCGGTCCAGCCCCACTGGTGGGCGTCGTCGTTGATCCGCGTCCAGGTCTTCGCCTCGTCGTCGGAGCGGTGGACGGCGGTGATGGTGTCCGTCGAGCCGACCTGGTAGATCGCGGGGTAGTCGGCGCCGTCGGCGGCCTTGCCGAACCCGAGGGTGTACGAGGCCCAGCAGCTGGCCACCTTCGAGAAGCTCGCGCCGCCGTCAGTGGACCGGTAGAGCCCGTTCCACTTCACGGAGAGCCACAGGTCACCGCTCCTTCCGGGCGCTGCGACGAGCTTGAACTGGGCGTCCCCCGAGGGCAGTCCGCCCGCACGGGCCGTGAACGAACGGCCACTGTCAGTGCTGGCGAGTAGCGTTCCTGTGTCGGTGTCGTATGCGTAGAAGAGCGTCGGGTCGGCCGGGTCGGCGACCGGCGTGGCGCCCTTCGGGAAGGAGGAGATCTCGGACCAGGTCGTGCCGTTGTCGGTGGACCGGTGGGCTGCGTACTTCGTGCCGTCCCAGTGCACGAAGGACCACAGCAGCGCGCTGCCGTCGGCGTTGGTGGCGATCGGCCCCGGTGCGTCCTTGGCGATGTCGGGCTGGGCCTCGAAGGGCGCCCAGGTCTGCCCGCCGTCGTTCGAGTAGGCACCGTTGCCGTTGTCGCCCCAGCCCGCCCGGACCACGTACGACGGCCTGGCCGCGGCCTGCGCGAGTCCCGTCGCCGACCCGGACACGGGGTTCGCCGCCATGCCGCGCGTCGGCGACACCGTGAGCCGCTCGTGGTACATGACGCCGATGTCCCCGAGTCCGCTGATCAGGTGCGCCTCCCCGACCGGGGGCGAGATCAGCCGGCGCACGGCCGTCTCCTCCAGGCCCCGGATCTGCGGCGCCCAGCGCTTCAGATCACGGGTGCAGTAGAGGGTCGCCCCGGTCCCGTACACGATGTGCTTCGAGTCGTACGGGTCCACGGCGAGCGCCTGGATCCACCAGCCGAACTTCGGCTTGTCTTCGCCCCACTTGAGGAAAGGAGTCTCGGACACGTCGAACACAGCAGCGTCCTTGAGGGACGTCCAGGTACGGCCGCCGTTCGTGGTGCGGTAGACGGTGTCGACGTCGGCCCAGCGGTTGTTGGTGGAGACGGCGAGGGTGCCCGGGTGGCGGGCGTCCACGGCGACTCCGCCGTAGCCGAAGGTGTCGGCGGACCCGTCATCCGTCGTACCGCCGGGCTTCACCGGGGTCACGTCGGTCCACCTGCCGGTCGCGGTGCGCAGTTTGTGCACGCTGCCGTCGGACTGGCCGTTGGGTCCGGGCGCGTTGGCGTAGGTCACGTACAGCTCGCGGGTGTGCGTGTCGTACGCGGCACGGATCGGCACCTTGGCAGCGGTACCGGACGGCTGCCCGGGCACGGCCTCCCATGCCGTCCCGTCGACCGTGCGGTACAGGTTCACCGTGCCCGAGGTGCCGTCGCCGTCACCCCAGCCGGCGTAGACGGCCCGCCCGACGGCGACGAGGAACACGACGCCCTGCCCGGAGGCGCTCGGCTGCGCCGGAAAGCCGCCCGCCGCTGCCCAAGTGGCCCCGCGGTCGGTGGACTTCAGCAACCCGTCGTGCCGCGTCCCCAGCCACAGGGTGTCGCTGTCCCGCGGGTCGACCAGCAGCCGCTCCCCCGCTCCCCGCCCGTCCTCGTTGGCCCCGAGTTTCACGTCGAGATCGGTCCGGCTCCAGGTCGCGCCCCGGTCCTCGGACCGCAGCACCGCGCCGTTGCCGGCCCACGACTGCGCGTACGTACCGAGGGCGAGGTAGACGCGGCCGGGATGCGCGGGGTCGACGGCGATCGCCTCGACGCCGAGCAGGTTCCAGTCGTCCCACCCGAGGTGGTCGGTGAGCGGGGTCCAACGGGAGGCGCGGTCGTCCCAGCGGTAGGCGCCGCCGATGTCGGTACGGGCGTAGGCGAGACCACGTACGGAGGGGTGGAACAGCACGCCGGTGACGAATCCGGTCCCGCCGATGACGACGTTGCGCCACCGGTAGGCGGGCCCGTCCGTCTCCGGGGCGGCCGCCGCCGCTGGGCTGACGGTCGCCCCGGAGACAGCGGTGACGGCCACGGTGGCAGCGGTCCCGGCAAGGACGGCGCGTCTGCTCAGGCGGGGCGTGCGCATGACATACCTCGTTCCAAGAATGGGGGAACTACGAAAGGAGGAGCGGACGAGCGTCCCTCAAGGGGCGCGGGGCTGTGGAATTCTGCGGCTCCGCCGCGTGGGCGCGATCAGCCACAACCGACCCGCAGCCGACAAACAACCCAACAGTTCCAAGCCAAGCCAGAAGGGGGACGCAAGTCACCCCTTGACCGCGCCGGTGAGCATGCCCTTCTTGAAGTGCTTCTGGACGAAGGGCGAGAGGAACGCGACCGGCAGCAGGGCCAGCACCATGACCGCCATCTGGACGGCGAGCGCGGAGAGCTGGCCCGTCTTGATGGCCTGGCTCATACCGACCGGAGGCTCTTGCTTCTGGACGAGCTGGATCATGACGTTCTGCAGCGGCATCATTTCCTGGTCGCTCAGGTAGATCGACGCGTTGAACCAGGCGCTCCAGTAGCCGACGGCGTAGAACAGTGTGATCACCGCGACGACGGCACGGGAGAGCGGGAGCACGATCTGCCAGAGGATCCGCCAGTCCCCCGCCCCGTCGATCCGCGCGCTGTCGGTGAGCTCCGGCGAGATGCTCATGAAGAACGCCCGCAGGACCAGGATGTTGAAGACACTGATCGCGCTCGGCAGGATCAGCGCCAGGTACGTGTCCGTCAGCCCCAGGGACTGCACGAGCAGATACGTGGGGATGAGGCCGGCGCCGAAGAACATCGTCGCGAGCAGGATCATCAGGAACCAGCGGTGCCCGACGGACCCGATGCGGGAGAGCCCGTACGCGGAGAGGACGGACACCGTCATCGAGAACACCGTGCCGACGAGCGTGACGCCCAGGCTGACGACGGTGGCGCGGGTGACCTGGCCGCCGCTCAGCAGCTCCTGGTAGGCGATGAAGGTGATGCCCTTGGGGATCACCACCAGGCCGCCGGCCTCACTGATGTCCTGCTTCGAGGACAGGCTGGTGACGACGACGATCCACAGCGGGAACAGGACGGCGAAGCAGGCGATGGCCAGGACGAGGCCCTTGCTCGCGAGCCCCGCCTTGTTGGGCTCCTCCTCCCAGACGGGCCGCGGCGGTGCGGCCCAGCGTCCGGAAGCCTTCGAGCCGGGGGCCTTCGGCCGTTCCTCGGTGACAGCGCTCACTTCTTGTACACCCCCTGCTCGCCCATGAGATGGGCGACCTTGTTCGCGGCGAGGACGAGGCCGAGACTGACCACACCCTTGATCAGGCCCGCCGCCGCCGCGTAACTGAAGTCCTGGTTGCGGACGCCGTTCCACCACACGAAGGTGTCGAGGACCTCCGCCGCGCCCGGCCCCACCGCGTCGCGCTGCAGCAGGATCTGCTCGAAGCCGACCGTGAGCGCGTCACCGACCCGCAGCACCAGGAGCAGGGCGATCACCGGCCGCAGCGCGGGCAGCGTGACGTGCCACATCCGGCGCCACCGGCCGGCCCCGTCCATCGCCGAGGCCTCGTACAGGTCGGGACTTACGGAGGCCAGCGCCGCGAGGAAGACGATGATTCCCCAGCCGGCGTCCTTCCAGACGCCCTCCGCCGTCACCAGGAACTTGAAGATCCCCGGGTCGGTCATGAGGTCGAAGCCCTCGTAGCCGTGCTGTCGCAGGGTCTGCGCGATGATGCCGGCGCCGCCGAAGATCTGCTGGAAGACGGTGATGACCAGCACCCAGGAGAAGAAGTGCGGGAGGTAGAGGATCGCCTGCGACACCGCCCGCACCCGTGGCCTGATCACGCTGTTGATGAGCAGCGCGAGCACGATCGGGATCGGGAAGAAGAGCAGCAGTTGGAGGGAGAACAGGACGAAGGTGTTCTGGACGGCGTCCCAGAACGCCGAGTCCTCGAAGATCCGCGAGAACTGCTCGAAGCCGACCCAGGGGCTGTGGAAGATGGCGACGAAGCCGTTGTCGCTGATGTACGGGTCGTACTCCTGGAAGGCGACGACGTTGCCCAGGATCGGTATGTAGTTGAAGACCAGGACCAGCAGGACGGCCGGCAGGGTCATCAGGATCAGCGTGCGGTCCCGCTTGAGGCGGGTCCTGAGGGTGCCGCCGTTCGCGGCCTTCCTGAGGGCCTTCTTCTCGGCTCTGGAGACCCCGGGGGGCTTCGCGGGCTTGGCGGCCCTGCTGGATCCGCCCTCTCCGGCGGAGGGTTCGGCGGTGTCGTCCGTCGTCGACGGCGCGGTGCGCGCGGCGGCGCCCGGAGTGGTGCTGTGTGCCACCTCGTCACCCCTGCGCGGAGCCGCTGTCGTCCAGCAGCTTCTTGTACCAGTCCCGCAGCTTGTCGCCGCCCTGGCTCTTCCACTCCGACACCGCCTGCTGCATGTCGCTGACCTTCTTGCGGCCGCGGACGACGCTGTCCTCCAGGTCCTCGAAGTCGTTGGAGAGGCTGGTGTAGCGGGCCGGTTCGGTGACCTGGAGCCCGTAGAAGGAGGACTTCTTGGTGAAGGCGCCCATCCGCTGCTGCCACTCCACCTGTTCCTTCGCGATGTCCGGGAAGTCGGGGTGCGCGATGGTCGAGGCGGGGCTCGCCAGCATGACGAAGGCGTTCAGGACCTCCTGGTTGCCCTTGTCGTTCTTGGTGGGAACGCCGTCCTTGACCGTGTAGTGCGTGCCCTCCACCCCGTAGTTGGTGAGCATGTACTCCTTGGTGCCGTACGGGGCGGCAGTGACGTTCGCGGCGGCCAGCACGTCGTGGATCACGGCCTTGGACGCCTTCTTGTTGATGAAGGCGAAGATGCCCGCAGGCGATGCGGCCCACAGCTGGGGGTCGCCCCCGTCATGGCCGAAGATGTCCATGCCGGCGATGCGGAAGTCCTTGTTCTGGGTGGCCTGTTCGGCCATCTTGCCCCACCAGTCCGTGATGTTCTGGTTGTACATCATGACCTGGCCGTCGGTGAAACGCTGCCCCGCGTTGCCCTGGTTCGCCGCCCTGGCGTCGGGGTGGACGACGCCCGCCGCGTACAGCTTGCGCGTCCACTCGAGCGATTCGAGGTACTCGTCGGTCTCGACCCGGTAGATCAGCTTGCCGTCGACGAGGTTCCAGCCGAGCGACTTCTCGCTTCCGGACAGCACGCCGAAGAAATTGAAGGCGCTCCACTTCATGTCGTCGCAGGCCCACACCTTCGCCTTGGCGTTGGTGATCTCCTTGGCGAGGGTCAGGAACTCGTCGGCGGTCGTGGGGAGTTCGTACCCCTCCTTGTCGAAGACGTCCTTGCGGTAGAAGGGCACGATGCCCACGACGGTGGGGGCGGGCTGGGGCAGGCCGCGCAGCTTGCCGCCGAAGATGGAGTACTGCCAGGCGTCGGTCGGGATGGCCGCGAGGTTCGGGTACTCCTTGACCTTGTCGCCCGACAGGTACGGGCCGAGGTCCGCCATCTTGCTGATGATGGCGCTGGGTATCTTGCCGCCCATGTTCCAGCTGGGGATCACCACGACGTCCGGCATGTCACTGGAGGCGAGAACCGCGCCCAGCTTCTCGTCGTACGTGTTGCCGTCCTGGTTCTGCCAGACGACGTCGGCGCCGATCGTCGTGTTCATCGTCGAGTAGTAGGGATTGCCGCCCTTCGGCGGTGAGCCCCAGAACGGCGACATGATCTTGATGGTGCTGCCCTTGCCGAGCTTCCGCGGCACCGAGGTCTTGAGGTCACCCAGGACGAGCTTGCTGGTGAAACCGACGGAGGAGCCGTTCTTCGACGCGATGTCCGGCGTCACCACGTTCTGCGCCACGAAGGCAGGGAGGATCTTCCGCGCGTCCTTGCCCGAGGTCGTGCCGTCCTTGGAGCCGCCGCCGGACCCGCCGCACGCGGCGAGAAGCGGCATCCCGCCGGCCACCGCGGCGGCAGCGACCGCCGTGGAGCCGAGGAAACTTCTCCGACTGGGAGCGGAAGTGGCGGAGTTCGGCGTCATTGCGTCAACCCTTCATGGCGCACAGCAGGACACCCGGCGGTGGAGCCGTCGGCTGCGGTGTCTGAGTGGAACTGGCTGAGCTGAAGCGGACCTCGGAGGTCTGCGCCCTCCGGGGGCGACATCTTCGACTATCGACAAGAGTCGAAGCGCTTCGATGTTGCTGCGAGGTTAAGTGAACACCTGGGGGTGCACAAGAGCCGATTCCAACATTCCTCGGAGGTGTAAAGGTCTGAACCGGTCTCTTCCGGCCCTTGGGATGGCGGTGAGGATTCGGAGTTGTTGCGCCGGGGTGTCTTGACACCCGCCCCGGAGTCGAATGAGCATCGAAGCGCTTCGAAAGACCTTCGTCGTTCTCCCCGCCTTCCACAGAGGGATCCTCGCGTGACCGCTCAAACGCCGCCTTTCCGCGACTCGCAGCTGCCGTTCGCGAAGCGCATCGACGATCTTCTGTCGCGGCTCACCCTGGAGGAACGGGTCGCGATGCTGCACCAGTTCGGGCCCGCGGTGGAGCGGCTCGGAGTCGCCGCGTTCCGCACCGGCCAGGAGGCACTGCACGGGGTGGCCTGGATGGGCCCGGCGACGGTGTTCCCACAGGCGGTCGGCCTCGGCGCGACCTGGAACGACGAGCTCGTACGCCGGGTCGGCGAGGCGGTCTCCACCGAGACCCGCGCGATGCGCTCGCGCGACGACCGCGTCGGCCTCAACGTCTGGGCACCCACGGTCAACCTCCTGCGTCACCCCCTGTGGGGCCGCAACGAGGAGGGCTACTCCGAGGACCCGAAGCTCACCTCGGCCATCGCCACCGCGTACACCCGGGGCCTGCGCGGCGACCACCCGGCGTACTGGCGGACGGCTCCGGTCCTCAAGCACTGGCTCGCGCACAACAACGAGACGGACCGGGCGACCGCGTCGAGCTCCGTCCGTCCGCGCGTGCTGCACGAGTACGACCTGCGCGCCTTCCGCGCGACGGTCGAGGCGGGCACGGTGGCCGGCGTGATGCCCGCGTACAACCTGGTCAACGGCCGCCCCAACCATGTGTCGCCGTATCTGCGCGAGCAGTTGCGCACCTGGACGGAGCAGGATCTCCTGGTCTGCTCGGACGCGGGCGCGCCCTCGAACCTGGTCGACTCCGAGCACTACTTCGACACGCACGAGGAGGCCACGGCCGCTTCCCTGATCTCCGGCGTCGACAGTTTCACCGACCACGGCACGGACAGCTCGCAGATCGTCGAACGCGTCCAAGGGGCGCTGGACCAGGGCCTGTTGACCGAGGCCGACATCGACGCGGCGGTCCGCCGCCAGCTCGCGGTCCGCTTCCGCCTCGGCGAGTTCGACCCGCGCCTGGACCCGTACGCGGACACGAAGGACTTCGACACCCCGGCGCACCGGTCCCTCGCGCGGGAGGCCGCGGAACAGGCGATCGTCCTCCTCAAGAACGACGGTCTGCTCCCCCTCACCGACCTCCCCGGTCAGGACACCCGCATCGCGGTGGTGGGCCTCCTCGCCGACGAGTGCAAGCTCGACTGGTACAGCGGCACCCTCATCCACCGCTCCACCCCGCTCGAAGGCCTCTACGAACGCTTCGGCGCCGACCGCGTGGACTTCGCCGAGGGCGTGGACCGCGTACGCCTGAAGACCTCCGCCGGTACGTATCTGAGCGTGCCGGCGGCGGACGACATGACCGACGAGGTCCGCGGCGCGGAGGGCGCGCTGGACCCGGCCCTCCTCGCGGGCCGCACGGACCTGCCCCCGCTCACCACCGACACCACGGGCACCGAACTCGCGCTGATCGACTGGGGCGGGGGCGTCCTCACCCTGCGCGCCCCCGACGGCCGCTACCTCTCGGTCGCCGACGACGGCTTCGTACGCGCGTCCGCCGACCAGCCCGGTGGCTGGATCGTCCAGGAGACCTTCCGCCTGGAACCCCACACGTCGCACGGGAACGGTCACCTCCTGAAGCATGTCGGTACGGGTCGCTACGTCTCTGTCACCGCCGACGGCGTGAAGGTTGCCTCCGAGAACCCGGAAATCCTCGAACCGGAGATCACGGAACGCGGCGAGGACACGGTGGCCCGCACGGCCGCCGCGGCCGACGTGGTCCTCGTGGTCGCGGGCAACGACCCGCACATCAACGGCCGCGAGACGGAGGACCGTACGACCCTCGCCCTCCCCGCCCACCAGCGGCGCCTCCTGGAGGCGGCCCGCGCCGCGAACCCCCGCACGGCCCTGGTGATCGTCTCCTCCTACCCGTACGCGACCGACCCCGCCGACCTCCCCGCCGTCCTCTGGACGGCCCACGGCGGCCAGGCGGCCGGCACGGCCCTGGCCCGCGTCCTGGCGGGCGACGTCTCCCCGGCGGGCCGGCTCCCCCAGACCTGGTACGCCTCGGACGCGGACCTTCCCGACCTGCTCGACTACGACGTGATCGGCAGCCGCCAGACGTACCTGTACTTCGAGGGCACCCCGCTCTTCCCCTTCGGCCACGGCCTGTCGTACGCGACCTTCGAGTACGGGAAACTCGTGGCCCACGTGGGCGAGAACCGCGTGCACGCCACCTTCACGGTCACCAACACGAGCGTCACACCCGCCGACGAGGTGGCCCAGCTCTACTCCCGTGCCGTGACCCCGTCGGTCTCCCGCCCCCGCCGCGAACTGCTCGCCCACCGCCGAGTCCACCTGCTCCCCGGCGTCTCCACCGAGCTGACCTTCGAACTCCCGCTGTCCGCCTTCGAGTTCTGGGACGTGGCCCACGGCGTCCGACGCGTGGAGCCGGGCCCGTACGAACTCCTCGTGGGCGCGTCCAGCGAGGACATCCGGCTGCGCACGACGGTCGAACTGGACGGCACACCCGCCACCCCACGCCCGATCCTCGAACTCGGCCTGAACGCGGCCGACTTCGACGAGCAGCGGGGCGCGGAGATCATCGACCGTACGAAACTGTCGGGCGACGCGGTGACACCCGCGCACGGGAACCACGGGAACCACGGGAACCACGGGAAAACCGCCGAACTGGTCTACCGCGGCTGCGACTTCGGCCCGGCGACCACGACCGTCACCGTCGAGGTGTCCGGCGAGGGCTCACTCGAACTGGCCCTGGACGGCGGCCCGGTGATCGCCCGGTTCGACATCCCGGCCACGCCGGGACCGTACGACTACACCACCGTCGTCACCCCGTTCGGCGCCGCCGGGGTCCACGACCTGCACATCGGGCTGCGCGGCCCGGTGCGGCTCGCGCACGTCGGCTTCTCCGGCTGAGGGTCCGGACCGGGCCGACGGCACAAGGAAGGGGCCCGGCACCGGAAGGCAGCGGTGCCGGGCCCCTTCGTCCGGGGGCGGGTGGGGTCACCCCTCGGGCTTGATGAGCCCGCGCTCGTAGGCGCGGACGAGCCGCCGGGGTACGGCGTACTCGCGCCCGTCCGCGAAGAACGGGACGAGATCGGGCGTCGCCGCCTTCCACTGGGACCTGCGGTGACGGGTGTTGGAGCGGGACATCTTGCGCTTCGGGACGGCCATGGCCAGGACTCTACATGAAAACGATTGTCACTAGCTATAGAGGTTGCGGCATGCGGCCCGGGTCACAGAGCGAGTCCCGTGAGCACGAGGACGCGCTCGTAGGTGTAGTCGTCCATCGCGAACCTCACGCCTTCACGCCCGACCCCGGACTGCTTCACGCCGCCGTAGGGCATCTGGTCGGCGCGGTAGGACGGCACGTCACCGACCACGACGCCGCCCACCTCCAGCGCGCGGTGGGCGCGGAAGGCGGTCTGCAGGTCGTGGGTGAACACCCCTGCCTGCAGCCCGTACTTGGACTCGTTGACGGCGGCGAAGGCGGCCGCCTCCCCCTCCACCTTCTGCACGGTGAGAACGGGCCCGAAGACCTCCTCGCAGGAGAGGGTCACGTCGGCCGGTACACCGGCCAGCACGGTCGGCGCGTACGAGGCACCGTCGCGCTTGCCGCCCGCGAGCAGCGTGGCGCCGGCGTTCACGGCCTCGTCCACCCACGTCTCGACGCGCTTGGCGGCGTCCTCGCTCACCAGCGGCCCGACATCGGTGGCGTCGTCGGCCGGATCGCCGGTGACCTGCGCCTCGACGGCGGCCACCACGCGGGGCAGCAGCCGGTCGTACACGGACGCGTCCGCGATCACCCGCTGGACGGAGATGCAGGACTGCCCGCCCTGGTAGTTGGAGAAGGTGGCGATCCGCGAGGCCGCCCAGTCGAGGTCCGCGTCGCTCGCCCAGTCGGCGAGCACGACGGCCGCGCCGTTGCCGCCCAGTTCGAGGGTGAGGTGCTTGCGCGGTACGGAGTCCATGATCGCGTAGCCGACCTTGTCGGACCCCGTGAACGAGATGACGGGCAGCCGCTCGTCCTGCACGAGGGCGGGCATCCTGTCGTTGGCGACGGGCAGCACGGACCACGACCCGGCCGGCAGGTCGGTCTCGGCCAGCAGCTCGCCGATGAGCAGCCCGGAGAGGGGGGTCGCGGGGGCCGGCTTGAGAATGATCGGGGCGCCGGCCGCGATCGCGGGGGCGATCTTGTGGGCGCAGAGGTTCAGCGGGAAGTTGAAGGGTGCGATGCCGAGGACGACGCCCTTCGGAAAGCGGCGGGTGAGGGCGAGGCGTCCCTGGCCGCCGGCGTCGGTGTCGAGCCGCTGGGCCTCGCCGCCGTTGAACCGACGGGCCTCCTCGGCCGCGAACCGGAACACGGACACGGCCCGTCCGACCTCGCCGCGGGCCCACTTGACCGGCTTGCCGTTCTCGGCGGAGATGAGCCGGGCGATCTCCTCGGTCCGCTCCACCAGGCGGCGGCTGACGTGGTCGAGGGCGGCGGCGCGTACGTGGGCGGGGGTGGCTGCGAACTCGTCCCGTACGGCGTGTGCGGCGGCCACGGCCTCCTCGACCTGGGCGTCGGTCGGTACGGAGACCTGGCCGACGAGGTGGCCGTCCCACGGGGAGGTGACGTCGAAGGTGGACTCGCCTGTGGCCTGGCGGCCGGCGAGCCAGAAGGCGTGGGTGGAGGTCATGTGCGAGTCCGGGCCCTTCTGCGTTCGGGGGTGTTCCTGGTCTTTCCCGACCACGGTATGACCGCGATGCCCCGGCGGCGCCTGTCCGAGTCGTAGCACTCCCCTGCCGGGGTGCGCCGGTTTGGCCTAGTCGCCGGGTTTTCCTCGCCCCCGCCTACTCCGCCGACGCCGTCGTCTTAAGCGCCAGCCACAACTCCATCCGCACATCCGGATCGTCCAAAGACCGCCCGAGGATCTCCTCGACCCTCCGCATGCGGTACCGCAACGTATGCCGATGCACCCCAAGATCCGCCGCGGCCGCGTCCCACTGCCCATGCCGCGACAACCACGCCCGCAACGAGGCGACAAGATCCCCCCGCCCGGTGGCGTCATGCTCGAACAGGGGCCTGAGCAGCCCGTCCGCGAACGCCCGCACCGCGTCGTCCGCGAGCAACGGCACCACGGACCCCGCGGCCAGATCCTCGTGCTCGACGAGCACCCGCCCCCGCCGCCGGGCGACGGAGAGGGCCTGCTCGGCCTGCTTGTAGGCGGCCCCGGCGGCGATGGGCCCGGCGGGAGCGGAGATCCCGACCACCAACTCGTCCTCGTCGCCCGCCTGTTCACCGCCGGACCGGGCGCCCCCGACGGCCTCGGCGTACTGGGCGCAGGCGGAGACGACCGCACCCCGATCCGCGGCGAGCACCACGAGCCGCTCCCCGTCGGGCACGACGAGCACGGCCTCGCCGGACCGGGCGGCGGCGGACTCCACGACCTCACCGAGCCCGCCCACGAGATCACCGCCGGCGTCGGCGAGGGCGGCGGCGGCCTCGGCGCTGACCGCGGCCCCGCCACCATCCGTATCCGCGTCCGCGTCCCCGGCCCGAGCCCGGGCCCGCCCCGCGGAGGCCGACGCGGCCTCGGCCAGGATCATCCGGTAGGGCGCGTCCAGCAGTCCCCCGTACAAGTCCCCGGCGACCCCTCGCGCATGATCCGGCTGCCCCGCCAGCAGCATCCGCAGCACGGCCGCCCCGATCCGCTGCTCGGCGGCGTACAGCGACCGGGACCGCTCTGTGGTCAGCGTCAGCAGGGCGATGGCCGAGTGCACGGCGTACCGCTCGGCCGTACCGAGCGCGGCCGCGGTCCCCACGGCCAGCGCGGCCCGGGCCCGCCGGCCCGTCCCGAGCGAGTGCAGCTCGACCCGGTCCTCGCCGCTCCCGTCCCCGCCGTCACCACCCTCACCGTCACCCGCGCCGCCGCCGACGACGGAACTCGCGGGCGCGGCCCGCTCCCGCAGCCGCTCCACGTCACCGGTGATCCGGGCGGCCCGCCGCCCCGCCCACTCGGGCGCGGTGGCGACGACGGCACCGGACGCGTCGTACAGGGCGGCCCATCCGTCCACCTGCGAGGCGAGCGCGGTCAGCAGCCCTTCGGGCCCGTCGCTCAGCGCCTGCTTGGTCAGCTCCCGCTGTGCCGCGAAGCCCGCCGTCACCGCCCGGTACTGATCGGCCGCGATGGCGGCGGACACGGCCTTGCTGATGGCGAGGAAGGGCGTGCGCCGCGGTACTTCCAGCAGGGGCAGCCCCTCGCCCTCCGCCGCGTCGACGAGCGCCTTGGGCGTCTCTTCGTAGTGCACCCCGACGGCGAAGCCGAGCCCGGCCACCCCCGCCCCCACCAGCCGCTTCACATACCGCCGCATGGCGTCGGCGTCCTCCGCGTCCAGCTTGAGCGCGGTGATGAGGAGCAGTTCCCCGCCCTCCATGTACGGCACGGGGTCGGTGAGCTCGCTGGCGTGCACCCAGCGAACGGGGGTGTCCAGCCGTTCCCCGCCCGCGCGCACGGTGAGCTTGAGCGCCGAGTGATGGACGAGCGAGGCAAGCGTGGGGGGCATGAGGCCTTCAGGTCTTCAGGTCTTCGGAGCTTCACAGGTTCTTCGACGGTCGCGGGCGATGTGATCCTTGCGATCTTTTGGCCGCAGCGTATGAACGACCTATGCCGATTCTGCCTCACCGTACGGTCGGCCCGTGACCATATGTCCGGACGTCGTGCTCAGCACACCCGTCAAATGTCCCTCAGGAGCCCTCAGCTCCCGCAGCCGCCTCAGCTCCGCAGATCCACCAGCAGCGGAGGCGCGTGCTCCCCGCGCACACTGGTGAGCGAGAGCACCGCGTGCCCCGGCGGCACCCCGTGCGCCAACTCGGACGCGGACCACCGCTCGCGCTCGACCTGCCGCACGGTCACGGCCCGGGCGGTGGGCGCATTGCCGGTGATCACCCGCCGCAGCATGTGTACGGCCTTGCCGGCCGGTGTCTCCGCGATGATCTGCCGGTCGGTGACGTCCCGCGCCTCGATCCACTCCTTGCCCCACACCTCGGCGAAGTCCTGCCCGTCCCACGGCGTGAGCCCGGACAGCGCCATCCGGCACCCGATCGCACCGAGCAGCGGCGACCGCAGCGGCCGGGGTACGTCGTCGAGCGTGCGCAGCGTCATCACGACCCCGGCGTTGGCGGACCGCAGCCGCTGAATGCCCCGTACGGCCTCGGGTGTGATGACTCCCGTGGCGTCGTCGAGCACGAGACAGGCGAACAGCGACCGGTCCTCCCGTACGGCGACGCTCGCCGCGAACTGGGCGAGCACGAGCCGCGCGAGCATCCGGGAGGCGTCGGCGTGCCCTCGCTCGGGCAGGTCGATCCGCACCCGCACGGGGTGGTCGAGGGCGCGCAGGGAGAAGGGGCGGGACTGCCCGGACGTGTCGAAGAACCCGGCGAACGCGGGGCGGTCGAGGAGCGCCACCCGATCGGCGAGCACACTCCCCGTATCCCCCGGCTGCCCCAACTGGCGCTCCCGCGCGTCGAGTTCGCGCAGCAGGGACTCCTGCCCGCCCTCGGTGAGCGCCTTGCGCAGCGCGCCGAGCGGTCCGGGCGTGCCATCGAGCAGCTGCCTCAGTTCGGGCACGGAAGGGAAACGGCCGTGCACACCCCGGAACGGCCCGAGCAGCTGGGCCAGCACGGTGGTGGACCGCCTGCTGTCCGCGCCGGGATGCGGATCGGCGAGGTCCCCGACGAGCGCCTCGGCGAGCACGGCCGCCGCCTCGTCGGGGTCGGTGGTCCCGCCGTACAGATCGAGGTCGTACACGGACTCGGGATTGCCCACCCGCACCACGACGTCGTACGCGTCCACCGGCCCGAGCCCCGCCCCCGCGGCCCCCACGACGACGACGGCTGCCCGCCCCGCGAGCGCGTGCAGGCACAGCGACTCGGCGAGCGGCCAGACGACCCCGCCCGTCTTGCCGGACCCGGCGGGCCCGACGGCGAGGAGTGAGGTGCCCAGCAGGTCCGGTCCGAGCGCGAGGCCGGTCCCTCGGTAGGAGTACGGATTCCGCGGGTCGTCGGCGGTCGTGCCGAGCCGCACCTGCCCGGTGACGAGGTCGTGCTTCGCGAGCCGTCCTGGCAGGTCCCGCTCCCCGGAGGGGTGCAGACAGGCGGCGGCTCCGTCCTTCAGGACGGCCCCGCTGAAGGTGGCGAGACTGTGCCGTCCGCTCCGTACGCCCTGCCAGGCGCGGGCGATCCTGGCCTGGTCGACATCGCGCATACGCCCGGCCCGGGCCTCGCCGCCGAGCCTCTCGGCGGCGTCGGCGGCACCGGCGGCGCGGAGCTGGTTCCACTGGGCGGGGTCTTCCTCGGGGGCGGGCGGCGCCTGCTGGGGCACGGCCCGTCGCAGGCGGGGGGCCACGAAACGGCGCCAGACCTCGCTCCAGCGGCCGAGACGTCCCACGCCGATCATGATCGCGAACGCGACGAGGACGGTGTACCCGTCCCATACGAGGAGATTGACGAACTGGCTGTCGCTGGTCCGCCAGGAATCCGGGGTGAACAGTTCGAGCGGCAGGATCCACCAACCGCCGAGATAGCCGTTGGACAGCAAAGACCAGATCAGCCACCCCACAAGAAAGGCGATCAGCGCCCCACTCAGCAGCTGCCGGGCCGGAATCTGTTCGGGCTCCTCGTCCGGCCGCGGCAGGTGCCCGAAGCGCCACACGCCCGGCGCGGCCTCGGGCCGCGGGGTCCGCAGCCAGGCGAGAAAGGTGGACCCGTCCGCGGCCGTCACCGCGGCCGCGTCCGGCGCCGGCGGCATCCCGGGCGCCTGCGCGGGCCGTGGCGGCACCTGGGGCGGTCCCGCCGGCCGCGGCACACGATCGGCGTGCGTGCCCCGTGCGTCCTGCGTGCCGTCGCTGTCCATCGCCTCTGCCACCCCTGACCAGCCGCTCCATACGTGGTTTGCGAGTCAATCTAACGCCCTCACAAAGGGAGTTCACCGCTTACCGGGCCGGGTACGCGGCGATACGGACACGCCGGCCCCTCGCCGCTCCCCGCCCACGCTATGTCCATGGCGGACAACCGAATCTCCCGACACCGCCCAGATGGAGCATGCCCACCCCCCGTTCCCGGCTCTAGCCTGCGAAGAAGGAAGCCGGGCGCCATCGACGTCCTTCCCAAAGACCTTCCCCAAGCCGTTCGCAAGACCCCCCAGGGAGCCCCTCATGAGCACACTTCCGCAGGAGCGCCGCGTCGTCACCGCCATTCCCGGTCCGAAGTCGCAGGAACTGCAGGCCCGCCGTCTCGCCGCGGTCGCGGCCGGAGTGGGGTCCGTGCTGCCCGTCTTCACCGCGCGCGCGAGCGGCGGGATCATCGAGGACGTCGACGGGAACCGGCTGATCGACTTCGGTTCCGGCATCGCCGTGACGTCCGTCGGCGCGTCCGCCGAAGCCGTCGTACGCCGGGCCTCCGCCCAGCTCCAGGACTTCACCCACACCTGTTTCATGGTCACGCCGTACGAGGGTTACGTGGCCGTCGCCGAGGCGCTGGCCGAGCTGACCCCGGGCGACCACGCCAAGAAGAGTGCCCTCTTCAACTCCGGCGCCGAGGCCGTCGAGAACGCCGTCAAGATCGCGCGGGCGTACACCAAGCGGCAGGCCGTCGTCGTCTTCGACCACGGCTACCACGGGCGTACGAACCTGACGATGGCGCTGACCTCGAAGAACATGCCGTACAAGCACGGCTTCGGGCCGTTCGCGCCCGAGGTCTACCGGGTGCCGGTGGCGTACGGCTACCGCTGGCCGACCGGTGCCGAGAACGCGGGCCCCGAGGCCGCCGCGCAGGCCATCGACCAGATCAGCAAGCAGGTGGGCGCGGAGAACGTGGCCGCGATCGTCATCGAGCCGCTGCTCGGCGAGGGCGGCTTCATCGAGCCCGCCAAGGGCTTCCTGCCGGCCCTCAGCAGGTTCGCCACCGACAACGGCATCGTCTTCGTCGCGGACGAGATCCAGTCCGGCTTCTGCCGTACGGGCCAGTGGTTCGCGTGCGAGGACGAGGGCGTCGTCCCGGACCTGATCACCACCGCCAAGGGCATCGCGGGCGGTCTGCCGCTCGCCGCCGTCACCGGCCGCGCCGAGATCATGGACGCCGCGCACGCGGGCGGCCTGGGCGGCACCTACGGCGGCAACCCGGTGGCCTGCGCGGGTGCGCTCGGCTCGATCGAGACGATGAAGGAGCTCGACCTCAACGCAAGGGCGAAGAACATCGAGTCCGTCATGAAGGCCCGCCTGGGCGCGATGGCCGAGAAGTTCGACATCATCGGCGACGTCCGGGGCCGCGGCGCGATGATCGCCATCGAGCTGGTCAAGGACCGTACGACGAAGGAGCCGAACGCGGAGGCGACCGCCGCGCTGGCCAAGGCGTGCCACCAGGAGGGCCTGTTGGTCCTTACCTGTGGCACCTATGGAAACGTGCTGCGCTTCCTGCCGCCGCTGGTCATCGGCGAGGACCTGCTGAACGAGGGTCTCGACATCATCGAGCAGGCTTTTGCCCGCATCTGAGCGGAGTCTGTCTCATCGGTTCCGGTGTCGCGGCGGTGAGGAGCGGGGCGTGTGAAGAACGTGTGCGAGGTGCATGGCGGGACGCGAATCCACCTGTCGGAGCCCTCACCCCTGACGTAGGTTCTACCCAGATGAGAGATACACCCCGGCCACAGGGGACTGTGGACGGTACCGGGACGGGGCCTCCCCAGCTTCGCCCTGGGCGTGCCTCGCGCACACAACCGGAGCTTCCGGCTTCGGGTCTCCTCACCGATCGGACAGTCGCCCGCCCCAAACCCCCCGGGGCGAGCGACAACCCGATCTGATCGGTTCCACCGAAGGGCTTGCACCTACCCCCCTGGTGCAAGCCTTTCGGCGTTTTTACGGGTGGGCGTCTGCGGGGCTTGTGCTGTGGGGTGGGTCTTGTGTTGTGGGGTGAGTGCGGGTTGGTGGGGGCTTGTCGCGCCCCGCGGCGGGACCGCAGATGTCACAGCCCCGCGTCCCCTGAAGGCGCTGGCGTGCCCCCTGTCACCCGGGGCGATCATGCCTGGCAGGGTGTGTGACATGACCAGCGTTCCGGATCGGTGTTCATCGCGGCAGGCGCCTGCCCCTGAGGACGGTGAGCGTCGTGTCGTGGGGCGGCCGGTCTGGGTTCTGGGATTGCTTGCGGCCCTCTTCGCCTTCCTGACCTGGCAGGCCGCCGTCGACAACCCCTTGCGTCGGGCGGACGAACGGCTGGCCGGGGAGGTCAGGGGAAGCCGTCTGCCGAGCGGTGCCGCCGAGTTGCTCGCGGATCTCGGCAACCTCGCGGTGGCCGTTCCGGTGCTGCTCGCGGTCGTCGCCTACGTGTCCTGGCGGGCCCGGCGCGCGAACCTGCCCCGCTGGTGGCTCCCGTCGCTCGCGGCTCTGGTCACGATGGCGGCCGTACCGGCACTGGTCGTACCTCTGAAGGAAGCCGTCGGCCGGACCGGCCCGCCCGGCATGGCGGGCGACGGCTACTACCCCTCGGGCCACACGGCCACCGCCGCGGTCGCCTACGGCGCGGCCGTCCTCCTCCTGCTCCCCTGGCTCCACAGCCGCTACCGCCGCCGCGAACTGGTCATCGGCTGCCTCGTACTGGTGGCGGCCGTGGGCTTCGGCCTGGTCCGGCGCGGCTACCACTGGCCGCTGGACGTGGCGGGGAGCTGGTGTCTGTCGCTGGTGCTCCTTCAACTGATGGCCCTGGCCGTCGCGCGATACGGTCGAGGGTCGGCGTAGGGCCGAACCGTCGCTCCGCATGGGTGTGGTGACCGCGCTGCCCGCCGTGCAGGTCCAGCCGTCGAGGCCCGCCTCGAACCCGCCGTTCCTGGCGAGGTCCGCGTCGGCCGCACGGGCGGCCGACGAGAGTGCGGTGATGCCGGGTACGGCCAGAACGGTGGCCGCACAGAGGGCTGGGACAGATCTGACGCGATCCACAAGTACCTCTTGGCGTGGGGGAATTGGAGGGTGGAGCGCGCCCGACTTGATCCAGACCAATCCGGGTTGTCAAGACCTCCAGCGACTGGCGGCGGTCAACTCCGGCTGGCCGCGGTCATCGGCGGCTAGCTCGGGTCATCTGTCGCCAGACCCGCCGCCGCCTCGTGCATCGCCAGTTCCAGCAGCGTCGGGTCGGTGAGCGTGCCGGAGCCGTCCGGTGGGACGAGCCAGCGGACACCGCCGGTCGACCTCCCCGGATACGGAACCACGATCCACGTACCGTGCCCCGCCGTTCGCACCCCCGTGCCGAGCCACCGGGCCGCCGTACCCGGGGGCACGAAGAACCCCATCCGGGCGTCGCCGAAGTCGACGAGCACCGGGCCCGGCTGATCGAGCACCCGGGTCAGCACGTCGAGCGTCGGATAGCCGAGTTCGCCCCGCAGGATGAGTACGTCCCAGGCCCTGCCCGCCGGCAGCAGCGCGACCCCCAAGGGGTTGCGCTCCCATTCCCAGCGGCAGGCTTCTGGATCCGGTGCGACGGATGCCAGCCACTCGACCGCCGTCTTGGCCCCTGTCATGGCGGAACCTCCCTTTTTCTCGTGTCGACGCTGGTCGCGTCACAGGAGAGAGGGAGGTTCGGGCCTGGCATTACGCGGGTTCTGACAACTTGTTGAGATTGAATCCTCCCCTCCCTGAATGGGAAGGGATTCCTGGCTCAGGCCGCCTCCTGGAGCAGCGCTCCAGGAGGTCTTGCGCCATCGGCACCAGCCGGGTTGAGACCAGCCCGGACGAGCATGACGCGTGCGGAGTTCTTGTCCCGTGGGGACACGGCTCCGCACGCGGTGCAGGTGTAGGTGCGCTCACCCAGCGGCAGGCGATGCTTGGCTCTCGCATCACACTGCGCGCAGTCCATCGTGGTGTGCGCGGGGTGTACCAGGCGGATGTCCCGCCCGTGCTTGCGGCCCATCTCGATCAGAGCGGCCTTGCGGGCCATGGTGGTCCTGGCCAGGAACTTCGGACGGAAGTCCTCGACCGCGACGGCATCGTGGTCGCGGACCACCTTCTTGGCCCACTTACGGCCGGTGTCCTC
>NZ_JBIRTJ010000028.1:0-89636 GCF_044334695.1 Streptomyces sp. NPDC020747 | reverse complement strand
CGACAAGTCGCCCGAGAGCTACCTCGCCGGCCTCCACCTCCGTGCCTCAATGATCTGGATCAACGACCTACTGAAGGCAACTGGCTGATCACAACATCACACAGGCCCTAGGTCCTGTCTGGAGTCCGGATCACGAGTTCGGTAGATCGCCGCGTCATGGGGTCCTTTGTTGATAACCCGTCAGTCATGGCGTGATGCGATCTCACCGACGAACAGCGGGCCCTGATCGAGCCCCACCTTCCGATCGCCGCAGTCGGACCCATCCCCGACCTGCGGTTCCGCACGGGCAGCCCCTGACGCGACCCTCCCAGCGGGTTCGGGCCCTGACAGAGCGCGTACGACCGCTTCCGGATCCGGGCGACACAGGGCGTCTTCCAGTACCTGACGGAGGCGGTGATTACCGAGGCCGCCGCCCAGGGCACCAGGCGGACGTGGGCCTGGTCAGCGTGGACTCGGCGACAGCACGGGCACACCACCACCCTGCCGGGACGGCCCTGGACCCCGAACAGCCGGCGGCCCTGGAAGCAGCTGCCGCGTCCGAAAAAACGGGCGCCTCGGAGGGCCAACAGCCGCAGGACGGACAGTGCCAGGACGGCGCGCGCCGAGCGTCGGCGGGCCCGCCGACGGTACCGAGCCCGCCTGAAAGCCGCTGGACCGGGACGTTCCCGGGGAGGGCCGACCAGCAAGATCCCCCTGGCGGCCGACGACAGCCCGCAGTTCGCTGCGGTCCTGGAGCGAGTGAAGGTGCCCGGGCCGGTCGGGCGTCCCCGGACCCGACCGGACACAGTGGCCGCCGACAAGGCGCACCCCTGCCGCCGCAACCGCCGCCACCTGCGGCGTCACGGAATCCGGGCGGTGATCCCGGAGAGCTACGAGGCCGGACTGCATCCGTGCGGTGCGGTGCGATGCCCTGGCCCGCAGCATCGCACCGCAGTCGCGATCCGAACTCCGGACAGGACCTGGGCGCCCAAGCACCGCCCTCACCCGCACGCGTCTCCCGGACGTCTCTGCCGGCTGCCTCGCCCGGCGCCCCTCAGGGCACGGCCACCACCGCGTACCGCTCGTCCTCCACGTCTCGTCCCCACAGCAGCGGGTCGTCCGACAGCGGCTCCACGCGGACGTCCTCCGCGAGGGGTGCGAGCAGCCCGGTCAGCCGGTCGGCGGGTATGCCGACCGGGCTCACCGTCCCCCAGACGCCCTCTATGAGCACGAGCCGTCCGCCGGGGCGGAGCAGTCCGCGCCAGTGCCGCAGGACACGGCCGGGTTCGGGCAGCGTCCACAGCACATGGCGGACGAGGACGACGTCGAAGCGCTGCTCCCCGACCGGCGGGACGGCCGCGTCCCCGACCAGGAACGCCGCGTCCCGCCCGGCCAGTTTGGCGCGGGCGAGGTCGACCATGCGCGGCGAGGAGTCGACCCCGGTGACCCGGTGCCGCTGCTCGGACGCGAGAAGTGACAGGCTGCCGGTGCCGCAGCCCAGATCGAGCACGTCGGCCGGGCCTCGGGGCAGCCAGCCGCGCAGCCTCGCCGCCCAGGCCTCGCGCACGGCGGGATCCCGCAGTCCGTGGTCGGGCTCGTCGTCGAACGTCACGGACTCCATGTCCCAGTCGACACCGGACCGCTCTTCACCGGTCTTCGCTTCTTCGCTCTTCGCTTCTTCGCTCTTCGCTTCTTCACTGGCGCTGTTACTCGTCATGTGCCCAGAGTGACACCCGCCACTGACAACGGGCCCGCGACGGAACCGCGCCGGACCTGCCCAGGAACTGCACGCAACCCCCAGTTGTCCGGCATGTGGACTCACAAGCGAAACGTGACTACCGCCACTGACAAGCGGGCACCGATGAGTCACTCTCCCCGGAACGGTCTACCTCCGTACAAACGCGGAACCCGGTAGATGCAAGGAGGCAGCCATGCGCCGTGTAACCGTGCAGAAGCCCCTGAGGAAGTCGGACTCCCGTCGCGTGCGGGACGACGCCGACGAGCGCCCCGCCGAGCGCCCGGAGGTCCGAAAGGACATCGCGCGCACATGGTGGCCGGACGGCTGAGCCGTCACGGCGCCAGCCGCTTGCGGTAGTGGAGTCGGTCGTACGGCCCGTCCACGCGGCGCTCCACGAGTTCGTACCCGTACTTCGGGTAGATCTTCTGGTTCTCCCACATCAACGCGTTCGTGTAGAGCCTGACCTCCGGCAGTCCGAGCGCACGCGCGTGTGCGTCCACGAAGGCCAGGAGCCGGCGCCCCACGCCCTGCCCATGGGCGTCGGGGTGGACGGCGATGCTGTCGAGGAACAGATGGTCCTCGTGCGCCTCGATCACCACGAGTCCGGTCACGGGCTCCCCCGTGACGAACACCCGCCCCGCGGCGACGTCGGCCGCGTGGTCCGCCTCCATGGGCCGCGGAACCACCCCGATGCGCTCGATGTAGGGACGGTACGCCGCGTCGGTCACGGCCTTCACGGCAGCCGTGTCGGAGTCGACGGCGGGGCGGATCCGAGCCTCGTACGGGGTGTCCGCCGGGGCTCCTTCCGGAGTCTTCGTCATGGCCGGAACGGTACATACCTGATCGCAGTCTCAGCACCCCCTTAAGCGGACCATAAGGATCGCCCTCACCCCCTTCCAGCAGGCGATTCCGCGGTTTCGAGGGGCTAGCTTGCTGATCGCCCCCAGGCATCGCAAGCACCCCGGATCCGCTTCGAGGAGTTCCCCATGTCCGCTCGCCGCAAGGCCACCCGCACCCGCCTCGCCACGGTCGCCGCCATCGGCGTCACCCCGCTCGCCCTCACCGGTCTTGCCGCCACCCCGGCGGTCGCGCACGGCTCGATGACGGACCCGGTGAGCAGGGTCGCGGGCTGCTTCGCGGAGGGTCCGGAGAACCCGAGGTCCGCCGCGTGCAAGGCGGCGGTCGCGGCCGGCGGCACGCAGGCCCTCTACGACTGGAACGGCGTCAACATCGCCAATGCCGCAGGGAAGTCGAAAGAGATAATCCCTGACGGGAAGCTGTGCAGCGCCGGCAACGACAAGTTCAAGGGCCTCGACCTGGCCCGCGCCGACTGGCCGGCCACACGGCTGACCTCGGGCAACCGCACCTTCCGCTACAAGGGAACGGCCCCGCACAAAGGCTCCTTCGAGCTGTACGTCACCAAGGACGGCTACGACCCGACGAAGCCCCTGAAGTGGTCGGACCTGGAGTCGAAGCCCTTCCTCAAGGTCACCGACCCGCGAATGGAGAGCGGCGACTACGTCTTCGACGGCGTCGTCCCGGTCAAGTCGGGCCGCCACCTCGTCTATTCGATCTGGCAGCGCTCGGACTCCCCCGAGGCGTTCTACACCTGCTCGGACGTCGTGTTCGGGGAGGGCGGAAGTGGGGGCGGGGGCGAAGCCTCCACGGCCCCGGCCCCGGCCGCGTCGGCGCCGTCCGAGCAGGAGATCGAGGACGGTACCGACAAGTCGACCGTGGAACACGGCGGTCACGGCGACGACGACCCGAAGACCCAGGCCACGGCCACGACGGCCGCGGACACCGCCTCGGACTCCGGCTCCGGCACCACGACGGAGTCCGCCGGGTCGGCGGGCCCCTCCGAGGCGACGGACGACTCCGCGAACGACACCGAGCCCGCGGGCGGTTCGGAGAACCTCGCGGAGACCGGCGGTTCGAGCACCACTCCGTACGTGGCGATCGGTGGGGCGACCGCCCTGGCCATCGGTGCGGCGGCACTGTTCGCGTCGGTTCGTCGCCGCTCGGCGAGTGGCCGCCACAGCCGATAGCCCCGTGGCGGTCGCGGGGCCGTATCAACGTGCGGCCCCGCCGCGTGGGCGCGACCAGCCGCGAACGGCCCGCGGTTCCCCTGCCGCGCTAGCCGATCACCGACAGGCAGGTCGTCGGGGTGGCGTGCGCCGGGTCAAGGGCGTTCGCCACCTCGTGGAAGGCGATCCGGTCGATGAGCCCGATCGCCGCGTGTTCGGAGAGGTCGACCGCGCACAGGTCCTGGATCAGGACGTTGCGTACGTTCGGGCCGTCGAGGTACTGCGAGCGGTACGGCGTGACGACCTCGTCGTACTTGGTGGCGATGACCGTGTAACGGACACCGGGGACGGTGTCGCCGCCCGCGTTGAGCCTGGTCAGGAAGGCGGATCCGGCCACCTGGTCCGCGAGGGCGGGGGTGGCGGTGGAAAGCAGGTCGGCCGCGCCGGGGAAGTGGTCGAGCAGTTGGGCGAGTCCGTTCAGGGTGGTGCCGTGGTTGTCGGGGGCGATCCCGACGAGGGCGTTCACCTTGGCCGCTCCGCCGAGGAACTTCAGATAGTGGCGGGGCATCATGCCGCCCTGCGAGTGGCCGACGAGGTCGGCCTTGGCCGCACCGGTCGCGGCGAGCACTTTGTCGATGAAGGTCTTGAGCTGCTCCGCCGACTTGTCGATGGGACCGAGGCCGTTGAAGAACGGCACACCGGGCAACTGCCCGTAGTCGAGGGCGAAGACGCAGTAGTCGCGGTTCACGAGGTAGGGCGCGAGCCCAAGCCAGTTGTCGACGGAGTTGGCGAAGGTGCCGTGGACGAGGACGACGGGGCGCGGGTGGGCGGCGGACGGCTTGCAGGAGTAGTCGTTCCAGCCACGGCTCGGCGCGGCCTCGGCCTGAGCGGTGTCGGCGGTGGCGGCGGTAGCGGTGGGGACGACGGTGGCCGCGGCGGTCAGCAGCAGCACGGCCAGGGGTCTGAGCAGTCGTTTCCAGGGCAGCATCGAGTGATCTCCTTGCGGCTCAAGGGAGTTGCGATGGCGTACGCCCTGTGATCCGGATCACGAGGATGCTGTTCTTTTGCCAAGTTACGAGCGAGTAGTAGAAGTGTGAAGTTACGCGTCAGTAAAAACTTCCGGTGCTGGCCGGGAGCACTGACACGTGCCGTGGAACGGTCACCAGGCGGGCCTGATGGGACCGTAGGGCGCAATGCGCAGCAAACGGTCACGCAACGCCCGGACTTCACCCTCGCCAAGCAGTTCGACCCAGGGGCCGACGGCTTCCGCGGCCGCTTCCTCGGCCGCCCGCGTACAGGCCCAGCCCTGCTCGGTCAGCACGACCAGCCGGGCGCGCGCGTCGTCGGGGTGCGGGCGCCGCTCGGCGTACCCCTTGCGGACGATCTCGTCGACAAGTTGACTCGCCGCCTGCTTCGTCACGCCCAGATGGGCGGCCAGCTCCGTGACCGTCGCCCCGCCGGGCGCGAGCCGCGCGAACGCGAACCCGTGCGCGGGCCGAATCCCCTCGAACCCGCGGGCGACGACACCGTCATGGATGCGCTGGGTGAGCTCGCCGGCGACGGCGAGCAGGGCGGCGGACAGGGCCATGGCCTCGGAGTTCTGCACGCACGCATTGAAACACCCTTGACGAATTGGTCAAGCGGCTTGACCATGTGTCCATATAGTCAAGCTACTTGACCATCCACGCCACTCGCCGTCACCACTCACCACCGCCGCTCACCACCGCCATTCGCCACCGCCATTCGCCACCGCCATTCGCCACTGGAGGCAGCCGTGCCCGTAGTCCGCTCGTCCGAAGCCGTCGTCCACGAGATCCACGGCGCGCGCTTCGTCTCGTACGCCACTCCCCTCAGCGGGAGCAGAGAACTGTGCGCCTGGCGGGGCGAGATCCCCGCGGGCACGAAGGCGCCCGCGCACACCGTCAACCGCGAGGAGATCTTCCATCTCCTCTCCGGCGAACTGCTGATGACCCTCGACGGCCGCACCGAACGGATCGCCGCGGGCGACACGGTGATCGTCAACCGCGGCGCGACACTCGCCGTGGAGAACCCGACCGAGAAGACCGCGACCTCCTGGGTCACCACCTCCATAGGTCTCCAGGCAGAACTGGCGGACGGCACGGTCATCACTCCGCCGTGGGCCAACTGACCCGGCGGGGGCGCCCCGCCTCACGGCGGAGTGCTACGCCACAAGCGCTCCGGACACCACCGCCCGCGGCCCGAACTTCGCCCGGACCCGGTCCGCCACCTCCTCGACGCGACGGACCTTCTCGTCCACCGGGTCGAAGGTGAGCTGGTAGGAGGCCCGTTCGGCAGGGTCGAGCCCCTCGGCACGCAGAACGATGGAGCGGACCCTGGCCCGCTGCAGCCCGAGCGCCTCGTACATGCGGTACGCGGCGTCGGTGAGCGCCGAGGAGTGGGCGGTCGGCTCGGGGAGCGTACGACTGCGAGTGGTCGTGGACCGGTCGGCGTAGCGGACGGTGAGGGTGAGGGTGCGGCACACCTTCTCCAGGGCGCGCAGCCGGGAGCCCAGTTCCCCGGCGGCGGAGAGCAGGGCGTGCCGGTGCAGGTCCGGGTCCAACTCGTCGCGCAGGAAAGGGCGTTCGGCGGCGAGCGACCGGGAGACGGCGTTCGGTACGACCCGGCCGCGGTCGATGCCCTGTGCCATCTCGTGCAGTTCGCGGCCCATGCGGGCGCTGGTGAGCCGTTGCAGTGTGGACAGGGGCGCGGCGGCGACCTTGCCGACGCTGTCCAGGCCGTACTCGCACAGGGTGCGGGCGGTGGCGGTGCCGACTCCGGGCAGCGCCCGCACGGGCTGTTCCGCCAGGAACTCCGCGAGGGCGCAGGGGTCTTCGGGCACCACGCGGGTCGTCCCGGGGGCGGCTTCCCGCAGGGCCATCCGTGCGAACATCGGCCCGGGTCCGGCCCCGATCACACAGTCGACGCCGTGCCAGGCGAGCGCCCGTACCCGGATCAGCGAGGCCAGTTCCCCCGCATCGCGCTCGAAGTACCGCTCGGCGCCCCGCAGATCGGCCAGCGCTCCGTCGGGCGGCAGCGCCTCGACGACGGGGGTGAACTCCTCCAGCGTGCCGAGGAGCCCGGGCAGGGCGGCCTCGCCCGCCGGAGGCAGTTGGAAACGTACGCAGAGGATGGTCATCCCGCACTCCCCGGGCTCTGGTGCCACAACTTCCTTCCACCGGCGGGCCCTTCGCCCGCCGGGCGCAGATCGGCCCACGGATGCATTTCGTATCCCGTGGGCAGCTGGATTCGACGGCCGCCCGTCGGATCTCCCGTGTCCCGCGAGCCGCCCTCGGCCCCGCCCTCCCCCTGCGGTTCGGCCAGTCGCAGGGCCACTCCGTCCAGGCCTTCCTCGCGCCGCAGTTCCACCAGGTCGGCGAGGTTCCAGGCGGCCGCCCCGACCACGCTGAGGCTGCGCGGGCCGCGCCGCTGCACCACTCCGCGTACGAGCAGGAGCCAGGAGTGGAAGACGGTGTGGGCGCACGCGTCGTGGGAGTCGTCGAAGAAGGCGAGGTCGACCAGACCGGTGCCGTCGTCCAGGGTGGTGAAGATGACCCGCTTGCCGGAACGGATCGGCGGGGTCTGGGTGGCCGCCTTGGCGCCCGCGACCAGGACCGTCTCACCGTGCCGCGCCGCCCGCAGCCGGCGCGCGGTGACCACGCCCAGCTCGTCCAGGAACGCCCGGTGATCGTCCATCAGATTGCGTGAGGCGTCCATGGAGAGCACACCCAGCTCGGCGCTGAGCCGCTCCGCCGGGGAGAGGTCGGGCAGCCCGGCCGGCGCGGTCTTCTGCCCGCCGGCCAGAGGCAGTTGGTCCCCGCGACCGCCGCGTGCTCCCCGGTGCAGCTCGGTCAAGTGCAGTTGCAGATCACGCCGGTTGGCCCCGAAGGCGTCCAACGCCCCGACCTGCGCGAGCCGTTGGGCCAGTGGTCTGCTCGGCCGGGCCCGTTCCCAGAAGTCGAGCAGCGAGGCGTACGGCTGCCCGTCCGCGACCCGCGCCGCCTCGGCCTCGCTGATGCCGTGCACGTCGGAGAGGGCGAGCCGCACACCCCAGGCCTTCCCGGACCCTCCGGAGATCTTCCCGGCCGCCCTTCCGAACCCCTCAGATTCAGACACCAGTTCGATACAATGTGCGACCGCCGACCGGTTCACGTCCAACGGCAGGATCGGTACCCCCCGCCGCCGCGCGTCCGCGAGCAGCAGCCGCTTCGGATACATCCCGGGATCGTGGGTGAGCAGCCCGGCGTAGAAGGCGGCCGGGTGATGCGCCTTCAGCCAGGCCGACTGGTACGTCGGCACGGCGAAGGCGACCGCGTGCGCCTTGCAGAAGCCGTACGACCCGAAGGCCTCGACGATCTCCCACGTACGGGCGATCGTCTCCGTGTCGTACCCGCGGGCGGCCGCGTGCTGCGCGAACCAGAAGCGGATCCGCCCCTGCGACTCGGGGTCGGACAGCCCGCGCCGCACCCGGTCCGCCTCGTCGCGCCCGCAGCCGGTCATGATGTCGACGATGTCGATGATCTGCTCGTGGAAGACCACGACCCCGTACGTGCTCCGCAACGGCTCCTCCAGATCCGGGTGCGGGAAGCGGACCGGCGCCCGGCCGTGCCGCGCCTCGATGAACGGCCGCACCATGTCGGCCGCGACCGGCCCCGGCCGGAAGAGGGAGATGTCGACGACGAGATCGTGGAAGGTCGCGGGCTGCAGCCTGCCCACCAGGTCCCGCTGCCCCGGCGACTCGATCTGGAAGCAGCCCAACGTCTCGGCGGACCGGATGAGTTGGTACGTCGCCGGGTCGCCCTCCTCGACGGCGTCCAGGTCGACCCGGTCCCCCGTGGCCCGCTCCACCTCGGCCACCGCGTGCGCCATCGCGGACTGCATGCGCACGCCCAGCACGTCGAGCTTGAGCAGCCCGAGGTCCTCGACGTCCTCCTTGTCGAACTGCGACATGGGCAGCCCTTCGCCGCTGGTCGGCATGACGGGCGTACGGGCGAGGAGCGAGGCGTTGGAGAGGAGTACTCCGCACGGATGCATGGCGACTCCGCGCGGCAGGGCGTCCAGCGCCTCGACCAGTTCCCACAGCCGCCCGTACTTCTCCATCTCCCCCGCCAGGGACCGGAGTTCGGGTAGTTCCTCCAGTGCCGCGCGGGCGTCGCGGGCGCGGATGTGCGGGAAGGACTTGGCGATGCGGTCGATGTCGGCCGGGTCCATGGAGAGGGCCGCGCCGACGTCCCGTACCGCATGGCGCACCCGGTATGTCTCCGGCATCGCCACGGTCGCGACCCGCTCGGTGCCGAACCGGCCGATGATCGCGCGGTAGACCTCCAGCCGGCGGGCGGACTCCACGTCGATGTCGATGTCGGGCAGGACCGGGCGCCGCTTGGACAGGAAGCGTTCCATCAGCAGCCCGTGCGCGACGGGGTCGGCGTGCGCGATGCCGAGGAGGTGGTTGACGAGCGAGCCCGCGCCGGAGCCGCGCGCGGCGACCCGGATGCCCATCTCCCGTACGTCGTCCACGACCTGAGCGACCGTCAGGAAGTAGGAGGCGAAGTTGTGGTGGGCGATGATGTCCAGCTCGCGGTGCATCCGCTCCCAGTAACCGCGCGCCTCGGGAGAACGGTCGTAGCCGCGCAGCACCATCCCCGCCGCCGCCCGCGAGGCCAGTACCCGCTGCGCGGTACGGCGTCCGGCACCGACGAGGTGCGGCTCGGGGAAGTGCACGGCACCGAGGCCGAGGTCGTCCTCCGGGTCGACGAGGCACTCGGCGGCGGTGGCCCGCGTCTGTTCGAGCAGTCGGTACGCGGTGTCGCGGCGGTAGCCCGCGGCCTCGACGATCCGTTCGGCGGCGCCGAGCATCGCGTCCGCGTCCTTGAGCCAGGCCTCGCCGCTGTCCAGCTCTTTGCGGGGGTCGACCGGCACAAGCCGGCGGGCGGCGTCCAGGACGTCGGCGACCGGGCCCATGCCCGGGTCGGCGTACCGGACGGCGTTACTGAGCACCGGCCGCACCCGCTGCTCGGCGGCGAAGCCGACGGTACGGGCGGCCAGTCGCAGCGAGCCGGGACCGGTGCCCTCGCGCCCGTGCCAGACCGCTTCGAGACGCAGGGCGTCGCCGTAGACCTCCCGCCAGGGCGCGAGCAGTTTCGCGGCCCGGTCGGGGCGCCCGGCGACGAGCGCCCGGCCGACGTCGGAGGCGGGGCCGAGCAGGACGGTCAGGCCGTCGGCGTGGTTGGCCGCCCAGGGCAGCAGCGGCCCGCCCGTGTCGCCCGCATGCGCCGCAGTAACGATTCTGCAGAGCTCGGCCCAGCCCTTCGCACCGTCCCGGGCAAGGAAGGTCACCCGAGGCGCCGACTCATCGACAAAGGCACCACCGCGCACGGGAGCCCGCCGCCACTCCCCTCCTGCGGACCCACCGGCCCGTACAGACCCACCGGCCCGTACGGCGCCCTGGGCTCGCGCGGAATCCCGGGCCCGCGCGGACTCCCGGACCCGTACGGGCTCCTCGACCGCGAGGTCGACCCCGAACAGCGGACGCACCCCCTGGGCGGCGCAGGCCTTGGCGAAGCGGACCGTGCCCGCGAGGGTGTCCCGGTCGGTGAGGGCGAGCGCGTCCATGCCCCGCCCGGAGGCTCGCTCGGCGAGCCGCTCCGGGTGCGAGGCCCCGTACCGCAGGGAGAACCCGGAAACGGTGTGCAGATGCGTGAAACCCGGCACGCGCACCTCCACCGCTCCCAGGGGCTCCCACGCCAGCCCTCGAACACTTGTTCCCTACTTCCTCACCCCCACCATAGACCAATTCCCGAACATGTGTACGACATCCGTTCGGGCCCGTCCCACCTGCGCAAACGCCGGGCGGCTCGGACCGTGGGGGCATGACACAGACAGCCGGGGCCCCACGCCGGACCTTCCTCGAAGAGGTGAAGGACGGAGTCACTCCGCGGGCCACGCTGCTCGTCATCGGCGTGCTCGCCCTGCAACTGCTCTTCATCGCCTCCTATGTGGGGGCGCTGCACAACCCGAAGCCGAAGGACGTGCCGTTCGGGGTGGTCGCCCCGGGAGCCGCCGCCGACCAGGCGGTGGCCCGTCTGAAGCAGCTCCCCGGCAAGCCCCTGGACCCTCGCGCGCTCCCCGACCGGGCGACGGCACGCGATCAGATCGTGAACCGCGACATCGACGGCGCCCTGGTGATCGACCCGGCCGGCACCACCGACACCCTGCTGGTCGCGTCCGGCGGCGGCAAGGTCCTGGCCAACACGTTGGTCGCGCTCACCACCGGGCTGGAGAAGGACCAGGGACGCACGGTGAGAACCGTCGACGTGGTCCCGGCCGACGCGCAGGACGCCAACGGGCTCACCACCTTCTACCTGGTCGTCGGCTGGTGCGTGGGCGGCTATCTGTGCGCGTCGGCGTTGGCGATCAGCGCGGGCGCACGGCCGGCCAACCCCCGGCGCGCGGCGATCCGGCTCGCCGCCATGGCCGTGGTCGCGATCGTCGGCGGACTCGGCGGCGCGGTCATCGTCGGGCCGGTCCTGGGAGCCCTGCCGGGCAGCGTCTGGGCCCTCTGGGGGCTCGGCGCGCTGATCACCTTCGCGGTGGGAGCGGCCACGCTCGCGCTCCAGTGCCTCTTCGGGGTCGTCGGCATCGGAGTGGCCGTACTGCTCGTGGTCATCCTGGGCAACCCGAGCGCGGGCGGCGCCCTCCCGCCCCCGATGCTGCCCCCGTTCTGGAAGGCGATCGGCCCCGCCCTGCCCCCGGGCGCCGGCACCTGGGCGGCCCGCTCGATCGCCTACTTCAAGGGCAACGACACGACAGCCTCACTCCTGGTCCTCTCGGCCTGGGCGGCGGTCGGCAGCGCGGTCACACTCCTGGCGGGCTCACTGCGCAAACCCGAACGAGCCGACTCCGCCCCCAAGGGCGCCCCTGACAACGGCTGACGCAATGAGATGGAGCGGCCCCGGCCGCACGCCGTTGCCGGACCGGGACGTGCTGCTCGGGAAGGCACACCCGTACTCGGCGAAGTGAACACCGACGGCTCGACCGAGTCCGGCTCCCTGACCGGCGATCGACGGTCGACGGGATCGCCCGCGCGGGCGCCCGGCGGATCCTCGCCGCCGCGAGGGCGCCGGAGCCCACCTCGTCGCCCTCGCCCGCGCGGGCGACGCGCTCGGAGAACGGCCTCCTGGTCGAGCGTGCGGAGACCGCCGCCTGATCACGCGTCACCCGGACCACACCACTCCACGCCACAGCCCTCGAAAATCACTCAATGGAACAGAGCCGGCGACGCTACGCTGCTGTGCCGTGCAGGAGACGCGTCTCGACACCGCTCGGATCCGGGCGGCCCGCCGGGTGATCGACCCGGTTTTCCTCGACACTCCGCTGTACCGCTGCGAGGCGCTGGAGCCCCGCCTCGGGTGCGCGGTGAGCATCAAGCTCGAAACGGCGAACCCGGTCCGCAGCTTCAAGGCCCGCGGCACCGAGGTCATCGCGAGCCTGCTCGCCGGCAACGGCCCGCGAGCCGTGGTGTGCGCCAGCGCGGGCAATCTCGGCCAGGCCCTCGCCTGGTCCGGCCGCGGCCGGGATCTCGACGTCACCGTCGTGGCGTCCCGCTTCGCGACGGTGGCCAAGCTCGATCGCATCCGCGCGCTGGACGCCAGGCTGGAACTGGTGGACGGCGACCACGAGTTGGCTCGCGAGCGGGCAGCGGCCATCGCCCGGTACGACGGCGTCCGGCTGGTCGAGGACAGCCTGGACATCGAGACCTGCGAGGGCGCGGCGACCATCGGCCTGGAACTGGTGGATCCCGTGCCGGAGTTCGACACCGTCCTGATCGCGCTCGGCGGCGGGGCACTGGCCACCGGTGTGGGTCATGTGGTGAAGGCCCTGGCGCCCGAGGTCGAGGTGATCTGCGTCCAGCCACTGGGCGCACCGGCGCTGACACTCTCGTGGCGCGAGCGGCGCGTCGTCACCACCGACTCGACCGACACCATCGCTGACGGCGTCGCCGGCCGGCGTCCCATCCCGGCCGTCCTGGACGACCTCCTCCTGGTCGCCGACGACGCCGTCCTGGTCCGGGAGGCGTCGATCACCGCCGGTATGCGGATGCTCCTCCACCACGCCGGCCTCGTCGTCGAACCATCGGCCGCGCTCGGCATCGCGGCGGTCCTCGAAGACCGTGACCGCTTCGCCGGCCGACACGTGGCCACCATCGTGTGCGGCAGCAACGTCGATGTGGACGCCTACCACCGCTGGGTCGGTGCCTCTCCCGTCCACAGGTCCTGACAACTGCGGCTCCGCCGAGGGGCGCGACCAGCCCTCACGCGCCCACGCCCTCCCACAACGCAAGAGCCCCGCCCCACCCGAAAGGTGGGAACGGGGCTCCGAGCCCACCGGAACCGGACCGTCAGCCGATCTCGGTCCCCGTGGCGGACAGCGCCTCGGTCACCGGCTGGAAGAACGTCTCCCCACCGGAGGTGCAGTCCCCGCTGCCACCGGACGTGAGTCCGATCGCGCTGCTGCCCGAGAACAGCGACCCACCGCTGTCACCCGGCTCCGCGCACACGTCGGTCTGGATGAGCCCGTTCACGATGTCGCCGCTGCCGTAGTTCACGGTGGCGTCCAGTCCGGTCACCGACCCGTCGTGCACCTGGGTGGTGGACCCGCTGCGGGTGACCTTCATCCCGACGGTCGCCTCCGCCGCACCCGTGATCTCCTGGGCGGAACCGTTGTAGAGGTTCACCTCGCTCGGGTGGTCCACGTCCGCGGTGTACTTCACCAGGCCGTAGTCGTTGTCGGGGAAGCTGGAGTCCGCGTTCTCGCCGATCTCGGTGCCGGACGAGTCTGACCAGTTGGTGATGCCCTCGGTGCAGTGCCCGGCGGTGAGGAAGAAGGGCTCGCCGCCCTTGACCACGTTGAAGCCGAGCGAGCAGCGGCCGCTGCCACCGGTGATGGCGTCACCGCCCGCGACGAAGGGCCTGAACTCCCCCTTCGTGGTCTTGAGTTCGGCCTTGGCGCCGAGCCCGTCGACGACCTCGGTCAGCTGCGCCATCTTCGCGCCCTTGACCGTACGGTCCGCGGTGACGACGACCTTGTTGGTGGCCGGGTCGACCGCCCACGAGGTGCCGGGGATGGTCGCGTCCTGCTTCAGCGTCGTACGGGCGCCCTTCAGTTCGGCGAGGGAGTTCTCGACGATTCTGGCCTTGGCGCCGGCCGACTCGACGGTCTCGGCCGCGGCCTTGTCGAGGACGTTCACGACGAGGCTCTTCGCCTTCGCGTCGTAATACGTTCCCGCCGCGTCCGTGCCGAGGTCCTTGCCGAGCGTCGAGGCGAGCTTTCCGGCCGCCGTGACCGAGAGGATCTTGAGCTCGGGAGTGGGCGCGGTCTCACTCGCGTTCGCACTCTGCAAGGTGACTCCCGCGGCGACCAGTGCGGCGATGCCCGCACCTGCCACGGCCGCCCGCCGCTTGGGTATGCGTCGGTGCTTCAACTTGTGTCCTCCTGTGGGGGGTCGGAAACGGCGGCCGTGGGGGGCCACCGAGACCGAAAGGTGTACGGACATGGGCCCGACTCGCAATAAAAGCCGCGTCCATGCCAACGGACGCCGACCACTATTCCGAGGCCGTACGGGAGCACACAAGGTCGACTTCAGGACGCGCGTGCCACAACGGACGCACGCCCCAGCATGGTTGACGCGCGTTGACAAGTGGCCGTCTCACCACGTCGATTCCCATAGCAAACACTACGAGCGAGTAACTAACGCCAGCCTGTGAGGTCTAGTCCTGTCCGGATTTCGACCCTCCGAAGTCCGGATCCAACGGTGTCTCGACGGGCGGGAGTTGCTCCTGCATCGATTGCTGCCACTGCGCCAACAGCTGTTGCGCCTGCGTCGAGAGCTCCTTCGGCTGAATCGGACGCTGCTGGGCCTCGGGCAACGACTGCTGTGGCTGAGCCGTCCCGTCCGACGGCTGCTGCTGCACCTGGGGCGCGGGAGGCGCCGGCTGCTGCTGGGCCGGCTGTTGCGCGCGCTCCAGGAACCGCAGCAGCTCGACGGGGAAGGGCAGCACGAGCGTCGAGTTCTTCTCGGCGGCGACCGCCACCACGGTCTGCAGCAGCCGGAGTTGGAGCGCGGCGGGCTGCTCGGACATCACCCCGGCGGCCTCCGCCAGCTTCTTGGAGGCCTGGAGCTCGGCGTCCGCGTTGATGACCCGGGCCCGGCGCTCACGGTCGGCCTCCGCCTGCCGGGCCATCGACCGCTTCATCGTCTCCGGCAGCGACACGTCCTTGATCTCTACGCGGTCGATGGACACGCCCCACTCCACCGCCGGGCTGTCGATCATCAGCTCCAGACCCTGGTTGAGCTTCTCGCGGTTGGAGAGCAGATCGTCCAGCTCGCTCTTGCCGATGATCGAACGCAGTGACGTCTGCGCCATCTGGGAGACCGCGAACCGGTAGTCCTCGACCTGGATGATCGCGTCGGCCGCGGACACCACCTTGAAGTAGATGACGGCGTCCACGCGCACCGTGACGTTGTCCCGCGTGATGCCGTCCTGCCCGGGTACCGGCATCGTCACGATCTGCATGTTGACCTTCTGGAGCCGGTCCACGAAGGGCACGATCATGGTGAATCCCGGACCACGCACCCCGGATCGCAGCTTGCCGAGCCGGAGCACCACGCCCCGTTCGTACTGTTTGACGACGCGGGCCGCCGCCATCGCGTACACCGTTCCGACGGACGCGAGAGCCACTCCCGCCGTCACCAGCTCCTCGATCATTACGACCCCCAGGGTCCGTATCGGGCGCAACAGGTGTGTACTTCGACGGTAACTCCGGCGCGGACGCGAAGGGGAGATGGAGGACCGAGGTGCCGAACGGGATACGGATGCGGGACGGACGACTGCTG
This sequence comes from Streptomyces sp. NPDC020747, assembly GCF_044334695.1. Taxonomy (NCBI): domain Bacteria; kingdom Bacillati; phylum Actinomycetota; class Actinomycetes; order Kitasatosporales; family Streptomycetaceae; genus Streptomyces; species Streptomyces sp. NPDC020747. The sequence goes on along the minus strand of NZ_JBIRTJ010000028.1, from coordinate 73,984 downwards.
GCGTTCGAGGAGTGGGGGGACCCGGACGGCAGCCCGGTGATCCTGCTGCACGGCACACCGGGCTGCCGGCACGGGGCGGTGCCGGCGGAGCTGATGGCCGGGCGTCCCGGGGTGCGGTTCATCGCGTACGACCGGCCGGGGTACGGGGATTCGGACCGCGGTCCCGGACGCCGGGTGGCGCAGGCCGCGCGGGACGTGGCGGCGCTGGCCGACGGACTCGGGCTCGGGAGGTTCGCGGTGCTCGGCCGCTCGGGCGGTGCCCCGCACGCGCTGGCGTGCGCCGCACTGCTGCCCTCACGGGTGCGGCGGGTGGCGGCGATGGCGAGTCTCGCGCCGCCGGTCGCCGAGGGACTGAACTGGTTCGACGGGATGGCGAGGTCCAACGTCGAGGAGTTCACGCAGGCGCTCACCGATCCCCTGGAGTTCGCGGACCGGCTCGCCACCCGGGCCGCCGCGATCCGCGCGGACCCGGCACAGCTCCTCGCGTCGATCAAGGACGGCCTCACCGACACCGACCGCCGGATCGTCTCCACCCCGGCGGTGAGCGAGATGCTGCTGCGCAACTACCGTGAGGCGCTGCGCGAGTCGGCCTACGGCTGGCTCGACGACACCCTCGCGCTGCTGAGCCACTGGGGCTTCGACCCGGCGCGGATCACCCGCCCCGTACTGCTGTGGCACGGCGCCGAGGACACCTTCTCCCCGGTGGGCCACTTCGAGTGGCTGGCCGAACGCATCCCCCGCGCCCGCCCGGTCCTGGACCCGAAGGGCAGCCACTTCTCGGCCCTGGAGGCCCTCCCGGACGTACTGGACTGGCTGTGCGCGACCCCACGGACCGACACCTGACCCGGGCCACCACCTCACACCCCGGGCCACCACCTCACCCCCGGAGCACCTCACACCCGAGGCCCCTCGCACCCCGGGGCCGCCTCACACCCCGGGCCCCACTATGAGCCCGCCCCCCGCGGCCCCCGGCCGCTCCAGCCGTGCCCCGCGCATCAGCTCCATCACCCGCTCATGGCTGTCGCCCACGGCGTCCGTCACCCGCAGCCGGAGCCGCAACTCGTCGATCTCGTCGACGAACCGCTGGGTGTACGCACCGTGGGGCGCGGTCTCGTACCCGGTGGCGCCCGGGAGCGGGAAACCCGCGCCGACGTGTATCTGCCGGTAGTGCTTGCCGTGCACGAGCCCCATCGCGGCGAGTTCCCTCAGCAGCCCCGCGTGGTCGGTCCAGGCCCCGGGAGCCCCGTCGTGCGGTACGAGTCGGTACTCCACCCGCTCCACCACGGCATGCTGCGGACCGCCGTTCAGGACGCCCACCTCCCAGGCGGGCTCGTCCGGGGCGAAGGCGCCGGGCACCCAGGACGAGCGCCAGCCCAGCGCGGGCCGTACCGTTCGCGCGTACTGCGCCCGGCCGAGGACCGCGGCGAGGGCGACCGCCAGCAGGCTGCCCAGCGCGTCCGTGTCCATCAGCCGCAGCCGCCAGGGCCACTGGCGGCTGAGCTCCCCAGTCACGTTGCCGCGCGCGATCTCCCACAGGAGCACCAGCGCCAGCACCACGAGCAGCACCAGCGGGGTCGTGAACAGCAGCGGACTGCGGCGTACATGGCGCTGCTGGTCGGAAGCCACTTCCCTGTTCCCCCGGATCTTTCTCGTGCGCACCGGCGATCCCCCACGGCCAAGGACGAGCCCCCGCACCGCGAACGGCGGTGCGGGGGCTCGTCTGCTGCTGGCTGCAGTCAGGTCACGCGGGTGTCGATGTGGCGCGTACCGGTCAGAATACGTTGACGCCGTAGGCGCTCAGCGCCTCGGTGACCGGCTGGAAGAACGTGGTGCCACCGGAGGTGCAGTTGCCGCTGCCGCCGGAGGTCAGACCGTAGGCGACACCGTTGCTGCCGTAGAGCGGACCGCCGGAGTCGCCGGGCTCGGCGCAGACCGTGGTCTGGATCATGCCGTAGACGATGTCGCCGCCGCCGTAGTTCACGGTCGCGTTCAGCGCGGTGACGCGTCCCGTGCGGGTGCCGGTGGTGGAACCGGTGCGGATGACGTTCGTGTTCACGGCCGGGGTGGCGGCGCTGGTGATGTTCACGCTGCCCGCGGTGCCTTCCTTGGCGACCGAGGTGTTGGTGTAGCGCACCAGCCCGTAGTCGTTGGTCGGGAAGCTGGAGCCGGCCGTCGAGCCGAGGGTGGTGGTGTGCCCGGAGTTCGACCACCAGGTGCCGGCGCCGTCGGTGCAGTGACCGGCGGTCACGAAGTAGTCGGCTCCCGCGCTGTTCTTGACGTTGAAGCCGAGGGAGCAGCGCCAGCTACTCGCATAGATGGCGTCGCCGCCCTTGATCAGCTTGTTGAACTTGCCCGGGGTGTACTTGATCTGCAGAGCGCCGGCGTTGGTGCCCGCGGCCCGCTTGATCTTCGCGATCTCCGACTTGGAGACGGTGCTGTCGACCGTGACGACGACCTTGCCGGTCTTGGCGTCGGTCGCCCAGGCGGTGCCCGGCACATCGGCCTTGAGCACCGAAGAGCTGGCGCTCTTCAGCTGGGAGGTGCTGAACGTCTGCGCGTCGCTCGCGTTCGCGGAAGGGATGGTGAATGCGGCCGCGGCCACGAGTCCGGAGGTGACGGCGATCAGCCGGGTCCGTCTCGCTATTCCGCTGCGGGGGGTGGTGCGCTTGGTCCTCACTGTTCGTTCCCTCCAAAGGGAAGTCGGGGGCCCGCGTGGGGTCGGGGCCCGTGAGGCGCACGCCAGGGGAAATGCCCGGATTCCGGACACGCCGTGTCCCTGACAAGGCGCTGGGGGGAGTATTCGGCCGCGCACCCGACGGGCGCAAGGGCGCCTTTCGGCCGCGCGGTGTTCAACTTACGTATGTCCCACGGCAGTTGATCTCATCGACGGCGGTGTGTGGATTACGTGCGGATTATCGGAGCAGATTGCGTTCCCCGGCGGCAATCGCCGCGCTCAGAGTATTGCCCGGCGGCGGGAATGGGCAGATGAAGTGGTCCGCGAATGCGCAGGGTGGAAGCAGGGCCCGGTTGAAGTCCACCGTCGTGCGCCCCTCGGCGTCGGGAGCCGCCGGGCGCAGGAACCTGAAGCGGTAGCTGCCGTTCCCACTCATGGCATCGCCGAAAACAGCCCACAGCGATCCGTCCCCCTGAACCGTCACCTGAAGGGTCAGATCCTGCCCGTCCAGCATGAAGGCGAGTTCACCGCCGAGCCCGAGCCCGCGCTCCCGTCCGTCGGCGTTCGCCACGCGTACGGTCCGGTCCTCCCCGTACGGCGTGAAGCGGCCCGGCACCGACCGACGCGGATCGTACGGCGTCGCCTCGATGCCCCGGAACGCCTGCCGGGCCGGGGAGGCGGGATCGAAGTCGCGTACGCCCAGAGCCCCTTCGCGTACGAGGACGACGAACCGGCGCTCGCCGTGGGCGACCCGGGCCGTGGCGGCCGGGCCGGGGTCGGCCCCGAGCCGGACCTCACCGGCGAAGGGCTCCCCGTCCACGAGGAGTCCGTCGGCCACGGCTGCCGTCAGCACGACCGCGTCACCGCCGGTGTCCAGGGACCACCGGCCGGGCATACCCGGAAGCAGCCCCTCCGGATGGTCCTCGATCCAGTGGGTGCCGCTGAGCGCGAGCGGGCCGTAAGGCGCGGACACCGTCTCGGTGCGGTGCTCGTGCCAGCGCTTCCACTCCTCGGCCGCGTCCGCCGCCCCGTGTTCCGTCGTCATGTGATCAACCCTTCCACACGGGCTCCGCCGGCCCGAGGTGTGAGCGCGGCGTCGCGCCGGTGTATTCCGTCCCGCGCGGCGCCGACGGTCGCGGACTTCCCGAACACTCCGGGGGTCGCGACCGCCGGCGCCGCGGGATCCCCTAGATCTTCGGCAGGCCGGGCGGGTTGATCTCCGACTTCGGCACGGCCTCGCTCGACAGGCCCCAGCGCTTGAGCACGCGCCCGTAACTGCCGTCCTCGATCACGTGGTTGATGGCTGCCGCGTACGCGTCGACGAGCCCGCTCCCCTTCTTCGTGGTGACGGCGATCTTGCCCTGGAGGTCGTCGCCGGCGCCGGAGAGCGTGCCGATGACCTGCGACTGCCCTGCCGTGGCCACGTGGTACGCGGCGGACGGGCTGGGGCCCAGATAGGCGTCGATACGGCCGGACTGGAGGGCGAGGTAGTAGTCCGTGTCCTTCTGGAAGTACTTGATGGTGACCGCCTTGCGGCCCGCCTTCTCGTTCTGCTTGCTCCAGTCGACGAGGATCTTCTCCTGGTTGGTGCCGGAGGCGACCGCGATGGTCTTGCCCGCGACGTCCTCGGGGCCGTCGATCTTCCAGTCGGTGCCCTTCTTCGCCTCGAACGAGATGTTGTCGAGACGGTAGGTCGCGAAGTCGTACTTCTCCTTGCGCTCCTCGGTGACGGTGACGTTCGAGAAGACGGCGTCGAACTTGCCGCTGTCGAGACCGACGAAGAGGTTCTCCCAGGAGACCTCGTCGTTGTCGAGCTTCAGCCCGAGGGTGTCCGCCACGATGGTCGCGAGGTCGATCTCGGAGCCGATTCTGGTCTTGTCGTCGGTCGCGTAGAAGCCGAGTGGCGGCGAGGCGTCGGCGCTCTGGCCGAGCTTCAGCGTGCCGCGCCCACGGATCGCCGCCGGGACGAGCGCGGCGATCTCGTCGACCTTCTTGCCGCGGATCCGGTTCTGGTCCGGGCCGATGTTGACGCCGCCGGCCTTCTTGGTGCCGGAGCTGCCCGTCCCGGTCGCCGCGTCACTGTCACCGCCGCAGGCGCTGAGCAGGGGAGCGACGACGAGGGCGGCGACGGAGGCGGCGAGGGTGCGTCGGGATATCACGGGTGAACTCCTGGTGTGGGAAGAGAGGTTGGAACGATCGGACGGCGGCCGGTTCAGAGAAACCGCCGGTGCGGAGAAACCGCCGGTTCAGAGAACCTTGGAGAGGAAGGCACGGGTGCGCTCGTGCCGCGGCCGGTCGAGTACGTCGCCGGGGGCGCCCTGTTCGACGATGCGGCCGTCGTCCATGAAGACGACGGTGTCGGCGACCTCGCGGGCGAAGCCGATCTCGTGGGTGACGACGATCATCGTGGTGCCCTGGTGGGCCAAGTCCTTGATGACGTCGAGGACTTCACCGACCAGCTCGGGGTCGAGCGCGGACGTCGGCTCGTCGAAGAGCAGCAGTTTCGGCTCCAGGGCGAGCGCGCGGGCGATGGCCACGCGCTGCTGCTGTCCGCCGGAGAGCTGCTTCGGGTAGGCGCCGGCCTTGTCGGCGAGCCCAACCCGGTCGAGCAGCCCGCGCGCGGCCTCGGTGACGTCCTTGCGGGGCCGCTTCAGAGCGGAGACCGGGGCCTCGACGATGTTCTCCAGCACCGTGAGATGCGGGAAGAGGTTGAAGTTCTGGAAGACGAACCCGATCCGGGTGCGCTGCCTGAGGATCTCCCGCTCGCGCAGCTCGTACAGCTTGTCGCCGGAGCGCCGGTAGCCGACCAGCGAGCCGTCCACGCTGATCCAGCCCTGGTCGACCTTCTCCAGGTGGTTGATGGTCCGCAGCAGCGTGGACTTGCCGGATCCCGACGGGCCGAGGACGACGGTGACCTCACCGGTCCGCACCTCCAGGTCGACGCCCTTGAGGACTTCCAGCGAACCGAAGCTCTTGTGGACGGACTTGATGTCGACCATGGGGGCGGCGGCCGCCCCGTCCTTGGCCAGGTCCTTGGTCAGCGGCGCGCTCATCGGGTGCTTCCCTTCGCGAAGTGTCGTTCGACGTAGTACTGGAGGACCGAGAGCGCGGTGGTCAGGAGGATGTACCAGGCCGTCGCGACCATGAGCAGCGGTACGACCCGGCCGTTGCGTCCGTAGATGACCTGGACCTGGTAGAAGAGTTCGCCGATCGCCATGACGGAGACGATCGAGGTGCCCTTGAAGAGGGAGATCACCTCGTTGGCGGCGTTCGGCAGGATGGAGCGCATCGCCTGCGGCAGCACGATCCGCCGGATCTGCCGCAGCCTGGGGATGCCGAGCGCGGCGGCCGCCTCCAACTGCCCGCTGTCGACGGACAGTACGCCGCCGCGCACGATCTCAGCTGCGTACGCGGCCTGGTGCAGGGCCAGCCCCAGCACGGCCGCGCTCATCGCGCCGACCAGGCCCATCGTGTCGAAGGAGAAGAGGCCGGGCCCGAAGGGGATACCGAACTCCAACTCCTGGTAGAGGTAGGCGAGGTTGAACCAGAACAGCAGCTGCACGATCAGCGGGATCGACCGGAACGCCCAGATGTACGCGAAGGAGACGGCCTTCAGGAACGGGCTGGCCGACAGCCGCATGAACGCCAGGACGATGCCGAGCGCGAACCCCAACGCCGTTCCGTAGAAGGTGAGTTGGAGTGTCACCCAGACCGCCTTGAGGATCACCTCCGCGGTGAAGAACTCGGCGAACACCTCCCACTCCCAGCCGGAGTTGGTGGCGAGCCCGTGGACGAACTGGGCCAGCAGCACGGCGGTCACGGTCACCGCGACCCAGCGCCACGGATGTCGTACGGGCACGACCTTGAGCGCGCCGTAGTCCTCGGGCTCGGCGGTTGTTCTGGTGAGGGGTGGATCACTGGTCAGCGACATGGGGGTCCTCTGCGCGAAGGAAGCGAGCGGGGGTGCCGGGGGGGTGTAGAGGGCTTGGTTACGCGGCGGCGCTACAGGACAGCGCGCGCAGAAAGGCCAGCGCGGCACGCGCCGTTGCGTCGTTCTGCCGGAAGGCGGGCCCTCCGGTGCGCGGCCGGGTGAACGCGCCGGAGCCCCGGGCGTCGGTGTGCGGTCCGAGCGCGAACCGCCGTGGATGCGGGGCGCCGGAGCGGTCGAGGACCCGCCCGTCGGCGGGGTCCACGGCGAGCAGCCCCTCGGGCGTCGCCGCGGCCCCCTCGGCGTACAGCTCACGCAACAGCGAGTCGCGCGTGCGCTCGACCGTGGGATGCGGCAGCCTCGCCTCGACGAGCGCCCGGGCCTCGACGTACTCCCCCGGCACACCGGCGCTCCCGGCCCGGAAGACACCGTCCGAGGCCGACACGGTCATGCCGGCGCCCAGGAACCTGAGCACCCCCGCCCGGGACAGGGCGAGCATCTGCCGCAGCCGCGGTCCGGGCGGCCCCGACGCCAGGTAGCTGAAGAAGCCGTGCCACCAGGACCCGATGTCACCGAGCCGCACCAACTGCCCGTAGACGGACAGGAGTCCGAGGAAGACCGCCATGTCCGGGCTGTGCGAGGGGTCGTGACGCCGGGTCAGATCCCCTTCTATGTAGGCCCGCAGACCGTCCTGGAGTTCGTCGTACGAGGCATGGCGCACCCCGTCCAGCGGACGGTCGAGCGCGGCCGGGTCGAACCGGTCGGCGGCGTCGGGCACGGCCGAGGCGACCAGGGCCTGGATCTCGGCGCTGTCACCGGCCGCGTACTTCTCCTCGAAGTCCGTCCAGGCCATGGCCGTGCACCCGGGGTGTGCCGTGAACAGCCGGTGGTAGTGCGCGAAGCCCAGTTCCTTCTCGACGAGCGGCCACACGTCCCGCCGGAAGTCGAACCCACCGGGGCGCGCGAGCAGGGCGTCCACCTCACCCGGCCCGAAGAACCGCGGCAGGGGCGGCCGTTCACCGGTCCAGTCGTAGCCGATCTTCGAGTGGTACGGGACTCCGCGCCGCGACCCGACGTGCAGCACGGGCTCGCACCCGGACGCCCGGTACGTCAACTCCCCGTGCGCGCCCGTCTCGTAGCGCCCGCCACGCCCTTCGGTCAGCAGCACCATCAGGTCGACGAAGGCGAGCCCGAAGCCGCGTACGAGCACCGGTTCGCCCGGCGCGAGGGCGGACAGGTCACTGTCGGCGGTGAAGTCCGGCGGCAGGTGGACGAGATCGTGGGCGCGGGCGTACGCGGCCAACTCACGCTGTTCCTGGTCCAGTTCGGCGTCGAGATGGCCGAGCGTGAGGACGACCAGGTCGGCGAGGAGCGGACGCGGCCGACCCTCCAGCCACACCTGCTGGCGCCCCTCGTGCGGACCGACGACCCGCAGGGCACGGCGGGCGTGATGGTGGACGCGGATGCCCGGCGGAAGCGCGGCGACGGTCTGCTCGTAGACCCAGCGCATGTACGTGCCCTGCCGTTGCCGGTCCGCGAAGACACGTCCGTCGAGTGCGGCCCACTCGTGCAGTGTGGGGCCCTCGCGCACCGGTCCGGCCATGTCGACCGTCTCGTCGGTGAACATCGTGACGTCCTGCGCCTCGGAGTTCATCCACAGCAGCGGCGGCTGAGCCTCACGCCAAATACGGCCGCCGCCCGGCGGATAGGGGTCGACGAGATGGATGTCGAGGCCCACCGAACCGACGGAGCTGCCGACCGGACCATCCAGACCGTCGCCCGAACTCGCGTACAGCTCAGGTGCGTTGGCGGCGATCCGCTCCAGGAGTCCGGTCCCCCGCGGCCCGGCTCCCACGATCACCAGCGAAGGGCGTGCCGAGCTCATCGCGTGCGCTCCGAACCGCGCGCGTAGTGCCGCTCGACGTAGTGCTGGCCGACGCTGAGCACCGAGGTGACGACGACGTACCAGAGCGTGGCCACCATCAGGAGCGGGATGACCTGGTACGTGCGGTGGTAGACGAGCTGCACGGAGTAGAGCAGGTCCTGCACGGCGATCACGCTGACGATCGACGTGCCCTTGAGCGTGCCGATCAGCATGTTCCCGGCCGGCGGCACGATGGAGCGCATGGCCTGCGGCAGCACGATCCTCCACCAGCGGCGCCACCGGCTCAGCCCGAGCGCCTCGGCGGCCTCGACCTGACCCCGGTCGACGGAGAGGATCCCGCCGCGGACCACCTCGGCGGCGTACGCGGCCTCGTGCAGGGTGAGCCCGATGACCGCGACCGTGACCGGCCCGAGCAGGTTGACGGTCCTGACCCCGAGGATCGTCGGGTAGAGCGCCCCGATGTTGAACCAGAACAGCAGCTGCACCAGGATCGGCATCGACCGGAAGAGCCAGACGTACCCCCAACTCACCGCGCGCAGCACGGGGTTGGCGGAGAGCCGGAACGCGGCGAGCAGCGCGCCGAGGGCGAAGCCGAGCGCCATGACGAGCGCGGTCAGCCAGAGGGTGAGCCAGAGACCGCGCAGGACCGAGGCGGACGTGAAGTAGTCACCGACGACGTCCCACTGGAACGCCTCGTTGCGGGCGACGGAGTTGACGGCGAGCCCGAACAGGATCAGGACGACGCCGGCGGCGGTCCACTGGCCGAGGCGGCGTCTCGGGACGATGCGCAGGGGCACCGCGTCTTCGGGCGCGGCCACCTTGGTAAGGGTCTGCGAGGACATGCGAAGGCTCCGTGATAGTCGAACACGGGTGGTGCCTTCACACAGGTCACGCGGACGCCACGAGGGCGTCGTACGACGTGTACGGCGTGCACGGCCGAGCCCCTCAGCAGGGCCGTGCACCGAGAGTACGGGTGCGTTTCCCCTCGCTGTCAAGGCTGTCCACACTGTGAGCCGTACGTCTCACGCCAGTTGACGCCAAACCGGATGCCTGTTCCACTTGCTCCCATGCATTCGCAGCAGTGGCTGGTCACGCGCTCCCACATCGACTTCGGTCGAGTGTGGTCCTCTTCCTGTTGAGCTGACCCCCTGCGCGCCCGAGCCCTTCATGGGCGGGCGCCTTCTGCGTTTCCCACCTTTCTCCGCCCTTCTCCGCCTTTCTCCATGCCTTCACACGCGTACCCCTCCCCTCGCGCTTCCTCGTTCCTCTCCTCTGCTCCCGTCTCCTCTCCAGGAGAAGGGCCTCTCTGTCCAGGAGACCCGCACGCCATGAGTACGCCCTCACGGCCCCGCCGTACCCTTTTCATCCCCTTCGCCCTGATCACCTCCGCGGCGCTGCTGCTCACCGCATGCGGATCCGGCACCGACGGCGGCAGCGACACCCAGGCCGCCGCCGCGTCCCGGAAGATCCCGACGACGGACGTCGTCTCGTCCCTCAAGGCGGACGCCTCCGCCGCGAAGCTGCTCCCCGCCGGCACCGACTCGCTCACCCTCGCCGTCAGCGTCGGCGGCACACCGCCCGGCACCAGCTATCTGGAGGACGGCAAGACCCTGGCGGGCCAGGACGTCGACTTCGCGGCCGCCGTCGCGAAGGTCCTCGGCATCAGGCTCAAGCGCGAGGCCGCGAGCTTCGAGGCGATCCTCCCGGCGCTCGACAGCGGCAAGTACGACGTCGGCGTCGGCAACTTCGGCGTCACCGACGAGCGCCGCAAGACCATCGACTTCGTGACCTACATCAACGACGGCCAGGGCTTCGCCACCCGCGAGGACAGCAAGCTGGACAAGGTCACCGACCTCGCCCAGCTGTGCGGCCTGAACGTCGCGACCGGGGCCGGGACCACCTTCGAGGCCACGCTGGAGGAGAGCAAGCACGTCTGCTCCGACGCCGGCGAGAAGGCGTACAAGGTGCAGACCTACAGCGAGCAGGGCGCCATCTGGTCCTCGCTCCAGCAGGGCCGCAGCGACATCGTGATGAGCACCATCAACGGGCTGCGCTATGCCGTCGCCCAGCAGGAGGGACTGAAGTTCCTCAACGAGTTCCACCGTCTCGACGTCGGCTTCGCCTTCAAGAAGGGCACGAAGCTGGCCCCCGCGTTCCGGGCCGCGGTGAACAAGCTCATCGCGGACGGCACGTACGACCGGATCCTCAAGAAGTGGGGCACGACCGGCTCGGCGATCGAGAAGTCGGAGATCTCACCGCCGGAGCTCAAGAACTGACCGGCCGTCGGGCCTGAAACCGCCGGACCCGAGACCGTCAGGCCCGAGAGTGTCTGGGCCCGACGGTGACGGACAGGCGGGTCAGCAGTTGCAGCCGCAATCGCAGCCGCACCCGTCACAGCAGTTCCCGCAGCAGTCACAGCCGTCGCAGCAGTCGTCGCAGTTGTCGCAGCGCCGGCAGAGTCCCTCCTTGCGTTCCCCGCTCCACGGGTCGTCGTACTCGCAGCAGCACATCTGGCACGTACAGGCCAGCCCCATCCACACGGCGCAGCCCGCGAGGAGTCCGCGCCGGTCACGGCGCGGTGGCTCGGGAGGGGGCGGCGGACCGCCGGGCCCGGAGGGCGCGTACGGGTTGCCCGGTGGCGGCCCGTACAGCTCGGCCCCCTGGTGCGAGCAGGAGGAGGTACCGAAGGCACGGTCCACCGAGTTGCGCAGCTCATGGGCGAGCAGCACATGCGCCAGCTTCGCGTCCGTGAACTCCGCTTCCCGCAGCGCGAGCCGTATCCCGTGCAGCGCGTCGTCGGCGAGCCGCCGGGCCTCCGCCAGGGACGTACCGGTGGCGGTCAGTGGATTCCAGGCGCCCGACGCGGCGTCAGTTTCCCTGTCCTCCACGGCGTCCAGGAGGTGCGCGAGCCGTCCGAAGAGCCGGCCGGCCTCGGCGAGCGGCTCCGCGTTGCCGGGCCGCCCGGCCAGGATCGCGGTGTGCGCGAAGGCCGCGGCGGTCGCGGTCTCGGTCGGTTCGGTGACGGTCAGCAGCGAGGTCCCGGGCCCGGCGAGCGCCTCGATGCCCACCTGCCGGTCCACGGCGTCGACCAGCACGGCGGTGTCGAAGCCGACGTCGGAACCCGTACGCGCACCCGCCCGTCCCCAGTTCGACGCGACCCGTCGGGCCGCGAGCGCCACCGGCCGACGGGCCAACAGCCCGTCCCCGTCGGCCATGTGATCGCGCACCTTCGCAGAGGCGAGCACCAGCGAGACGGCGGCGGCGAGCCGGGCTCCCTCACCCTGGGCTACCGAAGCGCTCCGCATTCCGCGCAATGGACAGGGACCCGCCGTGCGCCGCCATCCACTGGCGCGCTCGGCCTGAGCCTCCGTCAGAACCGATATCAGCAAGCCGTCGTAGTTCGTGACGACCCGTGCGAACTGTCCGTGATCCCCGCGAAGTGCGAGACACAGCCCGCACAAATGCGCCATCCATTGGGTTTTGAGGCTTTCCCCGAGCCGATGACTGCAGGGTCTGACGATTCCGAACACGACGATCCCCCGTGGTGTGTACGACGTTGAGCTGCGGCATCGTACCGACCACCCCGTTCACCCGTACGCCCCAGCCGTCACCCGTCCGCCGTGAAGAATCATATTTCACTCTCAGTCAGCAGCGGTGTACGGCACGACCCTTGGGGTACGCGGCCTCTCGACGAATTCGCTGTGCACCAGTACCGTCACGAAACCCCCGCGCGGCGTCTATCCCCTTGGCGCGACATCCGCATCATGCACGACCATGGGGATGCGGAGAAAAGAAAGACCGCTGTGAGAGGAGGCGTCCACATGGGATCGGTGCGCAAGGCGAGTGCCTGGCTTGGCCTCGTCGACGACAACGATGACGAGCGTTACTACGACGACGAATACGCCGAAGGATCCGAGACCGGGGCCAGGGATGCCTGGGTCACGGACCCGCGTGTGAAGGTGGCGTCGGAAGCGGCCGAGGAGAAGGGCCGCCGGATCGGCACGGTCACCCCGGACAGTTTCCGGGACGCCCGTGGCATCGGCGAGCTCTTCCGCGACGGCGTTCCCGTCATCATGAACCTCACGGCCATGGAGGCGGCCGACGCCAAGCGCGTCGTCGACTTCGCGGCCGGCCTGATCTTCGGCCTGCGCGGCTCGATCGAGCGTGTGTCGAACCGGGTTTTCCTGCTGACCCCCGCCGACACCGAGATCGTCAGCGGGGAGCCCGCCGCCCGCCGCCAGGACGGCTTCTTCAACCAGAGCTGAGCAGGGCCGCTCACCGGACCCGCCTCTCGGCGCAGCGGTAGGAACTCGCCTACCGGAACGCGTCGAGACCGGTGAGCGCCTTGCCCAGTACCAACTGGTGCATCTCGACGGTGCCTTCGTACGTCAGCACCGACTCGAGGTTCGTGGCGTGCCGCATCACGGGGTATTCGAGCGAGATCCCGTTGGCGCCGAGAATCGTCCGCGCCGTACGGCAGATGTCGATCGCTTCTCGTACGTTGTTGAGCTTGCCGAAGCTGACCTGCTCGGGGCGCAGCCGTCCCGCGTCCATGCGGCGCCCCAGATGGTGGGCGAGGAGGATCCCCTTGTGCAGCTCGACCGCCATGTCGGCGAGCTTGGCCTGGGTGAGCTGGAAGCCGCCGATCGGCCGTCCGAACTGCTCGCGCGTCTTCGCGTACTCGACCGCCGTCTCGAAACTGGACCGCGCGGCGCCCATCGAGCCCCACACGATCCCGTACCGGGCGTGGGACAGACAACTGAGCGGCCCCTTCAGCCCGGTGACGTCGGGCAGCACCGCGTCGCCCGGCAGCCGCACCTCGTCGAGCACCAACTCGCTGGTGACCGAGGCCCGCAGTGACCACTTGTGCCTGATCTCGGGCGCGGAGAACCCGGGACGGTCGGTCGGCACGACGAACCCACGGATCCCGTCGTCGGCCTGGGCCCACACAACGGCCACGCCCGCCACGGACCCGTTGGTGATCCACATCTTCCGCCCGGTGAGAACCCAGTCCGAGCCGTCCCGCTTGGCGTACGTGCGCATCGCCCCGGGATCGGACCCATGATCGGGCTCGGTGAGCCCGAAGCACCCGATGACCTCGCCCGACGCCATCCGCGGGAGCCACGTCTGCTTCTGCTCCTCGCTCCCGAAGCGGTGGATGGCGTACATCGCGAGGGATCCCTGCACGGAGACGAGCGAGCGGATCCCCGAGTCGGCGGCCTCCAGCTCCAGACAGGCGAGGCCGTACTGCACGGCGGAGGCCCCGGCACACCCGTACCCGTCGAGCGACATCCCCAGCGCGCCGATCTCCCCCAACTCCCGCGCCAGCTCCCGAATCCCGGGCAATTCACCCTTCTCGTACCACTCGGCCACATACGGCAGCACCCGATCCGCCGCCCACGCCCGCACGGTCTCCCGGACCGCCAGATCCTCCGCGCTCAGCAGGTCGTCGACACCGAGGGGGTCGGCGGGGTCGAACGGCGGCAACTTCGAGGAAGGGGAGGAGGAAGAGGAAGAGGGAGCAGACACGACAGAGGCCTCCGGCACGGAAAACTAGCACTGTTAACCACAGACAAAGCCCGACGCTACGACGCAGCCTCGCCCACGTCCAGATCACGGGACTGAGGCGCCCGATGCTTCACCCCGTACGGACCCGCGGCCGCCAACGACGACGAGACCACCCACGGAAAACCCGCACGGACTGGCACCCTTAACGGGCGGTGCGGGCGGGAAAGGCATGAAAACGCAACCACGCCAAACAGTCAGCCGACAGACTCGACCCGCAGCGAAGACTCCGCCTCCGCCTCCCGAGGCCCAGGCACCTCAACACCAGCCGCCCCACACTCCATGGCCCGAGGCAACCGCAGCGCCATCACCGCCCCCAGCAACAACAACCCCGCACTCACCAGCAACGTCACATGCAGCCCATGCACGAACGCCTGCCGGGCGGCATGCCGCAACGCCTCCCCGGGCCCCCCACCCAACTGCCCCGCGACTTCATAAGCCTCGCCCAAGGAGTGCCGAGCCGCAGCCGCCTCCGCGCCGGAGACACCCGGAACGGACGCCAGCCCGGGCGAGTACGCCGCGTTCATCACGCTCCCGAGCAGCGCGATCCCGATCCCGGCCCCGAGCTGGTACGACGTCTCCCCGATCGCCGCGGCCCCGCCGGCCTGCTCCTGCGGAGCCTCGCTCAGCATCGACTCGTACGCCCCGAAGAGCGTCACCTCGAGCCCGAACCCGAGCAGCACGAACCCGGTCAGCAGCAGCGGAGCGTTGTCGTGGCTGCCCATGCCCGTCAGCGTGATGACCGCCGCGGCGGTGAGACAGAACCCGGCACAGACCATGGTCCGCGGCCCGAACCGCTGCAGCATCTTCGCCCCGACCAGCCCCGCGGCCATCGCGGCGATCGTCAGCGGGAGCAGCCGAAGCCCGGTCTCCAGCGGAGAGAGGTTCAGCACGAGCTGGAGATACTGCGCGGCGATCAGTTCGAGACCGACGAGCGCGAGCATCGCGAGCACGATGCACCCCACGGACGTACTGAACGCGGGCCGCGCGAACATCTTCAGGTCGACCAGCGGATGCCGACGCCGCCGCTGCCGCCGTACGAAGGCGACGAGCAGCCCGGCGCCGACGAGCAGCGGCACCGCCGTGAAGACGCTCAGCGGGGCCTCCCCGCCGCCGAGCCGCTTCACGCCGAGGACGACGCCGAAGAGCCCGGCCGCGGCCATCAGCGCGCCGACGACGTCCCACGGCCCGTCGCCGTCACCGGTCGACTCGGGCAGCAGCAGCCGTCCGACGGGCAGGCTGACGAGCATCAGCGGGATGTTGATGAGGAAGACCGAGCCCCACCAGAAGTGTTCGAGCAGGAATCCGCCGAGCAGCGGTCCGACGGCCGCGCCGACCGCGGCGACGGCGCTCCAGACGCCGATCGCGAGCGCCCGCTCGCGCCGGTCGGGAAAGACCTGCCGCAGGATCGACAGTGTCGCGGGCATGATCATCGCGCCGCCGACGCCTAGCAGGGCGCGCGCCGCGATCAGCACCTGCGCGGTGTCGGCGAGGGCCGCGACGGCCGACGCGACACCGAAGAGCGCGTAGCCGAGGAGAAGGACGCGCCTGCGGCCGACGCGGTCGCCCAGCGTGCCGAAGAGAATCAGCAGCGAGGCGCAGACGAGCGGGTAGATGTCGACGATCCAGAGCAGCTCTATCGCGCCGGGTGTGAGGTCCTCGGTGACGGCGGGCACGGCGACGTGCAGCACCGTGGCGTCGACGGCGACGAGCAGCAGGCTGACGCAGAGGACGATGAGGACGACCCAGCGGTTTGCACCGGCCCCGGTCTCCCGACGGCGACGCGCGGCGGCCGTGGTCGTCCCGGACATGTACGTACCTCCCAGATGTTCCCTCGCGTTCGGCGGATCCGCTGGGTGGGGACTCCCTGCGGCTGCGGCCCGGGAGGAGCGGTGTCCCGAGCCCACGCAACAAAGGCGAGTGAGTGGTCAGGGTACGCGAGTTCCCACGGAGGACAGGTGGCGGACCTCTCACGTTCCTTTTCGACACGTGTGGCGTGCGCCACGCTCCCCCGTGGGCGAGCACGCCCCGCCGGGGTACCCGGTTCCGGGCGGCGTCGATAATCGAGCCCGTGACCGATCTTGAGACGCCCGTCGCGCCGCCCTGTGCGGGGCCCGCCTGGCGCCGTGCCGCGCCCGCTCTGCTGGGGTACGCGGCGGTGCGCGCGCTGGGCCTGGTGACGCTGGCCGTGTGGAGCGCCGCGCGGGACAAGAGCGCGCACCAGTTGCTCTCCGCCCGCTGGGACTCCCTCTGGTACACACGGGTCGCCGAGCTCGGCTACGGCTATGAGGTGCGGCTACCCAACGGGGACGTGCACTCGAACCTGGCGTTCTTCCCGCTGCTGCCCTGGCTGGAGCGGGCCTTCGCGGCGGTCACCCCTCTCTCCTACGCGGACGCGGGTCTCCTGGTCAGCGCGTTGGCCTCGCTCGCCGCGGCCTGGGGGATCTTCGCGGTCGCGGACCATGTGTACGGGAGCCGGGCCGGGATCTGCGCGGTGCTGCTGTGGGCGGTCCTGCCCGTCGGCATCGTCCAGTCGATGGCGTACAGCGAGTCGCTGTTCACGGCTCTCGCCGCCTGGTCCCTGTACGCGGTCCTGACCGGCCGCTGGCTGACCGCGGGCCTGCTCGCGTCGCTGGCGGGCCTGACCCGCCCGGTGGGCGCGGCGGTGGTCGCGGCCGTCTGGGTGGCGGCGATCGCCTCGTTCGTACGGGAGCGGAGTGTTCCGGCACAGTCGGGCGCACCGGGATGGCGGCGCGCGCTGTCGATGCTGCTCGCGCCCCTCGGCGCCGCCGGGTACGTCCTGTGGGTCGGCCGTCGCACGGGGAAGGGCCCGCTGGGCTATCTCGACGTCCAGGCGGGCTGGCGCAACGGCTTCGACGGCGGCTACGCCTTCGCCCGCTTCGTCGCGGACAAGTTCACGTCGTTCCCGTCGGCCCTCGCCGGCCTCGCGCTGATCGTCGGGGTCGGCCTGCTGGTCTGGCTGTACGTGATCTGCGTACGGCAGCGGCAGCCGCCGCCTCTTCTGGTGTACGCGGGGGTCGTCACCGTGCTGGCCCTGTGCGCGTCGAGCTACTTCGGCTCGAAACCACGCCTTCTGCTGCCCGCCTTCCCCCTGCTGCTGCCCCCCGCCCTAGCCCTCGCCCGACTGCGAACCTCCAGGTCGGTGTGGGTGCTGGGCGGTGTGGCGGTGGCCTCGGCGGCGTACGGCGCCTTCTGGCTGAACGGCTCCGGCCCGCCATGAGCACCCAGGGTGGCGGGTGAGCAGCCGGAGAAGCGCGTGCGAGCATTCGGTGAACGAAATTCAAAAGCACCCCAAAACTTCACATTGGAATGATCAATCGAATGGAAGGAAGAGCGCACGAGGGATTCCATAATCCAAGGAAATAAACGGCCTCCTGAGAGCAATCCCACATCACATCGTCATCACAAAGAGGGTGCTTCGGCCTGGAACACAGCTCACTCGCTGTAACGTCGATTGAGTGCGTACCGAACGAAAGCTGACTCGTCTGGACCGGGTCTTCGCCCGGCTGGACCGTGAGCCGGAACGACCGGCCCACATCGACGTGCCCAGGATGAGCCGGCACCGAGTGGTCCTCTTCGCGTCCACGCTCGCCTTCTACGTCGCCATCGTGTGGGCCATCGTGATCACGTCGTGGCTGGTCCGGTTCGACTGGCAGGTCATGTTCTTCCGGCCGTACCAGCAGTGGCCGGAGATCCACGCGTTCCTCGACTACTACGTGGTGCTGGGCCAGCGCGGCCCCACCGCCGTGATGATCGCGGCCTGGCTGGGCTGGCGTTCCTGGCGGCAGCACACCCTGCGTCCGCTGCTGGTCCTGGGCGCCTCGCTGCTGCTGCTGAACATCACGGTGGGCGCCGCCAAGCTGATCATGGGCCGTCTCGGCCCGCACTACGCGACCAGCGTCGGCTCGAACGAGATGTGGCTGGGCGGCGACATATTCCCTTCGGGCCACACCGCGAACGCCGTCGTGACCTGGGGCATCCTCGCCTATCTCGCCTCGACGCCGCGCGCCCGCCGCTGGCTGTCGGCCGTCTCCGCCGTGGTCTCCCTCGGCGTCGGCCTGACCACCGTCTACCTCGGTACGCACTGGCTGAGCGACGTGGTGCTCGGCTGGGCCGCGGGACTGCTGATCCTGCTCGGGCTGCCCTGGTGCGAGCCGCTGATCGCGCGCGCCGAGACCGGGCTCTTCGACCTGCGCGACGCCTGGCGCAACCGCCGTCGCCGCACCGCGCCCGCTCCGGCCGCCCCGGTGGGCGCTCCCGCGGCGCTCTCCCCGCTCGGCAGCCCGGCCGGCGGCAGTCCGGCCGGCGACGAGGAGCCCGCGGTACGCGAACCGGTGGCCGCCTCCCGGCCACCCCGGCCGCAGGGCTACCTGGCGCCGGGCCCGCATCTGGCCCGCTCGGAGCGCACCCCGGTGACGCCCGTCGGAAGCCGCAGACCTCCACAGTCGGACCGAGTGACACGTGGCACCACCTCGGCCCGCCCGCTGGCAGGCGGCTGAGCAGGACTGCGGGGCCGGTACGCACACACCACGCCCCGCGCACGGCGAAGGCCCCGGCTCCTGGAGCCGGGGCCTTCGCCGTGCTTGCGATGCTTCACGAGGCGCGCTCTCACGACGTGCACGCCTCACGGTGTGCGGACAGGTGGCGGGTCAGCCCTTCCAGCAGCGCCTCACCCGGCCGTCGGCGACCTCGAAGTTCAGCCGCCCCGAGAGGTACTCCATCGTGATGATCGCTCCCGGTGGCAGCGGCCTCACCTTGGACCAGCCGCGTTCACGGGCCAGCCGCTCGGCGCCGCTCGCCTCCAGTCCGACGTACGCGTCCGGAGTGTCCGAGGGCTCTGCGGGAGGAGTGGGAATCGGTGCCATGCCGCCACGTTAGGCGGCGGAATGCGGCGGCGGAAGCCCGGACCCGCCACGATCAGTCACCGGTCCCTCTCCGGTCACGCTTCTGTCACAGGACAACGACACCCGTTTCGACTGCGGTGACATCAGCAGGCCATCACACGTACGAGCGGTTCCGTGCATGTTCCGCCCGCCTTCGAACGTAATTCGGGAGTACCCGGGACTACCGCGGCCGCAGCCCGAATATCGGGCCGGAAAGCGTGTTGCCGACCAGTGTCCGCGCCATTCTTTTCCGATTCCGTGATGTGTTCCGGAAGCTGACACACCATAGGAAATGCATGGCTCAAGCACAGGACCCACGCCTCAGGACGCCGTGCGCGCCTCCTGCGACGGAACCCGCTCCAGCGCCCGGGTCAGCAGGTCCCGTGACGTCCTGATCGCCTCGACGAGCTCGACGGGTTCCAGCACCTCGAACTCGACGCCCATCAGCATCACGTGGATCACCATCACGTCGAGGCTCGCGGCCCCGGTGCGCAGGACGCAGCTGCTGTCGCTCTCCGCCTCCAGCGTCCCGGCCGAGGGCGAGATCCGCTGGGCCGCCTCCTCCTTCGGCACGAGCAGCCGGACGACGGCGTGCGTGGCGTACGCGCGGACGGACACCCCCTTTGACACATAGGCGGCCAGGTCCTCGGCGGGCGGCGGCCGGGGCGTGAAGCGCGGTCCGTGCGGCGGCCTGGGCGTGACGCGGTCGGCCCGGAACGTGCGCCAGTCGTCGCGGTCGACGTCCCAGGCGACCAGGTACCAGCGGCGCTCGGTGCACACCAGCCGGTGCGGTTCGACCGTGCGGCGGGTCGAGGAGCCGCCGTGGTCGCGGTACTCGAAGCGCAGCCGCTCCGAGTCGCGGCAGGCGGCTGCCAGGTCGGTCAGGACGGCCGGGTCGACGGCGGAGGGCTGGGGGCCGCGCAGCATCGGCACGGTGAAGGCGTTGAGGGCGCCGACCCGGCGGCGCAGCCGGTGCGGCAGCACCTGTTCGAGCTTGGTGAGGGCGCGTACGGAGGTCTCACCGATGCCCTCGATGCCCTGCCCGGCGGCGGTGCGCAGGCCGACGGCCACGGCGACCGCCTCGTCGTCGTCGAGGAGCAGCGGTGGCAGCTCGGCGCCCACGCCGAGCTGGTAGCCGCCGCCCGTGCCGGGGCTGGCGTTCACCGGATAGCCGAGTTCGCGCAGCCGGTCCACGTCGCGGCGGACCGTGCGCGGGGTGACGCCGAGGCGGTCGGCCAGGGCGGCGCCCGACCATTCGCGGTGCGCCTGCAGCAGCGAGAGCAGACGCAGGAGTCGTGCCGAGGTCTCCAACATGAATCCGAGTCTGCCAGGCATTGCGGACAGAAGCTGTCCGCAAGGGTGCGTACCTTACGAGACATGGCAGACAACGCAGACAACAGCGCAAGCGAAGAGATCCGCCCCTTCCGGATCGACATCCCCCAGGCGCAGCTCGACGACCTGCACACCCGTCTGGACCTGACCCGCTGGCCGGACGAACTCCCGGGCGTGGGCTGGGAGTACGGAGCCTCGCTGCCGTATCTCCGTGAGCTGGCCGACCACTGGCGCGGCGCGTACGACTGGCGCAAGCACGAGGCAGCCCTGAACGAGATCCCGCAGTTCGTGACGGAGATCGACGGCCGCGCAGGTGCACTTCCTGCACGTCCGCTCGCCCGAGCCGGACGCGGTGCCGCTGATCCTGACGCACGGCTGGCCGGGCTCGATCGTGGAGTTCCTCGGCCTGATCGGCCCGCTGAGCGACCCGCGCGCCCTCCCCCACTCTCGAACAGGCTCGAGCGGGGGGACCCCCATCGGCGACCCGGCCGACGCCTTCCACCTGGTGATCCCGGCCATCCCCGGCTTCGGTTTCTCGGGGCCCACGAGGGACCGCGGCTGGAACGTCGGCCGGACGGCCCGGGCATGGGCCGAGCTGATGCGCCGGCTCGGCTACGAGCGGTACGGCGCGCAGGGCGGCGACCTGGGCGCGCTGATCTCACCCGCGCTCGGACGGGTCGCGCCCGAGTCGGTGATCGGGGTCCATGTGAACGCGGCGTCCGTCGGCTTCATCCCGCTGGGTCCGGTGGACGAGGAGGTCCAGGCCGAACTGACGGACCGGGAGCGACGGAGCCTCGCGTCCATCGGCCGGTTCACCAGCGACGGTTTCGGTTACAACGTCCTGCAGTCGACCCGCCCGCAGACACTCGCGTACGGCCTGAGCGACTCCCCCGTCGGCCAACTCGCCTGGATCATGGAGAAGTTCAAGGAGTGGACGCACTCCTCCGCCGAGCTGCCCGAGGACGCGGTCGACCGGGACACGCTGCTCACCAACGTGATGCTGTACTGGCTGACCGGGACGGCCGGCTCGGCGGCGCGGATGTACTACGAGAACGGCCACAACGGTGACTGGTTCCCCGTCACGCGCTCCGAAGTGCCCACCGCCGTCGCGAACTTCGGAGAGGACGTGGCGATCCGGCGCTGGACCGAGGAGACCAACACCGTTGTCCGCTGGACGGAGTTCGACCGCGGCGGGCACTTCGCGGCCCTGGAGGTACCGGAGTTGCTGACCGGCGACATCAGGGCGTTCTTCGGCTCACTTCGGTGAGTTCACCGGGGTGACGGTCACCGACAGGTCGTTGTCGCTCGTGTAGTACGGCCCGGTCTCCACCGGGCCGTACGCCGTCTCCAGCGTGACCTTGGGGTAGCTGAAGATCGGCTTCTTGTCGGCGATGTCGTCGAGCAGCCGGGCGATCCGTACCCGCGGCCCGGTCTCCCCCGCCGGGCGCAGCCACAGATCCCAGACGCCCTCCGTCAGCTCGGAGTAGGCCACCGTGAGTCCGAACCGGGCCTGGTCCCGGGAGACTTCGGCCCGCACCACGGTCTCCGGCTCGTCACGGCCGCGCAGTTCGGCGTAGGCGTCGGGGGTGAGCTCGACGCCGTACACCTGGCCGCGTACGCCCAACTCGTCCTTTTCGATGCGCAGTTCGCCCGCCTCCGCGTGCGGGGCGCGCAGCCAGCTGCGGACGGAGAGGTTGCCGTGCTTGGTGCCGTACGGGATACGGACGGCGACATGTCCGCGGGCGCCGCTCGGCACCCGGTCGACGAGCGAGCGCAGGTCGTTGAGGCCGGGTGCCAGGCGCTGCGGCTCGCCGTCGGCGACCTGGGCGTAGGCGTCCCAGCGGCCCTCGGGCAGCTCGACGCCGCTGGGCAGCGCGGCGCGCAGCCGGCCGTCGGCGGCCGGCGTGAGCGGCAGCCGGACCTCCTGAACTCCGTCCCGGTGCCGGAGCAGGAGATGCGTGTCGCCGGCCGCGACGCCCGGACCGGGGTCGGTGACGTCGAAGGTGAGCCCGCCCGCCGAGTCGGCGACGCAGTCGGCGCCCGGAGACATGGTCACGTCCTTGTCGGAGTGCCGGTGCGAGGCCTGCGGAGCCACCGTCATCATGCGGAGCTCTCCTTCCCGAGTACGGTCCGTCCGGCATCCCGAACGGCATACGCGCCGCCGAGCAGAGCGCCCCGCGTGCGATGCAGTGAGCCGCGCATCCGGCCGATCTTCGAGGCGCCGCCGCGTGGGACGAGACCGGAGAAGATCCCCTCGTAGCGTTCGGCGATCCGGGCGGGGTCGAAGCGCGCGGAGTCCTTGAGCGCGGCGTGCGCCATCTGCTGCCGCAGCTCGTCGTTGTTGATCAGTTCGAGCAGTCCGTCGGCGATGGCCCCGACGTTGCCGACGGGAACGAGACGTCCGTCCACGCCGTTGTCGATGATCTCCCCCGGGCCGTGCGGGCAGTCCGTGGAGACGACGGGCAGGCCGCAGCGCATGGCTTCGACGATCGTCATGCCGAAGGACTCAAGGCTGGAGGTGACGGCGGCGATGGATCCCTTGGCCCACTCCGGTTCGATGGGATGCGCCGGGCCCATCAGCAACACGTGGTTGTAGAGGCCCAGTTCGTCGATGAGCTTGCGCAGTTTGTCCTTCTGCTTGCCGCCGCCGTAGATCCGCAGCCGCCAGTCGGGCCGCTGCTCGCGCACCCGGTCGAAGGCCTTGATCAGCAGGTCGTACCGCTTGACCGGGGCGAGCCGCCCGGCCGCCACGACCCACTTGCCGGAACCGTCCGCGGGCTCGATGCCGGGCGCGGGCACCGGGTTGGGGACGGCTTCGACGTGCACGCCGGGCAGCCGCATCTTCTTGCGGTACGCCCCCGCGTCCGCCTCCGTGGTCGTGGTGAGCGCGTCGAGCCGCGGGTAGGCGCCGCGCAGTTCCGTGCGCAGGGACTCCGAGTGGGTGTCGAGCGTGAGGTGCTCCTGGCCGACGCGGAGCGGGCCCCGTCTGGTCTCGCGGGCCAGATGCACGTTCAGCCCGGGCCGGGTGCCGATCACCACGTCGGAGTCGACCTTCGAGAGGTGGTCCGCGATACGGCGGTCGGTGAGAGCGCTGTACTGGTCGTAGCGGACCTCCCCACGCGGGAAGACCCGGGCCGGCGTCCGGTAGGCGGGGTCGTCCCCCTCGTATCCCGGGCTGTTCGGGCGGATGTCCACGAGGTGGCGCGCACGCACGCGTGGATCCAGTGCGAAGACCGGCTCGTCGCGGTGGCGGAGCACGGAGACGATCTCCACGTCGTGCTGCTCGGCGAGCGTGTTCGCAAGGTTGTACGTCGTCCGGATCGTCCCCCCGATTCCGTAGGCGTTGTGTATCAGGAAAGAGATCTGCATGCGTCCCCGTATCTCCGGCTCATCCAGCTACCTGTGGGTTAGACCGGGGACTTGGGGGGATGGTTGGGCTTACTTATCATCCTGTTCCCGAACAGTTGCGCTATCGGTAACCAGATAGTGGAACCTTTTGCCGCCGGGACGCATCAGGGCTTGTAGGACAACTGCGGCACGTCGAAGCATTCGTCGTTCATGTCGCCCTGGCTGACCCATCCGCGGGCGTCCTCCCAGCGGGCCACCGAGAGGCAGGTCCTGCGGGTCTTCGGGGGTTCGGGCAGGCGCTCGTACCGGACGGGCAGCAGCAGACCGTCGGCCGTGTACGGCTTCCCCGTGTCCATGAAACGGTCGACGCACGCACGCGTGACGCCCGTTCTCGCGCAGGACCTCGCCGCGTCCGTGAACCACATCGCGGCGGCCCAGCCCTCCAGCTGCCACTGGGAGTGGCTCTTCAGGTTCTTCGTGCCGTCCCGGAACTCCCGTACGGCCTCGTGTCCCGTCGCCGTGCCCGTGGCCGTGTCGTCGTAATTGCGGCTCGAACCCGTCGCCCACAGGGCGTTGCGGCAGCGCGGCGCGTCCTTGTAGTCCTCGCGGACGGTGGACGTCCAGTTCTGCACGTTGGTGACCTTGGCGACGACGTCGGCGCCGACGTCGTCCATCGCCTTGCACAGCCGCGCGTTTCCGTACGTGTCGATGGCGTCGAAGACCACGTCGGCGCCCTGCTCCTTCAGGTCGGCGGCGGCGGCACGGAAGTTGGGCAGTGCGAAGTCGACCTGCTCGGTGACCACCTTGTAGCCTTCGGCCTTCAGGCCCTCGGTGACGAGCCGGGCGTAGGCGGCGGACGCGGACTGGTTGTACGAGACGACGGCCGCCGTACGGGCGCCCTGCTCGCGCTTGAAGTAGCGGTAGGTCTCGGTGCCGCCGTACAGCCTGCCGTCCCAGCCGGGCTCGCCGTCCCGTGGGGCGAGGCTGCCGTAGATCCCGTAGAGGTGCGGATAGGTGTCGTACGCCGCGCCGATGGGCTGTCCGCCGATGTCGGGCACGCGCGCGCGTGACACCCGGGAGGCGCCCGCGTAGTCGAGCGCGCTGGTAGCGACGAGGGCGACCACCTTGTCCTCGTCGACGAGCTTGTGCACGCATTCGTTGTTGCCGACACCGCTGCCGCCGTCGTCGCACGTGCGGACGTCGACCCGGCGCCCGGCGACGCCGCCACGCGCGTTCAGCCGGTCGAAATACGCCTTCGCGCCGTCGCGCGGCCCGGTGAAGGCGTTGCCGCCGACCGGGCTGGTGGCGCTCGTGATGATCCCCACGCGCAGGGGCTCCGCGGTGCCCGGCGTGGGCGTACCGCGCGGCCGGTCGGACCGGTCGGCGAAGGCGCTCTCCGGGAGACGGCTGCCGCAGGCCGTGCCCACCAGGAGCAGCAGGCCCGCGACAGCGCACTCAGCAACCCGGACCCGGCGACGCATTGCCGCTCAGCCCGACCAGACCGCACAGCGTCTTGACGGACACCTTCCACGTGTCGTCCTGCTCGACGGCGGTCCCCGCGGCGTTCGGCATGACCGTGGCGCCCTTCAGGGTGAGCGTGTACGTCACGTTCGCCGCGGTCGGCGCGGTGAACTCGACCTGGTCGACGGTCGCCTCCACCTGCCCGCCCCGCTCGTCGCCGCTGAAGCTCTCCAGGACCTGCGCCATGTTGTCGCCGTTCTCCAGAAGGGCCTGTTTGTCCTTCAGGGGGACGTCGGGGTCGAAGAACTTCTTCCAGTTCCCCTTGATCTCCTTCTCGGCCGCCGCCGGATCGTCCGGAGCGCTCGCGCTCGGACTCGGCTCGGTCGTCGTGGGCTGCTCCACGGAGGGCGAGGGCGGAGTCGTGTCGTCGCCGCCGCTGTCGTCGCCGCAGGCCGTGAGAGCCGAGGCGAGGACGAGTACCGCCACCGCCAGCCCTCGGCCCGTCCCCCGCCTGAGGTCACTCCCGAGAACCATCTGGCTCACCACCGGGTGTCGGTCCGGGCCAAGTGCGCCCGGAGCTTTCAGGGTCAGCTTGCAGAAGGCATAGTGCAAGTCCATCGGCGGACTTGGAAGACAGCCGGACACATGACATGGGAGCCCCCATGCGAACAGCTCGACCGCGGACCGTGCACCCCGTCCTCTGGGCCGGGTGGGCCGCGCTCGCCGCGGGAGCGGTGCTGTGCGTCCTCGGCTGGTACGGGATCTCCGGCGAGCGGTACGCGGAACGCCAGCTGCCGTACCTCGCGTCCTGCACCGTGCCGGGAGCCGCGCTGATCATCGCGGGCGCGGTGCTCCTCGCCCACGGCAGGAACACCCTCGCGGCGGCCCGCGTGGAGGAGCTGTACGGGCTCCTGGTGGCCGCCGATCCCGCCGACGCCGACGAGTCCGGGCAGGCGGCCGCCGCGCCCGTGGCCGTCGGCGGAGACCTGCTGATGGTGCCCGGCGGCACGCTCTGGCACCGCGCGGACTGCCCGCTGGTCTCCGGGAAGGCGGAGGCCCTGCCGGTCGACTCACGGGTCCTCGCGGGCGGCGAACTGGCCCCCTGCCCGATCTGCGAGCCCACCACCCCGGACCCCCGGCCGTCCGGGGCGGACGACTGATGTCCGGCGGCTGACGGCCGATGGCGTCACTGACGTACGACCTCACGCTCGCCGGGCTCTCCGTCGGCAGCGCCGCCGCGCTCAGCGGGATCGGCCTGGTCGTCACCCACCGGGCGACCGGCGTCCTCAACTTCGCGCACGGCGCGATCGCCATGGTGTGCGCCTATCTGCTGTGGCAGCTCACGGTCGAGTGGGACTGGCCGCTGCCGCTCGCCGCCGCGCTCACGCTGCTCGTGGTGGCCCCGGGCATCGGCATGGCACTGGAACGGTTCGTCTTCCGTCCCCTGTCCGTCCTCGGCAGCGACCCGGCGCAGACCCTCGTCGCGTCCATCGGCGTGTTCGTCCTCCTAGTCGGCGGCGCGGCCCTGATCTGGGGCCCCGGCGCACGCTCGGACGCGCCGACGCTCGTCTCGGCGGACCCGTGGGGACAGCTGGCAGTGACACTGGTCCTCGCCGTGGGCGTGGGCGCGGTGATCCGCTGGACGCGCTTCGGCCGAGAGCTGCGGGCCGTCGTCGACGACCGTTCGCTCGCCGTCCTGGGCGGCATCGACGCGGACCGGGTGGCCGCGGCCGGCTGGGCCTTCGGCTCGTTCACAGCCGGCCTGACAGGCGTGCTGCTGGCCCCGTACGTACGCCTGGACCCGTACGGCATGCCGCTCCTCGTGATGGAGGTGGTGGCGGTCGCCGTCGCCGCCCGGATGCGCAGCCTGCCGGTGGCCGTGGTCGTGGCACTCGGCATCGGGGTCGCCCAGAGCCAGCTGACGCGGCTGCACCCGACGGGCTGGCGCGAGCCGCTGCTCCAGGCGGTGGGCGCGAACCTCTTCGTCGTCGCCCTGCTGGTCGCGGCGCTGGTCCTGCCCGGCATCGGCACCCGGGACGCGCTTCCGCGCACCGCGAGCGCCCGGGTGGCGACCCCGCCGGGCGCGTGGATCGTGGCCGTGGTCCTGTTCCTGCTCCCCCTGGGCTTCGCGGGCTCGGACCTGCACACGTCCGTCCAGGTCCCGGCCCTGGGGGTCGTCCTGCTGTCCCTGGTCGTGGTGACGGGCCGCGGCGGCCAGATCTCCCTGGGCCAGGCGGCGTACGCGGGTCTGGGCGCCCTCTTCACCGCGCTGCTGGCGGCGGGCCGCTTCCCGGGCCTGCCTGAACTCCCCGAACTGGCCGCGCTCGCGGTGGCCGTCCTGCTGGTGGCGCCCCTGGGCCTGCTGACCGGCTGGCCCGCCATCGGCCGCCACGGCCTGGCCCTCGCCCTGGCCACCTTCGCGGTGGGTGTCGGAGTCAGCCGCTTCGTCTTCGCCCAGCCGTACGCGACCTCGGGTCTGACCCTGGGCCGCCCGGCGGGCTTCGACGGCGACCGCGCGTACTACGCACTCGAACTCGCCCTACTCGCGGGCGCGTTGCTGGCCGCCCACGCACTGCGCAGGGGCCGTACGGGCCGGGCCCTGGCGGCGATGCGCGACCACGAGGCGGGCGCGTCGGCGGCGGGCGTCCGCGTGCCGGCGCTCAAACTGACGGCCTTCGTCGCGGGCGCCGCCCTGGCCGCGCTGGGCGGCGGCATGCTCGGCATGGGCCTGCGCGCCTTCGACCCCGCCGCGTACGACCCGGTCCGCGGCCTGCTGTGGTTCGCCGCGATCGTCGTCCTCGGCGCCGACAGCGTCCTCGGCGCGCTGCTCGCGGCGGCCCTCCTGGTCGGCCTGGACGCGGGGACACGCGGCGGCGTCGCGGCGGCCCTGATCGGCCTCCTGGCGGTCTTCGTCGGCCGCTTCCCGGGCGGCCCGTACGAGGCCCTGCGCCTGGCGGCCGAACGCCTGCGGCTGCGCCGCGAGGTGACGCTCACTCCACTCGGCGCGAGCGTGCGGCGCCGACTCCGGGCGACGCTCACGGGCC
Organism: Streptomyces sp. NPDC020747; assembly: GCF_044334695.1. Classification (NCBI taxonomy): domain Bacteria; kingdom Bacillati; phylum Actinomycetota; class Actinomycetes; order Kitasatosporales; family Streptomycetaceae; genus Streptomyces; species Streptomyces sp. NPDC020747. The sequence goes on along the minus strand of NZ_JBIRTJ010000028.1, from coordinate 45,843 downwards.
CCGGCACGCACCCCCGGCCGGCAGCCGCGGCGGGGGCGACGGCACTGGCGGGACCGTCCGCCACCACGGTCACGGGAATGAGCGTCCTCGGTGGGCGCCCGCTGGTGGAGCGGCCGGTACGACGATCCGCTCCCGCGGCAGGTGAGTCCGCGGCGCCCTGGACGTCCGGCTCGCCTTCGACGTCCGACACACCGGGGCGTACCGGTGCGCCCGGGACCACGGACTCCGGCCTGCCGCCGGTGCCCGGCGGAATCAGGGGCGAAGGCCGGGGCGAAGACCCGCTTCGAGCGTCCGCCGCACCCGATGCGGAGGACACCGGACCGGCGGCGGGCACCGGACCGGCCGAACCCCACGAGCGTCCCGCCCCGCCGCCCGGCGCCCCGGAGCCCGGCGCAGCCGACAGTGGCGGCACGCCCGGCACGCCTCGGGCCGCCGTGGGCCCCGCCGAGCGATTCGGCGCGGCTCCCCCGCCGGACGCGGGCCGGGCCGCGGCGGGCGGTGGCCGACCCGTGTCGTCCAAGCCCGGCTCACCACATGACCCGACCTCCGAAGACGGTGAACCGGGCACGGCGGCCATTCCGAGGGCTCCCGAGTCCGACGCCCGCGCTACGGCCGTGCCCCGCGCCGCGGACCCCACGGCACGCTGGCCGGCCCGGCCCCGGCTCTCCCCCGCCCCGCCCGTCCTCCCCCTTCTCCGCGCACGCGGTCTCCGCGTCGCCTACGACGGGTTCACCGCCCTGGACGGCGTGGACCTCGATCTGAGCCCGGGCCGGATCACCGCCGTCGTCGGGCCCAACGGGGCCGGGAAGAGCACCCTGTTCCACTGTCTCGCCGGGACCGTGCGGCCGGATGCCGGGCGGATCGGGCTCGGGGAGCGGGACATCACCCGGCTGCCCGCCCACGCGCGGACCCGGCTCGGTATCGCCCGCACTTTTCAGCAACTCGCCGTCTTCCCGACCCTGACGGTGGCGGAGAACGTACGCGTGGGCGCCGAGCAGGGGCGCGTCGTGGACGCGGACGCCGTGGAACGGATGCTGCGGCTGCTCGGGCTCGACGGAGCCGTCCGGGCACTCCCGGCGGCGGGCCTGCCGACCGGCACGCTGCGGCGGGTCGAACTCGCGCGGGCCCTGGCGGGACGCCCGCGTGTCCTGCTCCTCGACGAGCCCGCGGCGGGACTGGACACGGGCGAGGTGACGGCGCTGGCCCGGGTGCTGGGCGCGCTGGCCGCGGACGGTACGGCCCTGCTCGTCGTCGAGCACGACCTGGACCTCGTGGCCGAGCTGGCCGACACCGTGCACGTCATGACGGCGGGCCGCGTCGTCGCCTCCGGCCCCGCCGACCACGTACTGGAAGGCCTCGACCGGCTCGAGGCACACCAGGGGCACCAGGGCGGCCGGGGAAGCCAGGGGCTCGGAACGGCGGTCGACGGATGAGCCCGCCCGGCATCTCCCTGCGCCACGCGCGCGTGCGGTACGGCCCGCTGGAGGCGCTGCACGGGGTGACACTCCACGCGCCCGCCCCCGGCGTCACCGTCCTGCTCGGCCGCAACGGCTCGGGCCGTACGACCGCGCTGCGCGCCCTCGCCGGAACCGTGCCCCTGTCCCGCGGGGCCGTGGTCTGGGACGGCACCGACGTCACGGGGATGCCCGCGTACGAACGGGCCCGCCGCGGTCTGTGCCTCGTCCCGGACCGCCGGGCCGTCTTCGGCTCGCTCACCGTCCGCGAGAACCTCTCACTCGCCGCCCCCGGCCAGGACTTCGCGCCCGCCCTGGACGCGTATCCCCAACTGGGCCCCCTGCTCCCGAGGAGGGCGGGGACCCTCTCCGGCGGCGAGCAGCGCATGCTCGCCCTCTCCCGCGCCCTCCTGGCACGCGCGCGCGTGGTCCTCGTCGACGAACCCGCGCAGGGCATGTCCCCGACGGTCGCCGCCCGCACCTACGAGCTGCTGAGCGGCCTCGACGCCTGCGTGATCGTCGCCGAACAGCGCCTGCCGCCCGGCCTGCACGGCGGGACGACGATCGTGTACGAACTCCGGCGCGGCGCGGTCGTGTTCAGCGGCGAGGCGACGGAGACGGCGGTCTCGGCAGCGGCGGACCCATCAGGACCGGCGGAGGCGTCGTGGCGGCGCGGTCCTGGGGGTCCGCCTGGTCCGACACTCCCGGGAGACTCGGGGAGCCGGTGGCCGCGTCCTCCGGAGGAACCGTCGGAGAAGTCACCGGAGGCAGCGCCGGAGTGACCAGCCGCCCCGGCCGTGCCCCCTTCGGCAGCTTCAGCATGGTGCCGGGACTCAGCCGCTCCGGATGCTCTCCGACCATCTTACGATTGAGCTTGTAGAGCGCCTGCCAGCCGCCCTTGACGCGGTAGCGGCGGGCGATCGACACGAGCGACTCGCCGGACCTCACCACATGCGCCCGGCCCTTGAGCTTGTACCTCTTGGAACAGACGGGCCACGCCTCCCATCCCTGGACGCGCAGCACCTCCTCCGCGACCCGGATCTGCTCGGCGCGCGTGGCGAGGTCGGCACGCGGTGCGTAGGCCAGACCGCCGAACGCCTTCCAGGTGGGCTGCCAGAACTGCAGTCCTCCGTAGAACCTGTTCCCGGTGTTCGCGTCCCAGCGGCCACTGCTCTCGCACTGGGCGAGACAGCCCCACGGCCACTGGTCCTTGGCGCAGTCGTACGGCACCCGGTCCGGCACCGGCGGACCGGGTGCCGTGGGCGGTGGTCCCCCGGGCGGTGGTGCCGCGACCGCCACCGCGGGGGCGAGTACGGCCAGGACGACGGCGACGACGGCCGCGTACCGCATGCGCTTGATCGACATCGGGCCACGCTAGGCAGGGTGGTGACGGCCCATCCGCGAGCCGCGCAGGCGTCCGACGGGGCCCCACCCGGTCGGAGGACCGGGTGGGGCCCCGGGCTCACAGCTCCAGCCGCTGGCCGGGGACGATCATGTCGGGGTCCCCGCCGATGGCGGCCTCGTTGGCGGCGTAGATCCGCTGCCAGGTGGTTCCGTGCCGGGCCGCGATGGCGCTCAGTGTGTCGCCGCCGCGGACGGTGTAGTCACCGCGGGACGAGCCGCGGCCGGTGTGGCCCGCCGAACGCTCGGGCGCCTTCGCTGCCTTCGCCGGCTTCGACGGGACGGCCTTGGCGGTGGGGGCGCTGGGCGTGGACGCCGCGGGCGCACCGCCGGACGCGCCCGCGCGTGACGAACAGGTGGGCCAGGCGCCCCATCCCTGCCCGCGCTGCACCTTGGTGGCGACAGCGATCTGCTGCGTCTTGGAGGCCTTGTCGGCGGTGGACGCGTAGGCCGAGCCGCCGTACGCGCGCCAGGTGCCGGCGGAGAACTGGAGTCCTCCGTAGTAGCCGTTCCCGGTGTTGATGTGCCAGTTGCCGCCGCTCTCGCACTGGGCGATGCGGTCCCACACTCCGCTGTCCGCCGCCGCGGCGTTCCCGGTGGCGGCGAGCAGTCCGAGCGGGGCGAGCAGTGCCGCCCCGGCGAGGACCGCCGCGGTACGAGTCTTACGGGTGGTATCGGCACATTCGGACATGTAGTTCCCTCTCCAAGGACCCGGGCTCCCCCAAGGCGGCCCGGAAGGTCCCGCGTGTCGACGCGACCCTTCCGTTTCACCCCGTCCGCCGGAGATGGTGCTGATGGAACTGGTGGAACTGGTGGAACTGGTGACGCTTCTGGTGGTGCTGGTCATACTTCTGGCTGACTTGCGGTGCGTCGGCGGACGTACCCGAGCGGTGCTCGTTGCACACAGCGGAGCAATGTAGAGAGCCGGGAGGCCCGGTAACAACCAACTCCTTGTCGTTCCAGGCCAGTTCATCGTTACCCGGAGTATCAGCGAATTTGAGACACCCGCTTCATTCGCTGATTTCCGGATTTGTCGACCAACCGACCTGACGATCCGTGACTCACCTCACCGGATCAACTTCCTTGGAACCCCGAGAAGTTGGCGTGGAGTAACAGATTCCGCAGCCGGGTTCACCCTGTGCGCAGGATGGTTCGATTCCGTTCGCTCCCGGGCGTGACCCCCGCCACAGATCGTCCGTTGTCTTCTTCATGAGCCGGGAACCCATCCGGTTCATGGGCCGGGGGCCACCCGGCCGCACCACGCACCGCATCCCGAGGAGCCACCCGTGCCGCGCATGCTCGACGTCAGCGACGACGTACGCGCCGAGATCGGCGACGAAGAAGCCGACCGGCTGCTCGCCGGAGAGAACGCCCCGGGCAGTTACGACTGCACGTCCTGCCGCACCCAGGGCGACTCCGAACAGGAGCGCACCAGCACCGTCCTGTTCATCGGCGACGAGACCGCCGTACTCGCCTTCGCCCACGCCACCTGCCTGCCCTCGCAGGTCGTCCAGGTGACCGAGGAGCAACTGCAGGGCGCCGTCCGTTCCATCACCGGCGACTCCACCACCGGGGCCGAGCGCCCCGCCGAGGCCCTGCCCGAGCAGGCCGTCCTCGGTGTCACCAGCGGGCTCGTCCTGCTCGGCGGCGAGCTGCACCCCGCGCTCGTCGTCGAGCCGACGGCACGCATCGCCCGGCCCGGCACGACGGGAGGAGCGGGCGACGACTTCCTGCCGCTCCTCATCGAGCAGGGCTTCATGCCGCTGAGCCAGGTCACGGAGGTGCCGCCCGTGCTGCACGGCTGGTCCGTGCTGCTCGCCATGGGCCAGCTGCACGCGGTCCTGCAGCCCGGCACCGGCGGCGGCTCGCCCGTCGCCTGGTGGCAGGCCCACCAGCCCCTCCAGGTCACCGACAGCTGGCGGGCGGCCGCCAACAAGCACCAGCAGGTGCTGCTGTTCGCGGCCCCGGTCGGCTCGATCGGCCGCCAGCCCCGCGAGGACCTGCTGCGCCAGGCCCTCGACAAGGCCGCCGCCAATGGCCAGCTGGTGGCGAGCGCGATGCCCCTGGCCGGCACCTGAGCGCGGGCCCCGGTCCACGAATGCGCCGGAAACGCTCCCGGTGACCGGCCAATACGGACCGTCGGCCGCATCCGAAGGGCGGCGGGGTCGTTGGCACAGACGTGCACACCTACGACTCCCCCCGCCGCCTGCCGTACACGTCCCCGATCCCGGCCATGCGGCCGGTACAGGACACCGCGGGCATCCATTCGGCCACGCCGATCTACGACGCGCTCTTCGCGGAGTTCCGCAAGGCCTTCCGGACCCTGCCGGGCGACCGCAGCGGCGAGGAGGAGCTCGGCTTCACGGCGTTCGGGACCGGGCCGCACGGCGGCGGCCTGTACGGCTCGGGCCTGCACGGGACGGGGCTGCTCAGCACGAGCTCGTACAACTCGGGCGCGTACACGCCGACCGCGTACGGCATGCGGCACGTCGGGCAGCACCAGACGGGGCAGGTGTCCACGCACCAGAGCCAGACCGTCACGTCCGTCTGGCAGCCGGTGGCGCGGCAGCACGCCACCGGCCTGATCCCGGCGGCGCTCCCGCCCGGACCGCGCCGCGAACGCTGAGGCACCGGGAAGACTGAGGCACATGGGTGAGGGCCCCGCAGTTCTGCGGGGCCCTCACCCATGTGCGTACACGTGCCGTGCGGCTACTTCTTCCTGCCGCGCTTCTCGCGGACCCGCACCGAGATGTGGATCGGCGTGCCCTCGAAGGTGAACTCCTCGCGCAGCCTGCGCTCCACGAAGCGGCGGTAGCCGTGCTCGATGAAGCCCGAGGAGAACAGCACGAACCGCGGCGGCTTCGTGCCCGCCTGGGTGCCGAAGAGGATGCGGGGCTGCTTGCCGCCCCTGACCGGGTGCGGGTGGGCGGCGACCAGCTCGCCCAGGAAGGCGTTCAGCCGGCCCGTGGGAACACGCGACTCCCAGCCCTCGATCGCGGTCTCGATCGCCGGGACGAGCTTCTCCATGTGCCGGCCCGTACGCGCCGAGACGTTGACCCGGGGCGCCCAGGAGACCTGGGCGAGCTCGGTCTCGATCTCTCGCTCCAGGTAGTAGCGGCGCTCCTCGTCGAGGGTGTCCCACTTGTTGAAGGCGAGGACGATCGCACGCCCGGCCTCGACCGCCATCGTGACGATGCGCTGGTCCTGGACCGAGATGGTCTCGCAGGCGTCGATCAGGATGACGGCGACTTCGGCCTTCTCCACCGCAGCGGCCGTACGCAGCGAGGCGTAGTAGTCGGCGCCCTGCTGGAGGTGGACGCGCTTGCGGATACCGGCCGTGTCGACGAACTTCCAGGTGACACCGCCGAGTTCGATGAGCTCGTCGACCGGGTCACGGGTGGTGCCCGCGACCTCGTTGACGACCACGCGGTCCTCGTTGGCCACCTTGTTCAGCAGCGACGACTTGCCCACGTTCGGGCGGCCGATGAGGGCGATGCGTCGCGGGCCGCCGACGGCGGTACCGAAGGTCTGCGCCGGGGCCTCGGGCAGCGCCTCCAGGACGGCGTCCAGCATGTCACCGGTGCCGCGGCCGTGCAGCGCGGAGACGGGGTGCGGCTCGCCGAGGCCCAGGGCCCACAGGTACGAGGCGTCGGCCTCGCCGCTCAGGCCGTCGACCTTGTTGGCGCACAGGACGACGGGCTTGCCGGCCTTGCGCAGCAGGCGCACGACCGCCTCGTCGGTGTCGGTGGCGCCGACCTTGGCGTCGACGACGAAGACGACCGCGTCGGACGCGTCGATCGCGTACTCGGCCTGCGCGGCCACGGACGCGTCGATGCCGAGGACGTCCTGCTCCCAGCCGCCGGTGTCGACGAGCTTGAAGCGGCGGCCCGCCCACTCGGCCTCGTAGGTGACGCGGTCGCGGGTGACGCCCGGCTTGTCCTCGACGACGGCCTCCCGGCGGCCGATGATCCGGTTCACCAGGGTCGACTTGCCGACGTTCGGGCGGCCGACGACGGCGAGGACCGGGAGCGGGCCGTGGCCGGCCGCCTCGATCGCGCCCTCGATGTCCTCGACGTCGAAGCCCTCTTCCGCGGCGAGCTCCATGAACTCCGCGTACTCGGCATCGCCAAGCGCCCCGTGCTCGTGCTCGGCAGGGCCTGCCGAGCCGTCGGGCTGGATGTGGTCGTTCATGAAGTCCGTACCTCGTAGTTCATCGTGGTGATCGGTGGACCGCCCGTATCGGGTGATCCACTACTGAAGTGTCTCTCAACGCCCCGTGAGGCGCCTGGCGTTTTCCAGGTGCGCGGTGAGCTGCTTCTGGATCCGCACGGTCGCCTCGTCGAGCGCCTTGCGCGTACGCCGTCCGCTGCCGTCGCCCGCCTCGAACGGGTCACCGAAGACGACGTCGACCCGGCTGCGCAGCGGGGGCAGCGCCTTTATCAACCGGCCGCGCCGCTCCGTGCTTCCCAGGACGGCGACCGGGACGATCGGGGCCCCGCTGCGGACGGCGAAGTAGGAGAGCCCCCCGCGCAGTGCGGCGAAGTCGCCCTCGCCGCGGGAGCCCTCCGGGAAGATCCCGAGGACCCCGCCGTTCTCCAGCACGCCCAGCGCGCGCGTGATGGCCGTCCGGTCGGTGGTGTCACGGTCGACCTTGATCTGGCCGACGCGGGTCATGAACGGGTCGAGCGGGCCGACGAACGCCTCTTTCTTGACCAGGAAGTGCGAGGGCCGGGGCGCCACGCCGATGACCATCGGGCCGTCGATGTTGTGGGAGTGGTTGACCGCGAAGATCACCGGGCCGGTCGCGGGGACCCTCCAGGCACCCAGCACCCGCGGCTTCCACAGGCCGTACATCAGGCCGACGCCGATGCGCCGCCCGACCTCGGCGCCCTTGACCGAGGGCATGGACGCGACGCTCACTTCGTGGCCCGCTTCTCCTCGACGAGGGTGACGACGCACTCGATGACCTGCTGGAGCGTGAGGTCGGAGGTGTCCACCTCGACCGCGTCGTCCGCCTTGGCGAGCGGCGAGGCCTTTCGGCTGGAGTCGGCCGCGTCCCGCTTGATGAGGGCCTCGCGGGTGGCGTTGACGTCGGCACCCTTGAGCTCACCGCTGCGGCGGGCCGCGCGGGCCTCCGGGGACGCGGTGAGGAAGATCTTCAGGTCGGCGTCGGGCAGCACGGTAGTGCCGATGTCCCGGCCCTCGACGACGATGCCCTGCCCGGCCGCCGAGGCGATCGAGCGCTGCAACTCGGTGATCCGGGCCCGCACCTCGGGCACCGCGCTGACCGCGCTGACCTTGGAGGTGACCTCCTGGGTGCGGATCGGGCCCGCGACATCCGTACCGTCGACCGTGATCGTCGGCGCCGAGGGGTCCGTACCGGACACGATGTCGGGCTTCCCGGCCGCGTCCGCGATCAAGGAGGGGTCGGTGACGTCGATGCCGTTGGCCACCATCCACCAGGTGATCGCCCGGTACTGGGCACCCGTGTCCAGGTAGCTCAGGCCGAGCTTCGCGGCGACGGCCTTGGAGGTGCTCGACTTGCCCGTGCCGGAGGGACCGTCGATGGCGACAATCACGGCCGGAGCGGTCCGGGCGGCGGTGGTTTCCACGGGTGCGGGCACCTTCCTGGTACGGGGTGGTGGGCTGGTTCGGGCGCGATCGTGCCCCGAACAAGGTTACTGGCTTCCCGGGCCCCGTTTTACGGACCCCGCGGTGCCCCTGCCACAGCCCCCTGGGCCACCGCCGCAACGATCACCGGGACGATCATCAAGACGTCCACCGGAACCGGGTTCACGGCGTCGTGTCGCGCACCGCCCGGCCCTACTGCCGGATCGACCAGCCCCGCTCCCGCAGCGACGCCGTCAGCACGGGCGCAGCGGAGGGCTTCACCATCAGCTCGACCAGACCCGCCTGCTGGCCGGTCGCGTGCTCGATGCGGACGTCCTCGATGTTGACGCCCGCGCGGCCCGCGTCGGCGAAGATACGGGCCAGCTGGCCCGGCTGGTCGTCGATGAGGACGACGACGCTCTCGTAGACGGTCGGGGCTGCGCCGTGCTTGCCGGGGACGCGGATCTGGCCGGCGTTGCCCCGGCGCAGGACGTCCTCGATGCCGGTGAACCCCTCGCCACGTTTGGCCTCGTCGGAGGACTGGAGGGCTCGCAGGGCCTGCACGGTCTCCTCCAGGTCGGCCGAGACGTCCGCGAGGAGGTCGGCGACCGGGCCCGGGTTCGCGGAGAGGATGTCGATCCACATCCGCGGGTCGGAGGCGGCGATCCGGGTCACGTCACGGATGCCCTGACCGCAGAGGCGTACGGCCGCCTCCTCGGCGTTCTCCAGCCGCGCGGCGACCATGCTCGACACCAGGTGGGGCATGTGGGAGACGAGGGCGACCGCGCGGTCGTGGGCGTCGGCGTCCATGACGACCGGTACGGCACGGCAGTGCGAGACGAGTTCCAGCGCGAGGTTGAGGACCTCGGTGTCCGTGTCCCGGGTCGGCGTCAGCACCCAGGGGCGCCCCTCGAAGAGGTCCCCGGTCGCGGCCAGCGGGCCCGACTTCTCGCGGCCCGACATGGGATGCGTACCGATGTACGCGGACAGGTCGAGGCCCAGCGCCTCCAGTTCACGGCGCGGCCCGCCCTTGACGCTGGCCACGTCCAGGTAGCCGCGCGCGACCCCGCGCCGCATCGCGTCGGCGAGCGCCGCGGCCACGTGCGCGGGCGGTGCCGCGATGATCGCGAGGTCGACGGGCCCGGTGGGCTCCTGGTCCGTGCCGGCGCCGAGCGCGGCGGCCGTACGGGCCTGCTCCGGGTCGTGGTCGACGAGGTGCACGACGACGCCGCGTCCCGTCAGGGCCAGCGCGGCGGACGTACCGATCAGTCCGGTACCGATGACGAGTGCGGTTCTCACTGGGCGATGTCCTTGCGGAGCGCGCCCGCGGCACCCAGGTAGACGTGCGCGATCTCGGAGCGCGGCAGATCGGACTCGATGTGCGCGAGGACCCGTACGACCCGGGGCATCGCGCCCTCGATGTCCAGCTCCTGCGCGCAGATCAGCGGTACGTCGACGATGCCGAGCTTGCGTGCCGCGGCGGCCGGGAAGTCGCTGTGCAGGTCGGGCGTCGCCGTGAACCAGATGCTGATCAGGTCCTCGGTGGTCAGCCGGTTCCGCTCAAGGACGGCGGTGAGCAGCTCGCTGACCTGCTCGTCCATGTGGCCGGCCTCGTCCCGCTCCAGTTGGACGGCGCCCCGGACCGCTCGTACCGCCACGGTGATGCTCCTTGCTGATGTACGTTCCGTCTCTTTGTACATCCAGCCTAGTCAGCCCTCGACGGCCCGGTACCGGGCGCCCGCCTGCCGAGACGCCCGCCGCGCTGTCCTGGCAGGGCGCGCGGACAGGCCGAGAGCCTCAGAACCGCTGCCGCTCGACGAGGCCTGCGAGCGAGGCGTCCGGCAGGTGTCCGTCGGGGCTCAGCCGGTCGACCACCCGAGGCAGGATCTGCGCGATCTCGGTGGCGGCCTGGTCGGTCGTGACGCCCGCCTCGTCGGCGACCTGCTTGAGGGTCTCGTCGGGCAGCGCCTGCCGGATCTGCGCGCCGGTCACGGACTGGTTCCGGCCGGTGCCGACCCAGGAGTCCTTCTGCTCCGCGAGGCCGGACCGGGTCAGACAGGTCCATCAGTCCGCCCAGCGGGTTGCCGCCGCTCCCGGTGCCGCCGCCGCTCCGAGCGCCTCCGCCGAGAACACCGCCGAGCAGACTGCCCAGATCGTCACCCGAATCACCCCTTGGCACCACTTGGAGTCAAGTTGTCCTCTAAGGTGTGATCGTCCTTCAATTTCCGCGAAGTCGCTCCTGTGCGCCTCTGGACGCAGGGGCCGCGGGTCCGCTTGCATGGTGAGGCTGTCCGCGCCACGCCTCGGGGGAGGCTCGATGAAGCGTTCCGGACCACTTTTCACGCTCCTCGCGGGACTACTGCTCGCCCTGTTCATGCTGTCGCTCAACGCGACGGAAGGGACGCGCAGTACGTCGACCGGGAGCGAGTCCTCGGGCGACGTCGTGTCGGCGAGCCCGACACCCACGGCCTCGCCCCCGTCGGGCAAGCCGTCGCCCTCGCCCAGCCCGTCGAACAGCCCGTCGAACAGCCCGTCGAAGTCCGCCGTACCCAACGCCGACTACGCGGGCCGCACGGACGACGACTCCTCCGCGGTCGCGGTCACCCTGCGCGACGGCAAGGCGGTCGCGTACTTCTGCGACGGCAAGGACCAGGAGTCGTGGCTCAAGGGTGACGTCAAGGCCGACGGCAGCATGCGGCTCACCGGCCAGAACGGCAACGTCCTCACCGGCGAGCTGAAGGGCGAGCGGATCCGCGGCACGGTCGACATGGGACAGCGGGAGTACGGCTTCACGGCAGACAAGGCCGTCAAGCCCTCCGGGCTGTACCGCGCGACCGCCACCGTGCGCGGCGCCGAGGTCGACGGCGGCTGGATCGTCCTGCCGAGCGGCCGACAGGTCGGCATCCTCAACCGAGCGGGCAAGCCGAGCCCCGCACCGCGTATCGACCCCGAGACCGGCGCCGTGACGGTCGACGGACAGCAGCTCACGGCGGAGCCCGTGACCCCGTGATCCCCTAGCCCGCTCCTCCGCTCCACCCCGCACTGCGCTCTTCGCCCCGCCCCTTGCCCCATGCCCCGTGACCGCAGGGAGCCGACCATGACCGTGGACCCGAACGCCGCCACCCAGAACTTTCCGCCGCCCGGCCCCGCCTCCCGCCGCCCGGGAGCCGCCACCTATCTCGTACCGGCCCTGGTCGCGGGCGCGGTCGCGGTCGGCCTCGGCGTCTACGGCAACGTGCACGACCCGGAGGGCACCGCCTTCAACCTCGCGGGCTTCAGCAGCACGAGCGCGGTCAAGTCGTGGCTCGCCACGGCCGCGATGGGCTTCGCGGTGGTGCAGCTCGTGTCGGCGCTCATGCTGTACGGGCGCATCCCGGGCCCGAGCTGGTCGGGCGTACTGCACCGCTGGTCCGGGCGAATTGCGTTCCTTGTGGCGGTTCCGGTCGCTGTGCACTGTCTCTACGCTTTGGGCTATCAGACGTACGAACCGCGCGTTTTGTGGCACTCCGTCCTGGGTTGCTTCTTCTTCGGTGCATTCAGTGCCAAGATGCTGCTGCTCCGCTCGGAGCGTCTGCCCGGCTGGGTGCTGCCCATCGTCGGCGGACTCGTCTTCTCGGCCCTGACGGTGGTCTGGCTGACCTCCGCCCTCTGGTTCTTCCGCACCTTCGGAGTGACGACATGACCCATCCCTCCACGCGGCGCGCGGTCCTTGCGACGGGCGCGGCCGCATTGGTCGTCGGCTGCAGCAAGTACGGGGACGAGAACGGCGGAGGCAGTGAGGAGGAGGCGTCCTCCGTCGCCCCCGCGGAGAGCGGAACCGGGGGCGAGGCGCCCGCCGGTGAGGCACTGACCAAGACCGGCGACATCCCGGTCGGCGGCGGCAAGATCTTCAAGGACGAGAAGGTCGTCGTCACCCAGCCCGAGAAGGGCGGCTTCAAGGCTTTCTCCGCGGTCTGCACCCACCAGGGCTGCATCGTCGCCAACGTCTCGGACGGCACGATCAACTGCACCTGCCACGGCAGCGAGTTCCGCATCGCCGACGGCGCGGTGGCCAAGGGCCCGGCCCAGAAGCCGCTCCCCGCGAAGCAGATCACGGTCACGGGCGACTCGATCAGCGTCACCTGAGGCAGCGGGTCAGTCGTCCCAGAGCGCCCCCAACGCCATCAGGTCCCCCTGGTACTCGATCCTGTCGGCCCACTCCGTAGGCCATGCGTCGGCACCGAGGTAAGCCCCCGCGAAGGCGCCGGCGAGGCAGGCGATCGAGTCCGAGTCCCCCGAGGTGCAGGCGGCCCGGCGCAGGGCCGTCACCGGCTCGTCCACGAAGAGCAGGAAGCACAGCAGGCCGGTGGCGAGGGCCTCCTCGGCGATCCACCCGGCCCCCGTGGCCAGACAGGGGTCCGTCTCGGGCGACGGCGACCGCAGGGCCTGCTGAAGCCGCTCCAGGACCTCCAGGCACTCGTCCCAGCCGCGCGAGATGAAGTGCGTCGGCGTCGGGTCCTGGGAACGCGTCCACAGGTCGCCGAGCCAACGCTCGTTGTAGCGCGTGCGGTTCTCGTACGCGTACGAGCGCAGCAGGCCGACCAGTCCGGTCGGCTCGGCGCCCTGCGCGAGCAGGCGCACCGCGTGCGCGGTGAGGTCGGACGCGGCGAGCGCCGTCGGATGCCCGTGGGTGAGCGCGGCCTGCAACTGGGCGGCGCCCGCGCGCTGTTCGTCACTGAGCCCGGAGATGAGACCGAGGGGCGCGACACGCATGTTGGCACCGCAGCCCTTGGAGTGGATCTGGCTGGCGTCCTGCCAGGGCAGGCCCTCGCGCTTCAGCTTCTCGCAGGCGACCAGGCACGTACGTCCGGGTGCTCGGTTGTTCTCCGGCGACTGGAACCAGTCCACGAACTCCTCGCGTACCGGCCGCTCCAGCCGCTTGGGTCCCAGCAGCCCCCGGTCCATGGCCGTCCGCAGCCCCCGCCCCAGCGCCAGCGTCATCTGCGTGTCGTCCGTGACGTACGCGGGGGTGGGCAGTTCCATCTCCCGCCAGGGCCCGCACTTGGCGAGGATCGACGGCACGTCGTTGAACTCGGTCGGGAAGCCGAGCGCGTCCCCGAGGGCGAGTCCGACCAACGCCCCGGTGGCGGCGTGCTTCCTGACGGTCGTGGTCATGAGGATCGTCCTTCCGGAGACGGATTCGAAGACGGAGACGGGGATGGGGATGGGGATGGGGATGGGGATGGGGACGGTGGTCGCGAGGGCGCCGATGCCGATGCCGGTGCCGATGCCGGTCGCAGCAGCGGCGGATGCAGTGCGGTGGCGTCGCCCGCGCGGTACAGCGCGGCAGGCTTCCCCCGGCCTCCGGTCAGCCGGGCCGCGCCGGGGATCTGCTCGACGAACCCGGGCGTGGCGAGAACCTTGCGCCGGAAGTTCGGCCGGTCGAGGACGGTCCCCCACACGGTCTCGTAGACCTGCTGGAGTTCCCCGAGTGTGAACTCAGGCGGGCAGAACGCCGTTGCCATGCAGGTGTATTCGAGCTTGGCGCCGACCCGGTCGTGAGCGTCGGCGAGGATCCGGTCGTGGTCGAAGGCGAGCGGTCCGAGCCCGTCGTGCGCCAGCCAGCGCGCGCTCGCCGCGTCGCCGCCGCCGCGCGGCTCGGGAGGGTCCGGCAGCAGTGCGGTGTACGCCACGGAGACGACCCGCATCCGGGGATCGCGGTCCGGCTCGCTGTAGGTGCGCAGTTGCTCCAGATGCAGCCCGGAGACGTCCGACAGGCCGGTCTCCTCGGCGAGTTCACGCCGGGCGGCCGTCCCGGCGGACTCCTCGGGCAGCACGAAGCCTCCAGGCAGCGCCCAGTGGCCCGTGTACGGCTCCTGTCCGCGCTCGATCAGCAGCACCTGGAGCCCGCCCGCCCGGACCGTGAACACCGCGAGATCCACGGTGACGGCGAAGGGTTCGAAGGCGTATTTGTCGTAGCCCTCCATTGCCCCCTCCTCATGGCCTTCACGGCCGTCCTGCACCTCGCCGGGCGAAGCCCCCCCGGACCGGGACCACCCCCGTGGGCCCTGCTCCATCGGGCCGCGCCCGGCGAGGGCGCCCCTTAATGGTCAGTACGACTATAAATAGCGCGACGGGCCGCCACAACCCCCGAACGCACATCGGCCGGCCCCGGGAAGTCCCGGAACCGGCCGATGCCGTACAAAACACGTCTCTACGGAGGAGACGATTTTCTCTGCAGGTCCTCTGCAGATCCCTCTGCAGGTTCTTCAGAGGCCCCTTGAATGCCTGGGTTGACGCCTAGAGGCCGACTTCCTGCATCAGCATCCCGACCTCGGTGTTCGACAGCCGCCGCAGCCAGCCCGACTTCTGGTCGCCCAGGGCGATCGGTCCGAAGGACACGCGCACGAGCTTGTCGACCGGGAAGCCCGCCTCGGCGAGCATGCGCCGCACGATGTGCTTGCGGCCCTCGTGGAGAGTCACCTCTACGAGGTAGTTCTTGCCGGTCTGCTCGACGACCCTGAAGTGGTCCGCCTTCGCGTACCCGTCCTCCAGCTGGATGCCGTCCTTGAGCTGCTTGCCCAGGTCGCGCGGGATCGGGCCCACGATGTGCGCCAGATAGACCTTCTTCACGCCGTACTTGGGGTGCGTGAGGCGGTGTGCCAGCTCGCCGTGGTTGGTGAGCAGGATGATGCCCTCGGTCTCGGTGTCGAGCCGTCCCACGTGGAAGAGCCGCGTCTCACGGTTCGTCACGTAGTCGCCGAGGCACTGACGGCCCTCGTTGTCCTCCATGGTGGACACGACACCCGCGGGCTTGTTGAGCACGAAGAACTGGTACGACTGCGTGGCGACCGTCAGCCCGTCGACCCTGATCTCGTCGTTCTCCGGGTCGACGCGCATGCCCTGTTCCAGGACGATCTCGCCGTTGACCTCGACCCGGGCCTGCTCGACCAGTTCCTCGCAGGAACGCCGCGAACCGTAGCCCGCGCGCGCGAGCACCTTCTGCAGGCGCTCGCCCTCCTGCTCGGCGCCCGGGAAGGTCTTGGGCGTCTTGACCTCGGGCCTGCCCGCGTACCGGTCGCGGTTGCGCTCCTCGGTACGCGTCTCGTACTCACGGGAGCGCGCGTTCTCCGTACGGCCGCCGCGCTGCTGGCCCTGCTTGGGACCGCCCTTGGCGCCGCCGCGGGCCGCGCTGCCGCGCCCCGACTTCGGGCCCTCGTGGGTCGCGCCGGGGCCTACGTCGTAACGGCGCTCCTCCGGGCGGGGGTTGCCCGCGCGCTTCGGCCTGTCGTCGCGCCCTCCCGCGCTGTTCTGCTGGGAGCCGCTCCCACCGGTCCCCCGGAAGTTGCCTCCGCTGCCAGAGGTACGAGGACCTCCGCCTCCGGAGCCGCGGGGGTTACCGCCACCACCGCCGGAGCCGCGGGGATTGCCGCCACCACCGCCGGAGCCGCGGGGGTTACCGCCTCCGCCACCGGAGCCGCGAGAGCCACCGCCCCCACCGGTCCCGCGGGGGTTGCCGCGCCCGCCGCTGTTCCTGCCGCTGCCACTGCCACTGCTTCGCATCAAAGTTCCGTCGTCGTCGTGTCGTCTGCATCTGCATCCGGTGCGTCCGGATCGAACGACGGGACCCCTTCCAGCGTCTCTGCTTCGATCGCGTCCGCCTCCGGAAGGAAGGGCGCGAGCTCCGGGAGCTCGTCCAGGCCGCGCAGGCCCATTCGCTCCAGGAAGTAGTTCGTCGTCCTGTACAGGATCGCACCTGTTTCGGGTTCCGCGCCCGCCTCCTCGACCAGACCCCTCTGCAGGAGGGTGCGCATCACGCCGTCGCAGTTGACTCCGCGGACCGCCGAGACCCTGCTGCGGCTGACCGGCTGCCGGTACGCGACGACCGCCAGGGTCTCCAGCGCGGCCTGGGTGAGCCGGGCCTGCTGGCCGTCGAGGACGAAGCGCTCGACGGCCGCCGCGTACTCGGGACGGCTGTAGAAACGCCAGCCGCCGGCGATGAGCCGCAGCTCGAAGCCGCGTCCCTGGACTGTGTACTCGTCGGCCAGTGCCCGCAGCGCGTCCGCGATCTTCCGCTTCGGCCGCTCCAGGATCTTCGCCAGGTGCTCCACGGTCGCGGGCTCGTCCACGACCATGAGTACGGCCTCCAGGGCGGGCCTGAGGTCGAGATCGGCGACGCCGGGCGGGCCCGCCGGGGCCTCGGTGGTGTCCTCGCTCACGCCTTCTCCTCCTTGACCGGTTCCGGCGGCCTGTCGAACTCGTCCGTCACCGTCGGCTGCGCATCCCCGTCCCCGCCCGTCCAGCGCACCACCAGGTCCCCCAGAGCCTCCTCCTGGTCCAGGGAGACCGCCTTCTCCCGATAGAGCTCCAGAAGGGCCAGGAAACGCGCCACGACGGTGAGGGTGTCGTCGGTGTCCTCGACGAGCGAGCGGAAACTGGCCTCTCCGAGTTCCCGCAGCCGGGCCACCACGATCGCGGCCTGCTCCTGCACGCTCACGAGCGGCGCGTGGATGTGGTCGACGTACACCTGAGGCTTCGGTTTGGGCTGCATCGCCTTCACGGCGAGCCTGGCGAATCCTTCCGCCCCGATGCTGATGACGACCTCGGGCAGCAGCTCGGCGTGGTGCGCCTCCAGCCCGACGGTACGGGGGTAGCGGCGTGCCTCCTCGTCGAGGCGCCGGTTGAAGATCTCGGCGATCTGTTTGTACGCCCGGTACTGCAGCAGCCGCGCGAAGAGCAGGTCCCGGGCCTCCAGCAGCGCCAGATCCGCCTCGTCCTCGACCTCGGCGGACGGCAGCAGCCGGGCGGCCTTCAGATCGAGCAGCGTCGCCGCGACGACCAGGAACTCGGTCGTCTGATCAAGATCCCAGTCCGGGCCCATCGCCCTGATGTGCACCATGAACTCATCGGTGACCTTGGAGAGCGCGACTTCGGTGACATCCATCTTGTGCTTCGAGATCAACTGAAGCAGCAGATCGAACGGCCCTTCAAAGTTGGCAAGCCGAACTTTGAAGACCCCGTCACCGGGTTCGTCGGCCTCGACGGGAGCGGGCGGCTCTTCGGGCTCGACGGCCTCGGGCCGTTCTTCGGGGCGGACGGCTTCGGGCTCGCCGTCAGGCTCCGCCGCAGCCGAAGTACCGTCCTCAACCACGGACGGGCCCTCCGCCTCAAGCGGCAAGACCTGAGCCGGAGGCTCAGGCGGGGCGGCACCCCCAGGCCCCCGCCCCAGCACACGCCGACGGCCACCGGAACCGCCGGAGGCCGTGGCAGGGACGTCGTTCGAGGTCATAGCCGTCGCAGGCTACCGCTACCGCCCGCGCAAACGTCGTACGAGGATGCTCGCGTCCCCACGGGATTCGAGATCCGCGAGCACCACGGCGACAGCCTCCCGCACGATCCGCCCACGATCGACGGCCAGCCCGTGCTCGCCGCGGAGCACCAGCCGGGCGTGCTCCAGATCCATGAGCTCCTCGGCGGACACGTACACCGTGATCTTCTCGTCGTGCCGCTCACGCCCGCTGGGGCGCCGCCCGGAGCCGCGCCCGCGCTTGCGGGACTGCGCGCCCCCGGAGGGCCCGGCAGAACCTTCCTGCACCCCCTGACGCCGCCCGGAACCGTCCCCGGCGGCGCCCCGACTGCGGGACTCACCGTCGGAGGACTCGGCGTCGGCGGCGACATGTTCGTCGCCCTCGCCGTCGCCGCCCCGCACGGGTACCGACTGTGGGCCGTCCTCCCCGGCGGCAGCGGCGTCGCTCTCGCCCGCCGGAGCCGGTACCCGGGCCTCGCCGTTGGCCTGCCGCCTGGGGCTGGACGCCTGGAGCGCCATTCCCCCGGTCGTACGGAACAGTTCGTCGGCCCCCGGCAGACTCACTCGGCGTGACACCGGGCGAGCACCTCCCTGGCGAGCTGGCGATAGGCGGCGGCGCCGACGGAGTTGGAGGCGTACGTCGTGATCGGCTCACCGGCGACCGTGGTCTCCGGGAAGCGGACGGTCCGGCCGATCACCGTGTGGTAGACGTGATCGTCGAACGCCTCGACCACGCGCGCGAGCACCTCACGGCTGTGCACGGTCCGCGAGTCGTACATCGTGGCGAGGATCCCGTCGAGCTCCAGCTCGGGGTTGAGCCGCTCCTGGACCTTCTCGATCGTCTCGGTGAGCAGCGCGACACCACGGAGGGCGAAGAACTCGCACTCGAGCGGCACGATCACCTTGTGCGCCGCCGTCAGGGCGTTGACGGTGAGCAGACCGAGCGAGGGCTGACAGTCGATCACGATGTAGTCGTAGTCGGCCATCAGCGGCTTCAGGGCCCGCTGCAGCGTGGACTCGCGCGCGACCTCGGACACCAACTGGACCTCGGCGGCCGACAGGTCGATGTTGCTGGGCAGCAGGTCCATGTTCGGAACCGCTGTCTTCAGGAGCACCTCGTCGGCCGCCATGCCCCGCTCCATGAGCAGGTTGTAGACGGTGAGGTCGAGCTCCATCGGGTTGACGCCGAGGCCCACGGACAGCGCGCCCTGCGGGTCGAAGTCGACGAGCAGGACCCGGCGTCCGTACTCCGCGAGTGCCGCGCCCAGGTTGATGGTCGACGTCGTCTTGCCGACGCCGCCCTTCTGGTTGCACATGGCGATGATCTTCGCGGGGCCGTGATCGGTCAGCGGGCCCGGGATCGGGAAGTACGGCAGCGGGCGCCCGGTCGGGCCGATGCGCTCACGGCGCTGGCGTGCCGCGTCGGGCGCGAGCGTGGCCGCGTACTCCGGATCTGGCTCGTACTCGGCGTCGGGGTCGTAGAAGTGCCCCTCGGGCAGGTCGTCGTAGTCGGCGAAGTGGGTGCGGTTCTCGCCACTTCCGTTGCCGGCCATGGCGTTCACGTGATGGCCATCCATGCTCTGGTGTGCGGGCTGAGTCGTCCGCGAGGGGTGGAGACTCTGGTGGGCTGCGAAGGTGCGCACAGCAACGGAGCCGACAGCCTCGAGCCCCGTGGGCCTTGAGCCCTGCGCAGGCATTCCTGGTTGACCACCCCCGGGAGTAAATGTCGACTCATTCACAAGTCGTCTTACCTCCTTGGTGACCAGGAAACTTCTAGATAGGTCAGCGTGGCACCATGCCGACGGTTGGCGACTCTATGGCGTGTCACCGCTCCGCAGCAACACAATCCGCCGGACCCGGCCCGATGTGTCGGCAACGGAACACCCCTCTGTCAAGGGCGTAAGGGCGTCGCACGGCAGGTTTCAGGGGTGTGCGAAACGGTTCAAGGGTTACGTTCGAGGCGAGTTGAACGAGTCTCGCAAAGTGACTCGACACACATCCGGCCGGGCCTTGTGGGGCAAGGTCCGGCCGTAAGCGCGATGTTGACGACCTGTGTTGACGTATCGCCTTTTGTCGGTGGATAGATCGGCCGACGGGTCGGGGCAGATCGGTCGTATCGTCAGCCGAGCAGGGTGTCCAGCTCGACGTGCTCCAGGCCGTGCGCCTCCGCGACCTCGCGGTAAACGACCTTGCCGTCATGGGCGTTGAGACCCCTCGCGAGCGCGGGGTCACGGCGCAGCGCCTCGACCCAGCCGCGGTCCGCCAATTCCACGATGTAGGGCAGCGTGGCGTTCGTGAGGGCATAAGTCGACGTGTTGGGCACGGCGCCCGGCATGTTGGCGACGCAGTAGAAGACCGAGCCGTGCACCGGGAAGGTCGGCTCCGCGTGAGTCGTCGGACGGGAGTCCTCGAAGCAGCCGCCCTGGTCGATGGCGATGTCGACAAGAACACTTCCGGGCTTCATTCGCGACACGAGCTCGTTGGTGACCAGCTTCGGGGCCTTGGCGCCCGGGATGAGCACGGCACCGATGACGAGGTCGGCCTCCAGAACGGCCTTCTCCAGCTCGAAGGAGTTGGACATGATCGCCCGGACCTTGGTGCCGAAGACCTTGTCGGCCTCGCGGAGCTTGTTGATGTCGCGGTCGAGCAGCGTGACATGGAACCCCATGCCGACGGCGATCTGCGTGGCGTTCCAGCCGGAGACACCGCCGCCGATGACGACGGCCCGCGCGGGCTGCGTGCCGGGGACGCCACCGGGGAGCACACCGCGGCCGCCGACCGAGCGCATCAGGTGGTAAGCGCCGACCTGCGGAGCCAGCCGGCCCGCGACCTCCGACATCGGGGCGAGCAGCGGCAGGGCGCGCCCGGGCAGTTCGACCGTCTCGTAGGCGATCGCCGTGGTGCCGGACTCGACGAGCGCGTCCGTGCACTCCTTGGACGCGGCCAGGTGCAGGTAGGTGAAGAGCGTCTGGTCCTTGCGGAGGCGGTGGTACTCCTCGGCGATGGGCTCCTTGACCTTGAGCAACAGGTCGGCGGTGGCCCAGACCTCGTCGGCGGTGGCGACGATCCGCGCACCGGCCGCGACGTACTCCGCGTCCGGGATCGACGAGCCGACTCCGGCGTTCTGCTCGATGAGGACCTGGTGGCCGTGGCGCACCAGCTCGTGCACGCCGGCGGGGGTGATGGCCACCCGGAACTCGTTGTTCTTGACCTCGCGGGGGATGCCGACCTTCACGTCGATCACGGTCCTTGGCTCAGAAGGGGTCTGGGGTCACTCAACGCATGCCAGGACATGGCCCGACATACCGGTACGCACGGGAGCACACCGGGAGACACCACGAAAAGACGCGGCGGAGCCAGTCTAATGAAGGGATTCCCTCTGTCTAGCCTTTCAATGCATCAATCTTCTTCAGATGTACTACGGATTTCGCAGGCGTTAGCGTCGTGTTCCCTGGTTGATGCGTCCTCTGGGAGCTCGTCACCCAGCATTCGCTCGGCCGCACCGCGGTGCAGCCGGGCGGCCGCGGGGTCCCCCAGCCGGTCCAGCGTGTCGGCGAGCCGGAGGTGCAGCGCGGCCTGCAGACGGTCGTCCTCGGCCCGGCGGGCCCACTCGACCGCCTCCTGGCAGGTGACGAGGGACTCCTCGGGCCGGCCTGCGTACTCCTGCACCCGCCCCAGCTCGCTCAACGCCCTTGCCTGACCGGCCACATCGCCGCTCTTGCGGTAGCCGGTGATCGCCGAGCGCCAGTTGCGCAGCGCCTCGCCGTAGCGGCCCGCGTAGGTGTGCGCGGTGGCGATGCGTCCGTGCAGCCGGGCCACGTCCTCGCGCTCGTCGCGCGCGAGCCGCTGGGCGAGAGCGCGCCCGAACCAGTCGGCGGCCCGGTCGTGGTCCCCGAGCTCCTGGTGCGCGCCGCCTACGGATTCCATCGCGCGGCCGGTCGCGTACGGGTCGTTCGCCTCGCGTCCGGCGTCCAGAGCGGCCCGGTAGCGGGCCAGCGCACTGGTCGTACGGCCGGTCTGCGCGTCCAGGTCGGCGAGGTTCAGCAGCGCGGCGGCCTTCTCGCGGGGCAGGTCCCGGCGCTCGGCCACGTCCAGGACGAGCCGGTGGATGCCGTACAGCTCGGGCGCCGCCGCCTGCGTACCGAAGTGCGCGACCATCGCTCTGACCAGGGCGGCCATCAGGCGGCGGGCCAGTGTGTCCAGCTCTCCGTCGGCGACCGCGAGCCGGGCCGCCGCGAGCAGCGCGGGCTGCCGGATGCGCAGCCAGTCGGCGGCCGCGCGGGGGTTCGGGAAGCGCAGCGCGCGGGGCATCCCGGCGAGCTTCTCGCGGGCCGGGGAGCTGTCGGTCTCGGTGATCGCACGGCAGGACACCAGCAGCCGTACCGTCCGCTCCAGCATCCGGGCACGGGCCAGTTGGATCTCGGCCGGGCGGTCCTGGGTCTCGGTGAGCGAGCGCAGCAGCGGCAGCAGGCAGCCCGGCACCTCGTACTGCGGCAGGGGCGACTCGACGGACCGTACGAGGCCGAGCTTGGTGAAGTCGTCCAGGGTGGTGCGGGCGGCGCCGACCGAACAGCCGGCCAGCGCGGACGCGGTGTGCGGGTCCACCAGGCCCGCGGGGGCGAGCGAGAGCAGTCGCAGTATCCGCGCGGCGGCCGAGGGCAGGGCCGCGTACGAGAGGCGGAAGACGCGTTCGAGGACGTCGAGAAGGCGGCCTTCGTCACCCTCGGTGCGCAGTTGCTTGGCCAGGTCGGCCACGGCCGCCTTGGGCCGGTGGGCCAGCCAGGCGCCGGCGAGGACAAGCGCGGCGGGCTGGGACGCGCAGATCTGCACGAGCCCTTCGGCCGCCAGCGGGTCGACGGTGATGCGTACCGAGCCGGTGTACCGGTCGAGGAGTTCGAGGGCGGACTTGGTGTCGAGGCCGCCGAGGGTGCAGGGCCGGACGTCGGAGATCCCGGTCAGGGGCCCGCCCGAGACGGCCACGACGAGGCAGTCGGGGGTCTCCGGGAGAAGCACGTCGACATGCTCGGCGTCCGCCGCGTCGTCCAGCAGGAGCAGTACACGGCGAGTGGCGAGCCCCTCGCGCAGCCGCTCGGAGAGCTCGTCCCCGTCGGCCCCTGCCGGGGCGGTCAGTTCGAGAGCGGTGAGCAGGTCACGGGCGGTTCGTTCGGTCGCCACGGGCGTGCCGTCGGGCTCGGTGAGCCGGGCCCTCAGGACGCCGTCGGGGTAACTGTCCGCGACCTGCCGTACGAGTTCCTCGGCGAGCGCGGTCCTGCCCGATCCGGGCCTGCCCGCGATGAGCAGCACGCGCGCGCGTGGCGCTTTCCGGCCCGCGAGGGTGTCCAGACCGGCCCGCTCGATGTCGGCCCGCAGTTCCTTCAACTCTCTTGTGCGGCCGAGGAACTGACTCTCCGTGGGGGAAGGCTCGGCAGCCGGGCGCCGCTCCTCGTCCGACACCGCCGTGTCGCCGGCGTCCACCGCCTGATCCGTCACGGGCACACTCCCGTCCCACTGCACGCGCAAGCCCGCCGGGACTCCGGTCGGGGCGTTTCCAGAGCCTAGTTCACGCTCTGCGACGATCCGTGCGGAGCGCGGCGGGCACGTCCCCCGATCGGATCAGGCGATCGTCACACCGGCGGGTCGCACACATGAGCCCGAATGGATTCGGGCAACGGGCTCGGCAGCGGATTCAGGAACGGCTTCCGGAGCGGGAGCCGAAGCGGACACCGGAGTGGATCACGCCTCGAAGGGGCGGGCGGGCCACGGCGCCTCGGCCGGGCGCAGGGCGTCCAGGCCGTCGCCGTTCCGCGCCGCGATCAGTGAAAGCACGCCCACGACCAGGCAGTTGTTGTGCAGTTCCCCGGTGAGGACGCCCCGTACGAGCTCGTCGACCGGGACCCGGGAGAGCTCCATGTCGGCCTCCTCGTCCTCGACCTCGAAGCGCTGGCCCTCGGCCTCGGAGAGATCGCGGGCGAGGAAGATGCGCACGGCCTCGTCGCAGCCGCCGGGCGTGGTGAACACGTCGGTGAGCACGCGCCAGTCCTCGGCCTTGACGTGGGCCTCTTCGTAGAGCTCGCGCTGGCCGGCGTGCAGCGGGTTCTCGCCGGGGATGTCGAGCAGCCCGGCCGGGATCTCCCAGAGCTTGTGGCGTACGGGGTGCCGGTACTGGCGGATGACCAGGACGCGGCCCTGGTCGTCGAGGGCGAGGACGGCCACCGAACCCGGGTGGACCTGGTAGTCGCGGCGGGCGACGGATCCGTCGGGCATGACCACGTCGTCGGTGCGCACGGAGGTCTTGTTGCCCACGAACGGGGTCTCGGTCGCCCTGACCTCCCACTCCTCGGCGGTGTCCTTGATGGTCATGTCGACTTGTCCTCCCACGCGCACGAATCTGCGCCCAACGGAAATACGCCCAACAGAAGCGATACAGAAAGCGATAAAGAAACCGGGGCACACGCCTCGAAAGACGCGCACCCCGGCAACCGTACAACCCGCGTGCTACTTGGCCGTCTTGCGCTCCACAGCGGCCTTGACCAGGCCCGCGAAGAGCGGGTGCGGCCGGGTCGGACGCGAGCGCAGCTCGGGGTGTGCCTGCGTCGCGACCAGGTAGGGGTGGACGTCCCGCGGGTACTCCACGTACTCCACGAGCTTGCCGTCCGGGGACGTCCCGGAGAACTGCAGGCCGGCCTTCTTCTCCAGCTCGGCACGGTAGGAGTTGTTCACCTCGTAGCGGTGACGGTGACGCTCCTCGACGTACTCCTTGCCGTCGTACACCTCGCGCACGATCGAGCCCTCGGCGAGCTTGGCGGGGTACATGCCCAGGCGCATCGTGCCGCCCATGTCGCCGTCGCCCGCGACGATGTCGAGCTGCTCGGCCATGGTGGAGATGACCGGGTGGCCGGTCGCGGAGTCGAACTCGGTGGAGTTGGCGTCCGGGATGTCGGCGAGGTTGCGCGCGGCCTCGATCACGATGCACTGCAGGCCGAGGCAGAGACCGAGCAGCGGGATCCTGTTCTCGCGGGCGTACTGGATGGCGCCGACCTTGCCGGACACGCCGCGGTCGCCGAAGCCGCCGGGGATGCAGATCGCGTCCACGTCGCCGAGCTGCTTCGCGGCGCCCGCCGGGGTCTTGCAGTCGTCCGAGGTGACCCACTTGATCTTCACCCGGGCCTTGTTGGCGAAACCGCCCGCGCGCAGGGCCTCGGTGACCGAAAGGTAGGCGTCGGGCAGGTCGATGTACTTGCCGACGAGCGCCATGTTGATCTCGTGGACCGGGCGGTGGACACGGTCCAGCAGGTCGTCCCAGGTCGTCCAGTCCACGTCACGGAACGGGAGGTCCAGCTTGCGGACGACGTAGGCGTCGAGGCCCTCGGTGTGCAGGACCTTCGGGATGTCGTAGATGGACTTGGCGTCGATGGCCGCGACCACGGCCGCCTCGTCGACGTCGCACATCAGGGAGATCTTGCGCTTGATCGCGGTGGGCACCTCGCGGTCGGCGCGCAGCACGATCGCGTCTGGCTGGATACCGATGCTGCGCAGAGCCGCAACCGAATGCTGGGTCGGCTTCGTCTTCAGCTCCCCGGAGGGGCCGATGTACGGAAGGAGCGAGATGTGGACGACGAACACGTTGTCGCGACCGACCTCGTGACGGACCTGACGGACGGTCTCCAGGAACGGCTGCGACTCGATGTCGCCGACCGTGCCGCCGACCTCGGTGATGACGACGTCCACGTCGTCGGTGGCCATGCGCCGGATGCGGTGCTTGATCTCGTTGGTGATGTGCGGGATGACCTGCACGGTGTCGCCGAGGTACTCGCCGCGCCGCTCCTTGGCGATGACCGTCGAGTAGACCTGCCCGGTGGTGACGTTGGCGGAGCCGTCCAGGTCGACGTCGAGGAAGCGCTCGTAGTGGCCGATGTCCAGGTCGGTCTCGGCCCCGTCGTTGGTGACGAACACCTCACCGTGCTGGAACGGGTTCATGGTGCCCGGGTCGACGTTCAGATACGGGTCGAGCTTCTGCATGGTGACCCGCAGACCCCGCGCCTTGAGCAGCGCGCCCAGGCTGGAGGCGGTGAGGCCCTTGCCGAGGGAGGAGGCGACACCCCCGGTGACGAAGATGTGCTTGGTCGTCGTGGCTGTGCTGCTTCGGAAAGCAGCGGGCGGCATGGCCAAGAGGGGGCTCCCGTGGTCGCGGTCTGGAGTGCGGTACGGCTGCCCGACCCGGAGGTTTCCGGAGGTGCCGTCGCTGCGGTTCGGGGGTCCCTTTTCCTGCCGGGGCGCCCACCGGTCCACGGGCTACCAGGGTATCAGCGACGCGGCGAGGCCGCTTCCGGCCACGCTCTGCACACGGGTCGACACGGACCACACACGTGCTCACTCGTTCGGCTCAGACGGGTTGTCGGGAGCGGCGCGCGGATCATCATCGTGCGTCGTATCCTGCTCGGACGATCGCTGCCGAGTCAGGCCGGCAAACGGCACCACCCACGCCCGTCGCCCGGAACTTCGAGAGCTCGTCAGTTCGTTTCGCTACGACATCACCACGACAATTGACGTCGCGCGACGACGATTTACATACGTTCCCTTGACCGCAAAGAGCGACCGCCCCTCGGGGGGCGACGTGGCCGTTCGACTGGAGTTGCACGTGGCCGGGCGCATCGAAGACTACGCACTTATCGGAGACATGCAGACAGCTGCGCTGGTCTGCAGGGACGGCACGGTGGACTGGCTGTGCCTCCCCCGCTTCGACTCCCACGCCGTCTTCGCAGGACTTCTCGGCACGGAGGAACACGGATTCTGGCGGCTCGGTCCGGCGCATGCCGCCGACGCCGAACCGCCGACCGCGGTCCGCCGTCGCTATCGCGGCGACTCGCTGATCCTGGAATCCGAGTGGGACACGTCACGCGGCACGGTCCGCGTGACGGATTTCATGCCGCCGCGTGACGGCGCGCCGCAGCTGATCCGGATCGTCGAGGGCGTCACCGGACGCGTCCCGATGCGCTCCGCACTGCGGATGCGTTTCTCGTACGGGCGTGTGGTGCCCTGGGTGCACAAGCACGAGGGCCGGACGGTGGCCGTCGCCGGGCCCGACTCGGTGTGGTTCGACACCGAGTGCGAGACCTACGGCAAGGCCCTCACTACGTACTCGGACTTCACGGTCGCGCCGGGTGACCGGATCGCGTTCACGATCTCCTGGGAGCCCTCGCACAAGCAGCCGCCCGCGCTGCCGGAGCCCGAGGCGTCCCTGGAGGCCACCGAGGAGTTCTGGCGCGAGTGGGTGGACCAGTGCACGTACCACGGGCCCTACCGCGAGGCCGTGGTCCGCTCGCTGATCACGCTGAAGGCGCTGACGTACGGGCCGACGGGCGGCATCGTCGCCGCGCCCACCACCTCCCTCCCGGAGGACATCGGCGGCGTACGCAACTGGGACTACCGCTACACCTGGCTGCGCGACGCGGCCATCACCCTCTCCTCCCTCCTGCGCACCGGCTACCGCGACGAGGCCCGTGCCTGGCGCGAGTGGCTGCTGCGCGCGGTCGCAGGCGACCCGGAGAACCTGCAGATCATGTACGGCATCGCGGGCGAACGGGAGTTGGGCGAGGCCGAGCTGGACTGGCTGCCCGGCTACGAGAACTCGGGCCCCGTCCGGGTCGGCAACGGCGCCGCCCACCAGCTCCAGCTGGATGTGTACGGCGAGGTCACCGAGGCCCTGCACCTGGCCCATATGACGGGTCTGGCCCGCAACGACTACGCCTCCCTGCTCCAGTTGAAGCTGATCCGCTACCTGGAGCAGCACTGGGACGAGCCCGACGAGGGCATCTGGGAGGTGCGCGGTCCGCGCCGCCACTTCGTGCACTCCAAGGTCATGGCCTGGGTCGCGGTGGACCGCACGATCAAGCTCATCGAGTCCGGTGACGCTGACGGCCCGCTGGAGAAGTGGCGCGAGCTGCGCGACGACATCCACCGGGACGTGTGTGAGAAGGGTTACGACAAGGAGCGCAACACCTTCACGCAGTCGTACGGCTCGAAGGAACTGGACGCCTCGCTGCTGCTGATCCCGCAGATGGGTTTCCTGCCGCCGGACGACAAGCGCGTGATCGGCACGATCGAGGCCATCCAGCGCGAACTGTCCACGTCGGACGGCTTCATCCTGCGCTACCCGACCTCGGGCGGCGACGAGAACCTCGACGGTCTGCCGGGCGACGAGGGCGCGTTCCTGGCCTGCTCGTTCTGGATGGCGGACGACCTCGCGATGATCGGCCGCGTGGACGAGGCCCGCAAGCTCTTCGAGAAGCTGCTGGCCCTGCGCAACGACCTAGGTCTCCTCGCGGAGGAGTGGGACCCGCGCCTGAAGCGCCAGGTGGGCAACTTCCCGCAGGCGTTCAGCCACGTCCCGCTGATCGACACGGCACTGCGGCTGACGGCCTCCGGGGCGTACGGGGGCTGACCCTGGTACGGGGCTGACACGAGTACGGCGGCCTGCCCGGGGCCGCCGCACTCCGGTCGGCCGGCGGGCTCGGCGCGACCGATGCGCCGTGCCCGCCTAGGCTGGAGGACGTACATGCCCCTGCTCCGGAAGGGGGGCGGCCATGGCTTCCCTCTCGAACCTCTCGAAGGCGGGCGCGGCGCTCGCCGCACTCCGCGACGATCTCGCCGGTGACGTGATCACCCCCGAGGATCCGGGGTACGACGAGGCCCGGGCGGTCTTCAACGCGATGATCGACCGGCGGCCGGCGGTGATCGCGCAGTGCGCGAACGAGGCCGATGTCGGCCGGTCGGTGCGGTTCGCCCGGGACCTGGATCTGAAGATCGCGGTCCGCGGCGGCGGTCACAGCGTGGCGGGCATGGCCCTGAACGACGGCGGTCTGGTCGTCGACCTGCGCCGGATGCACGAGGTGACCGTCCACCCCGGAGCGGCGGCGGTGCGCGTCGAGGGCGGCGCGACGATGAGCCACATGGACCGCGCCACCGAGCCGTACCACCTGGCGACCACCGGGGGCCGCGCCTCGACCACCGGGGTCGGCGGATTCGTGCTGGGCGGCGGAAGCGGCTGGCTGGAGCGGAAGTTCGGGCTCGCGATCGACAACCTGCTCGGCGTCGATCTGGTGACCGCCGACGGCTCGACGGTCCACGCGAGCGCCGAGGAGAACCCCGAGCTGTTCTGGGCCCTGCACGGCGGCGGCGGGAATTTCGGCGTCGCGACCGCGCTGACCCTCAAACTGCACGAACTGCCCGAGTTCGCGATGGCCATGCTGCTCTACCGCCCCGAGTCCGGGCCCGAGGTGACCCGCGTCTTCCGCGAGATCATGGAGACCGGGCCCGTGGAGGCGGCCGGCGGCGTGCTCTACCTGACCGGGCCGCCCGAGGAGTTCGTCCCCGAGCACCTGGTCGGCACGCTGCTGTGCGGGGCCCTCATGACGTACGCGGGCAGCGAGGACGACCTGCGCAAGACCGCCCAGCCCCTGCTGGCGCTGCCGCACGAGGTGGAGATGGTCACGGCGATCCCGTACGCGGACCTCCAGTGCATGATCGACGATCCGCCGGGGATGCGGAACTACTGGTCGGCGGAGTACCTGACCGGCGTGCCCGACGAGCTGGTGGACGTCTTCTGCGCCCGCGCGGACACGATGCCGGTGCCCACCGGAACCCAGCACGTGCTGTTCCCGCTGGGCGGTGCGGTCACCGACGGCCCCCGCGAGTACCCGGTGCCGTACCGGGACGCGCCCTGGGCCGTGCACCCCTTCGGCATCTGGGAGGACCCCGCGGACGACGAACGCTGCGTCCAGTGGGTACGGGACGTCCGTGCCGACGTCCGGCCGTGGAGCACCGGCGCGGTCTACCTCAACTTCATCGGCGACGAGGGCGAGGACCGGGTGGAGGCGGGCCTTGGCGCCGATAACACCCGTCGGCTGGCGGCGGTGAAGGCGCGGTACGACCCGGACAACGTGTTCCGCTTCAACCACAACATCGCGCCCGCCTAGGCCCTGTCCGGCACGTCACGGCAGGTGGAGGACGAGGTAGCGTCCGCGTCATGGACAGCCGTATCGACACGCCTGACACGCGCGGTGGCGGGATCACCGTGCAGCGGGCCCTGGAGCTGCCCGGGCTGCGCGGCGGCCTGCCGGAGATCCTCGCGGGCGCCGACCGGCTGGGCCGCACCGTGCGCTGGGTGCATGCGGGCGAGGTCCCGAACATCGCGTCGCTCCTGAAGGGCGGCGAACTGCTCCTGACCACGGGGTACGGGCTCGGCACCCGGCCCGCCGACCAGCGTGCTTTCGTCCGCACCCTCGCCGAGCGCGGCATCGCGGCCCTCGTCGTGGAACTGGGGCCACGCTTCACCCGGCTGCCCGCGGCCCTCGTGGAGACGGCCCGCACGGCCGGTCTGCCGCTGGTCCAACTGCACCGCGAGGTGCCCTTCGTGACGGTCACCGAGGAGATCCACACCGAGATCGTCAACGGCCACTACGCCCTCCTCCAGCAGGCCGAGGAGGTGCACCGGCGCTGCACCCAGGCCCTGCTCGGCGGGGGCGGCATCCCCCAGGTCCTCGGCATCCTGGCCGACTTCAGCGGCAACCCGGTCTTCCTGGAGACCCCGGACGGACAGCTCCTGTACGCCGCCGGGGCCGGACCGGCGAACGCCGACCCGCTCCAGGTGTGGGAGGGGCTGCGCGGCCAGCACCAGGACGATCCGCCGGCCGGGTCGGTCCTCGTGGACGTGCCGGGCGGCGGTCCCGGCACCGGCTCGGTCCGGGCCCGGCTCGTCCTCCTGCCCGTGAACGCCCCCAACGCCCCGCTCGCGCCCGTGCACCGCATCGCGGCGGAACGGGCCGCGGGGATCCTCGCCGTGGTCCTGATGCAGGCCCGCCAGGAGGAGGAGCTGGCGGCGCGCGGGCGCGGCGACTTCCTCACCGACCTCGCCGAGGGCCGTATCGCCGCCGAGGACGCGCCCGCGCAGGGCCGCGTGCTCGGCTTCAAGCCCGGTCCCGGGCCGCTGCTCCCGGTGGTGATGAGGCTCGCCGACGGACTGGCCCCGGGCGGGGGCTGGGCCGTCCTGGCGCGCGCGGTCGCCGAGGAGCTGGCCTCGGTGGGCGTGCCGGTCCTGCTGGGCGTACGCCCCGTCGAGGGCCGCGTACCGCTGCTGCTGGGCCTGCGTGCGGAGTCCGAGCGGGCGGCCGTCGCGGACCGGGTCGCGGCGGCACTGCGGGCCGGTGTGGAGCGGGCGGGCATGCAGCGTCCGGGCGCGCAGCCGCCGGTCGTGGTGGTCGGCGTGGCGGGCGGCTGGACGGCGGCGTCGGCGGGCCTGCGGCACGCGGCCGAGACGGCCGCGGCGGCCCAGGGGCTGTCCGACCGCCCCTGGTACGACGCCCGCCGCCTGGACATCGACCTGCTGCTGTGGCGGCTGCGGGACCACCGGGACCTGGCCGCCTTCGTGGACCGCGCCATCGGCCCGCTCCGCGACCACGACCACCGCTCCAAGCCTCCGCTGCTGCCCACCCTGGAGACGTATCTGGCGCACGCGGGCCGCAAGGCGGAGACCGCGCGTGAACTGCATCTCAACCGGCAGACGCTCTACAACCGGCTCGCCCGGATCGGGGAGTTGCTCGGGACGGACCTCGACGACCCGCAGACGGTACTGGCGCTCAGCCTGGCGCTGCGGGCCCGCAGACTCGTGCCGTAGCGCGAGCCCCCGCGTCCGGGCCTACGGCAGCGGCAAAGGCTTCGTCAGTTCGTCGTACACGCTGAGGACTTGGGCCACCGTCTCGTCCTCGGTCGGCCAAGTGGCCACCTGGAGCGTGCCCTTGTCCCTGAGGAGCTCGCGCCGGGCCGGGTCGGCGAGCAGAGCCTCGACGGCCTCGGCGAGCGCTTCGGAGTCTCCGTGCGGGACGAGTTCGGCCGCGTCGCCGACGAGTTCGGGGATGCCTCCGGCGGCCGCCGCGACGAGCGGCACGCGCGCGTGGAGGGCCTCCTGCGCGAGTACCGAGCGCGATTCCCAACTGCCGGGCAGCAGCGCGAGATCGGCGGCGGCCAGCAGCTCCCCGATGTCGTCACGCGGGCCGACGAGACGCACGGGCAGCCCCTCGTTCACGATGCGCCGCTGGAGTTCACCGCGCAGCGGTCCCTCCCCGGCGATCACGAGCAGTGGTACGGGATCGAGCCGACGCCACGCGCGCGTGGCGTCCAGCAGCGTGTCGTACCCCCGGTGCCGGTCGAGTGAGCCGACGGCCATCAGCAACGGCCGGTCGGTCGCGCCGAGTTCGGCCCGTGCCTTGGGGCGCAGCCGGTCGGCGTCCTCGCTCTCGGCGAGGGGCCGGCGCGGGGCGGGCAGCGCGACCGCGGCGAGCCGCGCGTCCCGGGCGCCCCTGCTGCGGGCCCGGTCCACGAGGTCGGACGAGGATCCGAGGACCACGGAGGCGGCCTTGGCCACACGGCGCTCAAGGAGGCGCAGCAGATGCGCCCGCGCTCCCTCCGCGTACGGGCGGGAGTGCAGCGTGACGACGAGCGGCACGCGCCGGCCGCTGAGCGCGAGCGCGGCCCGCAGCGCCGAGTGCAGCCCGTGCGCGTGCACCAGGTCGGCGTCCGCGCAGGCGGCCCGCAGCGCGGCCACGGAGGCCGGGTCGTTCCGCCTCGGCACGTGCACGTGGTCGGCCCCGACGCCGCTGAAGTCGTACGTGTGGTCGGCGGTGGCCGGGGCGCACACGGTGACCCGCACGCCCCGGGCGACGAGCCCCGACGTCAGCGACCGCACATGGGCACAGCTGCCCGCGCTGCCTCCGCCGAGCACTTGGACAGTGCGCAGCGGCGACTGTCCTGGCGGTGAGTGGCTGCTCACGTGGATCACGTGGCCGGGGCTCCTGGTTCGGCGACGGGCGGTCACGAAGAAACGTACAGAAGGAACGGGCGGTGGGGGTGTACCGCTCGGGGTCCTCTTCCAAGGATGCCAGGGCTCGCGGGAGTTGCGGACCATCGAGGGGGTGAGGTGGGGGGGTGGCGGAGATGGGATGCGGGTGATCACTCACATGAGTGAGGGGTGGACGGGGGTCTGCCCGCGGAGCGGGCGGGATTCGGGAGCGAGCGGGATTCGGGGAGCGCGGAGCGCTCAACACGGGCGCGCGGGCGGGGAAACCGGCGCGGAGCGGCGGAGTTCGGACCGCGGAGCGGGCGGGCGCCCGGCCGTGGAACGGCACACAGCCCCCGCCGTGGAGCGGCGGCTACCCGTCGGCGCGGGCCGTCGCCAGCAGCTCCTCCGCGTGTGCCCGGGCCGTCTCCGAGTCCTCCTGGCCGGCCAGCATCCGCGACAGCTCCCGGACCCGCTCCTCGCCCTCCAGGACCTTCACCCCGGACCGCGTGACCGATCCGTCGTCGGTCTTCTCGACCAGCAACTGCCGGTCGGCGAAGGCGGCCACCTGGGGCAGATGGGTGACGACGACGACCTGCGCGCTCTTGGCGAGTTTGGCGAGCCTCCGCCCGATCTCGACCGCCGCCTTGCCGCCCACACCCGCGTCGACCTCGTCGAAGAGATACGTCGGCACCGGATCCGTACCCGCGAACACGACCTCGACGGCGAGCATGACGCGCGACAGTTCACCGCCGGACGCCCCCTTGGCGATGGGCCGCGGCGGCGCACCCGGATGCGGGGCGAGGAGCAGTTCGACCTCGTCGACCCCGGCGGGTCCGTACGAGACCGGACGGCCGCCGACCTCCACGCCCTCCGGGTCCTCGGTCTGCCGGATCTCGAACGACACGCGCGCGTGCGGCATGGCGAGCGAGGCGAGTTCGGCGGTCACGGCGGCGGCGAAGCGCTCGGCGGCCTCCGTACGGGCGTCCGTCAACGCCTGTGCCAGCCCGCCCAGTTCGGCCCGCAGCGCGTCCCGCTCGGCCGTCAGCTCGCCGAGCCGGTCGTCGTCGCCGTCCAACTCCAGGAGCCGCGCGGCCCCTTGTTCCGCCCAGGTCAGTACGGCACCCACATCCTCGCCGTACTTGCGGGTCAGCGCGGTGAGCGCGGCACGCCGCTCCTCGACCGCCGAGAGCCGCAGCGGGTCCGCGTCGAGGTCGTCGGCGTATCCCGCCAGCTCCCCCGCCACGTCGCCCAGCAGGATCCCGATCTCCCCGATGCGGCCTGCCAGCGCGCCGAGCTCCGCGTCGTGGGACCGTACGGCCTCCAGGGCCCGGTGTGCGCCCGCGACGAGCGTCGTGGCGTCGATGCCCTCCGGGTCCTCGGGGTTGCCCGCGAGGGCGGCGTGCGCGGCCGTGGCGGCGGACGCGAGTGCCTCCGCGTGCCCGAGCCGCTCGGCCTCGGCCGCCAGCTCGGTGTCCTCGCCCGGGCGAGGCTCCACCGCGGCGATCTCGTCGAGCCCGAAGCGCAGCATGTCGGCTTCCTGGGCGCGTTCCCGCGCGCGAGTGGTGATCTCGTCCAGCTCGGTGGAGATGGCGCGCAGCCGTCGGTAGGCGCCCGCGTACTTGGCGAGCGGCACGGCGACGGCGTCGCCCGCGTACCGGTCGAGGGCCTGCCGCTGGCGGGACAGCTTGAGCAGCCCCTGCTGGTCGGTCTGACCGTGCACGGCCACCAGGTCGTCGGCGAGCTCGGCGAGCAGCCCCACCGGCACGCTGCGCCCGCCCAGGTGCGCGCGCGAGCGCCCCTCGGCGGAAACGGTACGGCTGATGAGCAGCACCCCGTCGTCGAGCTCGGCGCCGGCCTCCTCGGCCCGTACGACGGCAGAGGCGCCGTCGGGTACGGAGATCCGCCCCTCCACGACCGCGTTCTTGGCCCCGATCCGCACGAGGGCCGGGTCGGCACGCCCGCCCAGCAGCAGGCCCAGGCTGGTGACCACCATCGTCTTGCCCGCGCCGGTCTCACCGGTCACGGCGGTGAAGCCGGGTGACAGCTCGACGACCGCGTCGTCGATGACTCCGAGCGACCGTATCCGCATCTCCTCCAACACGGACATGACCATACGAGGTTTCCCCCACCCGGCGCGACGCCGCCCCAGTCCCTCCACATAAGCCCTGGTGCGGTTGACCGAATTGCCCGTTCCCCGCGCCCCTGAAAGACGGGGCGGTAGCCCCTGCTTTCAAGGGGCGCGGGGAACGACGCGGCCAGCCCCCACCGACCCGCACCAACCCAACGACATCCCCCGGCTCCCCGCGGAGCACTCAGTGCGGAGCGCCCCGCCAACCCGCCACCGGCAGCGCGAACTTGGCGACGAGCCGGTCGGTGAACGACGCGTGGTGCAGCCGTGCCAGCCGCACCGGCACCGCCCCACGCCGGACCTCCACCCGCGCACCGGGCGGCAGCTCGATCGTGCGGCGGCCGTCGCACCACAGCACCCCGGGCGGGATGT
Organism: Streptomyces sp. NPDC020747; assembly: GCF_044334695.1. Taxonomy (NCBI): domain Bacteria; kingdom Bacillati; phylum Actinomycetota; class Actinomycetes; order Kitasatosporales; family Streptomycetaceae; genus Streptomyces; species Streptomyces sp. NPDC020747. The sequence continues at coordinate 10,759 of NZ_JBIRTJ010000028.1, read as the reverse complement.
GCGGCAGGACCTCCACGGCCAGCACCGAGTTCGGCGAGGTCACCAGCGGCTTGGCGAACAGGGCGTGCGCGCTGATCGGCACCATCAGCAGCGCCTCGACCTCCGGCCACACCACGGGACCGCCCGCGGAGAACGCGTACGCCGTCGACCCGGTCGGCGTCGACAGGACGATCCCGTCGCACCCGAACCCGGTCACCGGCCGCCCGTCGATCTCCAGCACGACCTCAAGGAGCTTCTCGGCCCCCGCCTTCTGCACGGCTGCCTCGTTGAGCGCCCAGTCCGTGTGGACGACATCACCGTTGCTGTGCACGACGACGTCGACGGTCATGCGCTCCTCGACCTCGTACGCCCTCGTCACCACCCGGTCGACGACCTTGTCGAGATCGTCGCGCTCGGCCTCCGCGAGGAAGCCGACACGCCCGAGGTTGACGCCCAGCATCGGCACCCCGGAGGCGCGGGCGAACTCGGCGCCGCGCAGCAGCGTCCCGTCACCGCCGAGGACGATCAGCAGTTCACACCCGTCCAGGCACTCCGGTGTCGCCTCCTTGACGAGCTCCACGCTCTCCGGAAGCGGCAGATCGGCCGCTTCCGCCTCCAGGACCCGTACGCCGAGACCGGAACGCACCAGCCCCTCGACGACGAGCTCGGCACTGCGGATGGCCGCGGGCCGTCCGGTGTGGGCGAGCAGGAAAACAGTACGAGCTCGGGTCTGTGTCAACGCGGCCCCTCCGCCACTGCACGGTCAACGTCGGCCGGGTCCAGTGCGGGTGCCCCGGCACGCAGCCACAGAAAGTACTCGACATTCCCCGAGGGGCCGGGCAACGGACTGGCCGTCACGCCGTTCACCCCGAGTCCAAGCTCCCCCGCCTGCCGGGCCACACCGCGCACGGCGTCCGCCCGTAGCTCGGGGCTGCGGACGACTCCGCCGCTCCCGAGCCGTTCCCTGCCCACCTCGAACTGCGGCTTGACCATCATCACCAGGTCGGCTCCGGGCGCCGCGCACCGCACAAGGGCGGGCAGCACCAGGCCGAGTGGGATAAAGGACAAGTCACCGACAACAAGATCCACCGGCTCCCCATCGATCGCCTCCAACGTCAACTCGCGTACGTTCGTACGGTCCTTGACGGTGACGCGTTCATCACTCTGAAGAGACCAGGCCAACTGCCCGTATCCGACGTCCACGGCGACGACGTGGGCGACGCCCGCGCGCAGCAGTACATCGGTGAAACCGCCGGTCGAGGCGCCGGCGTCCAGCGCCCTCCGTCCCTCGACCGCCAGGCCGAGCGGTACGAAGGCCTCCAGCGCTCCGGCGAGCTTGTGGCCGCCGCGCGAGACGTAGTCGGGGTCGCCGTCGTCCTGGGTGACGAGGATGGCGGCGGCGGTCTCCACCTGGGTGGCGGATTTGGTCGCGAGGGTCTTGCCGACGGTGACCCGCCCGGCGGCGATCAGCTGTCCGGCGTGCTCGCGCGAGCGGGCGAGTTTACGTCGGACCAGTTCGGCGTCGAGGCGGCGTCGTGCCACTCCTGCCACGTTCGGTTCAGCTCCTGTTGCTGTTGCTGTCGTTACTGCTGCTGTACGGCAGAGAGGGCCCCGGAGGTCCCGGGCGGGCGTCGAGTGCGGTGAGCGCGTCGCGCAGCCCCCTGTGCACATCCTCGTACACCTCCATGTGGCCGTCCGTGGCGAGGTGGTCCACATCGGCCAACCGGTCGAGCTGGGCGTCGGCCTCGGCGTTGCCCGTGGGCGTACGCGGCACGTGGAGGGGAGCGGGGGCGGCGGGATCGTCCTCGGGTTCCGCGGCCTCGGACCCGGCCATGGCCTCGGGGTCCGCGGACGGCACCGGCACCGGCTCGGGCACGGGCTCGACCGGAAGCCGGGCCTCCGCGCCGAGGGGCTCTGCGTCGGGGGCCCCCGTCTCCGGGCCGGTCATGGAGTCGCTCATGACCCGACGCTACCGCGAAGCGCTGGGGTACCGTCGATCGCGATGGCCACGATTGAGGAGTGCCGCAGCGCACTCGACAAGCTCTCGGACAACATGGCGGGCGCGGACGGCGACGTACGCGGCGCGGCGGCGTTGGACCGCTCGCTGAGCTGCCGTATCACCGACCTCGACATCACCTTCGTAGGACGTCTCGTGGACGGCCGGATCGAGGTGCTCGACACGGTCCAGGGCCCGCCGCCCGACAAGGCCGAGATCCGGCTCACGATGACCGGCGACGACCTGGTCGCGATGGTCGACGGCGAGCTGAACTTCGCGAAGGCCTGGGGCTCGGGCCGGGTCAAGCTCGAAGCGGGCCTGCGCGACCTGCTCCGGCTCAGAAAGCTCCTCTGAGCGCTCCTCTGAACGCCCGTCCGGATCCGCCCGGCCCGCCTTCAGCGATCCCGCGGGAGCACTGGCTCTTCGCGACACCGACAGGCGCGGCGGCGGTCGTACGTGCCTTCCGCGCCGCCGGCACCACCAGCGGCGTGCCCGTCTCGGGGTCGTCGATGACCTGGCAGCGCAGCCCGAAGACCTCCTCGACCAGCTCGGCAGTGACGATGTCGGCCGGGGTGCCCTCGGCGATCACCGAGCCCTCGCGCAGGGCGATCAGATGGGTGGCGTACCGGGCCGCGTGGTTGAGGTCGTGCAGTACGGCGACCAGGGTGCGGCCCTGCTCCTCGTGGAGCTCCGCGCACAGGTCGAGCACGTCGATCTGGTGCTGGATGTCGAGAAAGGTGGTCGGCTCGTCGAGCAGCAGCAGCGGGGTCTGCTGGGCGAGTGCCATGGCGATCCACACGCGCTGGCGCTGGCCTCCGGACAGCTCGTCGACATAGCGGTCGGCCAGTTCGGCGACGCCGGTGGAGGTCATGGACTCGCGCACGATCCGCTCGTCCTCGGTCGACCACTGGCGCAGCAGCCCCTGGTGCGGGTAACGCCCGCGCCCCACGAGGTCGCCGACGGTGATCCCGTCCGGCGCGATCGACGACTGCGGCAGCAGCCCGAGCGTCCTGGCCACCTTCTTCGCGGGCATCGACTGGACGACCTGCCCGTCGAGCAGCACCCGGCCCTGGCTCGGCTTCAGCATCCGGGACAGGGCGCGCAGCAGCGTGGACTTGCCGCAGGCGTTCGGGCCGACGATCACCGTGAACGAGTTGTCCGGTATCTCGACCGACAGCTGCTCGGCTATGACGCGCTGGTCGTAGGCGAGGGTGACGTTCTCGGCGGACAGGCGGTTCACAGTGCTCCTTCGGGTGTTCGTGTGCGGCCAGCCATCGGAGCCCGTACGCGTCCTACTCGTCCTACTCGTCTTGCTCGGCGTCCCGTCGTCGGCCGTACTCGTCGTGCGGTCGGCGTTCATATCCGGCCCGCCTTCCGCTCGGTGACCAGGAGCCACAGCAGATAGACGCCGCCGAGCACTCCGGTCACCACGCCGACGGGCAGCTGGTCGGCGCCGAAGACCCGCTGCGAGGCCCAGTCCGCGACGACCAGCAGAGTGGCGCCCATGCACATGGCGGGTACCAGGTTGGGTCCGGGCGAGCGGGTGAGCCGCCGCGCGAGCTGCGGCGCGGTGAGCGCGACGAAGCCGACCGGGCCCGCGGCGGCGGTGGCAGCCGCGGTGAGCAGCACGGCGGCCACCAACAGCAGCAGCCGCGTCCTCTCGACCCGCACCCCGAGGGCGTACGCCACGTCGTCGCCCATCTCCAGCATCCGCAGTCCGCGCGCGTTGCCGAGGACCAGCGGTACGAGGACGGCGCACAGGCCGAGCAGCGGCCAGACCTGGTCCCAGTCACGGCCGTTGAGCGAGCCGGTCATCCAGACGACGGCACGGGCCGCGTCGACGAGGTCGGCCTTGGTGATCAGATAGCCGTTGACGGCCGTGACGATCGCGGAGACACCGATACCGACCAGAACCAGTCGATATCCGTGCACACCCCGCTTCCAGGCGAGCACATAGATGGCGAGCCCGGTCACCAGCCCGCCGACCAGCGCCCCGACGGCGACCTGGCCGGCGCTCCCCGAGAACAGCACGATCATCACGAGCGCGCCGGCCGTCGAGCCCTGCCCGACACCCAGTACGTCCGGACTGCCCAGCGGATTGCGGGAGATGGCCTGGAAGAGCGCGCCGCCGAGCCCGAGCGAGGCCCCCACCAGGAGCCCGACCAGGACCCGCGGCAGGCGCAGCTCGTTGACGATGAACTCCTGGCCCGCGTCGCCGTTGCCGAGCAACGTCCTGAGGACGTCGGCGGCCGGTATCGGGAAGTCGCCGGTACCGATGAGCACGACACTCGCGGCGAGCGCGGCCACGAGCAGCAGCACGACGACCGTGAACCCGCGGACATCGACACGCACCGACATCCCACCGCCGGTGCGGACAGTCCGAGCCCGAAAGGCCCGGACGGGACCTGTCTGATCGAGGACTGCCTGATCGCGCCCGGTCTGGTCGTGTCCGGCCTGGTCCTGTCCTGCCCGATCGTGTCCGGCCTGATTGCGTGGGGGCTTCACAGCTGCGCCGTCCTCCGCCGTCGTACGAGAAAGATGAAGACCGGCCCGCCGAGGACCGCGGTGACGATGCCGACCTGGAGCTCCGCGGGCCGGGCGATCATCCTGCCGATCACATCGGCGCCCAGCAGCAGCACCGGCGACAGCACGGTGGCGTACGGCAGGATCCAGCGCAGGTCGGGCCCGGTGAAGGACCGTACGACGTGCGGAACCATCAGCCCGACGAAGACGATCGGCCCGCAGGCGGCGGTCGCGGCCCCGCAGAGCACGGTCGCGGCGGCCATGGCCAGCCCGCGGGTGCGGTTCAGATGCGCCCCGAGCGCGCGGGCGGTGTCGTCGCCCAAGGCCATGGCGTTCAGCGGCCGGGCGAGCGCCAGCGCGAGAACCGTGCCGATCGCGAGGAACGGCAGCACCTGCTCGATGGTCGTGTTCGTGGCCGAGGCCAGCGAACCGACCGTCCAGAAGCGCATCTTGCCGAGCGCGGCCTCGTCCGTGATCATCACGGCCTGCAGATAGCCGTAGAGCGCGGCGCTGATCGCGGTGCCGGCGAGCGCGAGCCGCACCGGCGTGGCACCCCGGCTGCCGCCGAGGAAGTACACGAGCGCTCCGACGACCGCCGCGCCCGCGAAGGCGAACCACACATAGCCACTCAGCGAGGTGACACCGAAGAAGGTGATCGCCGTGACGACCGCGGCCGACGCGCCGGCGTTGATGCCGAGCAGCCCCGGGTCTGCCAGCGGGTTGCGGGTGAGCGCCTGGAGGACCGCCCCGGAGAGCCCGAGCGCGGCACCGACGAGCAACCCGAGGACCGTACGCGACAGCCGCTCGCTCACCACGACGTCGCCGTACGTCCCCGAGTCCTCGAACAGACCGTGCCAGACCTGCTCCAGGGACAGCTCTTTCGCGCCGATCGCGATGCTCGCCAGGGCGACGAGCACCAGCACGGCGAGGGACACGAGGAGCCCAGCGGCCCGTATCGCCCGGCGGGTCGGGGGCGCGGGGGCGGTCTCCGCGCTCGGTTCGGGGGGACTGTCGACCAACACCTGGTTAGGTTAGCCTACCCTCGCTACGAGCTACGATTCCCGTACGCGGTGACCTGCGCAACCACCCTTCCCGAGGCTGCGCTCCAGGCCCCACCAAGGGCCTGCCGAAGGGCCCGCGGAGATCCACCCAACCCGTGCTCAGAGCCCCAGCCGCGCCAGCGCCTTGCCCCCGTCCAGCTCACACGCCCCGTCCCCGGCAGCCGTCCAGGCGGCGGCACACAGCGCCCGCAGCCCGTCCATCGCCTCGCCCGCACCCTCCAGTTCCAGCCGCTCGGTGCCGGCCGTCGCAGTCCAGCCCCCGCAACGGAACCCTTCGCCCGCCTCGACGACCTCCGGCTGCCCGGTCAGCATCCCCCGCAGATCGGCGTCGACGTACGTCGGCCGGTGCTGCGGCGGCGCGGCGAGGAGCTGCGCCCCGTCGGTCACACCGGTCAGCACCAGCAGGGAGTCCACCTCGCCGTTGAACGCCCCCTCGATGTCCGTGTCGAGCCGGTCCCCCACCACCAGCGGCCGCTCCGCCCCGGTCCGCAGGATCGTCTCGCGGTGCATCGGCGGCAACGGCTTGCCCGCCACCTGCGGCTCGGCGCCGGTCGCGATCCGTACGACCTCCACGGCCGCGCCGTTGCCCGGGGCGATCCCGCGCGCGCCGGGAATCGTCAGATCGGTGTTGGACGCGAACCACGGCACCCCGCGCGCGATGGCGTAACAGGCCTCCGCGAAACGCCCCCAGGGCAGATCAGGCCCGCCGTACCCCTGCACGACCGCCACCGGCTCGTCCTCGGCCGACTCGACCGGTTCGAGCCCGCGCTCGCGCAGCGCGACCCGCAGCCCCTCCCCGCCGATGACCAGCACCCGCGCCCCCCGGGGCACCTGCTCGCTGATCAGCCGGGCGACCGCCTGCGCCGAGGTGATGACGTCCGGCTCCTCGGTCGGTATCCCCAGCTCCGTGAGGTGCGCGGCGACGGTGTCGGGCGTCCGCAGCGCGTTGTTCGTCACGTACGCGAGACGCATTCCGCCCGCGCGGGCCGTGCCGAGCGAGTCGACCGCGTACGCGATCGCGTTCCCGCCCGCGTACACCACCCCGTCCAGGTCGAGCAGCGCCGTGTCGTACGCCTCGCTCAGGGCCCGGTCACTGCCCTCGGGGCGCGTCCTCACGGTCTGGCTCATTACGCATCGCTCCTCGTTCGATCCCTTTCCCCCGATCATCCCGCATGGCACTGACACACTTACGATGCACCAATGAACACTGCAGGTCCCGCGGACGTACCGGCACGCATGGGCCTTGATCTGACCCCGTTCCGGGGTCTGCGCTACGACCCCGACCGGGTCGGCAGCCTCTCCGCCGTCACGTCCCCGCCGTACGACGTGGTCGTACGGCCCGACGGTCTCCACCACCTCGAATCGGCGGACCCGCACAACATCGTCCGGCTGATCCTCCCCCAGGCCACCACGCCCAGCGTCCGCAACGAGCAGGCCGCGGACACCCTGCACCGCTGGCTGTCCGAGGGCATCCTGACCACGGACTCCGAGCCGGGTCTGTACGTCTACGAGCAACGCCACGGCGACGGCATGCTGCAACGGGGCGTCATCGGCGCCCTGCGCCTTTCGGAGGCATCTGAGGGCGTGGTCCTGCCGCACGAGGACGTCATGCCGCACGTCGTCGCGGACCGCGCGGCCCTGATGCGCGCCACCTCCGCGAACCTCGAACCCCTGCTGCTGACCTACCGCGGCAACGGCGCCACCTGCGGCACGACCGCCGTCGTGGAGCGCGCCGCCAAGCACCCTCCCCTGCTGTCCACCACCACGGAGGACGGCTTCAGCCACCGCCTGTGGGCCGTGACCGACCCGGCGCACCTCGCCGAGATCCGGACAGACCTGGCCAACCACCAGGCCCTCATCGCCGACGGCCACCACCGCTGGGCCACGTACTTGCGTCTACGCGCGGAGCATCCCTCCCCCAGCCCCTGGGACTTCGGCCTGGTACTCCTCGTGGACACCGCCCGCTACCCACTGCGCGTCCGCGCGATCCACCGCCTCCTGCACCAACTCCCGGTGGCCGACGCCCTGGCGGCCCTGGCCGACGACTTCCGCGTACGCCGAGTCAACGGCCCGCTCTCCGCAGCCTTGGAGGCCCTCTCCATAGCGGCCGCCGAGGGAAACGCCTACCTCCTCGCGGGCGACGGCACCTTCCACCTCGTCGACCGCCCGTCCCCGGACCTGCTCGCCCGTACGATCCCGGCGGACCGCCCCGAGACCTGGCGCACCCTCGACGCGACGGTCCTGCACGCCACGCTCCTCGACCATGTCTGGCGGATACCCGACGTCCCGGAGCACATCGCCTACATCCACGACACCGCCGCCACGGTCACCAAGGCGGAGCACGACGGCGGCACGGCCGTCCTGATGCACCCGGTCCACGAGGAAGTCGTACGCGAACTGGCGAGCCAGGGCGTCACGATGCCCCGCAAGTCGACGTCGTTCGGCCCGAAGCCGGCGTCGGGCCTGGTGCTGCGCACTCTGGGCCCCTGAAAACACGAATGGGCGGGACCCCCGAAGGGATCCCGCCCATGCACTCGTATGCGCTCGTGGTCGTACTCGTGCTCGTACGACTCCTGCGGGGCTGTCAGCCCTTCAGGTCGCCCTCGTCGCCGTCCGTGTCGTCTACGTCGTCCAGACCATCGTCGACGACGCTGTCATCGGCGGACTCCGCCTCCGGCACCGACTTCGGCTCCGGAGCCTCGGAGTTCACGACCTCGATGTCGCCGTCGACATCACTGTCGCCATCGCTGTCATCCTCGACGAGGGCGTCGACGAACTCCACACCGTCCAGCTCGGCAAGCCGGTCCGAGGCGTCCGTGCTGCCGTCCTTGTCGGACTCGACGGCCTTGGCGAACCACTCGCGCGCCTCGCCCTCACGCCCGGCCGCGAGCAGCGCGTCGGCGTACGCGTAACGCAGTCGCGCGGTCCACGGCTGTACGGAGTTGGAGGCGAGCTCGGGGCTCTGCAGTGTGACGATGGCCGCGTCGAGCTGGTCCATGTCCCGCCGCGCACCGGCCGCCACGAGCCGCATCTCGACCTGGCCGGCCTTGTCGAGCTTCTGCACCTCGGGGGCCCCGGCCATTTCGAGCGCCTTCTCGGGCCGCCCGAGACCACGCTCGCAGTCCGCCATGACGGGCCACAGATCCACGTTGCCCGTCATGCGCCGCGCGGCCCGGAACTCGGCGAGCGCCTCGCTGTACTTCTGGCTCGCGTACGCGGCGAAGCCGGCCGCCTCCCGCACAGCGGCGACACGCGACGCCAGCCGCAGGGCGACCCTGGAGTAGCCGTACGCCCCCTCGGGGTCCTCGTCGATGAGCCTGGCCACCATCACCAGGTTCCGGGAGACGTCCTCGGCAAGTCCCTTGGGCAGGCTTTGCAGCTCCTGCCGTACGTCCTTGTCGATCTCCTCACCCGTGACGTCGTCCGGGATCGGCAGCCGCTTGATCGGCTCGCGGTCGCGATCCCGCTCGTCACGGAAGCGCCCGCCGCCACGACGGTCGTCGCCGCCCCGTCCACCACGGTCGTCACGCCCGCGGAACCCGCCTCCACCGCCGGCGGGACGGCCACGGCTGTCATCGCGACGCGGTCCGCCACGACGGTCGTCGCCGCCTCGTCCACCGCGGTCGTCGCGCCCACGGAACCCGCCACCGCCGCCACTGGGACGGTTGTCGTCCCGACGGAACCCGCCACGGTCGCCACCGCCGCTGCGGTTGTCGTCACGCCTGTCATCGCGACGGTCGTCACGCCGATCATCACGACGAACGTAACCGGCACGGTCGCCGCCACGGTTGTCGTCACGGCGGTCGTCGCGACGGAAGCCACCACGGTCGCCGCCGCCAGTGCTGCCGCCGCGGTTGTCATCGCGACGGTCGTCACGGCGGAAGGGCGGACGGTCACTGCTGCCACCGCGGTTGTCGTCGCGACGGAAGCCACCACGGTCGCCGCCGCCGGTGCTGCTGCCGCGGTTGTCGTCGCGACGCGGGGCACCCCGCTCGTCGTCACGGCGGAACGCCGGACGGCCACCACGATCGTCGTCCCGACGGAACCCACCACGGTCACGGTCGTCACGGCTGGGCCCACTGGGACGGTCATCACGCCGGAACGGCGGACGACCACCGCGGTCGTCGTCCCGACGGTCGTCACGCCGGAACGCCGGACGATCGCCATCGCGCCTGAACCCGCCACGGTCACCGCCACCACCGCGATTGTCGTCCCGACGGAAGCCACCACGGTCGCCGCCGCCACCACTGCTGCTGCTGCTGCTGCTGCTGCTGCCACGGTTGTCATCACGACGATCGTCACGACGGAAGGGCGGACGGTCACCATCACGCCGAGGGCCACCACGATTGTCATCGCGCCGGAAACCGCCACGGTCACCGCTGCCACCGCGGTTGTCGTCGCGACGGAAGCCACCACGGTCGCCGCCGCCGGTGCTGCTGCCGCGGTTGTCGTCGCGACGCGGGGCACCCCGCTCGTCGTCACGGCGGAACGCCGGACGGCCACCACGGTCATCGTCCCGACGGAACCCGCCCCGATCACGGTCGTCACGGCTGGGCCCACTGGAACGGTCATCACGCCGGAACGGCGGACGACCACCACGGTCACGGTCGTCGCGCCCGCGGAATCCACCGCCACTGCCGCTGCCACCACGGTTGTCATCGCGACGGAAGCCACCGCTGCCGCCGCCACGGTTGTCATCGCGACGGAAGCCACCGCTGCCGCCGCCACGGTTGTCATCGCGACGGAAGCCACCGCTGCCGCCGCCACGGTTGTCGTCACGGCGGAATCCGCCGCGGTCGCCACCACCACTGCTGCCGCTGCTGCTGCTGCTGCCACGGTTGTCATCGCGACGGTCGTCACGCCGGCCGTTCCCGCCACGGTCGTTGTCGCGGCGCGGGCCCCCTCGGTACCCGCCGCGGTCACCACTGTCCCGGCGTCGCTGGTCGCGCTCCGGTCGCTCGTCGGGAGAGTTGGTGGACATGGGTGACTCCTGTCATCGGTACCGCAAGTCATTCTCGCGCAGCCGGGTACCCAGCGCGCTTCGGAAAACAAAAAAGGACCTCTGGTCCCAGCGAGTCGCTGGGACCAGAGGTCCTCCAAATATTGTTCGGCGGCGTCCTACTCTCCCACAGGGTCCCCCCTGCAGTACCATCGGCGCTGTAAGGCTTAGCTTCCGGGTTCGGAATGTAACCGGGCGTTT